>CAWACC010000012.1:0-35201 GCA_963780445.1 uncultured Parachlamydiaceae bacterium
TATGGGCAAGAACCGGCCCCAGACACTTTATGGACTATAACAGAATATCGATGAGAAATTCTTGGTCACCCACCTCCAATTTATATTGCGACCCCATGAATGCATAGACATTCCCGACTTCGCGCAAGAATTCCTCGATGTTTCTTACTATAGCTCGCTCTAGTTCGTATTCACTGTGCTGTTCACCCATTTCAAGAAAATCAAAGGCGTATTCATCCTTAACAGCCAGCTTTGCATCCGGCCTCATCTTCTCCGGTAAATTCTTATCAAAATTTGTCTGACTACTCATCGTTTTTTCATAGTTCTGGTTGTCTATCTGATTTAAAAGAACTCGATAAGTCCAAGAATTTCTTTTGGACATTCTGATATAAAATTCTCGCTCCAGAGGATCTTTGCACTTTTCTAAAATGTAGACATGATGCGTCCAGCTAATTCTGCCAGCAATGCTGGCAGTTTGAAAGGGGGTCAAAAAGGGGGTCAGGCCTGACATTCGGACATTTAAAAGGGGGTCAAAAAGGGGGTCAGGCCAAAGGGGGTCAAAAAGGGGGTCAAAAGGGGGTCAAAAAGGGGGTCAGGCCTGACATTCGGACATTTAAAAGGGGGTCAAAAGGGGGTCAGGCCTGACATTCGGACATTTTGGTCTGGATGCAAAGGGATCAGGCTTGACCCCTTTCCCTTTCCTTCCAATGTCCGAATGTCACAATGTCCGAATGTCAGGCCTGACCCCCTTTTATGTCCGAATGTCAGGCCTGACCCCCTTTTGACCCCCTTTTTGATTTTGGCAATTTATTCGAAAGCCATCAAGGTAAAAAAATTGCATAGAAGCAGATACCGTGCACGCTAACGGGGGCAGGCTCCACATTGTCCCATTGATCCAAGGGCTTTCGACAACGGATATCATCCATAAAATCCGTTGCCTTCCCCTTGAAGGAAAATAAGATGAGGCTTTTGCACACTTTTGATGACAAGAAAACTGCAGATTTATTTTCTTCTTTCCTTACACAGGAAGGAATTGAAAATGTCTGTGAGATCACATCCAATGTCGTTTTTCAAGATGTTTAGGGCTTTATCATTAATAGCGAGGGTGGAATTATTATCTATTTGGAATTTTGAAAATTCGGGTACCGCAATTGAACGATCATGTCGCGGGGGAATTGATGGAACTTTTTTCTTGGAAGAAGAAAACTCGGGAAAATATAAAGTTCTTTTGTCAAAATAATTACGATCAAAATTCTGTTTGTTCTTGGAAGAAGAAAACTCGGGAAAATATAAAGTTCTTTTGTCAAAATATAAATTAAAACTCATAGATACTCCTTATAAAATAAAATTCAAAGTTTACAACTGTTCATAAAGTTGTGGTAATACAATCCTTACCCAACAATTTGTTGACAGTCAGAGTGTAACATTACTTCATTAAGATTTGATAAAGACAATGGAATTGCTTTAGGAGGAGATGTAGCAAGGGCTTTAGAAAAAGGTTTGTCAACATCCATATAACTTCATTAGATATATTTAGGCTTTCTTTACAAATCTTTAAAAAAGTTTCGGCGGAGCCATGAGCTACGCGTCAATGCAATTTTATTCTCTTAACGAAATAATTACAAGCAAATTGAAGCACATTGAAGCATGATTGTGAAGGGGTCAGGCCTTTCTAGGCGATTGGCAAGCTTGCTCAGACTGCTTGGATCACGACCAAAAACAGTTAAATTTTTTAAAAGGATGTCACTCGAAAGGATTAGAATTTTTTATTGTTTTTCAATTAATATTCCTTTATCCTAAAAATGTCACAAAAAAGACTCTAATCTGGACCTATTACATAACTAAAAAGCATGAGTGGTACAGTAAGTTTCAATTTAAAAAATGGGGTCTATCAAGGAAATGGAATCCCTTCCTGCCCGCCCCCACCTTCCATCGATCCGCTTATCTCTGAACTGGCCAACGCCATTTTTCATGGCCGCAAATTCTCCCCCGACCTATTTCAAATGCGGTGCTTTAAAGCCGTTTTTGTCCAACAGGATACCGAACTTTTAAAGCAATTTCAAAATATCCTTCAAGCCGAGTTGGAAAATCTGGCTGCTTGCCTTCCAAAAAATGATTCGGAAGCCTTTGTCTGGTCCGCTTTTCTGGGCAATATCCTGGCTATTCTGCCTTTTAGCTACCCGCAAGACAATCAACGGATACATATTCCTTTCTTGCAGGATGGCATCTGTGAAATGGTGGAATACAAAATTACTACTCTGCCCCTGGAAGAACCAGATGCCCCTTCCCCTATTATTTCTTTAGGTTTGACCCCCACCTCCCATAAAACTGCCAATCCGATCCTTTCATTTATTGGAACTACGTACCCAGTGGGAAGCGGCTTTCTAGCCTCTCTAATGACCGATTTTTGCCCCAATAAATCTGTAGGAGAACATGCTTACGAAAGCTCAAAAGCCATAATTGATGCCTGGCTTCAAGGCAAAAAAAATGTGAGGGCAGTCGGATGCAGCCTCGGTGGAGCCCTTGCCTTTCATACTCTCCAGGACCATCCCCATGAATTATCCCAAATCGATGTGTACAACCCTCCAGGTCTATATCCCGAGTGCTGGAAAAAGGAATTCAATGAAGGGTGCCGCATTCATATCTATCACCAGTCTCACGATTTTGTTCCTTGGGTCGGTTCATGGCCTGCAGGGAAAAATGTCCATGTTTATCGGGTCAAAACAACCACGAGACTCCCCTCCCATAATTTTTTTACCGCCCATTTGCGAGCTTATACCGGCTGTGAAGAGATAAAAATCATTGAAAAAGACCCTTTGATCGAAAATGAAAAATTCAAAAGAAAAGTCCTCACTTTTCTTCATCGCAATTTAGGGCCCCTTTTTATTTATCTGCCTTTAAAACTTATCTGCCTCATCTACAAAATTTTTCATTAATGCACTGTTAATTTTAAATTAACAATTATTTAACATTTATAGTTTAAAATAGTTATAAAAACAAATATATAAGGTTTTTATGATTAATAATATAGATGCAGCAAGAATTGTCCTTCCGGAAAACCCATCTGAAGGAAAATCATCCCGTTATCAACTTGAGGCTGTCAAAAATAGATTTAAAGCCAAATATTATCCCTCGCATTCACCTGAACAGCTGAATACGCTCGTGGAACTAGCTATGAGAATGGCCTTATACCTCATGAATGGAACTCCATCTGCACATCTAAAAGAAATATTCCAAAAATTAAAGAATAAGACAGGGAAAACTGAATTGACAGAAGAAGAAAAAAAGGGAAAGGTTTTTTCCATTGCTCTAAAAGTGGTTCATCAAGTTGTGACTTTTGACGGTGAACTGGATATTCCCTCGCGCATTGTCAACGAAAAAGGAGAGAAAGACGCTCCTTTTACAAAACTGTTTGGAAAAGCAGCTTCTTTTAAAGTCATGAAAGCCGATGGGAGCATAAATCGAAGAGGCATCATTTTCCAAAAGACTTTGGGTCAAGGAACTTTTAACAGCGCAAATTTAGTGTATGACCTGAAAAGAGGTGAAAATGTTATGAGAGACTTAAAGCCGGAGTTGATGGATAATAAAAGGGTGTTAGAAGATTGGCAAAACGATCGGGACTCTCACAAGATTCTTTTAGATAAAAAAATCCAAGGAATTGTTATCCTGCGCGATGTCTTTCATCTGGATCTTACACAACCTTCGGGCGAACAAACCCCAAAGGTACGAGGTATGTTGTTGGAAAAGTGCGATGGGGATTTAAATAAACTATGCGGCAAGCTCTCTTTGGACGAGCAAAAAAATATTATGAAACAAATCCTGACTACCTTAAGCCAAATCCATGCAGAATATATGGTGCACGGGGATTTGAAACTTGGCAATATCCTTTTTGTTCAGACCAAAAATGGGATAGAAACAAAAGTGGGAGATTTTGGATCTGTCCGTTCGGCCACCGGCGGATGGAGCGGGACTAATACCCCCGAATACGTCACTCCGCTCGGTTGGAGCAGAGGAAATATTGGAACTGAAAATACAATGAAACAAGATTGCTTTGCTTTAGGTATGATAGCCTATGAATTACGATATGGCCGAATCGCTCTTCCTGCCGTAGGAAGTTACCGGCTCCACCTTCTGGAAAACAACACCTTGAAAACCCTATTTCAACAGTTCAAGTCTAATAAAATAGACCGAGAACAACTCCTGGAAGGATTAAACGCTGCCTATCCAAACACCGTGAATTTTGAAGAACTGTTGGATGAAGACATTCTGTCCGAAAATGATGAAAATCAAATGCTTGAAATCTATGACAAATGCTATAATAGCATTATCGAATACGAATACCAAGCACATTGGGAAGCAAGCATGAAGCAGATCTTGACCAAGTTATTGATTATGGATTGCGATCCTTATAACATACTGATTGCCCGTCTGTTAGATCCGAATAATGATTTCAGAATATCGGCTGAGAAAGCATTGAAAAGATTAAACGCTCTCCTGGAAAGTGAAAAAAGTAGAGCTCATTAAAAAAACTACGTAACTTTATGAAATTACCTTTAGCCTATTATGGCAATCCGGTCTTAAGAAAAAAGGCTATGCCCGTGGCGGAGATCAATGACGAAATCCGGCAACTGGTGCGGGATATGATCGAAACCATGCAGGTAGTAAAGGGGTGGGGCCTCGCCGCTCCTCAAGTGCACCATTCACTTGCCTTATTTATCACCCATGTCTGTTATGAAAATTCTGAAGGCGTATGGATACCCGGGAAGCTGAGAGTCTTTATCAACCCAAAAATTATTGAGATCAGCAAAGAACAATGGGAACATTCCGAAGGGTGTTTATCCATTCCAAAATTGTATGGAAAAGTCGAACGCCCGATCCGGGTGAAGTTTGAAGCTTTGGACATAGAGGGTAAAACCTTCTCCGAGGAGCTGGTAGGACTGGAAGCTCGTGCCTTCTTGCACGAAAACGACCATATTAACGGAGTGCTTTGGATAGATCGGGTCAAGGGCAAAGCCCGCCAGGAACTCGAACCCAAACTCCGTGAAATAAAAAAGTTGTATCAATCAAAATAAATACAACTCAAGCTGTAATATTTTTCATATTGATTTTAATTTGTTGCTTCGATATTTCTTTATAAAAATCTCCTGAAATTATGAGGTATCAATATGTGTTCGTTTAATTTGCTGCCTAATGACATATTTCCTTTGGTTTTTTCGCATTTAAGCATCAAGGATTTGGGACGGGCAGCTCAAGTATCCAAAATGTTTAATGAGATTCAAAATAAATCCGAGCTGTGGGAAAATATTCTAAAGAAAATTCCTAAGAAACCAGATCATAGTGTTGAAAGTAGTTTTTATAGTAATTCGAAAGAAAAGGTCCGGAATGTAGTTATCAATCTATCTTTAATGAGAATCTTTTTTAATGGCAATTTCTGCGCCACTATTAAGGTATATAAAAAAAACACCAACAGGGGAATCAGGACAAATGAGAATCTTGTAAAAGAAGTAATTCCCTATTTCCCTAATTTCCACAAAAATTATTATATTGCACTCTCACAACGAATGAATGAAATAATAAAGAGGGATTATATTTATTATGACAATAATAATCAATTTCAATGTGAAACAACATATAGTTACGAATCGTCTGCCATTGAAATGGATCTAGTGAAAAATCGAAAAAAAATAAAGTGGACTGTTTAAATCGAACGCCCGATCCGGGTAAAATTTGAAGCTCTGGACATAGAGGTATATCTTCTCCGATTAGAAAATAGGAAAGGACATCTATGACCACTGTATTCGAAACCGAAGTATACAAAACTAGCACGGGAAAAGATGAAAGCTTTGAAGCAAAGCCCGCCAGGAACTCGAACACAAGCTGCGCGAAATAAAAAAGTTGTATCAATCAAAAAAAATACAACGCAGGCGCAATGAGCGCCCTCTCGAACCCAAAATAATCCCACATAAAAATTTCAATAAAATTATTCCTATTTATTTTTATTTGTTAGTTCAATATTCTTATTATAAAAATCTCCTAAAATTATGAGGTGTCAACATGTGTTCATTTAATAATGTGTCTTCTCAGAATGGTATAATAAATGTGCTGCCAAGGGAAATATTTCCTTTGGTTTTTTCCCATTTAAGCATCAAGGATTTGGGACGGGCAGCTCAAGTATCAAAGTTGTTTAATGAGATTCAAAATAAATCCGAGCTCTGGGAAAATATTCTAAAGAATATTCCCAAGAAGCCTGAGCATAGTGTTGCAAATGATTTTTATATTAAATTTAAAGAAAAGGTTCAGAATGTAGTCATTAATATATCAAATAAATTTAATATAAATGATATAAAAAAAATATTTTTCAATGGCAATTTGCGCCCTACTATTATGATATCTGATATTTATTCCATTTACATGGGAATAAATACTGAGGATCGTTTAAAAGACGTAATTCCCTATTTCCCTAATTTCCACAGAAATTATTACATTGAATGCTTCCAAATAGTAGATGCATTATTGTATGATTATTATTTTTATTATGACAATAATAATCAATTTCAATGGGAGAGAAAATGTGAGGGAATGCTTAGTGACCACTTCTCTGCCATTGTAAAGGATCTAGTGAAGAATCGAAAAAAAATAATGTTGACTGGTGGGTTTTAAGTAAAGATCTTGTTACCAATTTTTTTAGATAGTTCTTATTGGGGTGGCACCTTTGATGACTACTCCAGAATCAAGATCTACATACTCAATCTTATGCCGGGACAATCATCCTAATTACCGGAATGAAAATCCGTGATTGACATAAAAGTAGCCCGCGCGCTACAATAAGGAGAAAAAAGGAAGGGAATTTATGACTAACGCATTCGACATCGAAGTATACAAGACTAGCACAGAAAAAGAGCCTTATACAGAATGGGCGGAAAGTCTTGATAAAAACGCATTGGTTCGAATAGATGCTCGGATTACAAGAATTGAAAAAACAGGAAATTTCGGAGTTGGACCTGTTGGTGATGGTGTTTTTGAACTGAAATTTGATTTTGGCCCTGGTTATAGAGTGTATTTTGGATACAAAACAGATACAGTTTTGGTTTTGCTTTTTGGCGGTTATAAAAAAGGACAACAAAAAGATATAGACAAAGCACAAGAATATTGGCGTGAGTATCTTTCGCTAAAGAGAGGTAAAAAATGAGAAAGCTTAGAAGTCATAAAGAGCAATTAATTGAAAGACTTAAAGATCATGAATATGCATCTGCCTATTTAACAGCATGTTTAGACGAAAGCTTTGAAGTAAACGACATCGGAATCTTTCAATTAGCTGTACGTTATGTTGTTGAAGCACATGGCGGAATGGCTGAAATATCCTCTAAAATAGAAGTGAGTCGGGAAAGCTTTTATAGAAGCTTATCTCAAAAAGGAAAAGCAAAATTTACTACTCTTATCAATGCTATAACGGCTTGTGGATTAGAAATCGATTTTCACCCAAGATCTGTTTAACAAACTATCATTTTCGTAACTGACTGACAAGCTGTATCAAAGTTTCAATGGTATAATCAATCTCTTCCTCTGTAGTAAATCGGCTTAAAGAGAATCGCAAGGCTGTCATGGCTTGAACTCGGCTTAATCCCATATTCAATAATATGCGCGAGGGTTCAATACCCCCGGAAGCACATGCTGAGCCGTGGCTTGCGGCTATCCCTTTCATGTCCAACCGGGCCAGAAGAGTTTCCCCTTCTATTCCTTCAAAACAAAGGTTAGAGGTATTACACACTCTTGGTCCTTGTCCATTAATGCTCACGCCTGCTATTTGTTCAATTATACTCTTTTCAAATTTTTCTCTTAAGCGGGTCATCTTTTCAATATTTTCTTCCTGTTTGGTGCCAATAATTTTATAGCTTCAGCCATCCCATAATGCCAAATAAATTTTCTGTGCCGGCTCTACGTCCATATTCTTGCTCGCCGCCGGTAATTAAAGGGTTTACTTTAAAGGCACTGCGAATAAAAGCGAAGCCTGCTCCACGGGTGCATGAAATTTATATCCGCTAAAGCATATGGCCGAGATGCCTTCATGAATTTCTATTGGAGCTTTGCCTATCCAAGCGACCCCATCAACTAAAAAGGGTATCTTTCTTTGCTTAGCAAGGCGAGCTATAGATTCAATATCGGTCATGACTCCGGTTTCATTATTGACAGCCATAAGCGCAATCAGGATGGTATCGGGTTTTAAGGCATTTGCAACAGCTTCCGGAGTAACGGCACCCCAAGTCCTGGGTTCAGATAGGTGGCTTGCAGGCCTTGAGCTTCCAAAGACTTAATTGTAGCATAAACGGCAGGGTGCTCTACAGAGGAGGTGACCATATGCCCGCGGTTGCCAATGCCGCGTAAGATTGTGTTCAGACCCTCAGTGCCGCCGGAATTAAAAATAATCTCAGAGGGTTTCGCCTTCAAAAAATTTGCGATCACATTTCGAGCTTGATTCAATACATTGCGGGCCTCTAGGCCTTCCGTATGGGTACTAGAAGGATTTCCCTGGATTGTTTTCAAATGTTGCATCAAGATGGGGATAATATGCGGATCTACACAGGTACCCGCATTATTATCGAGATATACTCTATTTTTCATGCACTTGTTGAACCTTGGCAATGACCACGGTGATATTGTCTTGGCTTCCCTGATTTTTAGCAGTTTCAATTAATTCGCGTACGGCATCTTTTATGGATTGTTTTTTGTTTAAAATGGTTTCAATTTGTTCGGTCGGATCAACATCGGATAAACCATCAGTGCACATCAAATAGATATCATGATCTAATACTTCGCAGGTTCGAACAGAGGGGTCCACATTATATTCAGTGCCTATTGCTTTTGTAATAATATTTTTGTAGGCAAAATTTTCGGTATGAGCTTCGTCTATTCTGCCTTTGTCAATCAATTCGCGCAACAGAGAGTGGTCTTTAGTCATTTGGATTATCTTATGGTTGCGCAAGCGATAGATTCGGCTATCGCCTATGTTGCCGTAAATTAGCCCTTTGGGATGGAAATGAGAAAACATAGCGTTGTCCCCATGCCCCGCAGCTCTTCTTCTTCTTTTGAAAGCTCGTAAACATGGGTGTTCACTTCATGGATAGCATCTATAATTATTTCACTGGCGATATTTAGATCGATGTTTTCATCTTTATTATTCAATCGCTTTGAAAGGATTTGGCAAAGCTTTCCTATTGTTTCTTGAGCAGCCACTTCTCCAGCTTGGTGGCCGCCCATTCCGTCAGCTAGGGCAAAAAAACGTAAGGGTGTTAATTTGTCCCACACATCTTCATTATTTTCCCGCACCGTTCCAATATCTGAAAGGCCAAAAGCGAAAACTTTATATGACATTAATTTTACAACCATAAATAAATGTGCTTATAATAATTTAAGTTTCATTATAGCCTAAATGGTGCTTTACAAGCGAGCAAATATTTTGTTGGTTATCTAACGTGATACGTTAATACTTTCCATTGCCCATTGTTTTGTTGTTGCAAGGTTAGCAGTTCATTGGCTTCGGGTCTATTCGAAAAGGCGGTTTTATAGAAAAGCACCATATAAGCACCTTTCGGAAGGCCTTTGGGATTTTCAGCTATTCTTTGCTCTAGTAGTTTCCTTGACTGAACCGTTCCTAGAGGTTTACGCATAGCTGTCAAGGCTTTGTCCCATTCTTTTTTAGTAATGGTCAATTGAAAAGTCAGCTCCGGTATCCCAACTTTGTCGATAGTTGCCGGAATCAACTAATTTAGCCATGCCTCGCCGGCAGCGGCTGAATCTTTTAGCTCTTGATCAGGCACTACTACTACCTTTTCGGCAGCAGCATTGGTTTGAGCATCAGCGCTCATTATAATAAAAAAACTGCATACAAAAAATTTGAAAAGATTAGATAGCATAATTTACTCCTTCTTTAACCTGAGTTTAATTTGATTCGGAATCGAGTATCTTCCTAAATAAAGCAATGTTCCTCTTGTTTTATCCATGATAGCAAAAAGAAAAGGATGGTCAGCTTTAAAAATGGTGGCTTCTTGCGAAAATCCTGCCGTAGTATCGCTAACTCCCAAAGGGTTGGCCGATACCGCATCGCTTCCCTTTTCATCGACGGACAAATAAGCACTATGTAAAACTTTTTGAAAGCCAGATCTCCTCTCGTCGAAATATCGGAAAAATCCGCATATCCGAAAAAGTCAAAGTCATTCCCATGCGCAAAAATAAAGGGTCAAATCAAATGATTGCGCTATGAAAATTTGGGAACTGTAACGATGCACACGCTCTTCGCGCATTCCGGAGATCCAGCTTAGCCAATTGTCATAATAAAATTTTTTTTCTATAGTGAGCAAGATCAAAATTGGACTTCGGCAGAACAATATCAGAGACAAATAGGGATCTCCCTGGTAAACCAGAGCGATAGGGCAGCTCCAATGCCTTTAAATCATTCTTTTGAAAATTTTAAATCGGCCGGACATAGTCATCATATCGAGCTGAAGTGGTGGTGTTTTTATTGATAAAAAGGGGGTTTCCTTGGTCAAGGCAGGATTAAAAGGAGTCGACCATACACTTTTCATAAAAGCACTGCTGATTAGCATCATTCGGGCTTACCAGCTAAATCATCTTTTTGAATGACCTGATTTATTCTGCCTTGAGATTTTTCCCTTAGCCAATCATTAATGTTATATTTTGCTCCTTCTGGATTCCGGCTGAAATCTGTAGTTTTCAAGACTAGGTCCGAAATAGAATTGAATGCGATCTGAATAATTTTTTATCAAAGGAAAATCTCTCTGAATCCAAAGGCTATTCCCTAAAAACAATCGACATTCATTAGGTCCTAGATACCAGGGAGTCTCATAAAATGTATTCAGCCATTGAAAGACCTCATTTTGCTCTTTCACCAGATTCAGATAATGCAAAACAGCACGGATTTCCACTTGGGTCGACCCTTTCGAACCTGTAAAGGGCATCGCCATGGCTTCAGAGAGACTATAGGGAGAAATGCACAAATTTCCAGGGTTCTCTTCAAAGGGCTATAGAGTTCAAAACCAAAATTGTTGCTTCCCCTAACGGAAGTGTAAATATTGGCGTCCAGGAAGCTCTTTGGGGTGGGAGCTTCCTGCTCCGGCCGACTCTCCTGGGAATACAAACCACACCCAAAGGTAAAATAGACACAGTAAAAGTAAAATAGCATTTCCCTTACCCCTAATTCATAATCAATACAACACTGACTGCATTAAAGGTAGCATGCAGTGCAGTAGAAGCCCATAACGAGCTTTGCCTTTCATATATAAACCCTAAATAACAGGAAAGGACAAATAAAGACAAAAGCAATTCAATATTCATCCAGTCCTGACTGACTGAAAAATGAAAGCTGGCAAAAAGCAGAGAAGTCAAAGCGATGCCTTTCCATGTTCCAACCTTTTGAATGATCCAATTCTGAAAAAAACCTCTGAATAAAATCTCCTCAGCCAAGGGAACAAAAAACACAACGGCCAGTACAGTACCGGATAATAATACAGGATAGGGAAGCACGGATTTCATATGCCGTACAGCGACCTGATCTATCTGCTGTTCATATCCCATAATGCTTAACACGATCGCCACGAACTGCCCAACAGCAGTGACCAGAGGATAACTTAGCAGCCATGCTATCACCCCCATCATGGCATCAATTCCAATCCCCCCCATTTTTTTTGGTGTCCCGCCCCTCCAAATAACAGCCTGTCGTTTCCAATCCGGCAAAATCCCTGTATATATAATGATCGCTGCTGCGGAAAAGAATAGAACTGACACATTTAACCACCCTCGGGTCTGAACATCCAGTTGGGATACCTCTTGGTGTTGAAAGGCTAGCCATGCCCCCGCAAATAAAGGAAAGATGATCAGTTCCAACGCAAAAAAAAGCCCGAATACCTTAGCTACATCCCCAGCAGCAATGAGAAAGGGCTCATGGGCTTCTGTACGTAAAGGCAAAACATAAAAACCGTTCCGCCAGGCAATCCAAGAAAAAAGGCTGCCCAAAAATAGGGCGTTCAAAAATATGATTACATGATCCGATAAAACAGCTTGCATAGATAGGGTTTGCATTATTTTTCATCATAACACTATAAACAAAATAAGGACAATTTTTATGACTCATAACAGGCTCACTATAGTTTCAACAGATAACACCCCTTCTTCTCCTGAAAAAAGCCCTTCTTCTTCCCGCCTTCGGCGGCATGAATTCCAGGCGCATTTTGACAAGGCCTGGCATAGACATCCTGAACAATTTGATCCTCAAAGAAATAGCATGGAAAGGGAACGGCTGGAGCGCACTCAAAAGCTGGTCCTGCGGCACATGGACCTTCAAGGAAAAACCATCGCCGACCTGGGATGCGGCTCGGGAGTCCTTACCAGGATGCTGCGGTCTAAAGATACCCTTGCAGATGCGGTAGACATCTCTGAAGTTGCCCTGAAAGAACTGCAAAAGGCAGATGATACCGGAATACATCCTATCCAGGACTTTGTTCCGGCCACAAAACTTAAAGACGACCACTACGACCTTGTAGTAAGCACCGAACTGATCGGATATCTGCCCGAAGAACTGTTCAGGCTTTATTTTTCTGAGCTGGCACGAGTGGTCAAGCCGGAAGGGCTTGTAGTTTGTTCGACGGCTGTGGACATCCATTCGGATGATTCCCTGGAGCGATTCCATTCTCTTGCAGGAACGGAATTTGAACCGCTGGAATGGCTCTTCAGCTATCACCGCCTGACCCTGCAGCTCCTGAATTTCTTTAAAGCTTCCCTGCATTTTGTCCAGGCAGCCCAAGATCCTGAATGCAGGCACAGTGAACTTAAAAAACGTACGGGAACAGGCCGATGGTGGTTTTCCGTAAATAGTTCCCCTGCAGGCAGCCTTCCCTGGCGTATAATACAATACCTGTTTTATCCGATAGTCTACCTTCTTAGCCAGCATCGGACAACTTTGATAGTTTTGGAAAAAATCTGCAGAATAATCTACGGAGATTCAGGCATTAGCCACGCCCTTTTTATCGGAAAACGGAAGCGGGTGTTCCAGCCTCTCCAAAACGCGTCTCCGCCTGTGGAAATGAAACACAAAAAGCAGGTGTGGGAGTAATAAAACAAAAAACCGGAGATTGTCTCAAGGCATAAGACGGGATCCTTAAGGCTGCTACATTCCTGTCCTGACCTGGTTCGGATTGCCTTATCCCATGAGGTCCCCGGCGTGTTAAATTTTAACTTATACCGCAATTTTATTCAAGGATTAAAAACGAACGGGTGCAGTTAAATCTGCGAGGTTGAAAAATTTTTATTACCACAGAGTCCACAGAGAACACAGAGGTCATTCAAGCCCGGAACGGGCTTGAATGACGGCTTTCGTTTGTGCGCTTCGCGCACAAACGAAAATTCCATGTCACAGAGCCATGCGAATTTCCTCTCTGTGCTCTCTGTGCGCTCTGTGGTAATAAAAAAAACTCAACCCCACACATTTAATTGCACCCAAACGAACTCTTACTCAAATTTTCTGTTGATCGCCTCGAAGAATTCCTGCCTCAAAGCGGGATCGGCATCAAAACGCCCTCTCAATACATTGGTAATGGCATGGCTTTCCTCATCCTCAATTCCTCTTGCCAATATGCAGTAGTGCTCCGCTGCCAGGGATACTGCCACATCTTCCGTCTCAAGCACTTCTGCCAGGCAGTCGGCTATTTGTGCAGACAACCTTTCCTGGACTTGAGGCCGCCGTGAAAAATAACGGACAATCCTCGGGATCTTCGACAAGCCGATCACTTTCCTATTGGGAACATAGGCTACATAGGCCGTTCCCACCATCGGGACAAAATGGTGCTCGCAAAAGCTGTTGAAATTGACCCTCATGAATACCATGTGAGGCTTAACTTCATGTCTGAAATCATTTTCAATATAACTCATGAGGGGAAAATTATGGTAATCCAGACCTGAAAAGACCTCATTCACATACATCTTAGCTACACGAAAAGGCGTTTTCGACAATGACGCATCGGACAGGTCTAGATCGAGCACTTCCATGATTTCCCTGAAACGGGAGGCGATATAGTCGATTTTTTCTTCTTTTGTCAGCTCTGACCTTTTCTGGACTATAGGCGAGGGAAAATGGGTAATCGCGGGAAGCGGTTTTTTCTTCTGGCCCATGTTACGCATTCCTTGCCAGCAGGTATTGTTCCAGGGGGCCATCAAATACATGGATCCCATCGGCCTCAAAAGCGATGATTTTCGTAGCTACTGTATCGATCAGGTCACGGTCATGGCTGGCCACGAGTACAGTCCCTTTGTATTCCTGAAGCCCCCAACCCAAAGCCGATACGGCTTCAAGGTCCAAATGGTTGTTCGGCTCATCCAACAGGATCAGATTATGGTCGGACAGCATCATGCCTCCAATAATCAGGCGGGCAGTCTCTCCTCCCGATAGGCCTGTTACAGGCTTGAAAGCATCATCTCCTCCAAACAGCATTTTTCCCATCACTCCCCGAATGTCCTGGTCATATATATTCGGCCTTCTTTCCTTAAGCCAGTCAAATGCATTTATGTTCTCTTTTTTATCCAAGATATCCTGATGGTTCTGCGGAAAATAACTGGGCAGAACATTATGCCCCTGCTCGACGTCCCCATGGTCCGGCGGCAGCACTCCAGCTAGCATTTTTAACAGAGTCGTTTTGCCCCGGCCGTTGTTTCCGATGATGCCAATTTTGTCTCCCCGGTGTATTTCCAAAGAGAAATCGCGGATGACCTGCTGCCCATCATACGATTTACCAATCTCATTTACTTTCAATACGATTTTTCCGGGTTGTTTTTCACAGGGAATAAAACGGATGTAGGGACGCTGGATGTTCGATTTCTTTAATTCCTGGGGTTGCAGGCGGTTGATTTCGCGAAGGCGAGACTGTACCTGGCTGGCACGGGTTCCGGCTCCGAACTTTGCCACAAATTCACGCAGCTGGCTGATCTTTTTTTCTTTGGATTTAGCATCCAGATCCGCCCTCTCCCTGACGGAACTTTTAGCCACTATCATGTCGTCGTAATTTCCCGGATAGATGATGATGGTCTCATAGTCGATATCGGCAATATGAGTGGTCACAGAGTTCAGGAAATGGCGGTCGTGGCTGATGACAATCATAGTTCCTTTATACTCATGAAGGAATTTTTCCAGCCAGCCGATCGACTCAAGGTCCAAGTGGTTGGTAGGTTCATCCAGCAACAAGGCTTGCGGTTCCCCAAAGAGTGCTTGGCATAACATCACCCTAAACTGCATGTCCGTAGGAATCTGCTTCATTGTCATTTCAAAATATTCATGAGGCATCCCCATGCCGGAAAGCAGCACTTCAGCATTGGCTTCGGCTGAGTAGCCGTCTTCTTCCGCAATAATTCCCTCCAGCTCTCCCAACTTCATGCCCACATCATCGGACATCTCTACTTCGTACAACCCATCCCGCTCCTTAAGGGCTTCCCATAAGCGCCCATTGCCCATGATCACCACATCCAGCACTTTAAATTCCAGATAGTCTTCGATATTTTGCCGAAGCAGGCCCACTCGGTCCGGGAGCACGACGGTCCCCCCCGTGGGTTCTTCCAGGCCCATCATGATTTTCATGAGGGTGGACTTGCCGGACCCATTAGGTCCTGTCAGCCCATAGCGGTTGCCTGCATTAAATGACAGGGTCACGTCATCAAATAGAATACGGCTGCCAAAGCTCTTCGAAATTTTATTGAGAATAATCATATTTTCTTTTCTTTTGAAGGTTTATTGAGAATTATATAACAACTAGCCCTGAAAAATCAATCATTTTAAAGGTCCAAAAGCACCACTGAGCCAGTGAGATCACTGAGAAGGTGTGAGATAATTGAGAGGGTTAGTTTATCACCACAGAGCACACAGAGAGCACAGAGATAATTCTCTTAGCTCTGTGACATAGAATTTTCGTTTGTGCGCAAAGCGCACAAACGAAACCGTCATTCAAGCCCGTTCCGGGCTTGAATGATCTCTGTGGTATTAACTAACTCTCTCAATTATCTCATACCTTCTCAGTGATCTCACTGGCTCAGTGGTGCTATTGCTTCCTATTTTGCCCTGGGATGTGCCTTGTCATACACCTCTTTCTTGAGCTTGTGGGAGACTTGGGTATATATGGTCGTGGTCGCAAGAGAATTATGCCCTAGCAAAACCTGAATGGTCTTCAGGTCCATCCCGTTTTCCAGCCAATGGGTGGCTATTGTATGGCGGATAGTATGCGGCGTTGCCTTCTGGGCCAACCCGCTGGCTTTCAAATACCCGTCAAAGTTTCTGTCAATGGACCTCGTGCTCAGCCTCGTCCCCAAACAATTTAGAAAAATGGCCTCATGGTCCGCTTCGGATTCATGCTCCTCAGTTTTCATATGCCTCTCGGGATGATTCACATAATCCACGATCCACTGAGCGGCATTTTTCGTAATGGGCACGATCCTTTCTTTACGCCCTTTTCCTTTTAACTTTAAAAGAAAATTCCCGGCATCCAGGTCTGTTCGATCCAACGATGCCAGTTCGCTGACGCGCAGTCCGGAACTGTAAAAAAGCTCCATTATCGCACGGTCCCTGAACCCCAAATAACTGTTCACTTCAGGCTGCTCCAACAACCGCACGACTTCCTCATACGATAACGATATGGGTATCTTCTTCTCCAACTTCGGGGTTTCAATCTCTTCGATGGGATTGGTCTCCGTGTATTTCTGCAAACAGGCGTACCGGAAAAAACTGCGCAGAGAAGAGAGGCGCCGCACGATGGTCTTTTTGTTCTGGCCTTGAGCATTCAGATATGCTAAAAAGGCCCGTATCTGCTTTTTATCAATTTCGCAAAGCCGCAAAGCCTCATCCTTGGCAAGGTCTCTGAGCGGACGGGGCTGCCCATGATGGATTTTTCCGGGCAGTTCTTCAGATTTTAAATGTGGAAGCTTCTGCCTCTCTAGAAACGTCTTGAAGGCATTGAGGTCTATCGCGTAATTTCTTATGGTGTGATCCGAAGCATTTTTGACGGCCCTTAAGTAGTCGAGAAACCGATAGCACACTTCAATATACATGCGTAACCCCCTCACCGTTCAAATGGTATCATCTTCAGGTCTTCAGCCATGACGGTATTGGGAAAAACAGCTTTGGCCTCTGTTTCCATATCGCGCAGATTTTGATAGCGCGCGGAAAAATGGGTCAGGATCAGTTTTTTAACTCCGGCCTCTTTTGCCAATCCTGCTGCCTGCGTGGAAGTCAAATGAAAGTGCTCATAGGCGAGGTCTTTGTGTTCCTCCATATAGGTGCTTTCACATAGCAGCACCTTGGCATCTTTGGCTAAATCCACTGCAGCCTGGCAATAGCGGGTGTCAATCACCACAGCAACACTATCCCCATGGCGGATCCAGGTGACATCCTCCAGGCGGATCTCTCGCCCTTCAATATTCAGCATTCCCTTTTCTTTCAACTCCCTCACTTGGGGTCCTTTGATATGGCAGGCATCTAGCTTCTGCTGGTCAAATTTAAGGGTATCTGGCTCGGTAATCCTCCAGCCAATGTTGTCGACCCCATGTTGAAGAAACGCCGCTTCGATCTTGAAATGACCGTCATCGTGGACGATTCCTGCCTTGCTGACCGGATGCTCGATCACCTGAATGGTCTCGTGGTAAATAGTTCCGTAACGGAGGCGGTCGAAGTATTTTTTTCCAGAGGCGGGATAATAACAATGGATCGGATGCGTGACCTTGTCCAGGTTCAGACGCATGAGCATCGACCCCAGCCCAAGGCAGTGGTCCCCATGAAAATGGGAAACCAAGATCCTGTTTACTACGGTAGGCGCCACATTTGCAAAAATAAATTGACGTTGCGTACCCTCGCCGGGATCGAACAAAATCCCTCCTCATTCCACCGAAGCAAATAGGCGCCGTGGTTGCGATAACGGGTGGGCTGCTGGCTGGAACAGCCTAATATGATAATGTCTCTGACTGTCATCTTTTTTTTCTTTTATTCACGCATTGTGCGAGTTTTTATTCTTATACAAGAATATGCCACAAAACTGGATTACAGTAAACATTTCTAAATTGGGCAAAAAAAAAATATAAAAAAAAATATAAAAGAGATTGATTTTTTAAAAAAATTATGATATACTTTATTTACAACACCATAATAAACAAGGAGGATATTATGTCGATAAGTTTAGAATCAGCCAAAACGTTATATTATTATATAAATAACAATCAAAAGGCTGTAAAAAATCTTAAACAGGAAGAACGAAAAATATTGGTAACTGCATTACAAAAAATCAAAGATAACAAACTGGACGGGCAGTCTGATGAAAAAACCCTTAAATTAACAAGAAAAATAGGAAATTACAAACCAAGGCTTTTCAATGAAAAACATGAAAACTCAAATTTCATTGTATCGTTTTTCAAAGGATTGCTCAATAGATTAAATCTAAGAACTTCATCAAATGAAGTGCTCTTAAATTTGGTTGATGTAAAAATGAGCCACCTTTCAAACCAGGGGAAACTGGAGAATTTAAATAAAGAAATTGATAGCCTAGAAAAAGAACATAAGAACTTAAAAAATGAGATAGAAAGAGGGAAAAATGAACTAAGATACACCTCTATATGTTCCACTTTTTTAGATGCTTTATACAATAAGACAGATTCCATGCGTTTATCATTTGCAAAAGAAAAAACAAAGAGCAAGTTACAAAGAATCAAAGAAATGGAAGAAAGGACTGATAAAAAAATAACAAAACATATTCTACGCCCCTACAGGAAATCACTTGAAAATCTCCTAAAAAAAAGAAATCGAGACTCCTTTTTTGAAACTGCCCAATCCCTCAAGAACGAATGGTCTGAAAAATATCAAAATGCGGAAAATACTTATACAAATATAAAAGCACTAAAAGAAGCAACAAGAAGTGAAATTAGAAAATTGAAGTACGAGCGGGTTGATTTGCAAGCTAAAATAGATAATATCATTTGATTTTGTGAGTATCCTTACCCACAAATCCCTTGTAAAATAAATCTGTTTATAGGATTAATAGTAATTAGAAGCCTTTATCATAGGGATCTTCGAAAACGATGGTCTACATGGTAGGCATTCGAATCAGCAAGGAGGTATTTTATGGTGAAGGGATTTGAACATAAACGCGATGAAAAAAAGAAGCCGTTAGCCTCATTAAAGGAAAAACGGCTTAAAAAAAGAGAAAAAAAAATGAAGGGTGTGGAACACCACATTGATCAGGTCATAGATCAACCTTGATCAACGTGTGTTCCATAGCCAAAAATGAAGGCAGCTCACCTGAGCTGCCTTTTTGCTTGGGCCCTTTATTTACCGCCGATATCCAATACGGCAAAACTGCCGATTAATGTGGACTCGTGCAGGTCATTTGAAATGGATTCCTCATGGGCGTATTGATCCAGCTGGCGGGCGGTATGCAGCTTCGCCAATTCTCTCGGCGAACTGATTTCACCGTTCACAACGCCATTGCGCAATACTGACAGACGCTGCCTTTGCAGCTGGTCCATTTTAAGAGTCCAGAAAGGACCGCGCTGCATGCTTTGAACAAACTCGTCCAGCTTATCCTCCGTCAAGTTATCGCGGATAAATTCGCGCACTTCAGAAGTAAAGGCATTACCGGAAATCTTATAAGTCCCCCAGTGCCCCTGGTTGCCGACGGGCGCTCCCTCTCCGGGATTTTGCTCGATAAAGCAATTGCCGTGATCGATCATGCGGATTTCGCCAATATGGCCCTTTTCGTCCATTTTCATGAAGACGTTTTCATTATGGGGATCGAGGTTGCCGACCAGGAAGTTATAAATGCACATCATCTGCCATTTTCTTTTCTCTTCGTGATCGTAATGATGCCTTTGCTCCAGTTTCCCTTCACATTCTTTCAAGGGTTTATAACCTTTCAAGAATGCCAGGAAAGCGCCTTCATTTCCTGTCATTTCAGCCATGGTAGCGGCGGGCGCCAATTTAAAGCCCATGATTTCGTCAAATTGATAAGCGGCAACTTCAGCGAATTGCTGGCCCATTTCATCTTTTTGGTTGAGCAGGCGAGCTTGTCCAAAATACCGTTTTAGGGATTCACCAATTTGATACCATTGCAAGTCAGGCTTTGGTTTGAAAACGCCTACATAATTGCCTTCCAGGTCCTTGATCAATTGGGCTCCATTCACTCCATTGCCGGCCGCTTTAATGCCATAACCCAATTGGGCAGACAGTTTCGCTTTGGCAATAGAAATATTGAGCTGGTGGTTGGTATTGTCTTTCAAACCTGGATTTTTGTCTTGTAAATCCCACAATGGAGCCAGATCGGGGACAGCAGCTTTTGCAAAGCGAATTGGCCGCCCAGGCATTCTGCCCTGTTAAATACCTGCTCTGGAAGCTCCGAGATCTTATCAAAAAAGCTGAAATCTCTCTTTGTTCCTCTTCAGTTACATGACCTAAAGCCGCTTTTTTCAAGCAATAATCCATTGCTGCTTTAATATCTTTTGACTTTATCGGATGTTTTGAAAAATCTACAGTGAGAATGAATTCAAATATATTTCTTGAATTTATCAACTGCTGCTTTTCTTTTCTATCTTTAATAGAATTTATAAATGCCTCCTGATGCGTCATTTTTATTGTCCGGTTGGCCACTTTGACCATCTTCTGATCTGTAGCATTTACCGTTTGATTGGATGAAGAAAACCACTTGGAAGGAGAAGATCCTTGGACGTTAGGCCTAAAAAAGCCTATGATTCGATTCAATATTGCTGTCATAATTATCCTCCATTATGATGGATTTAACTAATTTTTAAATTCTGTGATCTTGTTTATAAATTCCCGCTACATTTTTCCCTAAATCTTCGGGATTGGAATTTGCCGCTGTAGTAATCAGATTGGAGATTTCCTGATAGAGCTCATACATTTTTTTAGGTTGTTCAATACCTGGTTTAATTTGGCTGGCGTAGATTTCCTTGTCATGACCTGTAACATCCGACATAAACCAATCGCGATTATAGAGGGGGTAAATACTCTTAAAATTATCAGGAGAATAAGGTTTGGCTACTAAAAAATTGAACACAGAGGATTTCAAAAAAGAATCCCCTTTCAATTCAAAATTGACGGCATAATGATTGTCCTGGAGCTTAAAATTCGCCGCGGCGTTGACATCGAGAAAGGGAGGGACTCCAAAACAGTAGGAGCGAGTTTCGCAGGAAGAATGGTCTTTAGCCCACATATAACTTAAGGCTTGGGCGACTGCCCCATCGAGGCCAAAACCGCAGGTGATCAATTTTAGTTTTGTATCTTTATATCCTTTAGACTCAATCAACTTGGACAAGGCCTCTTTCGAAGGCTGAATGGCATTGTACACAGGCGCATGGCACAAGCCGCCCATCCCCTGACGAGACGTTCGATCTTGCATAAAATTGAGATAGTTCTCCATCCGATCATGATTATACACAAAAGCGACCAAGGTCTTTTGCTCGTCGTCCTCGGAAGATAGCTCGTATAAAGCCAGCGAATTAGCGACGTCTTTGGCTAAAAAAGTCAATCCCTTGATATTTAAACTGTTATTATCTATTATGAAAGCCCAGCATGCTTTAATATATTTTTCACATTCTTTAAGTTCATAGAATGTGATTAATCAAGACGAAAAATTGGGGAAATAAACCGTGGAGCTGATCTGTTCTTTCAGCAAAGCCAGTTTCGAGAGGATTTTTGAATTTTTAAACCCAACAAATTCCGTTGGGGTACATTTGGAAAGGGTTTGGCTCAATAATACATTCATTTTTTGCAGCAGATCAAAAATATGTTCCGAATTATCGATTTTTTGTTCATATGCTTTTAAATAAATCGACTCGCATCCAGAAAGTTAATTTTTAATTTTAAAATCTCCTCAGAGAAAGATGATAAGTGATCTTTTCATTTTTTAAATAAGATAAGATATTATCTATATAATTTTTGGTTACGATGCATTTCGTTTTGTCATGAGTTGCGCAAGAGACCCATTCAAGGTTTTGCCCGGAATTGAGCTGGAGGATATAATTCCCCCGATCCTCTTTTTGCATGAGGGCATCAGTGAGGGATGAAAACGAATATACGGTACTCAGTTCTTTTGCGATTCCCATGCACTTTTCATTTAAGTCCGACTGTATGCGCGTAGCGGAATCGCTTACTTCGCCTTTTAAGATTTTGCTTTTATTGATAAAATCAAGGGCTTTATAAGCAGTTAACAAATAGGGAAGGGCTTCTTTTTGCTCCGATTCATTTAACTTGTTAGTGATATCCAATTCTTTAAGAATGGGTTCCAATTTATTTACATCTATAACAATCCCAGCTGAATAGAGAGGCTGACTGGTAGCTGACAATCTCCTGGCTAAAAGATTCAAGTCCTTTGACAGCATCTTGAATTTTTGTAACAGGAGGTGTGCTTTCAATAACAATAAAATTTTTGCTTCCTTCTAAATCATTACTACCAACTATCATTCTATTTGATGTGCAATCCATAATAACTCCTTTAAAAATTATTTTCTATATTTGGATGAAATAAGAACACAATAGTGCACGATCATTTAGAAAATGTAAAGAGGAGAAAAAGATCGGATAAAATTTATGGGTCGAAAACGACAAACGACCTTAACGACGATAACGACCTTAAAAGTGAGTTATTCAATAAACCTGAAGGTGTTATCGATTTTATCTTTGGATAATCATCGTTGTTGGGGATTATTTTATGAAGCACCTGCTCCTTATCCTCTGTGCGAAGACACCTGCTTTGATCATAGCATTCCAGTAGCTAATAAAGCTTATAACATAGAGTGGGTTGGATTTCTCCATCTCAATAAGAATATTCGCCTGCTGTTGCAGGTGAGCCCATCCCAAAAAATTACTAAGGTAGGTATTGGGAAATTTTTCGACCAACCTGCAATGAAATCCCACGATTTCCGGATTATGATTGAAAGGTCTGTTTTGTTTTTCCATTTTGATCATAATTTTCTGCAATTTATCAAAAGAGGTTTCATCGAGAGAATTTAAACAAGGCGTAAGCACCGAATCGATTAACTTATCCTTTACATTTATCTTATCTTGCTCGGAAATGGCCTCTAAAAAGAAGCATAAATACGCTTTTCATTTCATTTGCTTTTGGCCCTGGCGTCTCTTTTGAGAATTTTTCTGCCAAATTTGTTACAACATCTGTAACCACGCTGCAAATTCAGGCTTTTGTTGCAAACAAAGAGTGACTATTTGCGACATCCATTCTTTAGACGATTGCCGTGCAGCCGACAGCAACAAATCTTCAAGCGTCAAATTAAACAACCTGGCTTGAAAATCAAGATTCACAAATTGCTCAAAATCAATTTGAGACAGTACTTTTAAACCTTTATCAAAATTGGATTCAGTGTATTTAACTCTTAATTCCTTGGGAATGAGGGCATCATATAATTTTTCGGGCAATAGAGAAGGCATTTCATCCAGAAGAGCATAGCTGTATTTGTTAAGTGCAATCACTTCCTGATAGGCTCGTCGCATAGTAGAGCTATGCTGTGAACCATTATTTAGTGTTTCAAGATATTTATCAAATGCCAGCAAATTCTCCTTTGACATTTTGAAGGGAGTGTGAACAATCTGCAGAAAAGCAGGAGGGGCTTTTTCCAGCAAATCGAACCAGCCGGATTGAATAATATATTTTTCCAGATTTTGCCATAACAACACTAAAGCCCACGAGACGTTGCCTTCATCTAGTTTATTATACTTTTCATTCTGATTTAACTCCTTATAGAACGCTTCGATCTGTTCCCTAGAGGGATTCATCAATTTGAATTTATTTAAAAGGTTAATCATTGGTGTCTCATCAAAGAACTTCAATATATCCACTAAAGAACTTTCGGCTATAGCCTTTTGAGACAGCACAGTAATAAACTCTTTTGCAAACGGATCGTTGGGATGGGCCTCATAAAACTCTCTTATGTTTGAAAGGGACGATAGAGATATAAAAGCATATTCATTGTCAGAACTGAATTGATGTATTTCATACATTAATGCTTTTTTATCCTGATCATTTAAACTCTCGTATATGGTTTTAACGGACTCTAATTTCCCCATTTGAATGGCCTGAAGCAAAGCTTGAACAAAGGCAGGCCTATGAGAAAGATGTCTCATAAGGTTAGGTTCGGCAATGGCACGGGATAAAAACCCCTCAATTTTCTCCTTTGCCAGAGGCGCACGCCATAAAGTATACCCATCCTCTTGGTTTGTAAGCCTGATCCATTCAGTTTTAACCGTTTCCAATACGAGGGTGATTGGTGAACCTGCCATTTTCAGTTCATCGTCCAATTGTTTTTCCAATTTCTGCTGGTGCGAATTCATAGTTTTTTTATGGATTTCAAATGTTTTTTTCACGCAAGGATTTTCAACTTTTGCGACCTCCATTTCTTCTGGAGGAATTAAATAATATTTTTCTAAACAGCTTGCCAGAACTCCATCCAGAAATTTTAATGCCTTAAGAGGCGATCCTTTTTCTTTCTGTTCTTTATCCAATTCTGATAGATCATAAAGAGGATCCAAGGATTTGATCGCTTTCAGATAACTTTGAACGGTTTCATCGAATCGGCCTTCGCGGACTATATTCGAAAAAAGCGCCAGTTTTTCCACCCTTTCACATCTCAACTCCTGTTTTTCCAGGGAATGGGTTTTAACTTCAGGATCCAATGCGGCATTTTGAAGAAAATACTCTCCGAAAGCGCATTTAAATTCGGTCCAATATTTCAAGGTCTCTTCAGGTGAAGATGTGGATGAAACCACTATTTCTTTTTTCAGGGCTGCTAAAAGCCCTTTGAAGTGACAGGAATTGCTACATTGTGGTCTTGTGCATGCATCTGGACTTATATCTTGTTCCGACCCCACTTTCTGTACGAGTTCTGCCAGTTCTCCAATAGCACTTTCTTTATCATGCGACGACAATTTTAATTTATATACTTTCTCCCAAAAAGCCCGTTGAAAAATGGCACTTGTATCTGTACAATGAAACCTTTTATATTTGGTTTGATTAGGGTCGAAATAACACACCTCCCACCCCTCTTTAAGCTTCTCTACAGATATGCGGTTTTCGTGCAGCAACGATCCCACCAGAAACAATCGCTTTTCACCCTCTTTTAGAGAATGGATCTGATTTAGAGTTTCCTCCGTCAATTTGTTGATCTGTTCTATTGTTGGCTCCACAGATCCGCCAATATGTTGACCGGTTAAAATTAGAAAAATCAATCTGAGATCTGAGGAACGGGCTAGGTCGATCAAATACCCTTGTGTTTCCGATTTCTCGAGAGCTAGAGCATACTCTTGTATCCTTTGTTTAAGTTCCGGATTGAGGCGCTCTGATTGAGGGGAAGTAAGAAATTCCTTCAGATGGTTAAAAAATCGCTCCGCTGTAAGGGATCCTGCAAACCATGTGTATTTTGAAAGAGAATCGATCTGATTTTTGTCCATGGAAAGATGGGATTTCCTATCTAAAAAAAAGGCATAGGCCAATTTGTTATCTTTCAAACCTTCGGATACATGATAAAACTTCTCTTTTTCTACAAGTTGTTCATGTGGATTTACAGATTTATTATTGAATAAATTAAACATAACTTCCTTGTTATAATAAGTTATAATTATTAATATTAAATCAATAATATTAAATATAATTAAAATAATTATTAATATTCAATTAATTTCGGGAAACGATAAAACGACCTTAACGACGATAACGACATTAACGACCTTAAGGACATTAACGACATTCTTATTATCGTCGTTAAGGTCGTTATAGTCGTTAAGGTCGTTTGTTTTTAAAGGAACACTTAAAGGAATTCTTTTGATATTATTTTTTCAAACCTTTATACTGGTTTTTCGATTACATTATTTTTAAAGAGTGAATGAGAAATTTATGTTTGAATTAGCCAAAAGTTATGATCCGAAAAACATTGAGAGCAAATGGTATCAGTTTTGGGAAAAAAATGAATTTTTCAAAGCGGATCCTCTATCTTCACAAACCCCCTTATTGCATCGTGATCCCTCCTCCTAATGTCACGGGCAGCCTCCATATGGGACATGCTCTGGTCAATACTTTGCAAGATATCCTGATCCGATGGAAACGAATGGCGGATTTGAAACACTTTGGGTGCCGGGAACAGACCATGCGGGCATTTCCACACAAACTGTAGTGGAGCGGCATCTTCAGAAAACCATGGGAAAAAAACGAAGAGATTATTCCACGAGAAGAATTCTTAAAGCATGTCTGGGAATGGAAAGAAAAAAATGAGAACCAGCATCATCCGACCAATTAAAAAAAATGGGATGCTCCTGCGACTGGTCCCGCCAACGTTTCACAATGGATGAGGGCAACAATGCGAGCCGTGCGGAAAGTATTTAAAAAGTTTTTCGATCACGGACTGATTTATCGGGGCGATTATTTGGTCAACTGGGATCCTGTCACTCAAACCGCCATTGCCGATGATGAAGTGGAATACGAAGAGCGGCAATCTTTCTTATGGCATTTCAAATATCCACTAAAAGATGGCTCAGGTTTTGTCAGGATCGCCACAACCCGCCCGGAAACCATGCTTGGTGATACCGCCATCGCTGTATCGCCTAAAGATCCGCGTTATGCCGCTCTAATCGGAAAGATAGTCGTTCTGCCTCTTGGCCAACCGGGAAATTCCCGATCATTGCCGATCACCTGGTGGATCCCGAATTTGGAACAGGCATGGTCAAAGTCACCCCTGCGCATGACCCAAACGACTATCAGATGGGCCTGACACACAATCTGCCCTTTATCAATATCATGACGCCCGATGGAAAAATCAATGAAAATGGAGGGCGATTTGCAGGGATTGACCATGGAGGAGGCTCGCACAAGCTGTTGTAGAAGACCATGAAGACATTGGGATTTTTGGAAAAAATCGAGCCGCATGTCAATCGGGTCGGTGTCTCTTATCGCTCAAAAGCCACCATAGAACCTTATATGTCCAAGCAATGGTTTGTCCGGATGGAGGATTTCGGAAAAAAATTACGCGCAGCAGTTGTCGTAAAGGCAGAGTGAAGCTCATTCCGGAAAACTGGGAAAACACTTATTTCCATTGGATCGACAATTTGCGCGATTGGTGCATCAGCCGGCAGCTATGGTGGGGGCATCGCATTCCCATCTGGTACCATTTGAATGATCCTGAGCAGAATGATATGCTATGATGGGGAAGGCCTGCCCCCAGAAGTGCAGAGCCCCGACGAGTGGAAACAGGATGAGGATGTGTTAGATACTTGGTTTTCTTCCGCGCTTATGGCCTTTTTCAACTCTGGGATGGCCTGAAAAAACTCCAGAACTCAAAAATTTTATCCCAATTCTGTCCTCGTCACAGGACATGATATTCTATTTTTCTGGGTGGCCCGCATGATATTGATGGGCGAATAGGTCATGGGAGAAGTTCCATTTCCGAAGCTTTCTGCATGGCCTGATTTATGGCAAATCGTATTGGCGGAATAATCCCGGAGGAGGAATTACCTATGTTTCCGAAAAAGAAAGACATGAATATGAGTTTGGCAAACCGGTTCCAAAGGATGTCCAATCGAAATGGGAAAAGATGTCGAAAACAAAAGGCAATATCATCGATCCTATTGAAATCATCGACAGATATGGCACCGATGCTATGCGAATGGCCTTATGCGCCAGCTCTCCGCAATCAAGGGAAATAGATCTGGACCTCCGGCGATTTGAAGAATTCAAAAATTTCGCAAACAAGATTTGGAATGGAGCGCGTTTTGTATTCATGAATCTGGAAGGGGATCCCCAGCAAGGGACCACTTCATTGACAGCAGAAGAGTTCAGCCAAGGCATTGATAAGGAAGCTTTGATTTTGGAAGATCGATGGCTTTTATCGGTATTAAATCGCACCATCCAGAGCGTCAATAACAAACTGGAAACCTATGCTTTTGATCAGGCCGCCATGGAAGCTTATGACTTTTTTTGGAAAGAGTTTTGCTCTTACTATGTGGAAATATCCAAGCCCATCCTGTTTGGCAAAATCGGGACTCCAGTCCAACGCAAAAATAAACAAAAACTTCTGGCAATAGCCTTGTGCATTTCTATCCGGTTGATCCATCCGATGGCCCCTTTTATTACTGAAGAGCTGTTCCATCTATTGAAAGAGCGCTTGGCAGGAATAAAACTGCAGCCTAAAGCAGATCCCTATACCAAGGAATTTTATGCCGCATGGAACTCCCCAGCCTGCATCGTCGCCCCTTATCCTCAAGTGATCTGTCCGGAAGACAGAAATGATGCAATCGATCAGGCTTTTGATCTGATGAGCCAGGTGGTCTATATGATCCGCAATATCCGAGGTGAATTAAAGCTCCCTCAAGGTATAAGCACAGATGTATATATTGTGGGCGCTCCGCAAGATCCCAAATTAGAAAGTATAAAACAAAACAAAGATATTATTTCTGCTTTAATCAAAGTCAATAAAATGGATTGCTTTATCCAAGAACCTCTCTAGGATTTGGTTCCACTGGAATGGTCGGCTCCTTAAAGTTATCGTTCCCCTTCCCCAAGAATTTAAACAGCAAGAAAAACTTCGCCTCGAAAAAGAATCGGAAAAACTTATTTCACAAATTGAAAAACTGGAAAAGCAATTAGCCAATGAAGAATTTACCAAAAATGCCCCTGCTGCGCTGGTTGAAAAGCAGAAAGCCACCCTGGAACAAAGCAGACAGGAGCTGAAAAGAATAAAAGGATAAATAGCGTTAAATAAAAATAAAATTAAACGCAAAGCGCAAAGGCGCAAAGGGCGCAAAGACGTTTTTTTGGAGTAACAAAGAGTTATTAAAGAAATGGAAAGGGTTGAAGGAGAAATAATGGAAAACAAGTGTTGAAATTAAACGCAAAGACGCAAAGGGCGCAAAGACGTTTTTTTGAAGTAACAAAGAGTTATTTAAGAAGGTTGAAGGAGAAATGATGGAAAATAGATTATCCAATAAAATCATTGGCGCAACAATTGAAGTTCATAAGACCTTGGGTGGGCCCGGACTTCTTGAAACCATATATGAAGAGGCATTATTCTACGAACTAACATTACAAGGTATAAATGTGCAAAGGCAGCTACCTGTACAAGTACTTTATAAGGGGATAACAATTAAGGATCCCCTCTATATAGATATTCTGGTCGATAACAAAGTGATTATTGAAGTGAAGGCAACTGAGAAAAATAACCCGATTTTTGAAACCCAACTACTTACTTATTTAAGAATGACAGGTATCAAACTGGGATTATTGATAAATTTTGGTAATGAATTTGTAAAAGATGGAATAGCAAGAATTGCCAATGGTCTGTAAGTCTGCTTCAACCCTTTCCATTTCTTTAATAACTCTTTGTTACTCCAAAAAAACGTCTTTGCGCCCTTTGCGCCTTGCGTTTAATTTAAAACGGCAATATTGACTAACGACAATTATGGGTAAATAATGGCTAATTCTATAAACATAGTGACTATAGTGCAGATGCGAATGGGCTCTTCACGCCTGCCAGGCAAGTCCATGAGGACTATTCTGGGCAAACCGCTCGTCGGTTTTTTAATGGAGAGATTGCATCGTATCAATGGTTCCCATAAAGTCGTATTAGCGACGACGTCTTACTCTGAGATGACATATTGGCCGACTATTGCTCTTCCCATGGTTGGGATTGCTTTTATGGCGCTAACAAATTAAACGCAAAAATATAATAACCGTAAGAATTTTGTGGCTCCTGGTCCCTATTCCCGAAGTTAAATACTTGCTTTGCCGACGGGGTAGCTAGCCTGGTAGGCTTCCAAAGAAGGGGAGAACATCGCCTCAAGGTCAAGCGATTTACCCGCTTCAATAGGTTGTGGAAGATAGCCATGGTACAGCCAAAGCGCGTCGGTAATCACTTCTGCAATAGATGCGCTGCCTCGAATGAATGGTGAGATGTGCGCTAAATGCCAGTGGAGTTTAGAGATTTCTTTCCCCAGTGCTTCGGGACTGCTGAACGTCGAGGTCGCTATTTTTCCGTATATGTCCGCTACATATTGATACACAGGATCTCCAGTTTGAAAGAAAGTATCATATACGTTAGCAACCAATCCAGTTTCTTTTGGAGACCTTCTCCTTAGTTCACTCAAGATAACAGACTTATTTCCCAAAGTGATTTCGGTCTTTTTTGAAGTAGAGTTGAGCAGTGCATCGTATTTTTGGTAGCTACCGGCTAAAACAGTGATTAAATGAGTGTCACGTTCTTGTCCAAAAGCTTGGGTAGTTGGGGATCCGCATATAGCGGCAATATGTCCACGCCTGCGGCCTAGGGAGATTAACAACTCTCTAAATCCACCTTGAACAAATAACCCTGATGAACGGGTATGGCTTTTGAGACATTCGTTTAACATTTTGATTTTCGATAGAGCGTGAAATACATTCTCTCTTTGGTAGCTACGATACTTGTCTTGGACGGAGTTTCCTCCATACAAATCGATATGTTGGGGATTTAACGTTCTTTCCAAGGGAAGATAATGTTTTAGTTGAGGGAATTCTCTTTCTGCTCCTCCATTGAACCAATGTTGATGCTCTGCAAGGTCTTCTTGTTCTTTTGTGGAGAGTTCCACTCCTTTCGAAAGCAGATTTTCTATATGGATATATCCTAAACTTCCTGCTAAGTTGTACATTTCTCTACGTGCCTCATCAGAAAATCTAGACAAAGGCACATAGGCCAGAATTTCCTCGATCACTGAAATATGGCCCCAACGGATCGCATTTAATAGATAGTCTTTTAATTTATTAATTAAATGATCTTTTATCTTTTTTTGTTTGTTTTTTGTTAATTTCAGCATCACTTCAGAGATTCCTTCCTTGTCTCCATATGTAGTATAGTGATTCATTATTATATTTAAATCATCAATAGCTTTGAGATTGAAGCTTTTATTCACAAATTCATGGAGAGCTTTTTTAATGTGTGGATAATTAAGATAACTAGATACAGATCCTTTTCCACTAATTGTATCTTCTTTGTTTTTAGAAACACATCCTAAAAATTCAATGGATATGGAATAAGTCTTATCAATGGTAAAAACTGATGGTAGTCCTTGTTTAATGTAAAAATCTAAAAGAGAGATTTCTTTTTTATTAACCAAATTTTTAATCATTTGTTGATTGAAGTCATCAGGGAAGTCGAATTTAAGGCCGTGGTCAATAAGGAGTTGAGCTATCTTAGCTTTTGGCAACATAACAAGAAAAGTGAGGCAAAGAAAGGGTGGGTGATCAGATCGGAGTGGTTGGATAAGATTAGCTTCAAACGATTAACATCGTTGCTATTCATGATATCGATAATTTTCTCTTTCAACTCTTCAGTTTCCAATATTTTTGTAAAACCGGCTTGCATGTTTTGATAGGTTTCATGAGTAATTGCTTGAGATATTACTTTAGTTTGGGCAATTCCTTTCAGTTTCTCAATGGCAGTTCGATTAATCTTTTCTAATGAAATAGAATAAGATAAGTTGGTACTGCCCACAGCTTCGATAATAGCCAACTCTTCGGGCATTCCCTTAAATTCATTTAAATATGTTGTTGAGTTTAATACATCCATTATTTCTCCAAATTATAAATCAAAATATAACATAAATATTCAAGTAAATTCAAGTAAAATAATTTAATTAATTGAAATCTGCATCTTAAGAAAAATATATAGACAATATATTCTGCGTTTAACACAATAAAAGCAGGATATATGCAATGAAGACTACAAAGTTGCATTTAGAGAAGCTGAAAACGATCAAGATTTAAAAGAAATTAGGCTATTTTCATAATTTTCGCCCTGGTAGAGAATAAGGCCGTCCCGGCCTGTATATTTTCCAGGGCGGGACGCCCTGGTTACCTTAAGAATAGAATGGCGCCTATGACGAAATTGTGAAAATAGCCAGAAACTATGGATGATTGGGTGTATTAGACTGAGAAGATTGGAATGCATAATTTTCCGAAAAGGGACACTTAAAATTGCTTAGGGTTTGATTTAATGATAAACATAGTGACTATAGTGCAGATGCGAATGGGCTCTACACGGCTGCCAGGCAAGTCCATGAGGACTATTCTCGGCAAACCGCTCGTCGGTTTTCTCATGGAACGGCTAAAAAGAGTTCAAGGATCGCAAAAAGTCGTATTGGCGACGACAGCCAACTCCAGAGATGACGTATTAGCCGACTATTGCGCCTCCCATGGTTGGGATTGCTTTCGTGGAAGCGAAGAAGATGTACTGGATAGATATTATCAATGCGCCCTGCACTATAATGTAGACGCTATCGTGCGCATCTGCGGAGATTGCCCCCTCATTGATCCTGAAATTGTCGATCAGGTGATACAGCGCTATCTGGAAAGGTCCCCTGCCATTGACTATGTTTCCAATACCCTCGAACGCTCGTTTCCACGAGGAATGGATGTCGAGGTTTTCTCCTTCGGATCTTTCAAAAAAGTCGCACAGGAAGCTCGCACCCCCTCGGAACGGGAGCATGTCACCTCGTACTATTATCTACATCCTGAACTGTTTAAACTGGAGAATGTTTTAAATGACACCGACATGTCTAAGTACCGACTCACTGTAGATGTAGAGGACGACTTTAAATTGATCCGACTGATCCTGGAACATCTCTATCCAAAAAAACCGGATTTTGATTTAAAGGATATAGGCAATATAATGGAAAAACACCCTGAATGGATGAACATTAATGCGCACGTCCAACAGAAATCCTTATAAAAAAAAGGGCTACTTTCATAATTTCGTCACTGGAATCGGCCGTGCGAAAAGATGCAGATGTCAAAGATCGCGACGAGGGAATAGCGTCAGCTATTTCCGAGGAGCGATCTTTGGCAGATGCGCTTTGCAGCCGGCCGATCCCTGATGAAATAGTGAAAGTAGCCAAAAAAAGGCAGGAAATGTCCGATTTTGATCTTGAGGATATATTAGCCGTTTTTGTCGATATGGATGGCACCTTATTGGACACGTTGCCGGGCCTGCTTCAGGTCTATAAAAAGTTCCTTGCGGAATTCAACGTCAAAGGGACCAAAGGCGAATTCAATGATCTCAACGGGCTTATCGTGAGAGAGGTGGTTGACCTGCTTCAATTCAGGCATAATCTCCCTCTCTCTTGCGAGGAATTGGAAAACAAATACCGATCTCTTTATTATGAATTTTACAAAAGCCATCCTCCCCTATTTCCTCATGCCCTTGAAACCCTGAAATACTTGAAATCCAGGGGATTTAAACTTGTCCTAGTAACATCGGCTTCACAATCCCTGGTAGATATGGTTTTAGAAAATCCAAACCTTAAGGGTATTTTTAGTGAGGTAGTCACGGGGGATAAGGTAGAAAGAGGAAAACCGGATCCGGAAATTTTCAAGCTGGCTTTAAAGCAGACGGGATTATGGCCGCATCAGGCTATAGTCATTGAAGATGCCCCCTATGGTGTAGAAGCAGCTTTAAGAGCAGGTATGTATGTGATCCGACATTACCCCAAATTTTCACACGATGCCCCACGTTTTCATGATGAATATGTGGAAGTAAAAAATTGGGAAACCATTCACCGTCTCTTCGCTTGCTTATGATAAATTATCAAACAATAAAAATTGATGACAGCTTTTGCATCAGGGTTTTGCCTGAGTCACGCGGATTTGAATTGTCCGATGTGGAAAAAGAAGGGATAGAATCCATCTGGAATCAGGAGCTCAGGGAAAGAAGCGGCCATCTGGTCAATGGCAAGCTGTTGAATCTGGTCCAATGCGACCGAACTCCGTGGGTTGGAGAGTTCATAGAATATAAATTTTATTTGGCGCAGCTTCGAAACCCGTACTACAAAGAGGCTTTAAATATCTGTCCTTTGGGGATCAGCGGCATCACGTCTGCCGGAGATAAAATTCTGATAGGACAGCGCTCTCCGGAAGTGATGCTATACCAGGAATTGTATGAATGCGTACCCTCTGGGGGGATAGAGCCTTCCGCCCTGAAGGAAGGATGCATTAACTTGAAAAACCAGTTTGAGATCGAGCTTTTTGAAGAAACGGGAATTTCCACAACAGAGATCAAACGGGTGGAGTGTTTTGCCATTGTATATGATCCTGAACACCACCACTATCAATTATGCGGAGAAATTTTTGTGAACTATTCCATATTACGAGAACCCTTAACCCCTACCTGGGAATATCTTTCCTTAAAATGGCTCTCCAAAAATGAACTGAAATCCTTTGTTTTTAATCATGGTCAGGAAATGGTCCCCATGACAGAGCATCTCTTAACCTTACGCAAATACATAAAAAAATAGTAAAAAAATCATTTTGAGTATATTATGAGAAAGGGGAAAATATGAAAACGATCAAAACAAAAGTAAGGGCCAGACCTAAAAGATTGTCTGTGTGTGCTCCTGCAGCAGTCAAAAAAAATGTCGAATATAACAAGGATTTTTTCAGCTGGGCAAACACACAAGCGGACCTGTTGAAAAAAGGCAAACTGGATAAATTGGACGTAAAAAATCTAATTGAGGAGATCGAATCTTTGGGAAAACGAGAACGAGGCGCGCTGAGAAGTCATATCTCAAACTGGTTGATGCACAAGCTAAAAGTAACATACCAACCCAATAAACGCACGAGGTCATGGGATAAATCGATGGCCAATGCCAGCATAGAAATAGAATGGGCTTTAAACGATAGCCCCAGCCTTAATCATTGCATAGAAGAAATACTCAGAGAAGCTTATAAAGCTGCCCGGCTTAAAGCGGCCTCAGAAACTGGACTGGATATTGAAGTATTTCCTAAAGAATGCCCCTGGAAGATGGAAGATATCTTGTTTTAAAAGAAAACAGGATAGGCAAGATCGCAGCTATTCACATAAAAACAGGATCGCCTTCGGCGCAGGATCGGGATTTTTATTACCACAGAGCACACAGAGAACACAGAGGTCATTCAAGCCCGGAAAACGGGCTTGAATGACGGCTTTCGTTTGTGCGCTTCGCGCACAAACGAAAATTCTATGTCATAGAACCAAGAGAATTTCCTCTCTGTGATAAAAATGGCTTTGTGGTAATAAAAATCCTATCCTGTCGCCTAAGGCGATCCTGCCTATCCTGTTCCTTTTCTACTTTAGCCTCCGGGCATTGAAGATGACGATGAAGCTGCTCATGACCATGG
>CAWACC010000013.1:0-177064 GCA_963780445.1 uncultured Parachlamydiaceae bacterium
GGCTTCCACTAAATCAGAAGCACTCTGCAAAGCAAGCAAGACTTTAAATGCAAATCCTGTAGTTAGTAAACTTCTGCCAGATCTGGAAGGTAAACATCTTGATCATAACTTGCCGCTAAATTCCGGGAATATTGAAGAGTTGGCTGATATTTGATAAATCTGACCGATGCTAATCAAGAATTTAATATCTCTTTGGACAAAATCAAATCAGATGAAAAAACCGGATCAAGCAACCCTATCGAAGTAAAAAACGAATATATGCCCTTTGACATGAGGTATTATGAACCTGAAAAGTATTGTGCCCAGAATGTGAAAGAGAAAATGCTTAAAATCAAGAACCAGTGGCTGAGCTTTTGCGAAAAGTTGAGCTCAACTTCGTCCGAGAAAGAAGTTGCAGCTCTCACTTGTGACTTTCGGCAATAAAAAAATGCCATGACTCTTTGAGAAGTAGCTGGAGGTTGAGACCAAAAAATGGAAGGACATATGCTGGCAGCTTTTTAATGCTCTGTATCGCTGCTTGCCTCAAAATCTGCAAGATGTTATCTTTTTCTTTAATGAGAGAACTTATGAATCTGCCTCTAAATGTAAAAAAATCCATTTTAAAAATATTGGTTGATGGTGGGGTGAAACGTGCGGCTCTTTTTGGTTCATTTGCACGGGGAGAGGTAACGGAAGATAGCGATATCGATCTGCTTATCGAATTCAAAGGAAAGAAAAAAAGCCTGCTGGATTTGGCTGCCCTAAAGATCCAATTGCAAGAAAGTCTCAGTAAAAATGTAGACTTGATTACTTATAATTCTTTACATCCTCTCCTTAGAGACCACATCCTGTCAGAGCAAGTAATTATCTTATGAAAAAAGATCCAAAAATATTTTTAGGCCATATTTTAGAATGCATTGAACTTATAGAAATCTATATTAAAAAACAGACATTCGAAAGTTTTAAAAATTCAATCCAACTTCAAGACTCACTAACCAGACGCTTAGAAATAATTGGATAAGCCATTAAAAACCTGCCTGAAGATATTAAAAAGAAATATCTAGAAGTTTCAGTGGAATAACATTGCGGGGATGAGAGATATACTTATACATGAGTATTTTGGGATTGACCTCGATCTAACATGGAAGGTCCTAATTAATGAAATTCCAAAATTAAAAAAGCAAATTAATTCGATCCAGAAAAAACTATAATTAGTACTTTTGTCTTTGCGAATCTCCTTCATCTCTTGGACTTTTTTTTTATGAACGATATCTAGAGGCTTTATACTAAATGGAAATATAAGCATGAATCGCGATGAATATCTTTCTTTCCTATCAGAAATTGAAGAGTTGGAAATGCTTCTTGAAGAAATTCCGGTTGATAATGTTCTTGAGCGGATAAGTCTTGAAGCTCGACTGAAATCCGCTAAATCTGCAATTGAGTGCATTGATGAAACAACATTGTCCTGACTTCTACTGAACCTTCTCTAAAAGATCAGGTTAGTCCTGACCATTTACCGTTCTCTTACACTATATCCTGCTGTTCGGGAAAAATACGAATTCATAATCGATTTTTTGCCTTTCAGATCTGTTTGCTCTGTATTTATCCGTTAGTTATTCGACGGTATCTTAAATTTCGGGTCCTTCCAATTCGTTCAATCAATTGTTTTTCAATGAGTGAATTAAGCCATCTTTGTGCCGTGGCACGAGAAATAGAAAATTTATTAACCACATCTTGAGCCGTGATTTCATTCTGAGAATAGAATAGGGCTAGAATACTCTTCTTCAGTTTGAATCATTGGCTGTGGTTAATTGAGAGGAGCCTCTTGGCAAGATGCACTTTACAAAATTTGCCCCCTCAATAATTTGAGGCTTTTCAAGTCCCCAAGCTTCATAGCTTTTAAAGATATTAATGAATCCCGTTCCCATTTTTTCCACGAGACCCATCTCTCGAAAAATCTTGCAGATAGCGGGGTTGCGCAGATATGTCAATCCTTTTAACAATTGATCCTGTTCAATAGGACCCGAAAAATCTCCAGGACTGAATAATTCCAAGCGATCATCATATATAGAAATCTTTGATGGTGCCTTGATATGATAATTTCGATGAACCAATAAATTTATCAAAGCCTCTCTGAATGCAACTTCTGGTATTTCCAATTTTTCATCTCTTACAATTCCTGTAATTGAAAATGACTTTGAAAGACGACTCAGAACAAAATGATGAGCCTGTTGGAATTGATTTAACAGGGTTCCTTCACAATCTATTGAAGCAATAGCATCCCTGCCTTCTATGCCTCGGAAATGACTTACAATGATCATGGCTTCTGAAAGAAAAAACTGGGGGGATTTTCCAAAATTCAATAGTCCCACATAAGTGGGAAAGAGCTCGGAATGTTCTTCAACAACCAAAGAATACGAACGCAAGACGTCTTGTGTCACCTTTGCAGAGGCTTGATTTTTTCTATTATCAAGAAAATTTTGGATTAATTGATTATCCAGGGTATCAAGTGAGGCATTGTAGACGGGAAGTTTTTCAAAATCTATTCTATGTGATTGCCATTTTAGCTCTTCAATCATGGCAGAAGTAGCGTGTACGGTACTTCGCCCTATGCGAATATAGGTTCCTTTCTCTATTCCTTCAGACTTTCTAAAATAAGGCTTACTCATTCCCGATGATACAGCAATAATTAATACCGTCTTATCGCCGAACAATTGGGTAGATACTAAAGGAATAATGGGTGGATAGCAGGCCTCATAAATAGAATGATCTAATGATTCAAGAAGCTTATTTATTTGATCTTCAGGAAGCCCTACGATTGTTCGATCATCATCAACACCAAGTATAAGTCTTCCTCCTTTTTGATTGCAAAAACCGATAATTGTTTTGATGATTTGTTCATTTTTTGGAACTTCTCTTTTAAATTCCAATAAAACCGATTCTGTCTCTGGATGACGAAATAAGCTCATATTTTCTCCTCATTTGCCTCATTTAACTTAATTATGCATCAAATGAGGCAAATGAGGCAAATAAAATATAGCAAATCTATAAATTTCGCTTCATTTGCGTTATTTGCATCAACTTTGGGATAAAAAAGAAAAAGGAGATATTGAACAGGCAAAGGAAAAGGTAAGAGCTGCCATGAAAGAATGCAAAAAGAGGACTAATCCATATAGCTATCATCATCATCTTCGATCATTAATTCCTGCCGTGCTTTTTGAAGAGACTCATTTTTCAACCAGGATACCCTGACGTTCATAACGTTTGCGTGTGCGACTAAATTCCACAACCACTGCAGACTTGACGCTGTCTTTTTTTACACGACGGGTTAGTTTAGCATTCCCTCTAGGAAGATATTCTAATTCACTCAAATTGGCACAACAGAGACATAAAGGCTGACCAGCTTCCATAAATAGAAAACTTCCTTTATGAAGTTCTTTTTTACATTGCGAACATTGAGAATCCTGAACAGTTCGAAAGACGACCAGTTCAGGCGGTTTGTCTAATTTTTCCTGGAGCTTTTTTTGCTTTATTTCGGAAAGGACAGGAGAAATATAATGAGTTCGATAAGACTGTTCAATTTCAGGATTGCCCACTTACACTAAATCTCAGTTCTCTTTTGGGCCCACTTGTTCTTGCCAGATATACAGTAGGGCTAGGCTTTAGTCCTTTTTCTTTAGCCCAATCGCGAAAGCACTTCATGCAAAAAGTGATTTTATCCAAATTTCCTTGTATAACTCTTTCAAGGTAAGGGATTCTTCCTTTCCGCCAATCTTCAACATGAATGGGTTGAAGCAATTTCATTCCCATAAAAACATCAATGGGACTTACATAGTGTTGCTTATATAAAGCTTCTTCAGCAGCTTGAATAGTACGTTGCTTTAAACGTTTTTGATTAACATTCATACTTACATATGCCTATTTTCACTCAAAGTATTGGCCATGGAAGCCTGCAGGTATGGCATGGGGCGCTCGGGCCCGCCCGAGCTCTTTAAAGCTTTTCCCATCCAGTACCAGCAAAAAAGAATCATGGTGAATCTGGTCCAGGATGACGGCAAGTACAATGCCTGCATCTTCTTCTTGGGCGTCCGGTGCGGCCACAAATACTGGCTCACCGGCTGAACAACCCTTTTCATACCACTCTACGGTCTCTTTTGTTTCAGTATTGACCTTGTATAATCCTTCCCCATTCATCAATTTGATTTTGTCATCCGCATTATCGCTAAAGCCAGCCATATACACATAATGATAGGGCTTCCCATCCAACTTCTCGTTAATTCTGGGAAATTCATTGGATTTGGGTAATAATATCTCGGTAGCTATTTCACCGGTGTTAAGGGAAAGAGAAAATCTCTCTAATTGGGATTGGTAATTATTGTTGGTAACTTTATCAGAGTTTACATGCAAACTATCGCTGGTAATGATGTCTGCATCTTTATAGGTCACTATGTCCATGTGGATGATCCCATCTTTTTCAAAGGCATTGGCATGATGAAAAGCAAAAAATGGCTTTGACGTATATTTGCCAAGAATGTTGCCCTTATGCCTGTCTACCACAATAAATTGGGTTCCCCTTTGCGGCTGCCAAGTGAAATTTTTAATAAAAGGTTGTCCCTTCAAGATTAAATCCAGAGTCTTGACCACTAAAGGGAATTCCGTAATTATAATGGTGTTTTCAGTTACAGCAAAACTATGCATATACGCAGGTTCTTCTACGGGTATTTCAGCAAGGATCTTTCTTTCGGAAGAACCATCTAGCAAGCTATAAAGTGTGTAGTAACTAGTCCGGCCAAATTTGATGAGGTAATTCAACGTGCTCTTTTGATTTATATCATAATGTGGATGGGCAGATTCCCAGCATTTATTTTTTGGCAATGAGTCTTGATAGTCAAGTACTCCCAGAGTGTCGAGAGTATGCGGATCAAATCTTACAGGTAAGGGTACCTCGGTCAGAGCCACGTAGGCATTGGCGAGTTTTGCTACATTGACGTTTGCATTTTGGACAGCTGGATGAGTATTGGGAATGAAAAATGTTAAAAACTTTTTGAACAATGAACGGCAGGGATCCGAGGCAAATCCTTCGTAATTCAAAGAGCCCTCGTCAAAAACAGTATGATAGGCCTCTGAACGAAGGAATTTATTTGTATAATTCACTTGGCCCTCATGGAATGAGAAAGCATGTAACATGGCAAGGCCATCAAACAGGTGTACATTACTTTGTCCGTTTACTGTCACTTTGATAGGACCATTGCGTATCAAGGTTCCCGATAACCAATCGGGGACTTTTCCTGTAATTTCAAGAGGAAAGTTTGCCACTTCTTCCTGGAGTTCTGCGGAAACGACAGTTTCTTTCGGCTTTTTATTAAACAAAGCAAATGCCATAAATCCCTTGATACTAAAACTAAAGCAATTATAATTGAGAACGATTTCATTGTTCTACCTATCCGATACTGACAGAATTGTGGATAAAAGAACAGTTTTTTTCATTCAGTATTCTTCTCCGTGTCCGAGCCCGTGTCCGAGGCCCGATTCCGATTCAATCCTTGTTAATCGGACTCGGACACGGACTCGGACTCGGACTCTGGCAGTCCGGATATGTAGTAAATGCTTGAAGAAATAACGTAAATGCTATATTTATCGGTTTATCATGAATATAAGGAGCAAGGCTGATGCTTAAATACTTTTGATTTATAAGATTCTTATAACAAATTCAATTATCAATCAATTAAGTATTTAGTATTTTGTCTTATTTCAACCAGCATACCCCCTCTCAAGCTATTAAAAACGCCAATTGGTTACGGCCAGGTAAATAAAAAAAAGTCCATTTTTCAAAATTATTTTTCCGGCTTCGCCGGATTTTCTTTTTTTCCAAAGTCAAAAAAACAAAAATCCAAAGCCTTTTTGCCAAAAATCAAGTTTTCAAAAAACAAAGGACTTCCGCGCAAAGGCAAAGCCAACACCCTCATCGGGAGCGTCATAGTTGCGGAAGACATCAAGGCCGGAAGGCGCGAAACCTAAACATATTCGCAGCAATCCTCCTTTCTGCTCAGTGACACGTACCCAATTGTATTCATTATTAGCCGAATCATATATGAAATTGCGCTCTCCGGATCGGACATATTCCATAAACATGCTGATGGCTGTATCCATTAATCCTGAAATTTCCGTTCCAGATACTTTGTCATTTTCCTCCTTGGTAAGCTTTTGCTGATCTTCATACCAATTATTTTTGCCTCTGATTTCTTTGCTTATCAATACCCAATGCGGCTTCTCAAGATTTCTTTTTTCTTGAAGAGCTTCTTGCCAAGAATTTGCATGATAACCAATTTTATTTCCTTTGGTTGGATTTGCTACCAGTTTTCCAATAACCTCAAGGCTATCCAATGCAACTTCTTTGACTACCTCAATATCCATTGATGTATCGTCGACCTTTCCATTCTCTTGCGTTACCTTGACTGTTTTAGGAATAAAAGTAAGGTAGTAGTTCCCCTTTTCCATATCTCCATAGACTCGCCTTGGCAGTGGAAGTTCTTCCCCGGCATCCACTCCAATATATTCTTTCCATTCGCGGCTGCCAAAAGCTTTGACTGGGCAAATCGTTTCGCGAAACGATTTATTATCTACAATTGCTTTCCAGTTTTTGCAAACCAAAGCCAACTTGGGAAGATCTGTTTTCGCATTTTGGAAAATGATAGGCAATACATCCGTAGGAAGAGAACCCGCTATAGGATCTGCCATAGATTGCACTACATATTGGTTTGTTCCTGTAACATTAGTATTGTTTATTTGCATAAAATAACTCCATTCTGTTTTTATAAGATTTTTACAATAATTGGAAAGTGCATTGTGTTACTAACCAATATTAAAGATTTTAACGAAAGCAAACTTGCTCAAGTTCTAAAACCGCACTAAATGGCAGAAGTCAGGAAAAAACAAAAATCCAAAACCCTTTTGCCAAAAATCAAGTTTTCAAAAAACAAAGGACTTCCGCGCAAAGGCAAAGCCAATGCTCCTACCGAGACCGTCATAGACTCGGTTGACACTAAGGCCGGAAGGCACGAAACCTAAACATATTCGCAATCCTCGAGTCTGCTCAGTGACACGTACCCAATTGAATTCATTTTTAGCCGAATCATTTATGAAATTGCGCTCTCCGGATCGGACATATTCCATAAACATGCTGATGGCTGTATCCATTAATCCTGAAATTTCCGTTCCAGATACTTTGTCATTTTCCTCCTTGGCAAGCATTTGCTGATCTTCATAGTATTCATTTCGGCCTATGATTTCTTTGCTTATCAATACCCAATGCGGCTTCTCAAGATTTCTTTTTTCTTGAAGGGCTTCTTGCCAAGCATATGCAGAATAACCAATTTTATTTCCTTTGGATGGATTTGCTACCAGTTTGCCAATAACCTCCAGGCTATCCAATGCAACTTCTTTGACTACCTCAATATTCATTGATGTATCGTCGACCTTTCCATTTACTTGGGTCATCTTGACTTTTTCGGGGATAAAAGTAAGGTAATAGTTCCCTCTTTCCATATCTCCATAGACTCGCCTTGGCAGTGGGGGTTCTGCTCCGGCATCCACTCCAATATATTCTTTCCAATCGCGGCGGCCAAAAACTTTGGCTGGGCGTATCGTTTCACGCAAGACCTTATCATCGGCCAAATTCCGCCAATCTTTACATACCAAAGCCAAATTGTGAAGATCGGCTTTAGCGTTTTGGAAAATAATATGCTGAACATCCAAAGGAAGTGGACTTGTCTTTTGACCTATGGGATCTACCATAGGCTGTCCGTTGTGAGAGTTTATTCCTATAACAGCGTTACTTATATTCATAAAATAATCCCTTTTAATTTATAAGAAAGCAATTATAATTGAGTACGATTTCATTGTTCTACCTATACAATACTGACAGAATTGTGGATAAAAGAACAGTTCATTTTCATTCAGTATTCTTCTTCGTATCCGAGTCCAAGTCCGATTCAATCCTTGTTAATCAGATGCGGACTCAGACACAACTACTTTTTCGAATGGCTAAAGTCCGGGTATGTAGTAAATGCTTGAAGAAATAAAGTAAATGCTATATCTATCGGTTTATCATGAATATAAGGAGCAAGGCTGATGCTTAAATATGTTTTATTTGCCTTGATGTTAATCACACGCCTATCTTTATTTGCAGAGTTATCTCAAGGTGAAATTCTTGAAGGACAAATGTGGAAATCCATTAGAAACCATAAATGGAATGACTTGGAAAATCTGATTGCACCCTATTTTCAATCTGCCTTTTACGATGAGATTCTCAATAAAGAACAATTTATGAATCAGACAAAGACATTGAATAGCAGCGATTTCGTCTTCAGCAATTTTAAAGTAACTGAAGGTCCTGGAGTCTTGGTAGTGACTTATGATATATCAGTTTCAGAAACTATTGAAGGCAGACCCATTACATCTAAAGCCAACCGCCTCAGTGTCTGGCAAAAAAATAATAATAATAATTGGCAAATGATAGCTCATGCCCTTCTTATCCCTGTACCGCCGCCGTTAAGCTCAAAATCAGGCGGCAAAAACCTCACTCCATAAATTCACATACTTCTCATATCAGTTTTAAAGGCTATATCTACCACACCTTGAGGCTCAAACATGCCTGTAAACTGCTTATACATCTTTTGCCTATCTGCATCACTTACTGGAGCTAAAAGCAATTCCTGATATTCTGCAATATCCTCAACGATCCGTTCATGCCTGTAGTAAGCCAGGATTGTTCTGTTAACTTCAGTCATTCCGTATCCTTTATAAAAAAATTCCTCCTCATGAGGTTTGTTCCAAATAGTGCAGACTCCTCCGCCAATAAACATAAGATCGCGCTCTTTAGCGGCCATTACAGGATCATCCCAATCTACTATGTAGATGGAATTTTGTTCATCTATCAACACATTTCCTCCATGGATATCGGAATGGCACAGCACGAATGGGACCGATTGATCCATGAGCTTTTGGCCAAGCTGTTCAGCCCGGTCTACAAGACGCTGAATGGCCGTTTTATGTTCCTTGATAAACCTCAGCAGCTTTTTGGCTATTTCATCTCTATCCTTTTCAACTTCAATATGATATAAGAGCGACCTGACAGCCTTTCGCCAGGTGTCCGAATAAGTTTCTCGTCGAAGCTGATTTTGAAGAGACTTTGGCACTTCAATGTTGTGAACTTGCCTAAGCGCTTGGCCCAATATAAACCATTGATCCGTTGTAAGATCACGATTAAACCCATCCTGACCTTCAATAAATGGGTATACAATGAGAGTAAAATCGCCAATGCGCGTGCTGTGCTGACCTTGAGTGGTTTGGATAGGTAAAATAACCTGTTGGAGTCCAGATTCATATAACAGTTTTGTTATGGCAATGCTGATATCGTGATTATAATTGCGCTTCAGTTTGATGAAATAACCTTTTTTGTCCTGTGTTTCGGCTTTATATACGGATGCGTTCAAATCGGCGCCAAGAGGCAGAAATATAAGAGAAGCGACTTCAATGCCGTAATCGACATTAAGGCAATGAATAATGCTTTGGTTTGAATAAGAAGGTGCATCCATCAACTGAATCCTCAAAGGTGTCAATATACAGTATATTCTTGAAAAAATAAAGTAAATGGTTATGAGGTAATTGCAAAACTCGGAAAGGTGGTCTTTTGGATCTTTTTCAAATGAAGCCATAAAAATGTAAAAAGGTAACGCTAAGGCGTTTACCGTTTTTACATTTATTTATCTTCATTTGAAAAATCTCTCAAAAGCCCACTTTTTCCGAGTTTTGCAATTACCTCTTATATCTATCTGTTCCATTTCACCAGAAGGGGTTGCCTTGAAATATTTTGATTCTCAGCTTGATTTATATAAATTATTATGTCATTTAAAAGCTAAATCCTTCCAAGAATTGTATAATATTGTGGAATATTTTGATGAAAGACGTATATCAGCCTATTGAAAATTATGGTATTATTGGGGATTTAAATACCATAGCGCTTGTTGGTTTGGATGGTTCTATTGATTTCATGTGTCTTCCCCACTTTGATTCTCCTACTGTTTTTTGTGCTCTTCTTGATAAACGTCAGGGAGGTTATTTTCAAATTACTTCATGTAAAGAAAATATCAAGAGAAAGCAATCATATATTCCAAATACAAATATTCTCTTAACTCGATTTCTATTTGAGGATGGAATTGGAGAAGTCATAGATTTCATGCCATTGTCATCATTTTTTAATAAGAACATTGTCATCCGAAGAGTAAAAAATATTAAAGGAAAAATTAATTATCGATTAGAATGCTGTCCTCGATTCAATTATGGTAAACATTCACATAAAACGGAAGTCAAAGGAAATGGAATTTTTTTTCATGGCGAAGATGGAATTTCCTTAAAGTTATCCAGTACAATTCCCATGGAAATGAGAAAAAGGGATGGGTATGCAGAATTTACATTAAAAGAGGGAGAAACAGCAGATTTTATTTTACAAAAATATAACACGGAGAATGATTCTATTGCCTCTGTGACAAATTTTGTGGATTCTGCTTTCCATCATACTCTTAATTATTGGAAAGATTGGGTGGGAAAGTCCACTTACAAGGGCCTCTGGCAAGAAATGGTGATTAGATCTGCCCTAACTTTAAAATTGCTCATTTCTGAGCCCTATGGAGCGATGGTGGCGGCTCCTACTTTTGGTTTACCAGAAAAAATTGGCGGACATAAGAATTGGGATTATCGTTTTGTATGGATACGGGATGCAGCTTTTGCAATGCATTCCTTATTGAGTATTGGCTATACAAATGAAGCAGAGTCTTTTTTGAAATGGATCCAGAAGATTTTTGAGACGTTGAAGAAAAACATAAAACCCTTCTACAGAATCGATGGAACCGATCCTTCTTCTCCTCGCACTTTAACTCATTTTGAAGGATATATGAAATCTTCTCCCATAACTATTGGAAATAAAGCGATGAAACAGCTCCAACTCGATAACTATGGAGAATTTATTGATGCTATTTATCTTTGTAATAAGTATGTTACTCCCATTTCATATGAAATGTGGGGCAATATAACAAGTCAAATGAATTGGCTTTTGAAAAATTGGAAAAGAAAAGATTTTAGCATTTGGGAAACAAGAGGGGAGGTCCAGGAATTTTTATATTCTCGTTTTATGTGCTGGGTAGCATTCGACAGAGCCATAAAAATCGGCTTATCCCGTTCTTTTCCTTTTCCTAATTCCTGGATAAAAGAGCGTAATCACATTTTTGAATCCGTCTATAAGGATTTTTGGAACAAACGAAAATTTGCATTTATGCAATTTAAAGGGAGCAAAAATGTGGATGCATCTTGCTTGCTCATGCCTCTAGTAAGATTTATCAGTCCTAAAGACTCTCAATGGTTATATACCCTTAAATGTGTGGAAGAGAATTTAGTCAGCGATTGCATGGTTTATCGATATAATCCTTCAGAATCCAGTTTTTTTGGATTAAAAAAAGGGGAGGGCACTTTTTCTGCCTGTTCCTTTTGGTACATTGAATGTCTATCTAGATCAGGACAACTTCAAAAAGCTCAAATATTATTTGATAAAATGCTAAGTTATGCCAATCATGTAGGCTTATATTCAGAGCAATTAGGTTTGCAAGGAGAACAATTAGGTAATTTTCCACAAGCCTTTACCCATTTATCCTTAATTTCAGCTGCCTATGATTTAAATAAACGTTTAAATAAAGAAACGTATGCAAAAAATTAAGATCGCTGCCTATGATATACCTTGCGATTCCCCTGAGTCTATGGAACTTTGGAATGCACCTAATAATTCTGTGGATTTAAATTCGACCGATGTTTTTTAATCCAAAGCATGAAAAGAAAATTTTTAATTGGCATGCTCGCAGTAGTGATCGGGGTGATTGGCATCGTCATTGTGTTGGCAAGTGAAAATGCTTTGGTGTTTCATCCTAAAGGGATTATTGCACAGAACGAATTGGAACTGATTATTACAAACATCATTCTCATGCTGCTCATCATCGTTCCAACCTACATTCTTTTATTTGCGGTGGTGTGGAAATATTGCATTAAAAATGAAAATGCAAAATATGATCCGGATCACTCCTATGGTCCTATCGGCGAACTGATAATGTGGGGGCTTCCTTCTATCATTGTTGTCGTGATGGCTATAGTCACATGGGATGCCACGCATAAATTGAATCCCTATAAACCTATTGAAAGTGAATGTCAAGCCGCTCACTGTACAGGTAGTGGCTATGGATTGGAAATGGTTATTTATTTATCCCGAACAAGGCATTGCAACATTGAATTATTTCCATATTCCGGAACGTACTCCCATTCATTTAAAGTTAGCGGCAGATGGCTCGCCGATGAACTCATTTTGGATTCCGCAATTGAGCGGGCAAATATATTCCATGACAGGGATGACAACTCAACTTTATTTGATGGCCGATGGGCCAGGGGAATATATGGGCAGAGCTGTTGAAATCAATGGAGAAGGATATGCAGATATGACATTTCCTGTAAAATCGACTTCTCAAAAGGATTTTGAAGATTGGGTTGCACAGGTCAAAAAATCACCTCTTCATTTAACCGAAGATAGCTTATAACGAACTTGTCAAGCCTTCTGTGAATAAATCCATTATCCTCTTTTCAGAAGTGGAAAAAGATCTATATCATAAAATAATTCATAAATATATGTATCCAACCAAACCGGTATTATGAAAGAATTCTTCTTTGGAAAACTGACTTCAGATGCGATTCCTCATCATCTGGTACACGATAGGGGGGACTGTTTTTATTATTATGATGATCATCGCGATTGCAATCTATCTCACCAAAACCAAGCGCTGGGGTTGGCTTTGGAATGAGTGGCTGACCTCTACCGATCCCAAAAAGATCGGGACCATGTACATGATCTTTGCAACTGTCATGTTCTTTCGCGGAATGTTAGATGCGGGAATGGTATGGCTTCAGCAGTCAATTGCAGCAGATTCACAAGGATATCTCACCGCAGACCATTTTCAACAGATTTTTACATCGCATGGCGACATCATGGTTTTTTTCGTGACGATGGGATTTTTCTTCGGGCTCATGAACTGGATTGTGCCGCTTCAAATTGGGGCTCGCGATCTGGCTTTTCCTTTCGTGAATTCCTTAGGATTATGGCTCACTGTCGCAGGAGGAATACTCATTAATTTCTTTTTTGTCATTGGAGGAGATTTTGCCAATACAGGCTGGCTTGCCATTGCTCCCTTCTCTGAGCTTGAATTTAACCCGAGCGTTGGAGTCGATTATCTTATTTGGAGCTTGCAGCTCTCAGGGCTTGGCAGTCTGCTTGCAGGAATTAATTTTCTTGTCACGATCATAAAAAAACGGGCGCCAGGAATGACTTTGATGAAAATGCCCCTATTCACCTGGAATTCTTTATGCGCGATGGTTCTTATTATTTCGGCATTCCCTGTACTTACTGCAACGACATTGCTTCTTTGGCTTGATCGTGCTTTTGGGATGCATTTTTTTACAACAGGATATGCCGGAAATCAAATGATGTACTGGAATCTCATATGGATGTGGGGCCATCCGGAGGTTTATATTTTGGTGATACCGGCATTTGGCATGTTCTCGGAAATTGTCTCTACATTTTCGCAAAAGAAAATTTCAGGATATGTATCCATGGTATGGGCAGCAATTACCATCACTGCGCTTTCCTATTTGGTTTGGCTTCACCACTTTTTTGTCATGGGAGCAGGCCCTGATGTGAACTCTTTTTTTGGCATCGTGACCATGCTGATTGCGATACCTGCAGGTGTTCAAGTATTTAACTGGATTCTCACGATGTATAAGGGAAAGATGAACTTGGCTTCTCCCATGTATTGGTTTATCGGTTTTTTAATCATATTTATGATAGGAGGCATGGCAGGAATATTTATGGCATCTCCTCCTGCCGATTTTCAGGTGCATAATAGTTTATTCTTGGTTGCCCATTTCCATACAATGATCGTCGGGGTCGCCCTTTTTGGAATTTTTGCAGGCATCACTTTTTGGTTTCCGAAGATTTTCGGATTTAAACTCGATGAACGATTAGACAAACGGGCTTTTTGGTTTTGGTTTATCGGATTTTTTGTTGCTTTTATCCCCCTCTATCTGTTGGGATTCATGGGAGCGCCGCGGCGTATTGATCACTATGATTCCTCGACCGGCTGGCAGCCGTTATATATCACATCAATGATTGGATTTGTCTTCATTTCATGCGGGGTCATCACCCAAATTTATCTGGTTATCAAAAGCATTAAAGCAAAGAAAACAAAATTTGGACACCACGGGAGATCCCTGGAATGGAAGGACGCTTGAATGGGCAACTCATTCTCCGCCTCCTTTCTATAATTTTGCTGTGATTCCCCCAATTACGAGTCATGAAGTCTTTTGGGATATGAAAAAAGAGGGCTGGCAGCCTAGAAAAAAAATATGAAGATATCGAATGTTTTAAAAACACAGGGATGGGAATTTATATATCCTGTTTTGCTTTCTTAGTGGGATTTGCGATCGTCTGGCAAATTATTTGGCTCGTTATTGTCGGCCTTAGTTGGAGTCATCGCTTGCGTTATCACTCTTTCCTTTGATGATGAGATGGAATATGTGCTGCCTGCTGCAGAAGTTGCCAAGATTGAAAAGTCTTACAATCGAGGATAAAGATGTATTATGGAAGTGAGCGATACAAAAGTTTTTGGGTTCTGGGTCTATTTGATGACCGACCTCGTCATTTTTGCTGTGCTTTTTGCCTGCTTCATTGTTTTGCACGACAATACTTTTGGCGGCCCTACCGCTAAAGATCTGTTTCATTTGCCCTCTGTGCTTGCAGAAACACTTATTCTGCTCACCAGCAGCTTTACCTGTTCTCTTGGCATGCTTGCGGTTCATCGTCAGCTAAAAAACTGGGCTATTATCTGGTTTAGTCATCACATTTCTTTTGGGAGTGTCCTTTCTTTACATCGAAATTTCAGAATTTCTCGATTTTGTAGCAAAGGAGCCAGCTGGCAGCGCAGCGCTTTTCTCTCCTCATTTTTCACATTGGTGGGCACCCATGGATTCCATATCTCCATAGGATTATTATGGATGGTCGTGATGATGTTTCGCATTGCCTTGCGCCCCCTTGTGGAACACAGTATCTCCAGGATTTTTCGCATGGCTCTTTTTTGGCATTTTCTGGACTTTGTCTGGATCTTTATTTTTACCGTTGTCTATGGAATAGGATATTTATTATAGGATTATTATGCAAAATAACACTGACATCGCGTATCACAGGCTTTATTGCATCACTGATATTAACTCTCGTAGCCTATTTTATTATTGTCCATCCAGAATTTTTTAATTTTGATATTAAGACGGCTATTATCATCATTTTTATCCTTGCTCTTGTTCAGTCCCTTGTTCAACTCATCTTTTTCATCAATGTCTGGAAAGAAGAAGGACCTCTTTGGAATTTAGGTATTTTTATTTCCACTGTTTCCATCATCTTTATCATTATTTTCTTCTCTATCTGGATCATGAACCATCTGAATTACAATATGCGATAAAAAGAAGGTTTTATGGAATTTACGCAAATACCCAATTTAAAAATCGAAATTTCACGTATCGGTTTAGGTACATGGGCTATCGGAGGATGGATGTGGGGTGGCACAGATGAAAAAAAATCGATTTTGACCATTCATCAGGCACTTGACAAAGGCATCAATCTGATCGATACCGCTCCCGTTTATGGCTTTGGAAAATCGGAAGAAATTGTAGGTAAAGCCTTAAAACAATACGGAAACAGAGAGCGTGTGGTCCTTGCCACCAAAGTGGGGCTAAAATGGAAGGATCAGCAGATTTCCCGCGACAGCAGTAAAGCAAGGATCATGAAGGAAATTGAAGACTCCCTAAAGCGGTTACAGGTTAACTATATTGATCTATACCAAGTCCATTGGCCGGATCCCAAAACTCCCATTGAAGAGACAGCGGAGGCTCTCGGTCAGCTACTTAAAGAGGGTAAGATCCGCGCCATCGGTGTGAGCAATTACTCTGTTAATGAAATGGAAACCTTCCAAAAAAAGGCACCTCTCCATTCTGCGCAACCTCCCTTTAATCTTTTTGAAAGAGAAGCGGAGCAAACGATCTTGGCCTATTGTAAAAATAAGCACATAGCTACGCTAGGGTATGGGGTCCTTTGCCGCGGCCTGCTTTCAGGTAAGATGCGCCTTGATACTCAATTTCAAGGCGACGATCTGCGCAAGACCGATCCAAAGTTTCAAGCGCCTCGTTTTGGCCAATACCTTGAGTGTGTCAAGCGCCTGGACCAATGGGCTAATCAACACTATCAACGTTCCGTATTATCTTTAGCTATCCGATGGGTTTTGGATAAAAATATTAACGTGGCCTTATGGGGAGCGCGCAAGCCGGAACAACTCGATGCTATCTCATCTATTTGGGGATGGAAATTAAAGCCTGATGATTATACAGCGATTGACGACATTATAAACGAGACGATTTCCATGCCAGTAGGACCGGAATTTATGGCGCCTTCAGCACGTTAAGACAAAATTCATATAAAGGAGAATCCAAATGAAGCACAAAGCGAGCTTTATTGGCTTGGGCAGCATGGGCTTTCCCATGGCATTTAATTTGTTGAAGCAGGGAGTAGAATTAGGTGTCTATAATCGTTCTAAAGACAAAGCGGCTCCTTTACTTGAAGCCGGGGCCAAGCTTTTGGACCACCCGAGCGATGCATTTAAGCATGCCCCTATGGTTTTTTCAATGGTAGCCAACGATCAGGCTCTTGAAGATGTCACAGAAGGCGCGCATGGCCTTTTGGAAGGCGCACACCCCGGATGCATTCATGTCTCGTCAAGCACGGTGGCTCCAGCTACAACGCATAAACTCATGATTAAACACCAGGAAAAAGGGGTGCATCTTATTGCTGCGCCTGTATTCGGAAGGCCGGATGTAGCTGCCAGGCAAGAGTTATGGATCTGCACAGCAGGGGATGAAGAAGCCAAAAAAAAGGCCGACCCTCTATTAAAGATGATGGGTAAACAGATCTATGATTTTGGAGATAAACCGGAAGCTGCCAATGCAGTTAAAGCGGCCGGCAATTTTATGATTTTATCTGTCATTGAAATGCTGGGAGAGGCTTTTGCGTTTGTCCAAAAAAACGACGTCAAACCCGAACAGTTATATACGTTTTTGACTGAAACTTTATTTCCTTCTCCTGTTTTTCTCAATTATGGCAGATTAATTATTCAACAAAAGTTCAAGCCGGCAGGTTTTAAACTGGCACTCGGATTAAAGGATCTCAACTTATTTTTAAATTCAGCCAAATCCTTACAGCTCTCCACTCCTCTGGCCCAACAACTTCAAAAACAACTTCTGATCAGCCTTGATAAAGGTAGAGAAGAGATGGACTGGTCAGCTATTTCTCTTCTAGCGCTGGAAGAAAAACCATAAAATCTTGACTAAGCTCATGTCGATTAGCACACAATTTGAAGTAACAAAATCTTTCTGGCCCTTTCAGGGTTTACTAAGTGAAAAACAACGAAAGAAAAAACTCGAAAAACTTAAATTGACAACTCTTGCGCAATTGGATGATTTTAAGAAAGATGTAGAATCCAACATGAATAGTGATGATACAGTATTGAACAAAATAGAATGTTGCAAAAATAACATCTTTCAAATCAACAACATAATTAGAACCTATAATGAACTTTGTCCCAAAAAAAAGCCTATTGGGAAAATGGCAAAAGTTGATTTTAAATATTGGAAAACCAATGCCAATGCTGCTTTAAATGAAGACGTATGCTTAAAAATTGCCAGCTTTTTAAAATACCGATCTCTTTATAATTGGTCTTTAGGATCAAAATTACTGCGGCAATCCGTTCAAAGAAACCAGTGTCTTGCCTTTCGACTAATAATATTCCCTTTTGAAAATTATCTTATCAGATTGTATAGGAATGCTTCCGTTCACTGTGGTCTGCTTGATTCCGGTGAAAGACAAGAGCACATATATATACTTTTTCATACAATAATTGAGACTCTAAAGCTATCATGTGAAAAAACCATTCTAAAAAAAGAGGAGGTATCCAGGATCAGCGCTGAGCTGTTCAATGTTGCAAAGATAGTTACAGATGTACGTCGTATTTTTTTAGATAGATTTCTTCTCATAGCCATACAATTAAGGTTGCATGCAATTCAAAACAAAACCATTTCCCCAAAATTACTGGAAATAATAGATAGTGCCAGTAAATCTTTTCGCATAACTTTAACACCAGAAATTATACAGGACATTTTCTCATGGCCGCCTGAAAAGGATATATCATTGTTTACCATAGCCCTAGATAAGGTTATGTTTCAACATATGTTGGTTTTAGTAGATAATATTAGCGAATTAATAAGAAAGAATTGACATTTTTTTAATTTCCTGTACGTCCTAAAAAGTTATGGCAAGGCGAAGCATGAAAAGGTAACCAGGCCGTCTCGGCCTGTGCCAGGGCGGGACGCCCTGGCTACTTTCTCATAAAAAGTCATGTGCTGCCATAACTTTTTAAGGACGTACAATTTTATCTCTAATGCATAGCTTGAGCGCCACTATCCGCAACTTTAACTTTTTTGAATAAAAACATGATGGGTATCATCAATAAAAATAACCAGGCGGCCATCCAGGCTAGGTCATTGCTGGACAGCATATAAGCTTGCTGTTCTACGCCTTGGTCTAAAATACGGCGAGTCACTGAATCGGTAAAGTGGGGATTATTATCACGGAGGGTTCTTTTAAAGCTTTCAATAACAGGCCGGTAAGAAGTGATGTATTCCGATAAACGTGCGTGATGGAAAATCTCTAAACGCGTCCAAAGTTCAATCGAAAGGGAAGTGCCAAATCCGCTGCCAACCAAAATACGTATAAAGTGAAATAACCCGCTAGCGCTGGCATATCTCTCCTTGGATATGGAGAACAAAGACAATTGGGTCAGGGGAAGAAAGAAAAATGCAATGCCGCAGCCTTGGAAAAAACGAGAGAACATAAGGGTTTCAAGATCGACTGAAGTTGTAAAGCTAGACTGGTAGAAAAAACTCATTGAAAAAATGAAAAAGCCAAAAGCGGCTACTGTCCTTAAATCAAAATACTTTAAGTTCTTTCCGATTGTCGTTGAAAAGAGTACTGCAAATAATCCTATCGGAGCAATGGCAATCCCTGCCCAATAAGCTGTATAATTTTGCTGCGTTTGCAGCCATAACGGCACTGTGACTGTACTGGAAAAATAGAGCAAAAATCCTATAGTAATAGTGATTGTCCCAAAAGCAAAATTTTGATTTTTGAAAAAAGAAAAATCGACAATGGGATACTGCTGGGCTGAACTCCAAACTCCATAGTAAATAAAGGAAATGGCAGATATTATTGTTAGACTTATAATCACCTGTGACTCAAACCAATCCAGGTCTTTGCCTTTATCCAGCATAATTTGCATAGTGGCAACGCCTACAGCTAATAAAAAAAGCCCTACCCAATCTATGGGATTACGGATAATGGGACTTTCTTTGTCTTTCAAAAAAAACCACACGATACTGGCTGACGTTATTCCTATGGGTATATTAATATAAAATATCCAGGGCCAAGAATAGACTTCTGTGAGGTACCCTCCAATTATAGGCCCCATTACAGGTGCTACTATGACAATCATAGCCCAAAAACCTAAAGCAGCCCCTTGATTTTCAACAGGGTTGTTTGCCACCAATAAGCTTTGAGAAAGGGGGATGAGCGAACCGGCTACGGCGCCTTGTAAAACTCTGCAGACGATGAGCATGGTCAAGCTGGAAGAAAATCCGCACAAAAACGACATGAGAGAAAATAGAAGCACAGACCAAACAAATAATCGCACTCTGCCAAAATAATCAGAGAGCCATCCTGTCAAAGGAAGCATTACAGCATTGCTGGCAGCAAAAGAAGTGATGACCCACGTGCCTTCATCAGCGCTGACACTTAAATTACCTGCTATGTATGGAATGGCGACATTGGCTATGGAGGTATCTAGGATTTGAATGAAGGTCCCTAAACCCAAGGCGATATTTAACAAAAGCAATTGGACGCCTGTAATATTATTCATAATCCATTCTTAGAGTATCTTGAATTACTTTGTCGATCACGTCATTGATTTCACGCATATTTAGCTCATACACGGAGGTCACAGCCACCGCCTTTTTTGACGGGATTTGGGCCAACCTGGGCAGGTCCTGCTTGGTAATATCCACATCGACTTCAGCTGATATGCCTAATCGAGGGGGAAATTTTTTAAGGGTTTCAGGATCGAGACTTATTCTGACCGGAAGCCGTTGAACGATTTTAATCCAATTTCCTGTGGCATTTTGAGGGGGGATCAGAGAAAATACGCTTCCGGAGCCCGATGCAATGCCGATCACTTTGCCTGTATATTTGGCCTCAGAGCCATAGAGGTCAAACCACACTTCGGCCGATTGGCCAATACGCATATACGTCAGTTGAGTTTCCTTGAAATTGGCATCTACCCAAACATAGTCGATCGGGATCACAGCCATCATATTTGTAGTGGGGGAAACCCATTGGCCTACATTTACATTGCGTTGGGCCACATAACCCGTCGCAGGAGAATAAATGATACAATGTTTTAGATTATAGAAGGCTTCACGGACATTCCCTTTTTGTTGTTCAATTTTAGGATGGGCGAGCAATGTAGTATTTCCTACGGCATCTTGAGCTACTTTCAGCTGGTCCCTGGCTTGTTGAAGTTGATATTCAGCCGTATTAAGATCATCTTTTGAATGGGTAAAATCTTCATTGGAAATGGCTAGTGATTGGACTAACTCTGCGCGGTTTTGATGGTCGTAGCGGACCTTAGAGAGAGCTATCTCTTTAACTTTAACATCCATTTCATTGACGCGAACAGTATCGTAGAGTTCCTGCACCTCCAAAACAATAGAAGCCAATGTGGCGATTTCTCTATCGTAAGCTACCTGGTATTTCGTAGCATCTAAGGCTACGAGTACCTGGCCTACCGTAACTAAGTCGGTGTCATCGGCATAAAATCCTATGACATTGCCTGATATCGCAGAATTTATGTTGATCAAATTGCCATTGACATAGGCATCATCTGTATATTCGTAAAAACGCCAAGAAAAAAACCAAAGGCAAAACCAGGCTATACCGATAGTCAAAAGAACAAGGGTTACTATCTTTAAACTTGTATTTTTTTTAGGGGCAGGAGCTTTGCTAGCAGCCGCTTTTGAAGGTGGCGGTTGAACTGATTTATCTGTTGGGGGAGTGGTCATAGCTTATTCCTCATAGCAAACATTATAGCCTCCTCCTATGGATTTGATGAGCATTAGAATCGCTTGTATCATATTTCCTAAATTCTCAATTTCTTCATTAGCGGCTATTAACACATTCATTTCGCTTGTTAGCTCGTCTAATTTGTTATTTAAATTATGGCTCACTTTCATTTTAACTAGCCGATACATATTCTGTTGAGCTTTGACCTTCTCTCTGGATTCTTGAAGCTGACGATTGAGATCTCTTACAAGGGCCAGATTTTGCATGACCTCTGAAGCTGCATTAAGGACCATTTCATTATAGGTTAATATAGCCAGATCATAATTGACTTCGCTTTCTCTTAAATTAGCTACAAGCCGACCTCCATCAAAAATGGGCAGAGATACTGCCGGATCCACATTAAAAAAACGGCTTGGCCATTTGAATAGCTCGTGAAAATGAATCGACTGAAATCCAAAAAAAGCCGATAGGTTAAAATCGGGATAAAAACCCGCTTTAGCCGCATCTATTTGCCTCCCGGCCGATTCAATCAACCACAATTGGGAAATAATATCCGGACGTCTGGAAATAAGATGTAAAGGCAGATCTGAAGGGAGAGGTATTTTATTTAAGGGGTGCCTGGCGATGTTAATATCAAATATTTCTTCCAAATAATTACCTGCAAGAAGTGCTTTCAATTGATATTCGCGAACGGCTATATCGCTCTGGACTTGTTGAAGGGAACGAGTAGCATCAGCTAGATTGGACTGCGCCAAGTTTAAATTAATATTGTCATCGAGATTGGCATGGATCCTTCTTTGTATCAATTCGAAGTAGCTCCTTCTACTATTTACAAGGGATTGCGCTATTTCTTGCAATTCGTAATCGATTTGCATTTCGAAATATACTTTAGCCAAAGCTATCCCCAAGGATAACTTTGCAAAGGCTTCTTCTGCAATATTGGCTTGCACCTGCCCCAAGGCAGCTCTAAATAGATTCCGATTTTTATCCCAAAAATCAAAGTGATACGTCAGATTAAATTCCGTTTCATAAAGAGTGAAGTAAACGGGTATGCCGCTGGTCGCTCCCGGAGTCACAGGCGCTGCAGATGTAGGGCTATTAGGCCCTGAAGAAAAAGGGATCACCCCCGTTGTGCTTAATTTTTCTCTATTTACATCAGCGGCCCAAGTAATATTGGGAAAAAGTACAGAGCGGACATTATCTGCATTATAAGCAGCCGCAAAGATCCTAGTTTTTGCTGAAAGCAAAGTGGGATTTTGCGCATAAGCTGTTTGAATGAATTGGGCAAGCTGCGGATCGTCGAAAAGGGCCCACCACTCTTCAGGAAAATCATAAGCTTTTTCAAAAATCGGATTTTCAACGGCCTCTTGCAGGGAATCTTCTATAGCTTCATGGGGCGTGGTAATTACCGTTTCCCTGATGCCTGAGCTGCAGGCAGTCAGGCACAAAACCGCTACGAGATAGTATGAAGAGCTGAATACATTCACATTAAATGCCAATTTATATGAATCCGCGCAATAGGTTGTTCACTTAAAAATGCATCATACTTAAAAAAATATTTATAGCAATGAAGGTTTTGTGCAGTTTGTGCAGTTAATCCAAGTTTTAAATTTTTCTAATCTTTTTTGGCTTCTAGTTTTCCATCATTTTCAATAATCAAAGTTGTTGTTACAATATTCAGGGAATGATTGAATATATCAATAGCATTTGCAAAATGGGGAACGGTAGTAATGCCCTTTGCAGTTACCTCGAATATACCAAACAGCCTAACGGGATTCAGAAAAAATAGGGTGCTTTTCAGCAAAGGGTTCGAATTTTCTGTCGCACAGGCTTGCAAAACATGGATTCCGATATCTGTGAAATATTCAACAGGATCGGCTCCCGGCGTGTTCAAATATCCATAAAATACAAAAGCAGCCGTGGCGACATTATACACTCGAACGACATTAATTAACGTTTGGCGATTGTTTAGGGAGGAAAGTGGGACATCTAAATCTTTATAAAAATTTACCCAAGAGTTAGAAGAGGCGATGTTACTGCTCATTTAAAATCTCCTTTTAGGACGGTTTGTATGTTTTAAGGATTTCCCAATCTAATATGACGAATGGGCTGCTACAGGAATAGCCGATCATGTCACTTATTTACAATGTAAACTTTCTTGTATAAAACGAGGCCGAACGATAAAATTGCCATTAAATGGAGGTGTCTATGTTATTCATAGCATTGCTTGCATTCACGCATTTTCTATGCTTGAATGTATTAGAAGCCTCAAAGCATGAAAAAGACAATTTTCCCTGGTATCCTTCCATAGATGCGTTTGAACACTATGACTCCGGCCGGTCTCACCTCTTTGCACTAGCTGAATTGATGGCTATCTTTATGTTGTTTATGGATACCGTTTAAGCAAACTCAATCCGACTACTGGACAAGTGATTGCCACTGTTGAATTACCTTCAGGGGATGCTGAACCTTAAAATACTGCCTATAATGGATTTGACGCTACTGTGGATGGCATTTTAGTGATGAAGTCGATTTACCGGCAAGAAGGCTGTACGCTCCAGGGACCTGAGGCTGTGTCAGGCTGCTCCGATCCAACAGATGTCCCTCCATCGGTCTTGGTTTCCGTCAATCCAGCTACTATGGAGGTGATCGATCAAGTCACTTTGCCAACCGCGATTTTTGGCCGCCTAACGGTAGGTCGTTTTCAGGAAAGAAATTACGTCTATCTGTTTTCGACAAACACATTTATACGTTACTTAGTGGAAAAAGATGGCTCTCTCTCTTTTGATGCCTCATGGAATCCCGGCATAGTTACGTTGACAGGGCAAAATCCTGGAAGCGCACTCGTGGCCTTTGATGATTGGGTTGTCGGGCAATGCAATGGCTCTCCTTCTACGACAGCCCTTAGCGTCGTAGCAGTTAACCAAAGGGATGCCTCCAATCAGTTCATGATACAACCCTTCTTAGATGATCCTATTCCGCCATTAGTTGCAGAAGCATTTGCTACAGCAGCGGATGGGCAGCCTGCGATCAGTTGGATGCCTTCGTCGGTTTCAGTAGATCCTGAGCATAACATTGTGTATGCCATGGATGCATTGCCGGGTGAAATTGCTGCCATCAAATTGGGATCAGAGGGTTTTCAGATTTTGTGGAAAGCGAAACAAACCACCACTGAGTTTATTGCGATCATTGGACATAAGCACAAAGTAGTTGTGGGAACAGATATCCAGCGGGATCAAATACCGGGTGATAATGCCAATGACTTTGTGGTATGGAGATACGCGAAAGATGGAAGAGAGCTTGCTCGGTCTCCAAAGCTACCCGCAATTACCTCAGGAAGCATGGTACAGCCATCCTATTTTGGAAACATGTTTTATGGCGGCAAGCTGGGCAGTTTATTTTACCTCCATCCTGTGCCACAATAAATTATGTCAAAAAGGGCCCTAAGAATTCGATCAGAAAATAACAACAGACCGTTGTTATAATTGGCAACACAAAGAAAAAATTCGTTTGGGAATATTTTTTTTGAAAATATTGATGCCACATAAAAAAAATGGAAAAGGGAATTGAAAGGGGAATTGAAAGGCAAAGAAAGATAAAAGCCCATTGAAGAAGTTTTATACCAGAAGGATTGAGAATCGCGACTGAAAACAGTGAAGCGTATAAAAGAAATGGAAAAGGAATCAAATAAAATAGCATCATTATCCAAATCCGTCGCTTAGTTGATTTTTGTTGTTTTTTTAGAAGATCAGCATCATTTGTCATGATTAAAATCCCAGACACTTGGAAATTTAGAGCTTCGAGTAAGTTTTTGATCGTTTTTTCAGAGAATTTTTGGTAATCTCCATAGCATTAGTCGATGTGTTAAAGAGACGCTCAACAAGGTTGCGATATCTCATGGGATTCAAATTGATAGAAGTTTCTAAATGGAACCGCAAAGAGCATTTTGACCATTATCTCAATCAGATTACGTGCACATATAGTATGACATTAAATTTGGATTTGACTGATCTAATCAAAGAAATCCAGAGAGAAAGAATCAAGATTTATCCAACGATGATTTATCTGCTCTCTATGATTGTGAATAAGCATGAAGTGTTCCGCACCGCCATAGATACCAATGGGCATGTAGGTATCTTCGATCTTCTTCACCCTTCTTACACAATTTTTCAAAATAACAGCGAGACTTTTACAAACATATGGACAGAGTATTCGTCCTCATTTTCTGAATTTTATGAACGTTATTTGTTAGATATTAAAAGCTATGGTGAAATCATAAAATTCATAGCAAAACCCAATGTGCCGGCAAATGTTTTTAATATTTCAAGCATTCCTTGGGTTAGTTTTACAGGTTTTAATTTAAACTTACCAAAGGTTGCAGATTACCTTTTACCCATCTTTACAACAGGCAAGTATTTCGAGCAGAATGGCAAAATATGGTTGCCAATTGCTGTCCAGGTTCATCATGCTGTTTGCGACGGGTTTCATATAGCGAATTTCATTAATGAATTGCAAGAGGCTATGAATACACTAAAATTAAATCACAAGTAGATATTTATGATGGCAGTACAAAAATATTGGAATGATAGAGGAGCAAAGATGATATTTGAAGATCCGCTCTATTTGGTTTGTCACTTTACGACAAAAGTAATTATGGATCTACTCAGCTCCTTTGACATTCAATGGTTTAAAATCCCGCTAGGACTTTCCATAGCATTGCTAAAAAAGCTGTAGTGTAATGGTTGGCAAAAGTATTATATATTTGATATAATTGTCAATTTCTTAAATCTGTTCAATGGTCGAAGGACGTCCAAGCAGGCACAACAGTAGCGAATTCGCTGCTTCTGCCATCAGCTTCGAAGAAGACATTAAGGCCAGATGGTGTAAAACCTAAACCCACCCCTAGTCCTATTAACGCTAAGGTTGGGTTAACACGAATAAATGTTCGTTGATTATTAATCGGTGGATCCCAAACAAAATTGCGTATCCCAGATCTGACATATTCCATAAGTACGCTTATGGCTGTATCTATTAAATCGGGTCTTTTTGCTCCGGGTATCTTTTTATTTTCTTCCGCAATAAGGTATTGCTGTTCAAAATGGCCTGTATATCTGCCTATCACTTCTTTATTTATCCATACCCAATGATTTTTTTTCAGATTTATTATTGTAGGCATAGTAGTTATAGATGAAGTAAAACCCGTTTTATTCCCTTTTTTTGGATTTTCTACCAATTGGTGAATAACCTTCAGATTGTCCAATAGCACTTCTTCAATCAAACCGTTTTGCTTGGTCACTTTGACTTTTTCAGGAATAAAAGTAAGCATGCCGCCCTCGTTTTCCAGATCGCCGTAGGCGCGTCGTGGCTGGCATGGTTCTTCTCCAACATCCACTCCTGCATATTCCTTCCATTCTTGTGTACCAAAAGCTTGGGCAGGGCGTATCGCTTTACGAAACTCCTTGTCATCAACTATGGCTTTCCAGCTTTTACACACCAAGGCTATAGCTGGAAGATCTTTTTTCCGATCCGTAAAAATGATACGAACGATATCCAATGGGAGTTCACTAAATTGGGCTATCATGGATTGTCCGTGGATCGTATCTACCTCCATCGGTTGAGTGACATTAATTGTATCTAAAAACATATAAACCTTTCCTTTTTTAAATAAATTTAAAGAAATCGACAACAGGTTTCAATTTCTTATTTTTTGGCTTCAAAAGGTCGTGCATCGAAAAAAAGTTCAATCCTGGACACAAAGCTATCCCGAAAGGTCATCAATGCAGCCGTAGAGAAACTTCCGATGGGCTCAGGACACTCAAGATCATAGACTACCACGGCTTGATCATCTGACCCAAATTTAGAACGTATTTTGAGATTCTTAAATAAAGTGGTAAACTTCTTCGCACCTTCCAAGACCTCCTCTTTGCCACTCATTTTTCCAAGGGGAGCAACAAATTGCACATCCGGATGCAGGTACTTTCCCACTTCGGCTACGTTTTTTTCTCCCATTGCTTTGTAATAGGCTTCGGCTATCATGATGTTGCTTTGACTCATCTTCATCTCCTTTAATGTGCCAAGGAGTCTATCTCCCTGGTGAATTTTAATTTTAGGCGGCATACTATCTAACATGCTTTGGTATAACGACTTAAAAGGGGGTCAGCGGGTTATGAGTCAGTAGCCTCTCCTTAAACTGCCCTAAGTTACAGTAGCCGACTGCAAACACTATACAGCGAAAAATGCCTTTTCGTCAATCCTGATGGAATGTAAGCTTATATAAAGCTAAGCACTATGAAAGTGAATTTGCTAAAATCAGAATAACATCTAACATCAGGATGCAGGTACTTTCCCGCATGTAAAAATGTCAGTTTACCTTGAAGCTGTCCTATCCTATCTTTTATTTTCCCTACTATAAAGCCTACACTTGAACCGTAATTTGTACTTGTGGGCGAAGTGGAACAAGGATATTTGAATAGGTTCTAACAACCTGATTATAAAAATCAGGGATTTTCGGAGCCTTTATACTAATTATTAAAGAATAGGGGATTTGTTTCGATGTCTTTGTTTTAGAGGATTCCTCTCGAGAATGATAGTATATATCAAAACACGGCTTATAAAGGGAATTTGCTCTAAATTGTTTACTATTTTTTAAACAAGGCTCCCACTTATATCCATCTTCTCTCAAATTACACTCTCCTTTACCATACATGCCTTTCGCTGAAAAAAAAGACTTTGATTGAGGGTGTTTGGATTGGTTTCCATTTTGTTGTTTTTTGAATTTTTCTGCATGTGGCCTAAAAGTTACTTCAAGACCGCTTCTAGTATAAGCACCTGGGTGCTGAGGGTCTATTTCAGAAGCTATGACAATAGTAGCTGTAATTATTATTGTACCTGCAAGACCTTCTGGAATTGGAAGCGGCGCGCGAAGGTGTATACCAATTGGCAGTTCACCTTGATAAACAATAAATGCTTCATCGTCTTCACAAGTAATAAGATCAGAAATATTTGTACCAAAGCGTCCCCAGCCTACATGCTCTTTTGGATGATTGCATGAATCTGCGCGATGGATTAAAAGAGCGCGGATAGTTCTTTGAGCTATTTCATTTCCTAAATACGCTTTTATTCCTACAGCTGAACGAAGCGCAAGAGGAGAAGCATAGCTAGTTCCCATATTTGCGGAAGCTGACGGCTTTGAGGAAGGTGTGATTGCCATAAACGGATTTTTACGGGTACCTCCAAATGCTACACCGTCCGGTTTAATAAGACCTGGTCTTCTTCCAGGACCTATACAACTATATGATGCTCGATTCCAGCTAGCATCATTGCTATCACAAGCACCGACCGCAAGGATGTTCACCCCATCTGAAGGGGGTTGTATTCGGTTTCCTCCTTTTATCCTATCCTTTTCTCCATCATTACCAACCGCAACAGTAACAAGAATGTCATTAACTGAAAGTCTTTCATCTAAGGCTGCTGTCCATAGAGTTACTTCATTATCATTTAATGGACGAGAAGGTCCTAAACTTAAATTTACAAAATCATACTTTATAGGGTGGTTATCTAAATGATTTAAAATTCTATCTAGTACATCTAAAATTTCTAAATCATAAGACCCTCCCTGCTCTAAAACACGGATATGATCGACGTTGCAAAAGGGTCTTTGCAATTGTGTTTGATCTATGTGACCGAATAAAAGAGCTGAGGTTACTGCCATACCATGTTCAAGATCATCTTCATCGGGTTCTCCAATATTATCTGGAGTAATACTAGTTGCCCATTTACTCAGGTTGCTGCGATCTGGAATTCCTCCATCAAATATAGCAACACGTAAATGGGGATTTAATGCAAGCTCCGATGGTAATACCACTGGAATAGTATCGTAAGACCGCAACGGTTTTATAGGAATGGGTCTTAAACGAGGCATTGGGCGTATTATTCGAAGAAATGAAAATTGAGCTAGCTCTGTGGCTAGTTTAGGTGTTGCATAAACGGGAATAAAAGTTAGCCCCTGTATTCTTTTGTTTCTATCAAGTAGCGGTCGACAATTACGTTTAATGGCATAAGTCTCAAAAGCCTCTAGAATAGAGTCATCGCCGATACCTTGAAGAACCACTTCTAAAAGCACTTCATCGTCTAATTCAGGGAGAAGATGAATTTTATCATAGGGAGAGTAATCAGCTATATCTTCTATTTTAGTGATTTGAAGTGCAGCTTTTTTGGATTCATTCCATCGTTCAATATTATGAGTCCATTCTTGAAAAGATATTTTTTTACCAGCTACAAATATTTGTTCTGTAATCACTTCATTCTCTGCATGTTTAGAAATTCCCCAGGCTTCAGGTTTTATTTTAGTCGTACGGCTTCCAATTGATCTTAGTCCAACATCTCTAAATAGCTCTTCGGGAAAATCTGTTTTGGAAAGGTATCTTGGATGCATTGTCACGACAGCAACCACTTGATCGTTTGGACATGCTTCATTTGGTATTTTAGAAAAATGTTCGGTAGTTAAAACTAACTTATTATGAATTCTGGTTTTTGCAGCTGAAAAACTATATGGTGGTTTTTTTTCACCTCCGCCGCTAGGAACTTTAACCTTATGAGATAAACGTTCGCCTTTTCCTAATAAAAAATTTTTGTTTTTCATTTAAATCCTAGTAAATGCGATTGTTTTTTTTGAATTTTTAGTTGCGATGCCATGTTCTCTTAGAGTATCTCTTGAACAACTCGTAATGTCATGGATATCCCGTTGTGAATAGCCTTGTTTCTCAAGAGTTAATGCAATTTCAAGCCGACGCTCTAATTCACATTCTTTGATTAAAGAAGAAAGAAAATTATCGAACGAACTGTTTAAATTTGTGTGATGAATAATAGAATTTCGGATAATCTGATTAAGTTTTTTTTCGACTTCCGCAAAGCTATATCCTTCCAGTGCAATTGACAAAAGAGGTGCATATTTTTCAATGGGATGTTTGAAGGCTTGGAGAAAACTATGAATGTATTTTTCTAATTCATTTGATTTGGGCATAGAGAATTCTAAAACATTATCAAACCTTCGCCAAACAGCTGGATCAAGTAAACTTGGATGATTTGTTGCTGCAATGAGTAACCCGCTAGATGGCCATTCATCAATAGCCTGCAATAATACATTGACTAATCTTTTCAACTCGCCGACTTCCCCTGGGTCATCTCTTTTTTTTGCAATGGTATCAAACTCATCTAGTAAAAGAACTGACGGCTTTTTTTTTGCAAAGTCTAAGACTGATCGTATGTTATTGCCTGTTTTACCGAGAAAGCTACTCATTACAGCAGCTAGATCTAGAACCACTAAAGGACATTGTAACTTCATAGCAATCCACTTAGCAGAAATTGTTTTACCCACCCCTGGAGGACCTACAAATAACATAGACTTTGTTGGCTGTAATCCAAACCTTAATAATTCTCCTTCTCTCTTTTTCTCTTCTATTACAGTTTCGATTGATTTACGTATGGAGTCTGTCCAGACTGGCTCGAATTCAAAAAAAATATTCACATCTTGTTTGACAAGTTCTAGCCGAGAATCTTGATCAACAGGAAGAGGATCGTATGTATGTAAAAGAGATTTATTCCGCAAAGGAGACGAAGTTTTCTTCATCAGTTTTTCAAGTTCTTCTGAAAAACCAGGATGTTTTTTGATTATTTCATTGAGAGCTCTGCTAAAAAAAATCAAAGATTCATCGTTTCTACCCTCAAGGCATAACTTTGCTAACGATAAGAAATCTTTCTTCAAATCACTCATATAAACCTCTCATGAAAGCTGGGGTAAAATTTGATGATAGTGGACTACTAGATAGAATTCAATAAAAAAGTAGTCCACTTCGTTTGGTGATCACAACTAGATCAATCAGGAGATAATATTCTTTCATAACTCAATTCTGATATTGCCCTCAGAAAAGTAAATTTAAATATCGGCAAATGGTACATATTTGATAGAATTGTTATCACCAATTTATAAATCCCAATTATGTTATAATGATACAAAGACATATCGATTCGATAAGAATCGATTTAAGTTCTAATATTGAGAATTGTCGTCTCAAGATAAAATGAAGGAGGCCGTATGGTACTTGATCCTTTCCGATTTCATTTCACAGTAGCTGGCAAAGATTATTCAGTGGATATTAAGGAATCAACTGACGGGGTCCAAATCGGTGGACGAACGTATTCGTTAGAAGGTTCAAATGAGGCTGTTTCTTTATCCTATCAGTTTTTTCGTGGAGAACAATTTGCTAAAATCGAAACCCTAAGTCAATTGGGCAAGGTTCTGCAGAAAGTGGCTAAGCAGGATGTATATGTTAAGCCATTACTCTATAAGACTCATGCCATTGGAATGGAAAAGCTAAAAACATCTAAAGGGGGAACTGATATTCCAATAGAAAAGATTACAGGCTATTTGCAATCACAGAGAAATCATCCTCTATTTTCTGGTGTTTTATCAATCTCCTTGATGGATAACGTGCTCTTTGAAGATGCGTTTGCTCCACCGGGAATTAATCAATCAACGCCTATCACACTGCAAACCCCATTCAATGTCATGTCCGTAGGTAAGTTACACACCTTACGCAAAACTAGTTCGTTTCTCTTCATCTGTGTTAAATCGATATTTGCCGCCCAGGCCAACGGCCTGGCCTGTAAAAGCCTAGGGCGCAGCCCTAGGGAACCAGTAATACCCATTGCAGGCTGAAAGCCTGCCCGTAATTTCCTGGGCGAAGCCCCAGGATTTTACATATCAGGCTTTCAGCCTGAAACTGATATATTGAATTCACCTAGGGCTTCGCCCTAGGCTTTTACAAACCAGGCCTTTGGCCTGGGCGGCAAATATCGCAGATGAAGCGAACGAACTAACCCAATAGGCGAGATTTACACATGTTTTGCGTAAGATGAGTAAGTTATTCACAGCGATTGCCATCATGCAGCTTAGAAAGCAGGGGCTTGATTTAGACTCTCCAATACAAGATTACTTACAGCCGGGGGATTGGGAGCTTAGTGGATCAGATATGATTTATATCAAGGATATGCAGGGCTGGATGAAGAATGGGAAAACTGAGAACATGGAAGCTTTTAAAAACAATCAAAAAATTACTCTTCGCCATCTTTTGACCCACACAGCAGGCTTAATGGGAGGTGTGGTGGGACATCCTTTATCCTATAATTCCAGCCTGGTAGGAGAAAGAAATTATTCCAACTACGGATATCAACTGCTCGCGCGAATTGTTAAAAATTATTCACAGAGCGATTCATTTGTTTCATACATCAGAAAAAATATTTTTCTGAAAGCGGGTATGGAAAATGCGGACCGCTATGCCGAAATTCCTCCTAAAACGGAACCACAACCCTTCAATGTCTCATTAGGAAAAATGAATACATTAGACCCCGAGAAGGAAACTCATATGACTATCCCTAAACCTGATGGCAATGGCTGTTGGTGGATGACCGCTGAAGATATGACGCTTTTTGCGCAAGCATTTTTGCATGGCAAACTTTTAGATAAACCGATCATGCAGGAAATGCTAACTCCCCAGATAGAAAGAGAGGGAGGGGGCTATCAGGGATTAGGATTTTTTATTGAAAATGTTCAACCTCTCGTATACGCCCATCCCGGTAGCGTTGCTGGGAGATCCGCAGCCGTATTAATTGCTGAAGGAAAAGAACCTTTGATCGTTGTATGCCTATCGAATACCAACGAAGGAGTCAATGTGGTTGGGGATGTGATCCGTTTGTTAAAAGGAGAAGAGGTACAAGGACCTTGGAAAAGCGAAAGCATTGAAACGAACCACTCTCTTTATATGCAACTAAAAGAAGTTGAACCCATAGACATTGATAAAATAAAAAAAATCATACAGGACAATAAAGCCCAAGTTTATGTATTAGAAATGATCGCCGACCAGTTGAATAGAGAAGGAAAAGAAATGCTAGCTACGACACTTCGGGAATTGAATTTATAATTTGTGCCTGAGCCGGCCCAGACACAGGAACCGGCTCAAGACAAAAGTTATGTAGTTACGTAAGAGCGGCCCCTGATTGACACTAAATAATGAGATCCTTTTAAGCAAACGACAGGAGATACTAAAATCGGCTTGTCAGGATGTCACCTCTTTCATTCAATACGTTTTACCTTATTTGCAGGCAGGCTTGAGCCTATAAAGAGGGTCAGGCCTGACATTCGAACATTTGGGAAAAATTTCTCTTCAAAAAAATATATCTGATCAGTAAACTCTATACCAATTAGGTAAATGAAAAAACTGGTGAATTGAGAGTGTTTCCCTGTGGAAGTTCATTTCAAAAATAAAAAACTTCAAGAACTTTGCCAAACAACCCGATTAATGAGAAAGAAATGGGGAAATGAACTTGCGCAGAAATTGATGACACGTCTTGCGGACTTAGAAGCAGTGTCGAATGTTTCTGAGCTCACAGCTGGACGACCTCATCCACTGGATTATGATCGTAAAGGACAATTTGCTGTAGATCTCAACAATATGATAAGGCTGATTTTCGAACCGGCAAATGAGCCGGTTCCCAAATGTGTAGATGAAACGGAAAAAGGTTACGATGATAAGGATTGTATGTATAGGTGATTACCATGGCTGATGATTTAAAACATTTTAGTCCGGACTGGTTGGTTCCGCCCCCTGGCGCAACAATTGCTGATTTGTTGGAAGAACGTGGATGGACACAAACCGAATTTGCTTTGCGGACTGATTTTTCACCCAAACATGTGAACCTGCTTATCAAAGGGAAGGTGGCAATTAATGAAGAAATAGCGCTAAAACTTGAACGCGTCCTGGGTGGTTCCGTTGGGTTTTGGTTAAAACGTGAAGCGCGATATAGAGAAGCATTAACGCGTCAAAGCGAATGTTCATGTTTAAAAAGTGATACTGGTTGGCTCAAGGAGTTGCCTCTTAATGATATGATCAACTTTGGGTGGGTTAAGCGATTTTCCAATCAGGCACAACAAGTCGCAGAATGTCTTCGTTTTTTTGGAGTAGCTTCAGTCGATGTGTGGAAAGACAAATGGACGCGTGATTTAGCTGCATTTCGTTCGCAAAAACTTCAAGATAGGAGATTAGACAAAATAAAGTTTAATTTTATTCTTTGAAATGCTATTCATATGACATGAAGAATAAAAACGACATTATAGAAGATATCCGCAATAGATTCAATCAAATTCAATCTTTTTTAAATGAACGCTCAGTTCGCATGTGGTGCGCTATTGAAGCAAAGACGCTTGGTTACGGAGGTAAAGCAATCGTTTGTAGCGCTACAGGAATATCTTGGCCGACAGTTTCCAAAGGGATAAAAGAACTGGAAACTGAGCCAGTTCCAGCTGACATTGAAAGCATAAGACGCCCTGGCGGGGGTCGTAAAAAAATTACACAAAAAGATACAACTCTTTTACAGGATTTAGATGCTTTAATTGACCCAGGAACACGTGGAGACCCTGAAACAACTTTACGGTGGAGTTCAAAAAGCACAATTAAATTAGCTCAAGAGCTTCAAGAAAAAGGACATGTAATCACACAGAGGTCTGTTCACCGATTGTTACTTCAGCAAAAATACAGTATGAAATCGAATAGAAAGCGTCATGAAGGCGCTAAAGAGCATCCTGATAGGGATAAGCAATTTCAAAAAATAAACAGCACGGCGAAAGAATTTCAGAGCAATCACTGTCCAGTATTGTCAGTTGACGCTAAAAAGAAAGAAAATATAGGTTTATATAAGAATAATGGTCGAGAGTGGAGCTCAAAAGGACAACATACAGATGTTAACGTTTACGATTTTATTGATAAAGTAAAGGGAAAGGCAGCGCCTTATGGCATCTACGATGTTAATGCAAATTTAGGTTGGGTAAGTGTAGGAATTAGTTCTGATACTGCAGAATTTGCAGTTGAAAGCATTCGGCAATGGTGGTTGGAAATGGGGAAAGAGATTTACAAAGAAGCTCCAGCGATTATGATAACGGCTGACTGTGGAGGAAGTAATGGCAATCGAGTTCGTCTTTGGAAACATGAATTACAAAAATTTTCCAACGAAATTAATAAGGCGATAACGGTTTGCCATTTTCCTCCTGGGACTAGCAAGTGGAATAAAATTGAGCATCGATTGTTTTCTTATATTTCTCAAAATTGGCGAGGACGACCTCTTGTTGATTTGCAAACGATTGTAGAACTTATAGGAAACACAAAAACAACAACGGGCTTGGTGATCAAAACAAAAATCGACAAGAAAATTTATGAAAAAGGTAAAAAAGTCCCTAAAGAGTTATTTGAAGCGATAAATATTAAACCCTGTGATTTTCACCCCGAATGGAACTACACAATTCAACCAAATCAGATTAAGTCCTAAACATTATTTAGTCTAGCCTCCATAAACACAAGGGAGCCATTGCTGCTTGGATACGTCAATGTGAGCATCAAGCGCATATTCTGGATTATCAACCATATGATTCAAAAAAATTTAGGTGTATTCTGCAAAAAGCGCGAGAGCTTACCAAGGACGAAAATACTGAAACATGGATTGAGAAATTAACGGAATTGTGCGCTGATGCAGGGGTTGTTTTGACAGTAGTTTCAGCGCCAAAAAGCTGCCCTGCATATGGTGCAACACGTTGGCTGACTCCTGATAAGGCTCTTCTTATGTTGAATGATCGTAATAAAACAAATGATCAATTTTGGTTTTCATTTTTTCATGAGGCAGCGCATCTGCTATTTCATGCAAAAAAAATCTTGTTCATTGACACCGAAGGACAGCTTGATGGTGAAGATGAAAAAAAAGCTGATCACTTTGCTAGCAATATCCTTATTCCATCTGAATCTGCAAAACAACTTTCAAAGATATCAGTAAACGAAATTTCTATAAAAAGACTGGCGAGTGAGGCGGGTGTTGCTCCAGGAATTATTGTAGGCAGAATGCAGAAAGAAAAATTACTAAGATGGAAAACGCCTCTAAATAAGCTTAAGACTAAAATTCAGTTCATCTGAACAAAAGCGAGTGTTATCAAAAGACGATAAAGGCTTGTTGTCAACTTTATGAGCAGTTGCTATTTAGCAATTGAATTAAAACCCATAAATCTGTTATTTTTTAAACTTGGTAAATGGAAGAATCAAAATCATAATAATTTCAATTTGTCTCTTTAGTTAAGATGAGAACAGCATGTTTAAGAAAGCCTATCCCTATGACGAAGACACACTGCATGTTAACAGTATTGCCAAAAATAACAGCTCGTTATTATTCAAATAATGGAAATGTAGAACTTTATGTTACAGGTTATGAAGAATTCATAAGCAAAGATGAGGCGATCCGCAGAATAGAAACTCATCGATTAGATGCTGTAATAGTCCACAAAGCTAATGGTAGTATCTACCTTCGTTCAAGACCTGGACATCATTTGGATCGTATTCGTTTTTCACAACATGAATTAAATCAGCAACCTGACTTTAAAGATGCGATGAGAGATGTGGGTAATCAAAAACCTGGGCAATGCATCTGGGGATACATTAATGGGATAAACAACACACCTGGTGATGCTGAAGCAGCTATTCAAGTTATTTCTAATTTGGCAGATGGCGAACGTGTTTGGTCGTTAACCAACGATAAAAAATTAATTTTAAGCTTGGGGAATATTTGGGATGCTTGTCTTCAAAAACTAAATATAGAAACAGAAGTTACTAAATTTGCAGTACTGTTTTTTAGATTGCTTTTAGAAGTTTCTGATAACGATCCATCTCATCCTCCAGTAATCATTTTTGCTCATAGTCAAGGCGCTATTATTAGTAATGCTGCTTTGCAATTACTGACCTTTGATGAACAGCAACGTCTTCGAATTTTTACTTTTGGAGGAGGATCTTTTATTTTTCCAGAAAATTCTCATCCAGACTCTCATAATTATATCAGCATTGGTGATTTCATTCCTCGATTAGCAGCAAGTGCTACTCTTGCTTTGCTGGCAATACGTCGGTATGAGGAAAACAAGCAAGGATTGTCCGATGATCAAATCATTGAAGGTTTGATTAATGAAGACATAGATAATAATCTAGCAACAACAGATCCTCACACCATTTCTCTTTACCGTATACAATACCGCCGTCATTATTTATCCGAATTTAACAAGATCGCATATATTACAGTTTTGGATGAGGAGAGACAAGGTATATGGGAACACTCAATCAGTATTCCTTGCTATCAGAAGAAAATTAAAACAATAGTCGATCTTTATAAGAGCGGTAAAGCTCTTAAGAATTTACACTATAGTGAGCATGCTTGTGTATAAAAAGTGCTTTTCAATCATATCTGGAATGATGGCGTGCCTTTACATCATTATCTTTTTCCCTATAGCTCCTTTTATTGCTCCTGTGGGACTTCTTGCTACTGCCTATTCTAATATGACGACAGCAGGTGCTATATTGTGCCTTCTGGGCACAAGTATAATTCCTCTCTCAATGCCGATTAGTTCGTATTATATTTGTATAAGATTAGCTGAAAAGAAATACCTAAAAGTTTTTTTTTACTGTATTCTTCCATTTCTGTGCGCTTTAGGGGCTTTTCTTTGGTTTATTTTTATTGTTAGTTTGCATGATCTCGACTTTGCAAAATTTTTAAAATTTTGAGTGGAATCAGGATGGCAAAAAAAATCAGAACAAATGACTTGTTGTAATGCTTGCATTTTTCTCAATTGATAATCATAATGAAATAGATAAAGAGTAGGAATTTTATTTAACTAATGAGTTAGGAAGAATAGATGTCAAATATTGTGGTGAAAGACGCCGTTATTTTCATAACAGGTGCTAGCCGTAAGAGAGGTATAGGACGCGCCCTAGTGGAAGAATCAGTTAAAAGGGGGGCCAAAAAGGTTTACGCAACAGCAAGAAATATTTCTCAACTAGATAGTCTAGCTTCTCAGTACCAAGGAATCGTTGTTCCGCTAAGTTTGGATGTAACAAATAGCGGTGAAACTGACCGCGTCGCTCAAGAGGCCAGCGATACCCAGATTTTAATTAACAATGCAGGATTTGCGGGATATTCAGGCTTTTGTTTTAACTATAGTGAAGAAATAGCAAGACAAGAACTTGAAGTTAATTATTTTGGGTCGATTAATCTCATTCGTTCTTTTTGTAAAACTCTTATCAAAAATCAAAATGGCGCCATAGCAAACATTATCTCAATTGGAGGATTATCTTCTTTCCCTTTGGCTGCCACATACTCAGCCTCAAAAGCTGCAGCACACTCTCTTACACAGTCCGTAAGAGCAGAATTGACACGCCATGGCGTTTCAGTTTTTGGTATATATCCCGGACCCATTGATACAGATATGGCCGATGGACTGGATCTTGAGAAAGAATCTCCTGCTAATGCTGCTGTTCGAATCTTCGACGGGATTGAACAAGGAATTGAAGATATCACTACAGATGACTTTGCTGATAACTTTGTAAAAAATCTTAGGTTAGATCCCAAAGTGGTGGAAAAAGACATCGGGGATTTTGTCCATCAGATGCCAGATAATTTTTGAAGCGCTGGAATAACATTTCCATATGGAATTTCTTCCTAAAAATTCGCATGGCTGCCCTTATCTTATTCTCGCTCCCATGGAAGGGGTAGGAGACCGCTGCTTCCGCAAAGCAATGGCCTCCATCGGAGGCTTTGATGAGGCCGTCAGGGACTTTCTGCGTGTGCCGGCTAATGCGCATGTTAAAAGTCTGGCGGTTCAATATCAATCTGACGAACTTAAGCCTATACCCCTCGCGGCCCAGCTCATGGGATCGGATATCAATTTAATGGCTGAAATGGCCCGTGAAATGGAAGCGAGAGGTGCGCCGCGCATTGATCTAAATTGCGGATGTCCCTCCAATACAGTGACAGGTAGGGGAGCGGGCTCAAGTTTATTGAAAGATCCGAATAGTTTGCATGACATAGCCAAAGCCATGGTCAAAGCGGTTTCCATTCCCGTGACGGCAAAGCTGCGTTCCGGTTTTGACGACACAACCTTATTTAAAGAAAACTTGTTGGCTGCACAAGAGAGCGGCATCGCTTATCTTACGCTGCACCCAAGAACTAAAGCCGATGGCTATGGCCCTCCTGCACGCTGGGACCTCATAGCAGAGGCAAAAGCTATTCTTTCGATCCCGGTTGTCGGAAATGGAGATATTTTGACCGTTGACGATGCCGTTCGCATGCTTAGCCAAACCCATTGCGATGCCTTGATGATAGGACGTGGAAGCATCATTAATCCTTTTATTTTCCATCAGATCAAAGCGCATTTTGCCGGCGAATCGTATGCGTGCTCCTGGACTCATTTGCTGCGCTATTTTGAGGTGTACCTTTCCGAAATCTCTTTGGAAACACCGGAAAAAGCAAAAGTGAATAAAATGAAACAGCTGATGAGTTTTTTTTTCAAAGGCAATGAGATCCTTTTAAGCAAACGCCAAGAGATACTAAAATCGGCTTATCAGGATGTCACTTCTTTCATTCAATACGTTTTACCTCATTTGCAGGTAGGCTTGAGCCAATTGGCATAAGGGAATAGTATCTTGCGTTTACATTTTTTGGTTCTAAAAAATGTGAAATCTTACATTTTTTGGAACCAAAAAATGTAAGATTCAGGTAAATTGAAATTATGAAACGCAAAATCATGAAAAATCTTCAGGACTGGAAAAGACAGGCCAAGAGAAAACCTTTAATTTTGATGGGGGCTAGGCAAGTAGGCAAGACTTTTGTTTTAAAGAAGTTTGGTGAACTAGAATATGAAAATACAGTCTATCTTAACTTTGAAGACAATCCGCATCTTTGCAAGCTGTTTGATGCTAGTTTAGATCCTAAGGTGATCTTGAAAGCTTTGTCGATAGAGATGGACGCCGAGATCGCTGAGGAAAAAACACTGATTATTTTTGACGAAGTTCAGGAGTGCCCGAACGCATTGAACAGCCTTAAATATTTCTGTGAAAATGCCTCCGATTACCATCTCATAGCTGCTGGCTCCCTGCTTGGAGTCAAGTTAACGCACGTCAAAGGGTTTCCTGTAGGAAAAGTTCAGTTTCTAACACTTTATCCTTTAAGTTTTTTGGAATTCCTTGAGGCATTGCAAAAAGTTCGATTAAAAGAATTTATCGAAGAACTCAAAAGCGTCGAACCTCTTCCCCCTAATTTACATGAAAAATTAATTGGATATTTCAAAGAATACTTGTTCGTGGGGGGGATGCCTGAAGCTATTGCCGAATATATCAATTCACATAATATTGCTAAGGTCCGAGAAATCCAAGAAGCCATTCTCAATGCTTATAGTTTAGATTTTGCCAAGCATGCCCCAAAAGATCAGATTATGAAGATCAATCAGGTATGGGGATCGATTCCAAATCAGCTGGCAAAAGAAAACAAAAAATTTATCTATTCTGCGCTTCGTGTAGGCGGAAGGGCCAAGGAATTTGAAAATGCCCTGCAATGGTTGATAGAGGCCGGTTTGATTTATAAGGTATCGCTTGTCAGCACTCCAAAGATTCCTCTCTCCGCCTATGCCTCTTTCAATGTATTTAAAATTTACCTCGTCGATGTCGGTTTGCTTGGAGCAATGTCTCATTTATCTGCAAAAACGATCCTTCATGAAAATGAGCTCTTCCAAGAATTCCGCGGAGCAATTGCTGAAAACTATATTGCTCAAGAACTTGTTCATAGTCGCTATCCGCTGTTTTACTGGGCAAGCGAAGGCAAAGCAGAAGTAGATTTTGTCTTGGAGCAAGATGATTTAATTTACCCTTTAGAAGTCAAATCCGGCAATTCTACAAAGAAACAAAGCCTCCGGGTTTATGGTGATACCTACCATCCCAAGATATTTATTCGAACTTCTCCGATGAATCTGAAAAAGGATGGCGATATTCTTAACTGTCCGCTCTATCTGATTGAAGAGTTACGCTCGCTTTTACAGTTTTAATATGCCAACAGTTTTGTTTGCACCCCATCTTGTTAGCAATGCGATGTTTTAATTGCAAATAACATATGATAAATATATTTTTTAAAATAATATTATATGCTAGCAGAGAAGAGTATGCGTTGGTTATTTTTAACTCTATTATTCTTAGCTTCTTGTGAGAAAGAAGTCACCACAAAATCCATTCGTCCAGTGAAAACGATTCAAGTCAGCGAAACTTCTTCTTTAGATAATCAAATCATTTTTCCCGGATCATTGCGGGCTTTCAAACGTGCCGACCTCTCCTTTCGTGTGGATGGAACTATAATCATGCGAGATATTACTGTTGGATATAGAGCACACAAAGATGAAACTCTAATTATGTTAGATCCTCGGGAATATGAAATTGCTCTCCAGAAGGCAAAAGGTAAGGTAGAAAGTCTCGAAGCACAAATTAACTTCGCCGTAAAAGATTACGCAAGAATGCAAAAAATTTACGAAAGAGATCCTGGAGCAATTAGCGAAAGTCTTTTAGATCGAAAAAAGGAAACGAGCAACCAGCTAAAAGCTGAATTGACCATTGCGCAGGGTGACTTTGATCAAGCCGCTGATAACCTGTCTTACACGTCCTTAAAAGCTCCTTTTGATGGAATTATCGCTGCTATTTATGTTGAAAATCACGAACAAGTTCGCGCAAAACAGGTCGTATTGCGCTTTTTGGATATCGCTGATCGAGAAATGGAAATCAATGTTCCGGAGAAGTATATCAACGCACTGCTGGAAGGAAAAGATCGATTGAATTTTGAAATCCGTTTAGATGCCTTTCCCAATGTAGTCCTTAATGCAATGATCAAAGAAATTGGAACCGAAGCTTCTAGCACAACACAGACCTATCCTGTCACGCTAAGTTTACAGAACGTTCCAGACGAACTTTCCCTTTTAGCAGGAATGAGCGGTAGAGCCTTTCTTGCAAGAACAAGTGGGAATGTAAGCAACACATTCAAAATCCCAAAGTCGGCAATTTTTACCGACAATGGCCTTGTTAATTATGTGTGGATTGTTGATCCAAACACTCAAACCGTTCACAGAAAAGCCGTCAAAATAGATGAAAGCAATAAAGAGAACATCATAGTTAAAGAGGGACTATCTACTGGAGATAGGATAGTTACAGCAGGTACAAGTTTCTTAATTGAAGGACAGCGGGTCAAGCTTGACGTGGAGCAGTCCAAACCATGAAAAAACTTGTTGAGTTTGGCCTGCAATACAAAGCTGTCATGATTCTGATAACAGCCATCATAGTCATTGGTGGAATCTTTAGTTTCTTTTCTCTTGGACGACTAGAAGATCCCCCATTCAGTGTAAAATCTGCTTTAGTGATCACCCAATATCCAGGGGCTACACCAGAAGAAGTAGAGCAGGAAGTCACTGATCGCCTTGAAACTGCTATTCATCAGATGCCGCAGGTAAAGCACATTTACTCAATGTCACGTGACGGACTTTCTTATATAAAAGTAGATGTCAAAGACCGTTATTGGGCAAAAGATCTGCCTCAGGTTTGGGACGAATTGCGTAGAAAAATAAACGACGCGACTCCCTCCTTACCACCTGGAGTGGATGCTCCAAGGGTTGTGGATGACTTTGGATTTGTTTTTGGCTTTTTATTAGCCATAACTGGTGATGGATTTAGTTATGCAGAATTAGAAGACATCGCAGAAAAAATACAAAAGCAGCTCTATCTGGTTCCCAATATTGCTCGTATTGATTTGTGGGGGGTCCAGCAAAGAGTGATTCATTTGGATATCTCTAACCAAAAAATATCTGAATTACGCCTGTCTCCTCAAACTATTCACAGCTTGCTCATTAAGCAAAATATGGTTGTAGATGCCGGAAACGTAGATCAAGAAGAGATGCGCTATCCCATGCATCTTTCAGGCGAATTCAAAAAACCTCTTGAGATAGAAGAGTTAATTATTCAACCACGAACGAGTGATCTCATTCAAGATGCACTTGTTAAACAGAAAACAAAAAAAAATAGTGAAAATTCGTTTGTTCAAGAAATTGAAAAAAATGAGAAGAACAAGTTTTCCTTAGGTGATGTTGCTAGGGTTTCTGTAGGTTATCAAGACCCGCCAGTAAAAATAATGAAATTTAATGGTATTCCTGCAATTGGCATTCAAATTGCCGGAACAGAAGATAGTAATATCGTAGAAGTAGGCCGACAGATTGATGAAAAGCTACTCCAGTTGCAAAGCGAGCTTCCTATAGGGATCGAATTGCACAAAATTTCTTGGCAATCGACAATTGTCAAAGAATCGATTTCCGGATTCGTTTTAAGTATGATTGAATCGATCATTATCGTCTTGATTGTATTGCTCATTCCAAGTGGAATCCGTATGGGAGGAATCATTGGGTTAGACCTTGTTCTCACCATCCTTGCCACTTTCCTCTACATGTATTTCATGAAAATTCCATTAGAACGTATGTCTTTAGGAGCTTTGATTATTGCAATGGGAATGATGGTTGACAATTCAATTGTTGTTGCAGATGGAATTGCAGTCAATTTACGTAAGGGGATGGATAGATTCCAAGCAGCTGTTACAGCTACTGCTACGCCCGCTTTGCCTTTACTTGCTGCTACGATCATTGCGGTGATGTCTTTTTACCCAATATATGCCTCTGAAGGCTCGACCGGAGAATATTGCCGGACCTTGTTTGTCGTTGTGGGAATTTCTTTAATGATAAGCTGGTTTATCGCCCTTCTGATGACTCCTCAACAATGTCTTTGGTTCCTTGAGAGTAAAAAACAGGATGCTCAGACAGATGAGTTTAATACCCCTTTTTTCAATCTATTTAGAAAACTCGTTCGAGGAATATTTCACCACCGTTTGCTTTCTGTTTGTTTTCTTCTTGTTCTTCTGGTTATCTCTTTTATAGGTTTTCAATATGTAGTAAAGCTCTTTTTCCCTAACTCAACACGACCTCAACTGATGGTAGATTATTGGGCGCCTGCCGGAACTTCTATTCATGAGGTTGCTTCCAAGGCGAATCTGATGGAAAAAAAATTCCAAGAAGATGAAATGGTGGAATCTATTTCAAGCTTTATTGGAGCTGGACCTCCTCGGTTTTACCTTCCTGTGGATCCAGAATTCATTTTTTCCAACTATGGACAACTGTTAATTAATTTTAAAAGGTATCAAGACATTGACCCATTCATTGCTCAACACTCTCAATGGCTTCAAAATGAGTTTCCGGAAGCTTTGGTACGGATTCGAAAATATAACGTTGGTCCTGGGGATGCATGGAAATTCGAATTGAGAGTCTTGGGGCCTTATGACGCCAATCTCAGCGAATTGAGGGATATTGGATCTAGTCTATTAGCAAAGACCCAAAAGACACCTTTAGGAACAGATTGGAGACTCGATATCATGAACCCAATCAGACAGCTTAATTTTGAGTACGATCAGAAGAGGGCACGCTCTGCAAATATTTCACGGGAAGACATTGCGAATGCTCTCAAACGAGGATATGATGGTTTGAATATCGGGCTCTATAAAGAAAAAAACAAGCTCTATAAAATTCAATGGCGAAATACTGACGAAGAAAGGCTGTCACTGTTATCTCATTTAGATACCTTGCCCATTCGGGGAGAAAATAACGTCACATCTATCCCTCTTTCACAAGTCAGCAATCAAACAGATTTTCGATGGGAAGAACCCTATATTCTTCGTTGGGATAGACAACGACAAGTCGCTATTCAGGGCTCTCCTGTCCTAAAATCAACTTTTGCTGATTTAAAAGAAAACGTATCGAATGAAATCAATGATTACTCCATGCCAAAAGGCTTTAGTCTATTTTGGGATGGAGAAGAATATAGCAGTAAAACAGCACAGCAACAGCTCCTTCCAGGAGTTGTTCCAGCTATCATTGTTATCTTATTATGCCTCGTTGTTACATTCAACGACTTCAGACCGATCGTTGTCATTCTTTTAACGATTCCATTTGCGCTGATTGGAATAACTGCAGGCCTGCTCCTTTTTGATGTGCCTTTCGGATTTATGGCGCTTCTTGGTTCGATGAGCCTTGCTGGAATGATGAATAAGAACATTGTGGTCCTACTGGATGCTTGCAATGAGAACCTGGCAAAAGGAATGCATCCCTATAATGCCATTATAGAAGCTGCTGTATGTAGAGCTAGGCCTGTAATGCTTGCAGCTGGCACAACAGTTCTTGGTGTCATCCCTCTATTACAAGATGTTTTTTGGATTGGTTTAGCTGTTGCCATTATGGGGGGATTAGCTATAGGTTCCATTCTCACCCTCATTGCCGTCCCCCTTTTCTATGCGATCATTTATCGCTTGCAGCCACCAGAAAAGGAAGATAAATAATGCCAACAATTTTAAGTCTACTAGTTATATTATTACTAACAGGATGCCTTCGGGTTGGACCTGATTTTAAATCACCTAAAACGACCACTCAAGAATCATGGACGGAACAATCGCCTCGAATTACAATGGGCCAAGATGTGGAAATCGGCCCATGGTGGAACAATTATCAAGATGACACACTCAATGCTTTGATTGACTATGCATTACAAATGAACTTCACTTTAGAGGCTGCTGCGTACAGGATTCTTGCGGCCAGAGCAAATTTAGGGTTTGCAATTGGAGAATTCTTTCCTCAAACACAGCAGGCTGAAGGGTCTTTAATTAGAACACATATAAGTGCAAATGCTCCAAACACCTTAGGGATAGACCGTGACTTCTTGGATGGCATTTTAGGTTTGCGCATTGCATGGGAATTAGATTTTTGGGGGCGTTTTTATCGCGGTGTACAGGCAGCATATGGAGAATATGCGGCCACCCAAGATGATTATCAAGATGTCCAGAGGATCCTTATTTCAGACATCGTTTTAGCCTATGTTCAAAATAAAACAATTCAAAATCGGATAGCCATTCTCGAGCGCAATATTGCTATTCAATACCGCAGCGCGGAGATTGCTAAAGTGCGCTGGGAAGAAGGTTACGAATCAGAACTCGATTATGCTCAAGCGGTGACATTGTGGAAAGAAACCCAAGCGCAAAAAACAAGCTTAGAAATAGAGCTTAAAAGCACGCTTACAAGTATTGCGATCCTTGTTGGCTTGACTCCTGAGGAATTTTCTTGTCATTTTACTATAAATTCAGAACCCGTAAATACTCCAACAGATGCTGCAATTGGTTATCCTGCAGAAGTTCTTTATCAACGCCCAGACCTGCGCCGTAGTTTGGATCTCTTATTTGCACAAAATGCCCTTGTGGGAATTGCTGTAAGTGATCTATTACCGCGCATTTCATTTACAGGTTTTTTGGGACTCGAATGTGCTTCTGATACTCTTTCTACTGCCAACCAAATGGGAAAACATTTCTTTAGCCGCAATAGTCTTACCTTTTTTTATGGACCAGATTTTGCTTGGCCTATCTTAAACTATGGTCGTCTTGAGAACCGTGTAAAGGAACAATATGCTTTGCTTAATGAAGGAATAGCCACTATATCGCAACCAAGTCCTAGAAGCTTATAAAGAAGTAGAAGACGCTCTAACATTCTTTGTTAAATCTATAGAAGAGACCGCTGATTTAGAACAAAGCTTCAAATATGCCAAAAGATCTGTGGATATTTCTACCCTCCAATACCAAGAAGGTATTGCAGACTACTCGAGGGTCCTCAATTCATTACAGCTTCAAGTGGCAGCTGAAGATACTATGGCTCAAGCTCAAGGTAACATCAATCTTGCTTATGCAAACATTTTCAGATCTCTTGGAACTTTTGAACAATAAAATAATGGATTAAAAAATTATCTTGCTTTATGGATCAGTACATCAGCTCATGTAAGGAGGAAGCGCATTTATGGGTCCATCATCTGGCAAACCAGTAGTTTTATTATTAGGTGCTACAGGTCAATTAGGGAAATTGATTGCGGATCGTCTCAGAACAAATGATTTGATTTCACTAAGAGTAACCAGTCGTAAAAAAGAACAATTAGCTGAGCTAAAGGAAAAGTATGGCAATGCGGTCTATTTGGACCTTGATGATCCAAGGACCTTTCCTGACGCATTGAAAGGCGTGGACAGATTGTTTCTGCTTACTGGCTACACGGTCAATATGCTTGTTCAAAGCAAGGCAATTATCGATGAGGCAAAAAAAGCTGGCGTAAAACACATCGTGCATTTAGGAGTGTTTACCCCAAAAGCAGACTGCTACGATCCACACTTTGCCTGGCATCAAATGATTGAAGTTTACATAAAATATAGTGAAATTTCCTACACTTTTTTACATCCAAATGGTTTTATGCAAAATCTCACAGGCTTCTACGGAATGGTAAAAAATGGCAATGTGCGCATGTATGCCAAAGACAAGAAACTGGGTTGGATTGCCTTGGAAGATGTGGCTGAAGCTTCAGCTAAAATCCTTACCGAAGGGCCGTCTAAACATCATAGTAAAGACTATTGGTTTTCGACAGAGTCATTAAATATACAAGAAGTAGCTCAAGTTCTCAGCGAAGCCTTAGGACAAAAGTTTACTGCCGATGCTCAAACTCCTGAACAATTTATCAAAGACTTTGTTGCTGACAAAACAAACATCGATCCCTATTTTTTGGGAGTCGCAGAGTCCTTTAAACAGCTCGTTGATGGCCGCATGAGCTATCTTTCTGAAGTGCGCGATGATCTGCCTCTATTGATTGGGCGCAAAGGAATGTCCCTTAAAGAGTGGGCGAAATTGCATAAAAATGACCTTTTGAAGGCTGCCAAGAAAGAGACAATTGATTGATAATCGAATTTATTGCATAATCTTATGAAAACAGAATGGAGTTATTTTATGCAAATTAATAATACAAACGTTACCGGAAACCGATACGAAGTGCAATCTATGGTAGATCCCATAGGCCAAATTCCGATGGATGTGGCCCGCATCATTTTCCAGAATTTGAAAACAGAACTTTCTTCTATGGCTTTAGTATGCAAAAGCTGGAAAGCCTTAGCTGATGATAAAGTATTTCGCAAAATGATACAACCTGTTCAAGCTTTTGGAGCTCAGGAATGGCGAGAGTATATCGGCGTTGATGCCGGTGAAGAACCACTTCTCCCAAGACGCGCCTATGTTGATATGGAAAAATATGGAGGCCTCCTGACCTTTATTCGAGAAAAAGTCAAAGTTATAGAAAATGGAAAAGAAGTACTCTTGGATAATTTGGTGATTATTGGCAAACTGGTAGGCAATCCAAAAAAAGGAAATAAAACAGGTTATAATCACAATTCTAGGCAAGAAGTTATTTACGAAAGAAGGAAACAGGAAAAACCGCATTGGGTATGGATAAAGAAAGAAGTGATAGGCAGACATAAAACCTATGATGAGCAGCAAGAGCTTGTTGCCAAAGAAGAAAATATAACGGCAGCTGGAGCTCATATTTCAGGTTTAATAGATACAGTCATCAGCTTATTTATGGAATATGTCAGATCGGGGAAGCGTATATTTGATTGGCATCCAGCAAGCAATGTTAATGGCCGGTGCACATATGTACGCGTTAATGAGGAGAGAGGTGTATTTAGGTTAGGTTTAGCTTTTTCTCCCTTAGGCCTCGATGTCTTTGCCCACCATGACCGCGCTTTAGATTACATTGGCGTTGCTCCCTCCTGGAAGTCCTTTGGCCATGATAAATCAGATTGAAGGATCAGGAATGCAGTTTTTTAAAAGGAAAACAAGATATATAGGATCACCTTCGGTGGGAGGATATGGCTTAAAATTCAGGTTCCTAGGAAATTTGTGTACTAAAGGCTAAGGTGTGCGATTTAATGAAATTTCATTGCGGGGTTGAGAAATTTTTATTACCACAGAGCACACAGAGAGCACAGAGAGGAAATTCGCTTGCCTCTGCGACATAGAATTTCGTTTGTGCGCGAAGCGCACAAACGAAAGCCGTCATTCAAGCCCGTTCCGGGCTTGAATGATCTCTGTGTTCTCTGTGTGCTCTGTGGTAATAAAAATTGCTCAACCCGCCAATGGGCTCTGTGGTAATAAAAATCCCGCACACCCTAGCCGAAGGCAATCCTGCCCATCTTGTTTTTTCCGGGAGCTATAATCTTTCGAATAGGAGCAAAGTGGCTATTTCTGCAGAGGGTCGATTGATTTTGGAAACTATGGGATCATCGCAATGGAACCATTCATTGTTATTCAACACATCAGCAGTGTAGTGTCTATAGGATTCATGGTAATTGACACAGGCTATGAGCTTATACTGTGCAGCTCGTCCAAAAGCTTGTCGCATATCCAACAATCCATCGGCTGGAACTGCTATGCTTAGGCCATTATAGATAACTTGAGCATTGCGGAAATCTTTTCGCGGATACTGGAAGACTAATAATTCAGGCAGAGGGGCCAGTAGTTGACGTGTAATATTGAACGTTTCTAGACTTTGTTTACCTCCTGTGGTTAATGTAGCTTCCCAGAGGTTCTGGGAGTCATGCTGTTCTTTCATGTTGAATTCCCTATTGACAATTTGCTGCATAGTCAGGTTAGGGTCGAGGGGAAGGTGAATCACTCCATGGGGTCCTTCATCAACAGATGGGAATATATTTGTGCCGGCAGATCTGATGGTTTGAAGCCTTAGGGGATATTGGATGGCTGACAAAATGGCTTCAAACACAGCTGCAGAATCCTTCATCCTTCCAGGATCTCCAAAGAGGTCTGGATTTGTACTATCCGAAATCAGCACATGGTGGAATTGTTCCAGGACAACATACAATTTTTGATATTCCATGGGATTATCTTTTACTTGGACAAGAGCCTTGAGGGTTCGGTTTAATGCATGGGCATTTTGTCTTAATGTAAGCGATAGCCTGAATTTTGGACTGGCTAATAGGGCTTGGAGAGCTGCATTCATATAGCAAGTATTGCCCATATTGGGAAGGCCTCCTACAGTAACCGATGCGGGCGGTTTTGCAGCTATCGGGGTAGGGGGAATAACATCCCTGAGTTGTACAGAAGGAGAGGATTGCGGCAAAGATACAACACCCTTGGATTCAAGCAGGAGCTGAAGAATTTGCTTATTTTGCAGGGCCAATTGCTCCATATTCCTCCTCAACCCGCTTATTTCTTCGGTTAAATCACTGACCTGGTGATTCAGTTTTTCGATTTTCCTATCCTTCTTTTCAATAGTTTCGCCATCGCTATCATAATCTTCGGCAGGTTCAGGCAGGGCACTCGATTCACTAGGAAGCAGCTCCACAGTGTTGCCCATGGCTTTAATGATGGCGCGCTGCTGAATAAATACGGTCGCATACTCATTGAGTGCCTTGTAATATCTTTGCACCTGTTGCATAAAAAGGGGACTTTGCCTTAGGGCATTAGGAGCCAAAGTCTGTTTTACCCAATCTGCATCTCCCCAAATAGCCAGAGCAATGGAACGATTGTCATGTAGAGTCGAGGCTGCATAATTCAAAAGGCTATTTTTAATTTTCTTTTCCGTTTGCAATAAAGGCTCCAATTGATGCGATCGGCCTGTCAAAGAGGCATAGGCCATAAGCAGTTTAGATTGGGCATCTACCTCGTTGAGGAGCACTTGGAATTCACTCGTTAAAGCAATGGGTTTGCTGTCTATAAGATTTAATGCAAACTCTTTATGTCTTCTTGATATATTATGTGCAAACCTGACTCGAAAAGCCCAATAATTACTGGCATACCCTAAATTTAAACGGAGGGTTTGGTGCTTTGATGATTCTTTAGCGATGCCTTGAGACCATGTGTCAGTTTCAGGCCACAGCTTATCTACTATAAGGACTTTTTGTTTCGAGACCTCAAAAATATCCACAGGGGTGGTTATATTTGCCTCTTTTTCAACAAAATTGCATGTGATCTCAAATACCTCATCATACGTGTGGGCATGATTTGGGACGGGACGTTGTTCTCGTGTATAGGTAAACTCCAGTTTTCCTACTCCTAATCTATCTGCCAGAACATATTCCTGCGGGATAACCAGGTATTTGTAGAACCTGTCGATAAGACGAGGCTCTCCTTGGCCATTTAAGGGCGTGGCTTTGCGTCCCAATAAAAATTCTGTGGGTATGGTGTATTTATTATCGAACATTAGACCCATGTTCGTAAAATCGGTTTGATCCGAGGTGAAACCGATTTCTTTAAATAGATCTTTCATCTTTTGATGGAATTCCCTCTGAGCAAATTCTGAGAGCTTTTGAAGGGCCGTTCGATAATTATCATACGATCTGACCATTAAGTTGGGATCGTTGGTCAATAACTCCAAATAATCTATGATTTTTTTTCCCGAATTCAGTAAATCTCTCAATTTTACGCTTTCTTCATCATGTGAAAACGAGGAAAATGTTTTTCTGAATTTTAGGTATCGAGCTACAGCAGTAGACCAGAGATAAGGATTGCAGAGTTGGCTCACGTCGATACCTGGAACTTTGATATTTAAGGCCGTTTGGGCATAGAGCCCTAAAAATCCCAAGATATGGCCGGTTTCTTTTGTAGAAAGCAATCGGTTAATGCCTTGAGAGGTCATATCATTATAAAGCGTGCCATTAAAAGCTGCTGAAGCCGACTGCCTTAATATGATATTCTCCAATGCAGATAGGATCTTGTTGTACTCCAGCTGATTTAGAACATTTCTGGGTATCACACCTCCGGTATAATCATCCACTCTTCCAATCGTTTTTTCAAAGTCATGCAACAGCAATAGGTCCAGTTTGTAATTTGCAGAATGATAAAGGGCTTCGATAGCCGTGCGAATCTCTTGAAGGGATAATAAAGTAGGAACAGCTAAATTATGCACCGTTTTATGGACTGTCTGGCCAAGATCATGCATCCCTTTTTGCAAGGTCATGTGTATGGCCTCTAATTGCTTGTCGACATGATCGAACCTTCCATGCATCTCCTTGCGAACGGTTGCGATTTGATTAGAGAGGATGGCCAAATGTTCCATGAGAAGCTGATAGAATTGAGCATTAGTATCCTCTTCTTCATCTCGGTCAAAGAATGAGAAGAGGGCGATAGCGGCAGAAGCTAAAGAAAAACAGGGGGCCACAAAACCCACAGACAACGCCGGTGTCAAGGCACTTAATTGAGATATAGAATTAGCTGCCGATACGCCTATAGAACCTAAGGTCCCAATATCGCGGAGGATAGGGACTTTCAAATAAGCCCCTGCTTGGGACAGGCTGGAAAAGATGGTGTTCCAATTTTCCATTTTCCGATTCCAGGCTTCTTGCTTCATACGCTCCATATCTTGCTGTCGGAAATCCTCCAGATAGCCTCTGACCTCTCTCAATTGTTTGGATAGCTCTTGATTAGCTTTGAATACATGGCCAAATTGCGTTTCCAAACGGTTAAAGTGGGAATTTTGGGCATTTTTATCTAAAAGGGACTGCATGATCAGGGTATTTAATTGCTGCAATTCTTCCTGACGCATCTTCAGAGGTTGCATTGCGTTAAGTAATGGAGCTTCAAGCCACTCATGGTAGGCTTGTTTTAGGGCTGGCGAGGCTTTTTCAGTGATATACCTATGGGCAACTTCGGCAATCTGTCTGATATTCTTTTTCGTGATCCCATACTGTTCGGCTTTATTATGGGTATATTCGCTGATAATATTTTCGGTTTCTTTCAATAAATTTGCAGTAACCTTGACCCCTTCCTTGAAGTTTTTTGTCGTGCCCCAATACCGTTCGGCATTATTAATAGCATACTGTTCGGCTTTATTATTGGCATAATCGGTGATTGCATTGACCCCTTCCTTGAAGTTTTTTGTCGTGATCCCATATTGATCAGCTTTACTAATGGCATATTGGCTGATTGCATTTTCGGGTTTTTTTAAAAGATTTGCCGTCCTCTTGAGGCCTTCCAAACCCAAGATCAATCCCTCTTTAGTTTCTCTGCAGGAGGGTATGATATCCATGCCCCCATGAAATACACCACTATCCTCTTTGGGGCATTGTACCTTTTGTATATTACGTTGAAGAAATTCAGCGTGTTTTCCACCATAGTACACCCCAGTTAAGGCCACACCAGTTATCCAGTGTTTGGGAAGTATGTAGGCCAATCCTGCACCTACACCGGTCTTAACAGCGGTTTTGATCATGGCATCTCGAACGGCTTCCGGGTTGTTAGGATCATATGAATCATCAAACCTCTTATATATCTTATAGATATCTTGGCCCTTTTTATAGATGTCTGGACCCTTGTTGGTATTGGCAATATACTTATCTAGTGACACAGGGGGAAAATCAGAGATACTCATAACAGCCTCTTATAGTGGAAATTATTCATCATTAAGTTAATTATAATTTGCAATTCATTCACATTACGCAATACATAACGGCCTTTCGTGTCCGAGTCAGAGTCCGAGTCCGTGTCCGATTCAATCCTTTTTAAATCGGACACGGACTCGGACTCGGACACGGAACTTGAACCAATAGTCCAGATTTCTATATGTTTTGCATAAAGTGCGAGTTGTTAGGGAAAGCTTATAGATTTAGCAAATATAAATCAAACAAAATTCGGTTCTTGTATTAATTATCTTGAGAAGGCCGGCGGCGCAAACGTTTTTTTTCTGAGGTCTTTGTCTTTGCGACTTTGTTTTTTTCTTTGACCGACCGCGGCATGCGTGTAGCTACGCGCCGAGGCTTTCGATAATTGAGTTTATCAACTTTCTCGCGCAATTTGGCCAGGCAATTTCTCTTGTTGAGCAGCTGGCCGCGCTCTTTTTGACTGGTGACAACAATGCCTGTAGGGAGATGGGTCAAGCGCACAGCACTATCTGTGACATTCACATGTTGGCCGCCGCTGCCGCTGGAGCGATAAGCCTCAACGGAGCATTCGGCCAACAAATCTTCATCAAGGGCCGGCAGATAGATTTTAGAGTTTGTTTTATCTGTATTCACAAAATTAAGTATTACATATTTGATAGAATTGTCAACTACTTAAATCAACTGTTCAATAATCAAAGGACCTTCTGGCAGGCACAACAGTAGAGTATTCGCTCTCTCTACCATCAGGTATGAAGATGACATTAAGGCCAGTTGGAAAATAACCTAAACCTACCCTTCCTGCATCAAACGAAAAGGTTGGGTTAACATAAACATAAGTTCTTTGATTATTAATCGGTGGGTCCAAAACAAAATTGCGTATCCCAGATCTGACATTCAAAATATCCTTTATTTCTGCCTATCACTTCTTTCTTTAACCATGACCAATGTTTTTCTTTCAGTTTTACTATTATAGGCAGATTGTCTATAGATGCAATAAAACCTGTTTTATTCCCTTTTTTTGGATTTTGTACCAATTGGTGAATAACCCTCAGATTGTCCAATAGCAGTTCTTTTATTGAACCGTTTTGTTCTGTTACGTTGACTTTTTCAGGAATAAAAGTAAGCATGCCGCCCTCATTTTCCAGATCTCCATAGGCTCGTCGTGGCAGGCGCGGTTCTTCTACAACATCCACTCCTATATATTCCTTCCATTCTTTTGTACCAAAAGCTTCGGCAGGGCGTATTGCTTCACGAAACTCCTTGTCATCAACTATGGCTTTCCAGTTTCTACATACCAAGGCTATAGCTGGAAGATCTGCCTTCCGATCTTTAAAAATGATACGCACTATATCCAATGGGAGTTCACTAAATGGGGCTATCATGGATTGTCTGTGGATCAGATCTACCTCCATCGGTTGAGAGACATTATTTGTATCTAAAAACATATAAACCTTAATTTACTAAATTCAGTTATTGCAATGTCTGTCCCACAATGTCAAAAGTTCTTGTTCTATTTTTCTGTCGATGCCTATTTGCACGTCATCTTTTCGATTTTGCTTTTCCCAATCAATAATGGCTGAAATTGTTTCTGTTAGGGGCCGGAATGTAAGGCCGGCTTGAATAGCTTTTGTTGCATCTACATTTAAAAAACCTGGCATATTACGCTTATATGAAAGCCATAAAGGCAAGTCTATCCAGTCTTGTACACCATGTTCAATAAGAAAATTCTCACTGACCCAAGTCAACGAAGCCTCTTTTTTACTGATTTGTACGCATGTATTTAGCAATTCCTCGAAACTCAGGGACAGCTTAGGACCTGTAGCATTATAGAAGCCTGTCTCTTGCCTTTCGACCATGCCGACAATCCATTTTGCCAGATCCCGCACATCGATAAATTGCAAATTTTGTGTTGGCGAACCCGGAGCTAAAATTTCACCTCCATCCAAAATGCGTAAGGGCCAGTACGCAAATCTATGGGTAGGATCACGAGGTCCTACAATAAGACCTGGCCTAATGACTAAAAAATGATTCGAAAAATAGCGTTCTATAACTTTTTCACATGCTGCTTTTAAGGCCCCATATGTTTTTTCATTGATTTCCTCATTTGCCTCATCTTCTAATTTTGCCAAGGGATAACTTTCATCAATATTAAGCGAATGGAAATTCTCATAAACGCCTATGGTGGAAATAAAAGTATAATGGTTTGTTGCCGTTGAAAGTATTTTCGAAGAGGCTTCGACCAATCGCGGTAGTTGACCGGAAGTATCAATAATTGCATCCCATGAACGATTTGTGAGGGCATTAAGATCTCCCTCTCTATTTCCTTGAAGCATCTCAACATGAGACAAAAATGAGGTGTTTTGAGTTCCTCGATTAAATAGGGTAACTTTATGACCATGTTCTTGAAGTTCTTCGACAAGATGAGGACCTAAAAAGCTTGTACCGCCTAATATTAATATCTTTAAAACATTCATTTTCATTTATTTATCTATACTTGATCGTTTTTGGACAAAATCTCCTGACGATATTAAACTTGATCCTTGATATTAGGTCAAGCTTATTCCTGCCCACAGTAAATGGAAAAGTAATGAATCAATGCCTTCAAAAAAAACATTTCAAAATAATTTCTTCTCAAATATAAAACAAAAAAAATAACTCAACCTAATATGAGGAGATCATGAGAATATTTTGCGTGTTATTATTGTTTATGTGTCAAACGATACTGGCATCGGAAAACCTACCTTGGTATCCTTCTCTTGCAGCATTTGAACATTATAATTCAGGACGTTCGCACGTTTTTCCAAAAGCAACCTTTGGGGGAGCATTTAAAGGAAACAATCAGGTGGATATTTTCTCTTCCTCCATCACTTATCCATCTGGGTATAATATGGCTTATTTAGATTCCAAAAACGCCTTCATTTATGGAGGAGGTTATGGAGATGAGCCAGGATCCATTGGCGCCTTTGTGGCAAAGGTCAATACTCATACACTCGAACCCATCTGGTACAATCAATTGATTAACACCCTTCAAAATGGAGAATGGGACTACCCGGGTTCTATGGGTATTCTTAGAGATGGCTTTCTCTATGTTATTTATGGTTATCGTTTATCGAAAATCGACCCTGCGACAGGTGCTACGCTTAAAACACTTATATTGCCTACTGGAGGAGGAACAACACAAAATACAGCCTATAATGGTTTCAATGCCACAGAAGATGGCATTCTCATCATGAAATCTCTTTATCGAGAAGCTGGCTGTAGTATCCAAGGACCAGATGCCCTATTAGATTGCCCGGATCCCACCGATGTTCCAGCTTCCCTATTAGTTTCTGTAAATCCATCTAGCATGACGGTGATTGATTCAATTATTCTTCCTGCCCCTGTGGCAGCCCGCCCCACAATTGGAAAGCATAAAGATCGCACTTATGTATACTTAGTTGAGGCTAATACCGTAATTCGATATCTAGTAAAAAAGGGAAAATTCATTCTCGATTCTTCTTGGAATCCCGGTATAATTACTTTAGAAGGCCAAACAACAGCAACATCTTTTGTCGTGATGGATGATTGGATTGCCGGGCAAGTGAATACTCTTCCATCCGCAACTGCTTTAAGTGTAATAGCGATCAATCAATCGGATGCCTCCAAACAATTTTCCATTCAACCCTTTTTGGGAGACCCCATTCCACCACTAGTTGCTGAGGCATTTTCAACAGCTGCGCAAGGGGGAGTGCCGGCAATCAGCTGGGCGCCTGCATCAGTATCAATTGATCCAGAGAATCATTTAATTTATGCAATAGACTCTCTACCTGGGAAAATTGCTGCCATCAGATTAACCCATAAAGGTTTGGAAATCAGTTGGAAAGCGGATCAAACAACAACTGAATTTACGGCGCTTATTGGCTCTAAACGAAAACGCATCTTAGTTGGAACCGATATTCCTGGACCAGAAATTCCAGGCAGTAATCTAAACGATTATGCTGTATGGAGGAATGCAAAAACTGGACAAGAGATAGCGCGTTCCCCTTTACTGCCGGCAATGACTCAAGGTACGATGATACAACCTTATTACTCAGGGGAAATGTTTTACGAAGGCCAGCTGGGACAGCTAATCAAATTAATACCATACCCATCAAAGTAAATAGCAAGCATATTCTTCTATAATGACATTTAGGTAAATATGACATTTTTGGATAAGAGACTATATGGAGACTCTTTCTTGTAGAGCAGGGGATATTATGCACCATCCAATTGAAATAGCAGTCCCTGATCTTCCTTGTAACTTCGACGTCGACCCTAAAGCAGCGGAAAAGACCCGCATAGAATTTCTAAGGACTCAAAGCGGCCGCAATGTCCTGATTTTGGGGACCCACTTCTCTTACCCGACAGCTGGGCGGATTATACAAAATGGCAAAACCTGGCTATTTGATACTTCATTGGCATGGCAAGCTTAAGAATAGATTTTGGTTGTTCCGATCACAGAATAACATTATGGTGAACACCAAGACAGTCAAACCTTAGCTCGCAATTGTCAAAGATCCTGCTTTTGCAATATCTATTAACCTGAACTTTGGGTTTTTTAGCCCTTTGGACTGCGTCAAAGCCTCGGAGATCGAAAATTTCTAGCAGGTCAATATTAGAAAATATGGACCTGCTAGAAAGTTATCGATCTGCGAGAGCTTTCACGCTAGCCCAAAGGCCTAAAAAACCCAAAGTTCAGGTTATTAAATTAACAGCTGAGATATTACACCAAGGAATTGATAAATGCGCGCATTTTCTTAAGGATAAACGAGGCCTCTTCTTCAAGTGCAAAGTGGCCTGTGTCCAGAATGTTAAAATCCACATTTTTTAAATCGCGCTTATAAGCTTCGGCCCCAGATACAGGAAAAAAGGCATCATTCTTGCCCCAGACAATTAAGGCAGGAGGTTGATGTTCTCGGAAATATTTCTGCCACTCAGGATAATGCTTGAGGTTATTTTGATAATCGTAAAACAAAGCGAGTTGTACCTCATGCTGTCCGGGACGGGAAATTTTCATAAAGTCCAGATTCCAGTTGTCAGGAAGAATTCCGCTAGGATTGCGCACCCCATGGGTATATTGCCATTTCAACCCTTCAAGGCTAAAAACATTTTTAATGATCTCTCGCTCGATTTCAGGCGTCTTATTCTTCCAATATTTAAAAATAAGGCTCCATCCTTCCTCTCCTAGTCCTTCAGCATAAGAGTTCCCATTTTGGATGACGAGGCCTTTTATTTTTTCATGATGCTTGGCCGCAATCCGCAAGCCCACGGGTGCCCCATAATCTTGGATCATTAAAACAAATTTCTTCAGTCCCCGAAGTTCCAAGAATTTTTCTATGACTGTGGCTATATTATCAAAAGTATAAGAAAATTCCTTCTGAGAAGGGAAGCTGCTTTCACCAAAACCTGGATAGTCAGGTGCAATTAGATAATATTTGTCAGCTAAGCCTCGCAATACTTCACGATACATGTGAGATGAAGTTGGAAAACCATGCAGCAATACAATAGCAGGATTGCTTGGATCCCCCGCCTCACGAAAAAAAACATCCAAATTCCCGACCTTTTGCACTGCATAACGCACTGGATAATATTCTAGACTCTCTATAACAGGAGAAAATTGTGAATGAGCCATGATAACCTCAAGTAAAAGCTAAAAGGCTATTATTCAAATCCGCTTAATAATTGCTATAAAAAAATCACAAAATATAAATAATCGCAGTTATCTATTTAATAGCAAGCATATGCTCAACTATAGCTCCGTTTATTAGGCTAGCTGCCAATTGCCCTTGATCAGATACAATACCTATTGTGACTCCATTATCTATAAACGTTGAGAGATGAGCTGTAGATGAATCTATAAAACCTGTATGGTCAATTTGACGGTGTTCTTTTGAATAGAATTCTCCTCCATAGGCTTCAATTAGACTCAAAAAACTTGGATCTGAAGAGCATTTTTTATTAACCCAATCCCCAAAATTTTGAAGATCTTCTGATGTGGCCCAATATCCACCTCCAGGACTGCCAGATATGTGTCCAGCTATGGGAGCTTGTTCGTTATTAAAACGTCCATTTTTTGGCTTTTGCACGGAGAAATTACTCACTCCAGATGGTTTTAAAACATGGTCATCCAAGATTTTATTGTAAGGCTTATAAGCTGCCTTAAGTTTTTCCAGTCGTTCTTTGTGAGCTTCAATTTGTGTATTCAAGCTTGCTTTTTTTGCTCTCCCTGTAGACCCGCTTCCGACGTGCTCTTGTTTGTTTTTTAGATATTCAATGTGTTTTTCAGTAATTTGGATTTTTTCAGATATGTCTTTGTTATAATGATATTGAATTGACAGCCCGATCAGTAGGATGCCAAGATTACTATAATGGCCTTCTCCCGAAGCAAGTTTTATTATTTGATCGTCTGCATATTTAAGAAATTCTTCTGGTTTCGAAATTTGCGTTGGCGTTTTATTTTTTGATAGATCATTTTCTATAGCAGCTTCATAACGCGGCAGGTAATCTCCAAATCCGCCTTGATGAAGCATAACCTGATGCATAGTTTTTTTTGCTAATTGTCTTTGTAATGCAGGGGGTAAAGCCTTTAAAACATTTGGCTCAAGTTGTATCGGGCTTTCTAGTATTTCTTTTGTAATAACTGCTTTATCAGGATGAACAACACCTTTTTCCATCATCAGAAAAGTTAATACTCCTGTAAAAACTTTGCCAACAGAATGAATTGAAAAAGGAATTTGAGGATCTCCATTTTCTTCAAATTTTTCGGAACGCACTGTATAAGAAGACTTTCCATCTGACAATGTAATAATTCCTGAAAATCTAGTATCTTTGACATATTGTTTTAGATTACTTATATCTTCTTCCGTAAACCTTTTCTTTTTGTGAGTAGTTTTTCCAAAATCAATAGCATTTAGGTTTTCTATGTCATTAATTAATACTACTTGATTTCGTGATAGATGATTAAAAAGAGAGAAAAATAACTCAAAATTCTTTTTGCTTATGGCCTCGTCGAATAGCTTTTCAGTCAGAGATGGATCGGAAGAAGTATCCGCAAGAAAACCTTTTAAACCATCGTGATCTTTTTCTCCTTTTAAAACACCTACTTCCCAATATTTATGTGCAATAGCCTGCCTTCGTTCTGGAAGATTTCTTTCATCTTTTTCTGACCATGGGCTCGTTTTTGGAGCAGAAGTGACCTCTGAACATGAATGTAAGATATCCAGTCCAATTTCTTCCGTTTTTTTTGCAAAAGGAAATGATAGTTCTTTCAAAGAGGCCAATCTTCCTTTGAGATCTTCTGAATTCTGAATAGAATCTAGAGATATAGACTTTAAAAGTTCACAAGCTGTGCTTAGCTTTTCTTTTTCTCCTAAAATGGTGTAGCTAATTCCATTTATTTCTATTGAGTGTTCAGATTTATTTCCTGCAACAAGATCTAAATTGTAATCTTTGCCTAGGTAGCTGAAATCAACATGAAAACTAGAAGACATATTAATACTAGAAGACATATTAATACCTTATTATTTGATTACGTTCTCCACTTCCATTATAAATATTATGCATGTTAATTTCAATTCCCTCACTCTGACCAATTTCCCATGGTTCCAACAGGAAGAGTTGGTCTCCAATTAAATTTTGCAAAAAAATCCATAAATGACTTATTGATGGAATAAATAGCTTTGTTATCCTTAAAAAACGTAGGTTAAACATCTAAAAAGAGTTAGTTCTATGCCAAAAGTCGCTGCATGGGTTGCTTCTGCCGCAAAAAGTAAATTCACAAGGCAAGAAATTGACCTTGGGCCATTGGGCGAAGAGGATGTTGAAGTTGCTGTGGAATATTGCGGAATCTGCCACTCAGACCTCTCCATACTCAACAACGATTGGGGAAATTCAAAATATCCAGCCGTGCTAGGCCATGAGATTACTGGCCATGTGGTCGCAGTTGGTCCCGCTGTGAAGGGAATCAAGCTGGGTCAAAAGGTGGGCATTGGTTGGACTTCTAGCAGCTGCATGCACTGCCGACAGTGTATGTCAGGAAACCACAATTTTTGCCCGGAATCTATTGCTACAATAATTGGGCACAGCGGTGGCTTTGCCAGCCGTGTGCGGGCACATTGGGCGTGGACTCTACCGATCCCAGAAAAACTTCCCTTGGCAGAGACGGGTCCGCTATTGTGTGGCGGCATCACCGTTTACAATCCTTTAGCGACATACATTAAGCCGATGGATCGCGTAGGTATCGTCGGGATCGGTGGACTTGGCCATCTAGCTGTCAAATTCGCCGCCGCATTCGGCTGCGAGGTAACGGCCTTTACATCAAGCGAAAACAAGTTTAAGGAAGCGCGCGATTTTGGCGCTCACAATGTTGTCTCTAGCCGAGATTCCTCTACCATTCAAAAGCTTGCAGGCACATTCGATCTCTTACTCGTTACCGTAAATGTGCCTCTAGACTGGTCCGCTTTGATCTCTGCCCTTGCCCCAAAAGGCCGTCTTCATTTTGTAGGGGTAGTGACTGAGCCTATTCCCGTCTCTATTTTTCCACTGCTTGTAGCTCAGCTAAGTATTTCAAGCTCACCTAGTGGACCTCCTGTAACAATAGCATCCATGTTGGATTTTGCATCACGGCATAATATTACGCCAAAAACAGAGCATTTCCCCATGAGCCAAATTAATAAGGCCTTTGAGCATCTTGAAGCCGGTAAAGCGCGATATCGAATCGTACTCGATCAGGACCTGTAATGACAGGTTAAGATAACACAAGAGGTAATCAAATGACGAAATTCGACCCATTTTCCAAGACTTTCAAAACAATTTTAAACGCATAAGTAATTCAGATATCTATGCAGGCGGCGGTGTCACCTCACCCTATAAATTTACTCACATATCAATGGAGCTGTGTAAAATGGCTGTGTTTAATGCTCATTTTGAATCTCCTTGTTATGTTATTAATGCTACTAGCAGGGCTTTTTGTATGTGCAAGCGATTTTCACTCTGCTCAAAAATCACTGAAGCTGGTTTATCAGGAAGAGTCTGACTAACCTCTTTGCCTCTAATCATAGGCAAACAATGCATGAATATCGCATCGGAAAGCGCATGTTCCATGAGTGGTTCATTGACTTGAAATCCCTCAAATAGCCTTTCATCCGTCTTGTTTTCAAAGCCCATGCTGGCCCAGACATCAGTGTAGATAGCATGAGCCTGATCTGCTGCGACAATAGGTGTAGAACAGGATGTAATTGATCCTTTAGCCTGTTTTACGCGCATCAAAGCTTGTTTCAAAATGTCTACATTAGGCTGACATGTTTTTGGACAGCAATAATGGAGTTGTACACCCATAAGAGGAGCGAGCAGCAAAAGACTGTGCAAAATGTTGTTGCCATCACCAATGTAAGTCAGCTTAAGACCCTCTAATTTTCCAAACACCTCATGCAGAGTTAAAAGGTCTGCAAGAATTTGACAGGGGTGATGGAGTTCGGAGAGCCCATTAATAATAGGGATTTTCGATACTTGGCTCATACGAGTTAATATGTTATCACTATGTGTACGAATCATGACTGCATGACAGTAGCCTTCAATGACTCTAGCTACATCTTCAGGCTCTTCATTTTTACGCGTTTCACCTAAACTTTCGACAACATTTCCACCTAGTTCATGCATAGCTACTGTAAAGCTAAAACGAGTGCGCAGAGAGGGTTTTTCAAAGAGAAGCGCCAAATGTTTGCCTTTTAAAATGTTCGTAGCTCGGCCTTCTTTTCGTTTCTTTTTAAGCTCACTTGCCAATGATAGTAGAGATTTGATCTCATCAATAGAAAGTTCCTTTCCCGTTAAGAGATGTTTATGAGTCAATTTTAACATATGACCTCCTCTTTGATGAGTTGATTTAAAGACAACAGGCTGTAATTCCCTTTGAGTTGCAGAGCTTGAATGAGACTGCTTGCGCCGCTGGCAGTTGTCGCATGGCAGATGTGATGACAGATGGCAAGACGCCTAAGTGCATATCCTTCCATTATGTGAGCTTCTTCTTTTCCAAGTGTTATGATGAGCCCGATTTCTCCATTTTCTGCTTTTTTTGCAGCTTCTTCAGAGTTTATGGCTTGGCAAGGGATGCCATGAGAGGTCAGAATAGCCGCGGTTGTAGGTAACGCATAGAGTTGAAGTGGGATAGCCATAAGATCGAACGCGAGCTTAATCATCCAATTTGAGTCTACTTGAAGAAGACTCAAAACGGCGCAACTTTCCGCTTTCGGTAATGGATATCCAGAGGCTATCTGTGCTTTAGCGTAGGCTTCGGCAAAATTCTTCCCAAGCCCCATTACTTCCCCTGTGGACTTCATTTCGGGTCCAAGAAGAGAATCGACATTATCAAATTTAGAGAACGGAAGAACGGCTTCTTTGACTGCAAAATGATGAAATTGAGGGCTTTTTTGATATCCTTGTTCTTTCAAAGAAATACCCATCAAACAACGCGTTGCTATTTTGACAAGATCAATCCCTGTCGCCTTTGAGATAAAGGGGCATGTTCGTGATGCTCGAGGATTGACTTCCAAGACGTAAATGGTATTGTCCTGAACGGCAAATTGGATATTAATCAATCCCACAACGTTTAAGGCTAAAGCCATTTTTTTTGTCTGCAAGATCAATTCTTGCTGGATATCCACAGATAAACGGAAAGGGGGAAGCGAACAGGCTGAGTCTCCCGAATGGATTCCTGCAGGCTCTACGTGTTCCATAATTCCGGGAACAAAAACCTCTGTTCCATCGCAAATAGCATCAATATCAACTTCAATGGCATCTATTAGAAAATGCTCAAGCAAGACAGGTTTTTTAGGATCTAATTGAAAGGCATCTTGCAGACTTATTTCCAATTCTTCTTGATGGAATACAATCGCCATAGCTCGTCCACCAAGCACAAAAGAAGGCCTTACGATCAAGGGATAACCAATGTGTCCTGCAGCATCAGCCCCCTCTTCTAGGGAATGGATGGTGATGTTATTCGGTTGCTTAAGTCCCAAAGTATGTAAAAATTGCTGAAACTGAGCTCGATCTTCCGTTTGTTCAATAAGAGTAGAGGTCATTCCAAGTATCGGAACACCAGCTTTTACAAGAGCAGGAGCTAAATTAAGAGGAGTTTGACCACCATATTGAACAACAACACCTATGGGCTTTTCTATTTCGATAATTGCAAGGATATCCTCAGCTGCTAAGGGTGAAAAATAGAGCTTGTCTGCACAGTCATAATCAGTGGAAACGGTTTCGGGATTGCAATTGACAATGAGAGTTTCATAACCCAGTTCCTTGAGGGCTTGAATGGCATGCACGCAGCTATAATCAAATTCTATCCCTTGTCCAATACGCGAAGGACCGCTCCCTAAGATTAATACTTTGGGTTGACTGGAAGGGCGTGCTTCACACTCCTCTTCGTAAGTCGAGTATAAGTAGGCAGTCGGTGTGGAAAATTCGGCCCCACAACTATCTATACGCTTATAAACTGGAAAGATATTCAGCTCTTCTCGTTTTGCCTTGAGAGCTTCTTCATTATTGCATCCTATCAATTTACCAAGCTGAGCATCGGAAAATCCAAGTTGCTTGAAATGATAGAGTTCTTCCTTTAATAGTTGGCTCAAGTCTTTCTTAGAGAATTCCTTTTCCTTGAGCACAAGTTCCTCAATTTGACTCAAAAACCATGGGTCAATATGAGTAGCGTTATGGATTTCCGTCAGAAGCATCCCCAATCGAAAAGCATCAAAAATTGCCCAAAGTCTAAAAGGGCCTGGGATTTTTATTATTTGCTTCACATCAGCGAGATCAAGGAGTTCCGGGAACGAAGAAATTTCCATGCTGCGCATTCCTTTGAGAAGAGCTTCTTGAAACGTTCTGCCGATAGACATCGCCTCTCCCACCGAACGCATTTGAGTGCCAAGCTTCACTTCGCAGCCTTTGAATTTTTCAAAATTAAAGCGCGGTATTTTAACAACGACATAATCGATCGTCGGCTCAAAAGAAGCTGGGATTTGATTGCCGGTGAGCTCACTAGAAAGCTCAGGCAAAGTATATCCTACAGCCAACTTAGCAGCGACTTTGGCAATCGGAAATCCTGTGGCTTTTGAAGCAAGAGCAGAGGAGCGCGATACTCTAGGATTCATCTCGATGACGACCATTCGCCCATCCTTAGGATGAATGGCAAACTGAACATTTGATCCTCCCGTCTCCACGCCAATCGCTCGTAAAATGGCAAAGGAAGCGTTACGCATCTTTTGATACTCTTTATCTGTAAGAGTTTGTGCCGGGGCAACAGTGATCGAATCTCCCGTGTGAATTCCTAGTGGATCGATATTTTCAATGCAGCAGACGATAATGCAGTTATCATTCTTATCGCGTACAACTTCCATCTCGAATTCTTTCCAACCTATAAGTGCTTCATCCAAAAGAAGTTCCTGATGTGGAGCTGCTGCAAATGCGTGCTGACATAAAGAGGTAAATTCCTTTTTTGTATGTGCAATACCGCTGCCACTTCCTCCTAAAATGAAAGAGGGGCGTACAACGATAGGAAGTCCAATGAGGTTAAGGACATCCATTGCCTCGTTCAAATTATTGGCAATGCCCGACTTGGGTAGACTTAGTCCCAGCTTTTGTATGATTTGGCGAAAAAGGACTCGGTCTTCTGCAAGCTCAATCGCTTTTGATGTGGCTCCAAGCAACTCGACTCCATAAGCCTCTAAAACACCACTTTTTTCTAATTCGAGTGCGATATTCAGAGCAGTTTGCCCTCCCATAGTGGGTAAAATTGCATCAGGCCTTTCTTTTTCAATGATGCGTGTGACAAATTCTTTTGTAATCGGCTCAATGTAGGTTACGTCGGCCATCTGTAAGTCTGTCATGATGGTCGCTGGATTGGAATTGATCAAAGTGACTTTATAACCCTCCTCGCGAAGCGCTTTACATGCCTGAGTGCCTGCATAGTCAAATTCGCAAGCTTGCCCAATGACAATTGGACCTGAGCCGATGAGGAGAATGTTGTGAATATCAGTTCGTTTTGGCATGGGAGTGCTCCATTAAAGTTGCAAATTGTTTGAATAAGAGCTGTAGTTCATGAGGTCCAGGACTGGCTTCTGGATGTCCTTGAAAACTGAATGCGGGCTTATCGTTTCTAACAAGCCCTGCAATGGTTCCATCAAAAAGAGAACGATGAGTAATGTCCAAACAAGGCGGCAAGGTTTTCTCTTCTACGACAAAACCGTGGTTTTGACTGCTGATGAATACTTTGCCAGAATTCAACTCTTGAATGGGGTGGTTAGCGCCATGATGACCATTGTTCATTTTAACTGTCTTACCCCCGCTAGCAAGAGCAAGTAGTTGATGGCCTAAGCAGATTCCAAAAATCGGAATCGCTCCTTCAAGCAGAGTCTGAATTGCTTCAATAGCATATGTACAAGCAGAAGGATCTCCAGGCCCATTTGATAGGAATACTCCATGTGGTTTTAACTTGAGCACCTCTTTAGCGGAGGTTTGAGCCGGGACGATTGTCAAATGACACCCTGAAGCAATAAGCTGTTGTAAGATGGAGCTCTTGACTCCGAAATCCAAGACAACCACATGAAAAGGGTTTTTCGCTTTCCATTCGTGTGGGGTGATGCACGAAACCTCTTTAGCTAGATCTTTACCACTTAAGCCAGAAAAAGCACGCGCTTGTGTTAAAGCGAATTCAGAATCGACGGTGCCTCCCATAATGCAGGCATTAAGACTTCCTTTTTCTCTTAAAATATGTGTCAGTTTCCTAGTGTCGACATCTGAAATCGCGATAATATTCTGACTTTTGAGAGAGCTTTGTAAATCCCCGGTTGCTCGCCAATTACTAGGAGTTTTAGACAACTCTTTCATTACCACTGCTCCAGACCAAATGCGAAGCGACTCCTGATCCTCAATATTCACGCCCACATTACCTATGTGGGGATAGGTAAAGCTGATGATTTGTTGGGTATAAGAGGGATCCGTTAAGATCTCTTGATATCCGGTCATGGAGGTGTTAAAGATCACCTCTCCGGCAAAAAAACCCTCCGCTCCAACAGATTCGCCCCAGAAGAACGTGCCGTCTTCAAGCATTAATAGTCCGTTTTTTTTCATACAATTCCTCGTTTGTTAAGATGATTGTAGCAAAACATGAATATTTATGCAACAATTTGATTAATTATTTTATGTCGAATAACATGAATCATACTGTAGAGTACATGTAAAGCCTTAATAAAGATATATTCAGATAATTATATTGACTAAATATTCATTTCATGTTATACTCCGGTTTCTGAAGGAGAAAAATTATGATTAAAGTTGGAATTGCCGGAGCTACTGGCTATGTCGGTATAGAATTAATACATATTCAAGGAGAAGGAGGAATTCACTCAGCTACTCAAGACTTCTTAGAAAAAGAGATCATGGAACCACTTTTGGCGCTAATCCTATTACCACAACCGCCGCTCTAGCAACTCTAAAAGTACTTATCAAAGAAAATTACCCGAAAAAAGCTGCTCTCATGGGAGCTTATCTCATGGATAAACTTTATCAGCTCCAAAAAAAATATCCACAGGCAATAGCTGAAATTCGCGGTAAAGGTCTTATGATTGGAATAGAGCTAAAGATCGACAGCAAATCCGTTTTGGGTGCCTGTCATTCTCATGGGTTGCTCGCCAACATTACAGCAGGAAATGTTCTTCGTTTTCTTCCTGCCTATACGATTACAAAAGAAGATGCTGATAAGGCAGTAAGCATCTTAGAAACCGCCATAAAAGGAGTTTGAGATGTCTAAATTATTGAAGATCAGAAAAAGCTTCCAATTGGAATTGCTGAATTCTGGCACAAATCATTGACAACAAAAATTTTTTAATTGATAGTGACTCACGGAGGAATCAACTATGAAAATCAAATTTATTATCCTCGCTTTAGTAACTGCTACAGTCAACCTTTTTGGCGATCAATCTTCTCCTTATCGATGCAGAATGTCGGGAAACGAACTAGAGGCAGATATCATAGTAATGGGTGGTGGAGCGGCAGGTTGCATATTGATGAGCCAGCTATCAGAGAATGGTCTCTTTTCAGTATTAGGAATAGAGGGGGGGCAAAATTTAACAAATGATCCAGCAATAGAGGCAGTGGGTCTCCCAGCATTCCTATTGGCTGGGACAGGAAAGTACAAGTATTTTTGGCCAGGATGGAATCAAACCCTACCAATGCCAGGGCTCAATGGACGAACAAGTGATTGGACAACAGGAATGCTGTTGGGTGGAGGCTCATCAATTAACGGATTATACTATGGTCGTGGCTCGAACGCCGTGTACTCGCGTTGGGAAGAAGTTTCTGGCAGCAGCAATTGGAGTCTGGACAATATTCTGGCAACCTTCAATGCTCTTGAGAACTACCAAGGATTGACAATCACACCAGGGGCGCGAGGAGACAACGGTCCTGTCAATATACTACAGACACCAACGGTATCGCAGATAACATCGCAAGTACTATTGCCCGCATCACAGGCAGCGTTTCCCGGAATTCCAACTGTAGTGGACTATAATGATCCGAGTGTGGAGAATTGCATAGACCCTCGTGCTCAGTGGTTTATTGATCCTACAGGCACCAAACGAGTGAGCAGCGCGACAGCATATTTAAATAGCACGGTAATGACGCCAGAAGGTCAAGGAGTTAATGGACACAAACTTGTTTATGCTCTTCGATTCGGTAGCTGTGAAAATAATATTTGACAAACATGGGCGTGCCAAAAAAGTAAGATATATGCAGGACGGTAAACTCTTCGAAGCAAAGCTCGGAAAGCCGTTGTTTTGGCGAGTGGCATCAACAGTAGCAAGTTGCTACAGCTTTCGGGCATAGGACCGTCGGAAGCGCTAAAGAATGCAGGGATCAAGCCCGTTTTCATCAATGAGAACGTAGGAAAACATCTCCAAAACCATCCGCTCATTTTTATTACGATGCTAGCAGATCCAGCTCTTAGTGGTATACCACCTGGCAGCTCCGTATGCATTTACTATCAATAATGTCTACTTGCCAGTAGTGGGCGGTAGTTCCAGCGACCCACGAATGCTACAGATTTTGTTCGAATACATACCGGCTACCGCACAGACACCTCCGCTATTAGCCGTTGGATTTGATCTTTTGAACCCAGTGAGTGAGGGAAGTGTCACAATCCAAAGCGATAATTCATTTCAGATAGCCGCAGCGGACGACGGCTTTTACCAAGATCCTATAGACCTGGCGAATATGAAGAGTGCCGTCTCGGTCTATATTCGCGCTCTGCTAGATCAACTAAATATTTTGTACCCATTTCCCTCGCCTTACTTTAAACCCATTTTAAGTGACCCGATCAACTTAGTCATCCTTTCTGGCTATAACGACGCAGTGGTTGAGCAGTACGTGAAAAATAATAGTAATCTTTCACTGGATATACACCACTTTGTATCGCACTGTAAAATGGCTCCTCTGGACGCCGGAGGTGTGGTAGATGGCGACACGCGTGTTTATGGCACAAAGAACGTTTTTGTAGCGGACAACTCCATCTGTCCGGTGATTCCTGATATTAATACTACAGGACCAGCTATGATGATCGGATTACGGAGTAGCGAAATTCTGAAACGTGTCTTGCGCGAATGAAACATAACAAGGAGATCATCAACATGAAAAAAAATATTCTGTTACTTTTAATGTCATTCTTATTTTTCATGGCAGCTGATGCACAAGATCAAGAATGGTGTGCTGAAGACTTCTGCTGTTATGAAGACAGCTGCTGTGTTGATCAGACGAATTTCTATGCTAAGATTTTTGAGCGGTGCTAATTTCTTGCAAAACACTACAATCGACGGAAACAAATCCACATATCAGACAGGATATATTATTGCCGGTTCGTTGGGTTATTGTTGGTGTTATGGCTTGCGTTTGGAAGCTGAATATGCTTTTAGAAGAAATGCTATAAAAAAAATCGATTTCTTTGGAGAAGGTATTCTCTAAGCATGGACATTTCCAAACTTCCTCGTATATGGCCAACCTATTATGGGATTTGCCTTTATCTTCGTGGGGATGTGCATTTTGGAATATCCAACCTTTTATTGGAGCTGGCATAGGCTATGATTTCCAACAAATGCATTCCTCAAATTCTCGTATTATTTTTAACCAGAAATGGAACCAGTTTTTCTTGGCAGGTGATGGCTGGGTTAGCCTATCCGATCTTCTGCAATACGGATGATTACTTTGGAATACAAATTCCATCAGGGAGGCTGTCATTTCTATAACCACTCCGTCGGAGTTGGGCTCGTATATAAATTTGGCTTCTTAAGGTAGTGAGGGAGCCTATTTGAGAGCAGAGTTTTGTAACTACGTCTTTTCACCAAGAAAAACAAAATCAATAAAACCTTTTTCTTGCATCGCTTTCGGCTTTTCTTGTTTTTAAAATTAAATCTTATCGTGTAACATGTCAAGAAACGACTGCAAGGCCATTTGAAGATCTTCCGTATATTCTTTCCGTATATTCTTTTTGCTTATTTTATAAATTAAATGATATAATCAGTTTTTATTTATTTGAAGGTCTATTGATTTTCCATGCATATTTGGAAAAATAGCATAAAAAACATAACTATTTTAAAATTAAAGATTTAATCATGAAATTATTAATATATTTTTTAACTTTTGTTCAATTATTAACTGTTAGTCTTGGAGCAGCTCCGTTGGCTCCTGTCTATGCGCAAAGTGCCTTGCAAAAAACTGAAAGAGCATTTATTGAGGACATCGAGCAAGTTCCTCTTATACTCGGTAATCATGATCTTAGTTATAACTCCTTGCAAGGATCTGTATATGAATTACTAAATAACGCCCAAGACTCCATATTAATTATTTCGTTTACGTTTTCTGATTCCGAAGTCATTCGAATTGTTAATCAAAAAGCAAGTGAGGGCATAAATGTTCAACTTATTATCGATCGCGATCATCTCAGTTTCAATGGGCAATTACATCCTTCTATACAAATTGGTACTCGCGCGCAAGGTGAAGGACACTTACATCATAAAATCTTAGTTGTAGATCATGAGTATATTTGGCTAGGTTCAGCTAATTTTACACAGAGTGCTTTCACTAATTCTAAAAATTTAGCTATAGCATTTTTTAGTCCAGAAATAGGAGCACAGCTCTATCAAGAAGCATTAGATATCGCGTCGTCGAGCCCAAGAGTTAACACCACGCCTCTTTCATGTTTGTTTGGAAATCAGCTATTAGAATTGTATGTGCTCCCTCATAATGCCCCCGAAGCTCCTCGTCGAACAGAAACCACAATGAACGAAATAGGGAAGCAAAAATTAATTAGCTTAATCGACAATGCCAAACATCACATCAAAATTTCTGTTGATGTATGGACATACAAAGATGCAAGCCGATCTGTTATTAATGCCATGAAAAGAGGAGTTAAGGTTGATGTTGTTGTAGGAAGCACAGCGGATGAGGCTGTAAAGATGCTCATTCAAAGTGGAATTAATGTAAAACAGGGAAAAAATCTTCATTATAAGTTTATGTTGGTAGACCATGAAATATTATTGAATGGATCACCAAATTGGAGCATGAACGCTTTTTCTAGAAGTGATGAAAGTTTTATTGTCCTTTACGATCTCACTGAAAAACAGCTGCAATCCTTAGAAGGTACTTTAGAGGTAGCTGGATTGCCGATTTCTAAGTTTTGAGGACGTGGATATAACATTCTTGCGGCAGTTAATACGCTCATTGCGCAGAGGGCTGGGATAAGAAGCACTGCAAAACTAGTCTGAAAAGTGCCTTTAAAATACAGAATGCAACTAACAACTAATGGGCCTATAATGGCTCCTGTCTGGTCCATGGCTTCGTGTAAGCCAAAACCCCATCCTCGGCGAGAATAACAAACGTAATCGCCTTTTTTTTTGAAATCGATTCAGTCATCCAAAAATACCTTTACTTATGACTGTAACCTCGGGAACTTTAGCAGATCCTAAAGAAAAAGCTAATGCTCTCTGGAAAATTCAAAGTCTGTCTGCTTCTTTGATCAATGTCATGGTTTCACGTATTTTATAAATATTACGTCAGCTGCAGCAAAAACAAATAATGATGGGATACTAATTCTAGAAAGAGCTCTCACTGTATTAATTTTCAAATTTTTTTTCCATATAAACGAAGTTAACGATTTAATTGTTTTTTCGCTATGGTTCCCATTTTCTAGAATATTTTTTGCAAAATTTAAATTAAATACTTCTATTGAAAATCCCCGGGTTGATTCATAAACCGCTCACAATGTTGTCTCTAGCCGAGATTCCTCTGCCATTCAAAAGCTCGCAGGTACATTCGATCTCTTACTCGTTACCGTAAATGTGCCTCTAGACTGGTCCGCTTTGATCTCTGCCCTTGCCCCAAGACACTGAGATACCATTTTAACAAAGTTGTGAATGGGTTTTTAAATAGTGGGGCAACTTAGACTTGAATATAAAAGAAAATTTAAATAGTTCTAAATTGAAAGTTTTAAACCTGAAACCATCAAAATCTTGCATAAAACTTTGTAAAGTTTTTATTTTCATTGCTTCTTAAAAGATGTTTGCATAAAATGAACAGTGTTCATCAAGGTTAAGCATTATGAGTACCAAAAAAATAAAAGACTTCGAGTTCAAATTAATTGAAGCTGCAACTTGCATCATTGAAACGGAAGGGCACGAAAATTTAAGTGTTCGGAATGTGTCTGCAAAAGCTGAATGTTCAATTGGCACCTTATACAACTACTTTCGCGATATGAATGAACTCATTCTCAAAGTAAACGCCAAAACATTATTAAAGTTGCAAGGCGTTATTAGCAGAGCGATTTCTCCACAACAAAGTAAAAAGTTATTAGGTAAAACTTTAGCTAAAGAATATCTAGGCTTCGCATTGGAAAATCTACCCTTTTGGAATCTTCTATTTAAATATAAGTTACCAAGAGGTCAAACAATGCCTCAATGGTACCGAAACATTATTGACGAGAACTTCCGATTACTTGAATCAGCTCTAAAACCTCACATAGATGCAAAGCATGTTCATAAATCAAGTAGAGTTCTCTGGGGCGCTTGTCACGGAATCATATTGCTCTCGATTGAAGGAAAGCTTGATATTGCAAGCCCTGAATCAGCCGAAACATTATGCGAATCCTTATTTGAAAATTATTTAAAAGGATGTAAGTAGTTTTTTTTTGCTTTAAAATGAACGATGTTCATCTTAACATATTAATATTTAAGGTTATTATAATGAGAAATATCAAAATTATTGGAACAGGAACTTACATCCCACAGCATTGTATTACATCCCAAGAGCTAGCTTCAAAAATGCAAATTGATGAAGAAATCATTCAAAAAATGGGAATGAAAACTCGATATTATGCAAATAATACTGAGAGGGCATCCTACATGGGGGCTCAGGCTGCAGAAAATGCTTTGAAAGATGCAAAACTAACACTAGATGACATCGATCTTTTGATTTGTGCAAGTGGAACTATGGAAATGCCTATTCCTTGCACAGCAGCTCTTATTCATAAAGAGCTACAACCCTCCCAGCCCTTGCCTGCATTCGATATCAATTCAACCTGCTTAAGCTTTCTCACCGGATTGGACACGATTTCTTATCTAATAGAGGCTGATAGATATCATAACGTTTTAATTGTTTCCTCTGAAATTGCTTCGGTCGGATTGAATTATAATGACCTTGAATCAGCCTCACTTTTTGGCGATGGCGCTGCTGCAGTGGTTGTCTCACAAAGAGCAAGCCATGAATCTAGCTGCATTATTGCTTCACAGATGAATACCTATAGCGCTGGATGGAATCATTGCATGATTCCTGGAGGTGGAACTGGATATCCGCCGGAAAAGTGGGTACCAGGTAATAATGAAATGTTCCAGTTTCATATGAATGGTAAAGAAGTTTTTAAACTTGCTTTGAAAGTCCTGCCCAATTTTATTGATCAATTGTTTGCTATAGGGAATACAACTATGGATGAAATGGATATCGTTATTCCCCATCAGGCAAGCTTATCTGCTATGAAGATCCTTCAAAAGAAATTAAATATAAAGCCTGAACGCATGATAAATATCGTTGAAGATTATGGAAACATGATTGCTGCCTCCATCCCTTCGGCCCTCCACCAAGCTATTAAAACTGGCAAATTAAGTAGGGGCAATCGCGTGTTGTTATTAGGAACTTCAGCAGGGATAAGTGTAGGAGGGATGATTCTTGAATACTAAAAGTTGTCGTTACCGGAGCTACTGGATTTTTAGGAAAAAAAGTGATTTATGCCTTAAAAAGGCTGAATTATTCCCCGATTGCATTAGGACGGAATCGGTCTATAGGAGAACAATTTGCTCAAGATGCGATCCCATTTATTTCAGTTGACTTAACCAATAGAGAAGAAACTATTAAAGCATTCGATGGGATCGATTATGTCATTCACTGTGCGGGTTTATCTTCAATATGGGGTCCTAAATCAGCATTTATTAAAGCAAATGTAGTGTCTGTTGAACATGTAATTGAAGCTTGTCAAATTCATCATATCAAACGATTGGTCCATATTTCTACTCCTAGTTTATATTTTGATTATCAAGATAAATACAACCTCACTGAATCTGATATTTTCCCTAAGAAATTTGTAAACGACTATGCAAGTAGCAAAAAAGCGGGAGAAGATCTTATTCAGAAAGCTTTTTGCAAGGGGTTGCCCACCGTTATATTGCGTCCGCGAGGAATTTTTGGACTCGGAGATACATCCATTTTCCCCAGGATCTTATCGGCAATGGAGCAGAAAATACTACCGTTGATTAACGAAGGAAAAGCTGTAATGGATATTACCTATATTGACAATGTTGTCGATGCCATTATTTTAGCAATACAAGCTCAAAATATAGAAGGTCAAAGCTACAATATTACAAACGACGAACCAAAAACCTTCATAGAATTGCTTCAATTGCTAAGCGATAAAACGCAGCTACCTTTGAAAACAAGAAATATTTCTTTTAAAACTGCCTATTATACCGCAAAGATCCTAGAAGGATTCTATCGATTGCTGCGACTAAAAAATGAACCTCCCATTACCTGTTATGGAGTCGGCCTTGTTTCAAAAAGCATGACTTTTGACATCAGTAAAGCCAAAAAAGAGTTAGGATATCAACCAAAAGTAAGCATTAATGAAGGTTTAGAAACATTTGCTGACTGGTGGAGAGCTCAATGTTAAAAGAAGTTAAACTCCATCTTTTTGACACAGGTTATTGTCTTAATTTTGAGAAAATGGTGGCAAGAAATAAGCCGATGAAAATTAAGCGATTTTATGCTTTAGTTGGATTAATTGAACATCCCACATTAGGACCCATCCTATTTGACACCGGCTATTCTTCACATGTCATCCAATTATGCCGACGGTTTCCCTATTTTCTTTACTCATTAATCACACCTATACGGTTTGAAAATAATTTAAGCGCTGCTCAACAGATTCAAAAATTTGGCTATAGGCCCGAAGAAATCAAACATATCATACTTTCACATTTCCATCCTGATCACATGGGGGGGGTGAAAGATTTTAAAAATGCTCTATTTTATTGCTCTAAAAAAGCCTATTCTCACCTAAAAAAACTTTCATTTTTTAAGGCTGTGAGAGAACTTTTTTTTGCTGATTTACTTCCTTCTGATTTTGATACAAGGACACATGAGATCGAAACAAATCCTTTCCATTTACCATTTGAAACATTTATTGAAGGATTTGATCTGTTTGGTGATCAATCGATCATGGTTATTAATCTTCCAGGGCATGCTAGAGGACAGATCGGAATTTTCTTAAAAACCGCGTCCCAAACAGTACTTTTAGCTGCAGATGCATGTTGGCAAAGTGATAATTATATGAATTTAGAACATCCTCATCCTTTAGCAAAATCTGCGATTAATGATTATCCGATCTTTTGCTCGACACTTCATAAGCTGCAAAAATTAAAGGCAAATCATCCTGAAATTGAGATTATTCCTTCGCACTGTCAAAAAATGTGGAAACGTTATGTCAAAGAAGGCCAAGCATGCTAGGAACATTGCTTAAAAACTATTTTCTTAATAAGTATCGATTTTTCAGCTCAAGGGAACATCTTGAAAAATGGCAAAATCGTCGCGTGATGGGTCATCTACAATGGGTGATGCAACATTCTCTATTTTACCGCGAACTCTATAAAAATTTAAATTTACACGATTGGCGCGAATTTCCAATTATTTCCAAAAAAGAAATGATGACGCATTTCAACACGCTAAATACTTGTAAAATTAGTCAAGAGGATGCTTATGAGATAGCTATGGGATTCGAAGAAAAAAAACTAAACAATTCAGCAATTGGCGAAATTACAATTGGGCTTTCATCAGGTACATCAGGGAATAGGGGACTGTTTTTAGTGAGCCCACATGAACGGTTTTGTTGGGCGGGTGCTATGTTAGCTAAAATGCTTCCTAATGGACTCTTAACTCGTCAGAAAATCGCATTTTTCTTTCGTACAACAAGTCCTCTATACTCTTCAATCAAGTCAAAGACCATTCAATTTGAATATTATCATTTGCAAAATTCCATTGATGAACATATTAAAAAGCTAAATCGACAGCTACCAAGCATACTGGTTGCGCCTCCTTCCCTATTGCGTAAGCTTGCTGTAGAATCAAAATCAGGCCATTTACGAATTAACCCACGAAAAATTATTAGTATTGCCGAAGTATTAGACCCCATCGATGAAAAATTCATTTCCACAGTCTTCAAACAAAATATCCACCAAATATATCAGGCAACTGAAGGGTTCTTAGCAACCACATGTAAATACGGTACGTTACATCTGAATGAAGATATAATAGTCATTCAAAAAGAACGAATTCCCGGTAATCGCTTTAAATTTTATCCAATTATTACCGATTTTAGTCGATTTTCACAACCCATCATCCGTTATAGATTGAATGATATTTTACACGAGCGTGAAAAGCCATGTGCCTGCGGGTCTTTATTTACAGCTATAGAATTTATTGAGGGCCGCTCGGACGATATTTTCTACTTCCAAAAGGGGCAAGCGCTTAAACCGATTTTTCCTGATTTTATTCGTCAAGCAATTGTAACTGCTGATCTTTGTATTGAAGAATATTTTGCAATTCAAACAAGTCCACTAAACATGGAAATTTCTCTTAAAACTTCTATTCATGATGCCTCCATAATTCAGGAAAAAGTCCGAAAAAAGTTAATTGATTTGATACAAAAACACGATGTTACGCTCCCTAATATATCTTTTTATCCCTATGTAGAAGATGTCAAAACCAGAAAATTACGTCGTATTGAAAGAAAATTTCAGGTTGAGGATTGGCTATGATAAATTTTTTAGCAAGGAGTTAATCCTATGAGCAGCAAACAATATTCTAGAAATGTATCCGATAATGAACAGCTTTATGTACATCTGCAAGAGCTTTTTAGTACTTTTGCAATTAATCTAGTGGTTGAGGGTATTGGTGAGATTGACCCTAGGGCGTTACAGATGGCTGTCGAAAAGGCATCTGAAGCTTGTCCTGGTGCGCGACTGATACAATCTGGCGGAATGTGGATTGATAGTGGCCTTACACCTTCTATACATCTGCTGAACGATGGTCAATTTGATGGAAAAGATTTTAGTAAAATCAAAATTCTGGAAAAAAAATGGACCCGCAAAAAGGGCCCACAAGCGAAGTTGTGATTCTTCAATTAAATCCAATGATTATCGTATTTAGGGTTTTTCATGGGACTATGGATGGCAAAGGTGTACTATTGTGGATTAACAATATTTTCAAGGCACTAAGAGGCGAAATGTTAGTTCCAATTGAAGGAAAAGAAACAGATTTATCCTTTTTGAAGCTCCAGAAAAATCACTCACAAAAAAACAAGCTAACTTTTGATGTACAGAATTTAGAACAACGATTTTCGATAAAAAACTATAAAGTTTGGCGCCAGCGTTTAACTATACCAGGAAGACCTACATGCCTAGTTGCTAAGATCGCAGAAATCATCACAACCTGTGGCACATCTCATAACAATCGCTTTCTAGTGCCTGTGAATATCCGTCGTCATCAAAAAAATCACCTAACAAATGCCAACTTGACGTTACCTATATTTTTAGAGACAACTAAAGATGATTCTTGGTCTGAGATCCATAAAAATTTGCTTACAGGGCTCCAAAATAATCAAGAAATGAATCTTAAAAGTGCTGATTTAGGATTGCTTACCAAAATGCCTGGATTTTTACTCAATTGGGGCATTCGTGCTTTGCACGCTTGGCAAAATATCAGTAACAAACATGTAATCGGAGCCGTTATATCGGATCTAGGAACGGTTGACCTGGATGCTTTAACCACGGATGATTTTCAGGCAAAAACCTTATATTCTCTTACAGTTCAGCAACCCTTTGCACCCTTTACTGTAGCAATTGCCTCAAATAAACATGTCACTGAAATTATGGTTTCCTGCTATGAGAACAAACTACTTATCGATCATGCAAACCAACTCCTGAAAGCAATTAAAGAGAGCATTTCTTCTCAATATGAGAATGAAGAATTTAATAACACTAAAAAATCATATCCTTTTCATAAAACAATAGTACATCTTATCGAGGAACAAATAAATAAATCACCTAATGCTATTGCCATACGATCCGCTGAAAAAGCAATCTCTTATTCCACTTTGGGAAGTCAAATTGATAAAATTGCTGAATATCTAGCAAGGCTCGGTATAGGATCCGGAAAAACTATTGCAGTTTATATGAATCGAAATGAATTATTAATGCCGGTAATTCTCGCCATCTTAAAAACCGGAGCAGCATATATTCCTTTAGATTGTGAATCACCCCAGGACCGCTTAAATAAGATTCTGCAACACTCAAATATATCCGCTTGTATTACAGAGGCAAAGTTAAAAGATCAGCTTTCATCAATAGAAGGGGATGTACTTGTTGTCATTGACGAAATTGATTTAAATAATCAGAAAGTCAGCTTTAACTGTCTTGCCAAATCAGACGAGATTGTTTACCAAATGTATACATCTGGCTCCACAGGAATGCCAAAAGGTGTGCAAATAGAGCATCGTAGTTTGGCCAATTATCTGCTTTGGGCAAAAGAAGAGTATTTGGTAAATGAACAAAGTACTTTTCCTTTGTTTGCATCTATTGCCTTTGATAGCACAATCACTTCAATGTTTCTTCCTCTTATTGCAGGTGGAAATATTGAATTGTTCGAAGAGAAAATTAATCATTTGACGTTAAAAAAAATTATTGAAAGCCAACATATCACTCATATAAAACTTTCACCGGCGCATTTACAACTTGCTGCAAAAATAGAACACACTCCTGGTTGCTCTAAAACATTGATTGTAGGTGGTGAACAGTTGCATCTTAAACTGGCGGAAAAAGTGCATGATCTATATGGCAATGACTGGAAAATTATTAATGAATATGGCCCTACAGAAGCAACAGTGGGTTGCATTACCTATACTTATAATTCAGAGCATGATCTGTCAGGACATGCCGTCCCTATAGGTCGTCCAATTATAAATACAAGGGTATATATATTGGATGAAAACCGCCGTCCTGTTCAGGCAGGAGTGGTTGGGGAAATTTACCTCTCTGGTGACTGTCTAGCGAGGGCATATGCTAACGACCAAGCCTTAACAGAACAAAAATTTGTGATTCTAGATGGAGGAGAAAGAGCTTATAAAACAGGTGATCTAGCTCAATTTAATGAAAATAGCGATTTGGTGTATGTATCGCGAATTGATGACCAAATTAGTATTCATGGTAATCGTATTGAAGTCGGTGAAATCGAAAATGCAATACTTGAATTTAAGGGGATTATTGAAGCGGCTTTGATTGTTAAACAAAATAAAGTAGGAAAAAATGTACTGATTGCTTTCTATACCGCTGAAAATATTGTTCACGAGCAGTCTCTTAAACAACACTTACAGCGCTGCTTACCCTCTTATGTGCAAGTTCATTTTTTTGTTCAATTGAATGAGATGCCCCTCACTGTTAATCATAAAGTAGATAAACAAGCACTTCCAATTCCAGATATCAATATAAATTCATACAATGAGCAGGATGTTATCGAAACTGTAAGTTTACAAGAACAAACATTGATAGAGATTTGGCGTGAGGTTTTAGAACTTGACAGGGGTTGTCATATTAGGTTGACTGACAATTTTTATGATCTTGGAGGAGATTCCCTAGGAATGCTGACTGTTCTAAATGAAATAATAACCAGAATTCTCGATAACCAAAACGAAGAACTTTTTATGAACAAAATGGGTGATATTGTCAAATCGCCTACTATTAAAAATTTTTCAAGGATAATTTCTAATATCAAAGACGCTGTTCATAGATAAGATTTTATTCTTCAAGAAATTTTCTTAGCCCATTCCCATCGCCTTACTTTAAACCCATTTTAAGTGACCCGATCAACTTAGTTATCCTTTCTGGCTATAAGGACGCAGTGGTTGAGCAGTACGTGAAAAATAATAGTAATCTTTCACTGGATATACACCACTTTGTATCGCACTGTAAAATGGCTCCTCTGGATGCCGGAGTTGTGGTAGATGGCGACACACGTGTTTATGGCACAAAGATTGCGTATGATGAAGGCAATCTCATTGGAGTTCTACTTGGTACTGATGGTATTGCGTCATAGATTAAGAATATTGTCAAATTTATAAAAAAGAAAACAGGCGCTAAAGTCATGTACGAATCAAATCCTCGTACCCTTTTAGAGAGCCTCATCGATTATTACCTCAAAAAGCATTACAAGCATCCTGATATTCATTCCTAGCAAAAATTTTTGTAACTACGTCTTTTCACCAAGAAAGACAAAATCAATAAAACCTTTTGTAATATCAACATATTTCAACTGAACTGAAACCTTATCTCCAATATTTAACCCTTCAAAACCTCGGATGATTTTACCCTCGACTGCCGGTTGGAAGATACGCACCCAAGTGCCTTTATCACCAGCCCCGGTAATAATTCCTTTAAAAATTGTCCCTATTTGAGAGGATAGAAGCGCTGCCGCAGCTGATTTATTTACCTGCCTTTCCACTTTCATTGCAGCATCCTCTTGTTGGGTACAATGAGCGGCTAGACTATACAGTTCTTCTAATGTATATGGAGCTTTTTCACCTCGCAAAAAGGCTTTATATTGACGTTGTGAAATAAGATCAGGAAAGCGGCGGTTCGGCGCTGTAGAATGTGTGTAATCCGATAAAGCAAGAGCGAAATGTCCTACAGGACTGTCTTTATCATTTTCTACAATATATTCGCCTCTTCCAAGGAGCTTAATCACTGTCAAAGAAAGATCAGGAAAGCTGTCAGGATCCTTTTTTTGTCTATTAATTAAAAAAACATCTAACGCTTTTGAGTCGGGTTGTTGAGGAAGATCTTCTCCAAAACTTTTTGCAATTTCTACAATTCGATCCCAATACTTGGGAATGCGCACAACGCGACGTAGACTGGCAATTTTTGCATCACTAAAATGCTGCGCCATTGCTCGATTTGCAGCAATCATGAATTCTTCTATAAGTTGATGCGCAAAGTTGTGGGGAGAAAGTTGAATAACAATTTGATTATTGCTTGTAATTTTGACTTCGGCTTCAGATGATTCTAAGGTTAAGGATCCTGCCTCATGCCGCTTTTGCTTTAAAATTTGCGCTGCTTCGTGCTGAGTTTTGAGGGTGTTCTCTAATCCAGGCACTTGTTTGACCTTATCTGGAAGGGTATTCGTTCCCTCTAACCATCCCCCAATGACATCATATGTGAGTTTGGCATAGTTGTGCACGATCGCTTGGAAGATAGAAGAACTTTCGATATCTCCCGTTTGATTTATTTGAATTTTTACAACCATAGAGACACGGTCTTCATTCTCATTCAAGGAGGTTAAATTGGTGGAAAGTTTTTCTGGTAACATTGTGAATATTTTTGCAGGTGTGTAAACCGATGTCGTATTTATTCGAGCGTGAATATCTATGGGCGAATCTTTGTCAACTAATGCATCCACATCTGCAATGGCAATCCATAATGTCGTCTTACCATCCGTCCCTTTTTCGGCATAGGTTAACTGATCTAAATCACGTGAATCATCATTATCAATCGAACACCATAACAAGGAACGCAGATCAACATATTTTGATGACAATGGAGCGGGATTGTTAATTTGAGAAAGCTGTTGAAGTTCATCTTTGGAAAATTCAGGTTGCAAGCCTTTTTCTTGCATGATCTGGTTAGCCAATTGAGCAAGATCTGCTATAATTTGCATTTTTATGACCTCTTGTTAAATCCACTTGCGGCTTTTCTTGTTTTTAAAATTAAATCTTATAGTGTAACATGTCAAGAAACTACTGCAAGGCCATATGAAGATCTTCCGTATATTCTTTTTGCTTATTTTATAAATTAAATGATATAATCAGTTTTTATTTATTTGAAGGTCTATTGATTTTCCATGCATATTTGGAAAAATAGCATAAAAAACCTAACTATTTTAAAATTAAAGATTTTTTAACCAGCTTGGATGAAGCAGGAACTAAGTCCTGTATAGAAATGTACAGATTTTAGAGAGCGGTACAATAATTGCCTTGTTCTTCATATCGCAAAGCCTACTTTTTGGCATCAAAACTGATTTTTAAATGCTGGTAGCGAGGCAAATGATTAATTAAAAGCGCTGCATAGCCCGGCACATCATTGCGCCAATCGCGTTGCAATTCTCCCGAAATGCTAAACCAATTCATGAGCTGTGCGCCCGCATGGCTCATTCTATCCCATGCCGCATAGCGCGCCGCTTCGCTGAACGTGCCGCAAGCATAAGCTAATAGTCCACAAGTAATCTATGAAAATTGCCTTGGCATCTCTACAAATTGCAACTATCCTTTCGGATAGTGTTTTGGATTTTCTAAGTTATTATTAATAAAATAGATAAACATTTCTATAGCTCAAAAAAAATGACTATGCTTTACTCCGATTTTTCATGGATATGGGATCGGGTAGGCCTCATGCATTGATCATGGATTCAAATAATTTTTTATGGAACCTGCGCTATCTAAAGATATTTTAACTGACGAGGATCTCAATCGATTGCAGTTAACAACTCTGCAATATTATTTGCATGAGAGTAATCCAGCCAACGGGCTTGTTCGTGATAAAACACAGCAGTCTGCCCCTGCAAGCATTGCTGCCATCGGTTTGGCATTAGCCTCTCTGCCAATTATTATTGAGCGAGGTGTGATTTCAAGAGAGTTTGCACCTGAGATTGCACTAAAGCGACTGAGATCTTTTCGAGACGCTCCACACGGGCCTGAGCCGGATGCCACGGGCTACAAAGGCTTTTACTATCACTTTCTTGACATGAAAAGTGGGCGCCGCGTTTGGAACTGCGAGCTTTCTACTATTGATTCGGCCTTTTTATTTGCCGGCATGTTGACCTGTGCAGCTTATTTTGATGCCGATACTCCTGAAGAAAGGGAAATACGAGAGATCGCAACGGAACTATTTGAAAAAGCTGATTGGCAGTGGGCCTTAAATGGCAGTTCTGCACTTACTCACGGCTGGTATCCGGAGAGTGGCTTCATCCCGCACCGATGGAGAGGTTATGATGAGGCACTATTGCTCTATATCCTTGGACTTGGCTCTCCAACCTTCCCACTGCCAAGTGAAAGTTACGATGCATATTGCTCTACATATCAATGGCGAGAGATCTATGGACGTGAGTTACTTTACTCGGGTCCCTTATTCACTCACCAGCTCTCTCACTTATGGATAGATTTTCGCGGCCTACAAGATAACTTTATGCGCGATCATAAGACCGATTATTTTGAAAATAGTCGTCAAGCCACATATATTCACCAAGAATATGCCATACATAATCCCCATAACTTTGAAGGTTATGGCAAGTACTGTTGGGGAATTACTGCAAGTGATGGTCCTGGGTGGTCTAAGCGTAAAGTCAATGGGGTCGAGCGGGAATTTTTTGACTATATTGCACGCGGAGCGCCGGATGGGCCGGATGATGGCACTCTTTCTCCATGGGTGGTGTTGGCCTCCCTCCCTTTTGCTCCTGAGATCGTAATCCCGACTATAAACCACATGGCACACTTAAATGTAGGCGTTGAAAGTCGCTACGGATTTAAACCTTCCTTTAACCAGACCTTTAAAGTTAATGACAGTCCCACCGGATGGTGGGTTTCTCCCCACCACTTCGGTGTTGATCAAGGTCCGATAATTTTGATGATTGAAAACTACCGTAGTGGATTAATCTGGAATATAATGCGGCGCTCTCCTTATATTGTCACAGGATTGCGAAGAGCAACCTTTAAAGGTGGTTGGTTAGATGGAGTGTAAGCATATCAGATCGCCGTAGAGCTCTGATTTCTATAAAAACGTCCGTAAACCAAACTTTAGAATCCCAGTTCAATTACCTTGCTAAAAAAAAATGATTAGACTAGAACGATTATTGAAAACAAGAGGTCCAAACATATAGCGTTTGGCCATTTTTCATTTGACTAGGAGAATAAATGTTATTGAAAGGAATAAGTTCGCTGTCACTTATATTTTTATTCTGCTTCCTTTCAGTCTTGGTATTAGGTTGTTCATTTAAACCGCGGTATGAAAGACTTCCTTTGCCAACAGCGGAGACATATCCTAGAGAATCCGGGGATACCCAAACAAATATCCGTCAGCTTGCTTGGAACCACTATTTCACAGACCCAGCTTTACAGCAATTAATTGAGCTGGCGTTGGAAAATAACCGAGATATAAGAGCGGCCATAGCGCGGATATCTGAAACCAGAGCTTTATATGGCCTTCAATGGGCCAATATGCTTCCCACCCTCAGTGGAGTGGCTCCAAGTGTTCGGTTCCGATCCACAGGTGATTTAATTCCATCACCACCTTCACCATCAGGAACTTCTGTATCAACTCCACCATTATTCTTTTCTGCTTATATAGCTGCTTTGAATGTTTCCGCTTGGGAATTAGATTTTTGGGGACGTCTGAGAAATTTGACAGAGGCGTCTTTGGAAATTTATTTAGCGAGCGAAGATGCCGCACGTACTGTCTACATAAGCCTAATTGGACAAGTTGCTAATTTATATTTAATAGAAAGCGAGCTCAATGAACAAGTCAGCATTGCAAAAAAAACGCTTGAAACCCGCGAAGAGTCATTTCGAATCATGAGACGGCGATATGAAGAAGGTTCGTCATCAAAGCTTGATGCTATTCAAGCAGAAACCCTTTTGCTGCAAGCTAGGACAGATCTTTTAAACTATAAACGCTTGCGTGAGTTAAATTGGAATGCAATGAATCTTCTAGTTGGGATTCCGATATGTCCCCATTATAATTTACTTTCCGCAATCGAGCCTTATTTTATGGAAGAGATTAATCCTGGATTGCCTTCAGAATTATTGCTGAATCGTCCTGATATTGTTGCCGCTGAACATAAACTACTTGCAGCTAATGCAAACATAGGCGCTGCCAGAGCAGCATTTTTCCCAACGATCACACTGTCTGGCGGGTATGGTTCATTGAGCACTGAGCTTCAGCACTTGTTAGGAGCAGGAAACAAATTTTGGTATTATTTTCCAAATATTTCAGTTCCAATATTCGACTGGGGAAGAAATTTATCTGATCTTGGTCTTGCCAAAGCACTCCAAAATGAAGCTGTTATTGAATATGAGCATACAATTCAGGTTGCTTTTCGCGAAGTAGCAGATGCTTTGACTGATCGTCTATGGCTTGAAAAACAGATTGAAGTTGAAAAGCAAACCTTAGATGCACAGACTGAGCGCAAACGTTTGGCTTGGATGAGATATGAATACGGAACATCTCCTTATCTTGAATATCTCGATGCGGAAAGAGACAGGTTTGCTGCAGAGCAGGCTCTGGTGGCAAGGCGTCTTGCTTATCTTACAAGCAGTGTTAACTTATATACAGCTTTAGGCGGTGGATTGGGAGGAGATTGTCAATGATTGATATGAAAAGTTTTTTTGCAAATAAAATGAATACGTTTCTGATTTTACTATGTTTAGTGATTATTGGAATTATTGGTTTGCTAATTTGGCAAAACTATAAACAAACCCATCAAGGAAATATTTTCAGCGGAAACGGACGTATCGAATCTACTGAAATTAATATCTCACCAAGGATTTCAGAAAAGGTTAATGAAATTTATGTTAAAGAAGGCGACTATGTAAAGACCGGTCAGATATTGGTGCAAATGAATACAGATTCTCTAGAAGCTCAACGGAAAGAGGCCAAAGGTAAATTGCTTGAAGCGCAAAATACTGTGATTGTTGATCAAAGCAAACTTACCCAAAAAAAAAGCGAAAAGGCTTCAGCAGTAGCTGTTTTAAAAATGCGTGAGGCTGAACTTGAGGTTGCAGAAAAGAGAATGAATCGTTCTTCAACGCTTGTTAAAGAAGGGGCAGCTTCTCAACAGACTGCTGACGATGATCTTGCCTCATATAAAAGTGCATTGGCCGCAGTAGATGCATCTACAGCACAAGTCGAAGCCGCAGACGCAGCAATTGTCACTGCCGAAAAAGAAATTATTAAAGCCAGAATCTTCAGTTGAGGCTGAACAAGGGTCGGTTGAAAGAATACAGTCAGATATAACACATAGCTCGTTAATCACTCCACGGGATGGACGTGTGCAATATAAGGTTGCACAGGTTGGTGAAGTGATTGCTGCAGGAAACCCTGTTGTGACTCTAGTGGATTTAAGCGATGTTTACATGACGTTTTTTCTACCCACCGCATATGCTGGAAAAGTTTCAATTGGTGAAGAGGTGAGATTCATACTTGATGCAGCGCCTCAATATATCATTCCGGCCAACATATCATTTATTTCTGATGTTGCTCAATTCACTCCAAAAACAGTTGAGACAGCTACCGAAAGAGAAAAACTGACTTTCAGAATAAAAGCTCAGATTCCAGCAGAGTTGCTAAGAGAACATATCAAAGATGTCAAAACAGGCCTCCCAGGAATGGCATATATTCGACTTGATCCAAAGCAACCATGGCCTGATTATCTCAAGGCGAATCTATGAGTGTTCAGGAGACTTCCCTTACAATAAAGCCCGTTGCGCGCATAATAGGGGTTACACTCCAATATGGTGCAGTGAAAGCTCTTGATAATGTTGATCTTGATATTCCGGCGGGATGCACCGTTGGCATGATAGGCCCTGATGGGGTCGGAAAATCAAGCCTTTTATCATTGATAGCTGGTGCTCGTAAAATTCAAACTGGAAAGATTGAATTATTTGGCGGGGATATGTCTAATGCGCACCATCGTGAAATGGTCTGCCCTAAAATCGCTTTTATGCCTCAAGGGCTAGGTAAAAATCTTTATCATACACTTTCTGTCGCAGAAAATATTGATTTTTTCGGTCGCCTCTTTGGACTTAAAAAAAAAGAACGGAAACTCCGTTCTGATCAACTGATGGAAGCAACAGGATTATTTCCTTTTTCAGACCGTCCTGCAGGCAAACTTTCCGGAGGCATGAAGCAAAAGCTGGGCCTTTGCTGCGCCTTGATCCATGAACCGGACATTTTGATCCTTGATGAACCAACAACAGGGATCGATCCTTTGTCACGCCGACTTTTCTGGGAGCTTGTAGATAACATTCAAAAAGGGCATAAAGACATGAGTGTATTGGTAGCAACAGCTTATATGGAAGAGGCAGCTCGCTTTGATTGGCTGATAGCCATGAATGACGGCCGTGTTCTGTTTACTGGAACAGGAGAAGATTTTTTGAAAAAGAAAGGCGCTTCTTCAATGGAAGAAGCCTTTATCATGATGCTTCCTGAGGAACAACTTAAAAATTACAAGCCCGTAGTGATTCCACCTCGCAAAACAAATGGTGAGGTTCCTGAAATTTCTATTGAAGCGGAAAATCTAACAATGCAATTCGGAGATTTTACTGCTGTTGATCATGTGAGCTTTAAGATAGAACGTGGTGAAATTTTTGGTTTTCTTGGATCTAATGGATGCGGAAAAACGACAACAATGAAAATGCTGACAGGGCTTTTGCCACCTACTGAAGGAGAAGCAAAACTTTTTGGCCATATTCTGAATCCAAATGATATTGAAACGCGTAAGCATGTAGGATATATGTCTCAGTCTTTCTCTCTTTATTCTGAGCTTACTGTAAAGCAAAATCTAATTCTGCATGCGCGTCTTTTTGGTATACCTGAAGATAAAATTCCGGAAAAAATTCAACAAAGTATTCATCGTTTTGGGCTTGAAAATGAATTAAATAGCCTCCCTGAATCTATTCCCTTTGGCCAACGTCAAAGGTTGTCTTTGGCAGTGGCCATGATTCATGGTCCCGAGGTTCTTATCTTAGATGAGCCGACCTCAGGCGTAGATCCTATTATGCGAGATGCTTTTTGGCAAAACATGATCGACCTTTCACGAAATGATAAGGTAACTATTTTCATTTCCACACATTTTATGAATGAAGCCGCACGATGCGATAGAATTTCTTTGATGCATCAAGGGAAAGTATTAGCAAGCGGAACACCAGCAGCTTTGGTTCAACAACGTCACGCAGAAACATTGGAGGAGGCATTCATACAATATTTGGAAGATGCTGGAGCACTAGGCAAAGGGGCTAAAACTGAACACCAAATTTCAGCCTCTTCACAAGCTGGTCCAATAAAAGAAACTGCTGAAAAAGGCCCGAAATTTTTCAGCCTGCAGCGCATGCTAAGTTATCTTCAACGTGAATCATTGGAATTGTACCGCGATCCAGCACGTCTGTTGCTTTCAATTTTTGGAAGCCTTGTATTAATGCTGGCGTTTGGTTATGGAATTACCTTAGATATCGAAAATCTTGCTTTTGCCGTTTTGGATAGAGACCAAACGAATATAAGCCGCGATTATATATACAATATCGCTGGATCGCGCTATTTTACAGAACGCCCCCCTATAAAGGATTATGAGGATTTAAACCATCGTATGCGGAGTGACGAAATTGGTTTAGCTATAGAAATACCTCCAGATTTTGCAAGAGACATACGTCATAACAGAGATGTAAGCATTGGCACTTGGGTGGATGGAGCAATGCCAAGGCGCGCCGAAATTATTCGAGGCTATGTGTTGGGTATGAATTTAAATTGGCTAAATAATGCAGCAAAAAAATGGCTCGAAGTAAAGCCTCCAGAGTCGCCAATTTCCATTGAACCACGTTTTCTGTATAATCCAGATGTGAAAAGTATTAGAACAATGGTACCAGCAGCTATAGCAATACTATTAATGGTCATTCCTGCAGTTCTTAGCAGCCTTTCTGTTGTTAGAGAAAAAGAACTCGGTTCTATTATTAATCTCTATGTTTCTCCAGTTACGCGGCTTGAATTTTTGATTGGTAAACAAATTCCTTATGTAGTCCTTGGATTAATAAACTTTATTTTAATGGTTGGCATGGCAATTACTATTTTTGATGTGCCTGTTAAAGGAAGCTTTCTTACACTTTTGGTTGGCACTCTATTGTTTGTTATGGCTTCTACTTCTATAGGAATTCTTGTCTCATCTTTTACTAATAGCCAAACAGCAGCAATCTTTGGAACATGTATTATAACCATACTTCCAAGCATCAATTTTTCCGGCTTGTTAGATCCTATTACTTCATTGGAAGGATTAGGTTCTTTTGTTGGGGATATATTTCCGACATCCTATTACTTAATTATTACACGAGGAGTTTTTTCGAAAGGTTTGGGTTTTGAAGATCTTTCATTTTGGTTCATTCCACTATTAGTAGCTATTCCTATATTGTTGGCATTTTGTACTATATTTCTTAGGAAACAAGAGCGATGAATTTTAGGCATATTTCTAATATTTATAATCTTGGCGTTAAGGAACTAATAAGTCTTCTGAGAGACCCTATTTTATTAGGATTAATTATTTATGCTTTTTCTGTCGCGATTTATGCCGCTGCTATGTCATTGCCAGAAACTCTTCATAAAGCATCTATTTCAATTGTCGATGAAGATCGCTCTGAGCTATCAAAAAGAATTGTTGATGCATTTTATCTGCCGTATTTTACCACGCCTAAACTAACAACTCTCGATAAAATAGATGATAGAATGAAAGCAGGCCTAGATACTTTTACACTTGTCATTCCATCTAAATTTGAACAAGACATACGAGCTGGAAGACATCCTACAATCCAATTGAACATTGATGCAACTAGAGTTAGTCAAGCCTTAACAGGTAATGAAGATATTCAACAAATTATACTAACTGAAGTTAATGCTTTTTTAGCAAGACATCGTTTAAAGAAAAATCTACAGATTGATATTCCCTTTAGATTTATGTTTAACCCTAATTTAACGCAAAGTTGGTTCGGTGGTGTAATGGAGCTCATCAGTAACATTACTTTTCTCTCGGTCATCCTCACAGGTGCAGCTTTAATTAGAGAAAGAGAACATGGCACTGTTGAGCATTTGCTGGTAATGCCTGTAACGCCTTTCGAAATCATGTCCAGTAAGATATGGGCAATGGCGGTTGTTGTTCTTTTTATCTCATTCTTTTCCTTAGAGCTCGTAATTAAATTTCTTTATTGGCATGCCTATTGAAGGATCGCGTTTTTTATTTATGATAGGCACTTTACTTCATTTATTCGCGACAACATCTTTAGGCATTTTTCTTGGAACTTTTGCACGTTCAATGTCGCAATTTGCACTCATTACATGTATGGTACTATTACCTATGCAGGTGCTTTCAGGAAGCGTTACTCCACGCGAAAGCATGCCTCAGTTTGTTCAGGATATTATGTTGTTTACACCTAACACACATTTTGTAATGCTTGCCCAAGGAATACTATATCGTGGTGCAGGGATAGATATTATTTGGCCGCAATTCCTTTGGTTGGCAGGGATTGGAACAGTTTTATTTGTGATATCCTTAACTCGCTTCCGCAAAACATTGTCTTTGATGTCATAATGTACATGAGTTAATTTGGGTGCTTAACATAGTAATTCGGTTCTGAAGCAATTGAGTAACCCCCATCGCACCCCTCTAATATTGGATTAAAATATATGTTTGACACTTAAATGCTGTCTCATATATTGCTGAATGTATAACTCCAAGGAGGTTATTATGGAAAATCAAGCAGAGGAAAAACTCAATCAAGCAAAGAAACATTTTGAAAAAGCTGTAAAAAATGCCAACAAAGCTCTTGTAGAGGTTAAATCGCACTATGAAACGCAAATCAAGACAGCACAATCTCATATGCACGAATCTCTCAAGCAAAAGGTTAATGAGCTTGACCAGGGAGCAAGAGAACTGAAAAAAACGGCGGATGTAGCAATTGCTGAGAATAAGGAAAAGCTCAACGCTGCCATAAACGAAGTAATGCATACAGCAGAAAAGTTTAAGCAGAAAGCCCAAACTGATTACCAACAATTGCAGCCTAAGATCAAAGAAGAATTCAATAATGCAATTAGCGATCTTTACCAATCAGCACAAAATCTTAAGAAGATTCTAACAACTGTTGGGGCAAGTAAGTAAAGTATAGTTTCACAAGGTACTTACAAACATGAGGCGTTTAGGCGACGTTTGCTTGCCTTGGCGCCTCTTGAGTCTGCTGTATTTCTGGGGCGCCGAGTTAGCAGGGAGTGGCAACATTCCCTGCTAACTCGGCGCCCCAGACATTGATGCCACCAGAGTTAGCCAAGCGCACGTTTCCGCAAAACACTTGCTTTTATGACATAGGCGACTTTAACGGCTGTGAAAAATAAAAAAAGAATTTTCTAGATTTAAAAAACAACTTTCCTTAAATATAAATTTTATATGCTAAGGAGAACAAAGCCGTGAGCACAACTCTAGAGAAGCCAAAAACTCTTTCTACTGAACTACTTCATAAGATGAATGCCTACTGGCGTGCGGCCAATTATCTGTCGGTCGGGCAGCTTTATCTTTACGACAATCCACTTCTGAAGGAACCGCTGAAAATGTCGCACGTGAAGCCATTGGTAGTCGGACACTGGGGAACGACGCCTGGCCAAAACTTCATCTATGTGCATTTGAACCGGGTCATCAAGAAATACGATCTGAATATGTTCTACATTTCCGGACCTGGTCATGGCGGACCAGCATTGGTGGCCAATACTTATCTCGAAGGCAGCTACAGTGAAATTTATCCGAATATCAGCCAGGATGAAGATGGACTAAAAAAGCTATTCACGCAATTCTCATTTCCCGGTGGAATTTCTAGCCATGTTGCGCCGTCAACCCCTGGGTCGATTCACGAAGGAGGGGAGCTGGGGTATTCACTCAGTCATGCTTTCGGAGCGGTATTTGATAATCCTGATCTGATAGTCGCCTGCGTCGTTGGCGATGGAGAGGCGGAAACCGGCCCTCTTGCTACCGCATGGCAATCTAACAAGTTTATCAATCCAATTAATGATGGGGCCGTGCTGCCTATTCTCCACCTCAATGGATTCAAGATCAGCAACCCGACTGTCTTATCACGCATAGAACATGAAGAATTGGAACAATTCTTTCGAGGCTGTGGCTGGGCGCCCTTTTTTGTAGAGGGTGATCAACCTGAAGAGATGCATCAACTCATGGCCGGCACTTTGGAAAAAGTCATCGAAAGCATTCATCAAATTCAAACCAATGCACGGAACAATAAGGACACGACTCGGCCACGCTGGCCGATGATCGTCTTAAGGTCACCCAAAGGGTGGACCGGTCCGAAAGTCGTTGATGGTCTGCCAAATGAGGGCACGTTCCGATCGCACCAGGTGCCCATCCTAGTGGATCCAGAGCATCCTGAACACCTGAAACTGCTTGAAAGTTGGATGAAGAGTTACAAAGCAGAAGAACTGTTTGACGAAAATGGCCGACTCTTGCCGGAATTGGCAGAGCTGGCACCTAAAGGCAATCGACGGATGGGGGCCAATCCACACACCAATGGCGGCGCGCTGCTGCGCGACCTGCGAATGCCGGACTTCCGTATCCACGCGGTGAATGTACCTTCACCTGGAGCTGTCGACGCCCAAGACACGCTTGTGCTTGGTAAGTTCCTGCGTGATGTGACCAAATTAAATCAGGAGTCTCGCAATTTCAGGATCTTCGGTCCTGATGAAACACTGTCGAATCTCCTCGGCGCTGTATTTGAAACGACTAATCGGCAATGGGAAGCTAGGACAGTAGACAATGATGAATTCCTGGCCCCTGCTGGACGCGTGCTGGACTCGATGCTGAGCGAACACCAGAGCCAAGGATGGTTTGAGGGTTATCTCCTCACCGGACGGCATGGGTTGTTTAACTGTTACGAAGCTTTTATCCACATCGTCGATTCGATGTTTAACCAGCACGCCAAGTGGCTGAAAATCACAGCGGAACTACCTTGGCGTCAGAAGCTTGCTTCATTGAACTATCTGCTCGCCTCCCATGTTTGGCAGCAGGATCACAATGGCTTTACGCATCAGGATCCCGGCTTTCTCGATCACGTCGTCAACAAGAAGTCCAATATTGTGCGGGTTTATCTTCCGCCTGATGCCAACTGCCTGTTGTCGGTTTTTGATCACTGCCTGCGAAGTAGACATTATGTAAACGTGGTAGTTGCGGGAAAACGCGCAATGCCCCAATGGTTGACTATCGATGCCGCAGTCCTTCATTGCGAGGAAGGAATTGGAATCTGGCAATGGGCCAGCAACGACCAAGGCTCCGAACCGGATGTGGTCATGGCATGTTGCGGAGATACACCCACGCTAGAGATCTTGGCTGCCGTTTCCATCCTTCGCCAATATTTGCCCGATCTAAAAATCAGAGTGATCAATGTCGTTGACCTCATGAGGCTGCAGCCCTGTACCGAGCACCCGCACGGAATGAGCGACAAGGATTATGACTCGTTCTTCACTAAAGACAAGCAAATCATATTTGCCTTTCATGGATATCCGTGGCTAATCCACCGGCTGACTTACCGCCGGACTAACCGCAATCTGCACGTCCGCGGTTATAAAGAAGAGGGCACAATAACAACATCTTTTGACATTAGAGTTCAGAACGATATGGACAGATTCCACCTAGTCCAAGACGTGATAGATCGGTTGCCAAATTTGGGCGCTAAAGGGGACTACTTGAAACAGATGATGCAGGATAAACTCATTCAACATAAACATTACATCGTTAAGCATGGTCAAGATATGCCGGAAGTCCGGAATTGGAAGTGCGGATTCAGCATTGCCATGCTAAAGTAGCCATTTTTATTGCTTTGAGTCCCGTTAAGCCTCTTTTACAGCAAATAAGATAGGAATTGCAGCTAATTGAACCGCAACGGAAAAAATAATTAAAGATATAAGAGAGACATCATATAAAAATCCCATTAAAGCGCTGCCCAAAAACCAAAAAATTCCAAACCAGATATTTAAGATGCCATAAGCTGTCCCTCTTTTATTCATTTGCACCATATTTGCCACCACAGCACGCATAATAGATTCTTGGGTGCCTATGCCTATTCCCCATAAAATCATGCCTATTAAAGGGAGATAAAATCCCCCTAAAAAAACTAAAGGTGCAAATAAAGAAGCAAACGCTGTTACAAATATTAAAACAGAAAATCCTATCTTATCATAAAGTCGCCCACATATTAAAGCTGCCAAGCCTGCGGAAGCCATTGAGATTGAGAAAAAAACAGGAACCCAAACTTCAGAAATTGGAGAAATTTTTTGAAAGTGAAAAGCGATCAGAGGAAAATCGACATATCCAGCAGCTACGCAAGAAATCGCGATAATATAGAGCCAATATTTCTTAGAGAAACCCGCATTTTTTATAGCGATGGTTTCAATTTCTAAGTTTTGAGGACGTGGATATAACATTCTTGCGGCAGTTAATACGCTCATTGCGCAGAGGGCTGGGATAAGAAGCACTGCAAAACTAGTCTGAAAAGTGCCTTTAAAATACAGAATGCAACTAACAATTAATGGGCCTAAAATGGCTCCTGTCTGGTCCATGGCTTCGTGTAAGCCAAAACCCCATCCTCGGCCCGTTTCCTTTGTTGCATAAGATAACATTGCATCTTTAGCTGGCGAGCGAATAGCTTTACCAAAACGTTCTAGTATCATTAAAGAAGCTGCCAACGGCCAATTTCCTGCTAAAGCTAGGAGAGGGACTGCAAACAAATTAAGAAAATATCCAATAAAAGTAACTAACCAATACTTTCCTGTTTTATCGCTTATGTAACCAGATACTAGTCTAAAGCTATAACCAAGGAGCTCTCCTAAGCCTGCTACAATACCTACAATAGTCCCGGTTGCTCCTAAAACAGCTAAATATTGACCGCTGATACTGCGAGCACCTTCATAGGTCATATCGCCAAAAAGACTAACAACGCCTAGGAGAATAACAAACGTAATCGCCTTTTTTTTTGAAATCGATTCAGTCATCCAAAAATACCTTTATGTGGATTGCTGTCTTTGTAAATACCAGAACTATGTTCATAATGATTATTCTTCACTATAATAACAGTACTCTTATCCCATAGAACTGTGGGTGGTTTATGACTGGTTTTTATCCTGAGAAGTTGCATTTATTACATTTTCCTATGTCTTCCTCTGCTGTAGAATCAGATAGGTCAAGATTTCGCAAGCGTCCAATAAAAGATGATTTGCTAGAATGTCGTTGTTTCAAAGCATCAAATTTCAATAAAAATTCGCGGCGATCTCCACGAGCAGCAAGATCACGCAAGTCAATCAGCAACTCTATGGCTTTATCATAACTCGCAGCTTTCTTCTCAGAAGCGAACGATTCGATCTGATTCCATAATATAGACTCACGGCCTGTAATTTCATTCAGACGTTTTTCCCGTGCAAGTCTATTTAACCTTTGCCGTTCTGCCTTTTCTGCTGCATCGAAATATTTTTCCATCCATAGATCTTCATCACCCTTAAAATTTCCCCATGCATATTCATTTACAAAACTATTGGGAGTAATGTCTGCACGTGTTGAAAAGGCGCGTAATTCGCTCATCTCTTTATCAGTTAGATCGCGATCGATGGCTTGAAATTCATAATATTGATATTCACTCATAAACATCCTTTTGAAAATCAGAATTATAGAAGAAAATAGCCATTTTGATCAACTGTCAATTGATTGATCGTCAGCTCAATCTTTCCGTTGAAGTTTGGGATAACAAGCCTGTTCCTGAAAAAGTGATTAAGGAATCTTGTGGAGGTATTTCCAGATGGGAAGCAAAAATTCATCAAACGTCTACCTCCATCAACTCCGGTAACTCGTGGTCAGAGGTTGGAAATTCAATGAATAAAGGAATCCCCCGTCTTCGTATGTTCGCGGGCCCTTAAAGCTAATAACGAAATGATTCGTGGCCTAAGGCTTTGTCAAGGCTGGATTCAATTAGTCACAGCTATCCTATCTCTACAGCAGGGTAATTTTCAGAATAAGATTCACCCGAAACGCCATAGTAGACGACGAGGCGCTTTTCAAAGTCTACAACATAACTCACCGCACCTGCTTCCCAAGAAGCCTTTAAGAATTCTAGAAAAGTGCTTTGACCTGCTTGATCGATCCTTAAGGCTTTTATAAGAGCCTCACGATCAAATGGAGGAATATCAACAGTCGTGTTAACCAGAGGTGTGCCTTGACTTACAACAGAACCATGTTGAGTGAGATAAATACTTTGGCATGAAGGGAGGTTCCAAATATTCCGAGTGACTCCAGCTTTCCTTAAAGCTTCAGCAAGATAAGGGAATCCTCCTACTTTAGGACGAATGCTCATAGCGAATTGTTGCGCCTTTAGAAGGTTTTCGACAGCTTTGCTCATATTATTCTCCTGACTTTAAAGTTAGTAAACTTCTTTTTCTTTCTCTATTTTAAACGGGAGTCAGTCTAGCAACTTTAACAACCCAGTCACTGGCCTGATCCCAGTCATTTATTTTCAATCGATATACGTAAAATTTTTTGATTTATAAATTCTCGATTCACATCCATCAGAAATTCTGTTTGAAAAGCTTTTTCTTTGCGGGCATCCTTTATAATGCACTTTACCGTCATTACGGCAGAAATGACACCATTCATTCCCAATACCTCTTTGACGACAATAGTGGGTACACTTTCTTTTTCAAGATAGGGACTTTTTCGAGCAACCTTCTCGAGGATGCCCTGTGCCGTATCGAGATTCTCATTGATTGAAACATGAACATCAACAGTGGTCATGATACCAAGCTGACCTGCGCTACTTGAGCTTACAACGTCATTTATGAAACGATTGTTAGGAATTGTGACTATACTCTCGTCCAAAGTAAGAAGTTTTACCGACCTTAATCCAATGCTTGTAATTTCTCCGTAGGCCCCATCAAAGGTGATCCGATCTCCGACTTGAAAAGGTTTATCTATCAACAAAATAATCCCAGCGATTATTGACGCTAAAATGTCTTTGAATGCAAAGGCAGTTGCAATGATTGTACTTGCAATGAACCAAAGAAGTATATCGTGTGAAGGTGTAAAAATAAGGTAAGCACCGATTGCTATGCCAAAAAAATAAATCGTAAAACTCAAAGCTGGAATCCATTGAAAAATGTACATCCGCTTTTTTGGGTACTTTTTTATAATGATCGCAGAAATTTTATCGAGAATTTTTACAATGACGATAAGGAGGGCTAAAAGCGCAAGAAAAGAGACGATATTCATCATATCGACGCTGGCTGCAAATTGTTTAAATTCTTTATCGACCATATAACCTCCCATATTAAGAGTCTTTGTTTTGCGCTATTCGCAAAATAGTGTCTGACCTGACATCTTATTCGATTGTGCTAATCCGTGCAGATCTTTACTAGTTTTTTCCAATCGAGTGTGCAAAAAATGGCTATTTTCACAATTTCGTCATAGGCGCCATTCTATTCTTAAGGTAACCAGGGCGTCCTGCCCTGGTTTACAGGCCGGGACGGCCTGATTACCTTGATATCCGGGCGCATGACGAAATTATGAAAATAGCCCAAAAAATCGTATTAAAAGTTATACAGTTGCGCAGGAACCGGCCCCAGGCATTTTTGCTCTGTTCAAAACTGACGACAGTGTCGGCGGGAACTAAGGATGGGCGAAGAAATAACTTGTGCATCTGGACTGTGCCAAAGCCCCGGGGTTGAACGATCGAAAATGACCCAATATTATAATATTGGGTCATTTTCGATCGTTCAACCGCGGGAGCTTTCGCGCAGCCCAGGTGCACAAGTTATTTCTTCGCCCATCCTAATGGACGATGAGAGATTTAATATCTCTGATAAGTTCCATTGTGAATGATTTTTGCTGATTCGTTAGGGAGTAATTTACTTGTATTTATGAAAAGATTGTAGAATTGGTGATTTTTTGGTGCAACTTCCACTACTTCAACGCCCTCTTTGAATCCTAAGTTTGCTAAAAAATCAGCTCGTAATTTCTTTTTATCTATTACGAGTTGTTCTTCGGATGGCAATTTACGTCCTTCTATACGTGCAGCTTCAACTCCTTTATCAAAATTCTCATTGAATGTTTTTGTTACTTGCTTGCGTGTTAACCGTTCAAAGGCCACTTCTCCTTTTTCTTTTTGAGTATAAATTTCACTGAATTGCATCAAGGGGAATTCACCGATGCGTTGATTGCTTAATTCACCGCTCTCAATAGCTTCCTTGTTTCGTTGTTCCATTCGGGAAGAAAGTACATGAAAAGGACAGTAAGTGAGAACCGCTCTAATTGGTCCATTAAAATTTCTTGTTAACATGTGTCTAGCAAGAACATCTATATTCAATACGTCAAATATAATATTTCCACCTCTGCGAGAATATTCAAACGCATCGTCAAACATTTCTAATTCCATATTTTGGAACGAGCTATGTATATCTTCTTTTTCCTTAGCAGAAAATGAATCTCCAGTTTTATTAATTCTTTGAATAGCTTCTTCGGCTTCTGATTTTTCATTGGAGGAAAGCCCTATCTTCCACGAGCGCTCCGTACTACCTATAGCTTTAGAAACGTCTAATGGAGTTTTCATTACCCTGAGGAGAATTTCAATCTCATTTGGGTTATATTTCGCCATCACTTTTAAGTCTATTGCAAGGCCTCTAAGATCACCACCATCTTCCAGGCGGTCAGATTCGAGCTGCTTAATAGCTTGAATAATTGAGGTTTTTCCGGCAGTCGAAGTCCCTACAAGAACAACAATGTCTCCCATCCCATATTGATGAAAGTGATTATAATCGCGAAACTGAGCTTTAAATGAATCATCTATAACACTTTGCATTCGTGCTTTCAGACTTTCTTGCATGTATAAGCGTGATTGCTCTATTGCAGAGCTCTTGCTTACATAAGGCACTACAGACAACAAATTGTTATTGACCAAACTCATATAAACCTCATTTTTATAAATAAAATTATTTTTATTAAAGATGTGCTATATTTTAATTAGAAAGTTCGGGTTTATTAAATTTCTATTTGAAAGATGCGGTTCTGTTTTTTTTACAGTATTCACATAATTGTTGCGTAATTGATCTTCAACAGTGCTACGTAAATAGATTTGATATAGCTGTGCTTCTTTAGAGCCTGTACCATCAATTTGTGATACAGAGCGACCGGCTATTTGTGCTGCGGAAGAAATTTGATTTCTTTTATCAAAATTGCCATTATTCACATCTACATTAGCATGACAATGCTGATGTAGCGGTATTAATTTTTGTCTTGTAATTTTTCTTTCGTAATCATATATGTCAAATAATAACATATAATTCCTTTCTATAAATTATTAGTAATCTTAATTATAGCACATAACTGATTAAAATTCTATGGTGGTGAAGAAATCCCCTTTGAAAATCTACCATTGCCTGAACCGATAAAGATGAAGTTATAGAGAAGAATTCGCATTCAACTGTTAGATTACTAGCCGAACCTATGAACGAGTGTTTTGTCGTAACCCGAAAGAATGGCGAACTAATCTCAAAAAAATTGGTAACGTATCATTTAAATTCTGAATAAAAAGCTATTTGTGTCTGGGGCCGGTTCCTGCGCAACTGCATAACTTTTAATACGATTAAAAGTTATGCAGTTGCGCAGGAACCGGCCCCAGACATTAAATTTTCATCCGTTCCCAAAATAGTCCTATCACTAACTTGATATATGGATTCCTTTACGATATTTTGTGTAAAAAAATGAGTCGAAGCAGCTCTGGATTCAGGTAGAGACATATTTTGAGTTTGCATTAACATCAACGAAAAAGCCTTAAAAAATTCTAAATATATGGGGTTCATTATATTTTGTCGTTCTAACCTTTAAAAATACCCTGAGTTTGAATTTCGTCCTCAAAATATTTTACGAAAAAAGTTTTAGTAAGCTTTGGATTTTTTATGTTATTTCTAACGAACTCAACTGTGAAACCACATTTTTTGTAAAATTCCGGCGCCTGAAATGCACTTGTTACGAGGTTGATATTGTTGAAACCGTTGCCCTTAAAATGATTTTCAAGTTCTTGAAGCAGTTTTCTTCCATAGCCTTGGCCACGAAAGGAGGTGTCTACCCAGATATCATCAACATAAACTTCTGCGAATGCTGTATATGCGTTTACAACACCAATCGGGGTACCATTGTTGTCCTTAGCAACGATTGAAAATTTTTTATAATTTACGTCAATGCCATGGCTGCTTTCGTATTTTACAAGATCTTTTTGCATCTTCTCATCTACGTCTTTGGAGAGCTTATCAACAAATTCTATTATGCAATCATCCATAAATATCACCGTGTTAAGCTAAAAAGAAAAGAATGGGGCAACTTGGACTTGAACCAAGGACCAGCGGGTTATGAGGGCGAGAGACAACCACATTACCCATTACCATCCAACCGCTTTCAGTAACATGATAGGGCACTCCAGACATAAATGCTACTGGATTTTATCGAATTTTGTTGGTCCAATATGCAGATTGCTGCACCGCCCGTGCACCGACTCTCGCTTTATAACTCATATTCATTTACCTCAACCTTCTAATCAGGCAAAATCATGCTAAAGTTCTTGCCGGATTTTGCCGGATTTTGTACGATATACAAGATTAGCAGCTCAGCATAACTTTTAATACGATTAAAAGTTATGCAGTTGCGCAGGAACCGGCCCCAGACAATACGATTAAAAGTTATGCAGTTGCGCAGGAACCGGCCCCAGACACTATGAAAACAAAATTGTCACAATTGATGCAGTAATAAGCGCTCAGCCGACGCGTTGCCATACTCCATTTGTTGTAGAAATTGTTGAGGTACTTTCACATGAATAAACAACAAAATCCCTTGATCGTACAAGGCGATATGACCCTTCTTGTGGAAGTGCATTCCCCTCTTTATGAGGAAGTTCGGGATCATTTGGTTCGATTTGCCGAGCTTTTGAAGTCTCCGGAGCATATACACACGTATAAAATTACTCCTCTTTCTATTTGGAATGCATCCGCAGCAGGATATCTTGCTGAGGAAATGATTGCGACTCTTCAGAACTACGCGAAATATGAAGTTCCCACGCATGTATTACACGAAATAAAAGACTATGCCGGTCGCTATGGGCAGGTGAAGCTGGTTCGAAGTGAGGAAGAAGGATTCCTTCTCTTACAAACATCACAGCAATATCTGGCTGAAGAATTGGCTCACTACAAAGAGTTGAAAGGATACTTCACGGATCGCCTGGACGATATCACATTCCGGATTCCGCTTGCTTTTCGCGGAAAGCTGAAGATTGAACTTATCAAAACAGGATGGCCTGCTGAAGACCTTATCGGTTATGTTTCCGGAGAGAAATTACCTCTCCGGTTGAGGTCGACAACATCTTCCGGGCTCCCTTTTTCCCTCAGGGATTATCAAAAGACGGCTTCTGAAATCTTCTATGCGGGCGGCGGTGAAAAGGGTGGAAGCGGTGTTATTGTTCTTCCCTGCGGAGCGGGAAAAACGGTCGTTGCGATTTCTGTTATGGCGAAATATCAGGTGTCTGTTCTCATTCTAACCACAAGCGTCAGTGCTGTAAGGCAATGGAAAAGAGAAATCCTCGATAAAATAGACATCGACGAAGAGATGGTCGGAGAGTACTCAGGGCACTGTAAAGAGATTCGTCCTATCACAATCTCTACCTATCAGATCATCACATACCGTAAGAATCAGGAAGAGGAATTTGCACACTTTCAGCTATTTCAGGGCAGAGATTGGGGACTCATTGTCTATGATGAGGTGCACGTCCTCCCTGCCCCAATCTTTCAAATTACCGCTGAAATTCAATCGAGAAGGCGCTTAGGCCTCACCGCAACACTTGTCCGTGAAGATGGCCGGGAATCCGATGTGTTCGCCCTTATCGGCCCCAAGAAATACGATGTGCCCTGGAAAGTCCTGGAAAAACAAAGCTGGATAGCTAAGGCGGTGTGCTATGAAGTGAGGACCCCGCTTCCTAAGAATCAGAGAATGGAATATGCGATTGCAGATGCCCGTACTAAATTTCGTATCGCTTCAGAGAACTCCGAAAAACTACACGTGATCAGATCCATTCTCGAGCGCCATAGCGGCAAGCAGACATTGATCATCGGGCAGTATATTGAACAGCTTGAAAGCTTGGCAAAGATCATGGACCTTCCCTTGATCAATGGGAAAACGCCGCAGAAAAAGAGGGATGCGATATTTCACGATTTTCGTTGTTGCAAGTTTCCTATTTTGATAGTATCTAAGGTTGCAAATTTTGCATTGGATCTCCCCGATGCCGAGGTTGCAATACAGGTATCCGGGACTTATGGATCAAGGCAGGAAGAGGCTCAGCGCCTGGGGAGAATCCTGCGCCCCAAACAAGGGGAAAATCAGGCGCACTTTTATACAATTGTCTCACGCGATACCACAGAAGTGGAGTTCGCACGCAATCGCCAACTCTTTTTAACGGAGCAAGGCTATGCCTATGAAATTATGGACCGTGTGGAGTAATAAAACATGGTAATTTCAATCGAATCCTTTCTGAAGGAAACCATTCATAACGTATGTACTGTGGCGGGGTTAAAAAAAATCTGCAAGATCAGAGGATTTCAAGGTCCTCCGTCTCAAAGTGGAAAATCGGACTGGGCGGACTTTGTGCAGTTGCGATTCATGAATGAAACCGGACTGCAGACGGCTTTTTCTCAACTCGATGAGCAAGCTTTGGCAGCATTGCATTTTTTAAAGCTCACAGGCGAACCTCAAGAGGCTGAAAAATTAGCCCCTTTTTTTCTTAAAAAGGGTTCCGGATATTATTCGGATCAAGATCTTAAGCAGATTGTTGAGACCCTCACAGACCGCTTAATCAACAACGGCGTCGTTCTTGCAGCATTTGAGCAGCATCGACGGAGCAACAAGTCTAAATGGGAAAGTTATGAGCTTTATCTTCCACCGGAATTTGCCAAGCTATTGCCTCCGCTTAGGCTGCCAACAATCCCCATTCCCGGTACGATCCGATATTCAAAATGGGCTGCTATTATGGGCGAAATTCTTGCTCAAGATGTTTTTAAGAAATCCGTACCGTGTCCGTTTCAGGAGATTACACATCCACAGTTCACCCTTGTCGCAGGGGCGTTAAGACTCGAAAGCAAGTTGCATCCGACGCCGGAAGAAATCCATGAAGCTATGCTCGATAAATGGTTGTTGTGTAAGCAGGGATTCGCCACGATGGAAAAATATACCAGGATTGAAACTGAAAGTAGAGTAAAACAAAAGGCGCAAGCAAGGCGATATGTACTTCAAAATGTTCCGTCAGGTCATGGAATCAGAGAAGAGGACTTAGAAAAACACTGCGCACAGCTAAACTGCTCTTTCGTTGGTGATGAGCTTACTGTGTTTGTAAAGGCAGGCATCCATTTCGGATTCCTTGAAAAACTATCTCAGAATGGAATTGAGTATATCATTCCTCACCTGGAATACTCTGCGGATAAGATCCGTTCACTTCCTCTTGTACTTGAAGAAAAAAATGGGAAAGCATGGGTAAAGCTCAATAAAAATTATTCCCTCGATGAGTTTCTGACTCTCGCCAGAGCTTCATTATTGAATGTGGAGGGAGATGGGATCGCGGCAGTTCCTTGCCCAAAGTATATTGGTAAGATGGTTACGGAATTGGATGCACACCCATTCATCAAACAACTATTAACGTATTCCATTGCATATCGTCAGACTTTTGAAGCTATCAAAGAGAGAGTGGGGAAAATAGCCGTCCACTCGGGTCTTGTGGTCATTAAAATGAATTGCCCCGACCTTGAAAGCGTATTGCTCTTTAAATACAGCGAGAACATGGTTAAACTGGGAGAGGGGTGTTACGCGGTTTCTCAGAAAGATCTGTCGGAATTGCTCCAGTATGGCAAAAAAAAAGGATTCACCCCGAAATTTATTAATTCACACACGAAGGCTTCAGCATGAACATGCCAATGAAGACGCTCATAAACATCCGCCGTGACTTATTAGAATTTATTGATTATGTCCAATCCTATGGAATCAAACGTTCCCATAGGGGAAATGAAATTCCCAAAACGGATATCAAACGTCTTGAAAAAAGGCTCAATGTCCCGGAATACCTTAATGATACGGAAGATGGAAAAGTTGTCTGGATAGACTGGATCTCTTGGCTTGCTTTAAGCTTAAAGCTCGTTTCCTACGATATCAAAGGTGTTTACGCTGGCCATTCCAGCCAAGAACCCAGTTTCCCCGATAACTATATCAAAACCTGCACAGCCGACATCGAGCAATATCTACGCATCAGTTCTGCTGATAAAGAATTTAAGATTCTCGAGGTCTTACTGACTAAAACCCCTAATGAGTTCTATGACGCTTGGTTGTTTGGCACACAAGGGCGTTTTTCCACTTCCGGCAGAGGCATTAACGGCGCGTCGAAAATGGACCTGCCGCTCATCCGTAAAAGCCTGCTTAAAATCTTGTCCACCTTTCCCATCGATACCCCCATCTCCTTTCATTCCTTTGTGGAGCGGGTCCATAAAGAATCTCCTGACTTAATCCTGAAACAGGGAACTGCCAAACAACCGAAGTACTATTGCTTTTATGAAAAAATTTATTCCACGGCTGTTAAAGCAGAAGCTTTGGGGAGATGGGAGAATGGATCTACAGAAAAGGAGGTTGATGGTAAGGATTCAGATGCCTTTACTCGGGTTGAAGGGCGTTACCTCGCGTACTTTTTAGAGGCAATAGCAGTCCCTATGCTGTATGTTAACTTGGAATATGATGAAGAATTTCTTAATGGGCTGCATGACAGAACTCCAATGCTTCCTTGTTTCATTAAATCCTTTACCCTGACAAAAAAATTCAAGACGATGCAGTCACAAGATATTCTGACCCTTAACTACGTTAAAACGACTGTGACGCCTGACTTTAAGATTTTTGTTGAGGCGACTCTCTATCCCGATAAACAGCTTAGGCAGCTTGAGCCATATACTCAAATCCTTGTCGAAGATAAATACACCACCACTCTCGAATTATCGCGCAAAAAAACCATACAGAGCCTTGCGGATAATCCCTCGCTTCAGCAACCTCTTGACATTTTGAATCTATTGGTAACTAATATTCCAAAAAATGTTGCCGCCGACATCTCAGAGTGGACATCTCAAGCGGATAAATTCATCGTTTATGAAGGTTTTGGTGTTCTGGAAATCGATAAAACGGCTCAAGATATTCCTGAAGGCATTCGTCATACTATCAAAGAACGCATCGCAGACAATAAAATTTCCAACATTTTTCTTATTGCAAATGAAAGTTCACTTTTTAATTTACTTGAGGATGCTGGTCTAGTTCCAGAAAAGGTCAACCATTCAAAAAACCAAATAAACGCCGATAAAATAAAATGCTCCCATCGACTAAGCAAAGGATCTAAAGCCCAGCCTGTTGAAAAAACATCTAAGCAGATAGAGAAAGTCCAGATTAATGAAAGTGCCTTTATCGCCTTGAAATCGGAGAATCCGATCTTTTTCAAAAAAATGAAAAAGGCCTTCGAAGAGATGGGAGTGATCCCTATACAACCTGATACAAAGGTTGGGATTTGTTTCGTCCCCGATAAAGCACGCCCTAAATTAGTAACCATCATTAAAAACCTGAGTACAGAATTTCAAATTGAATTTCTATGAATATAAAAGATTGAAATTTATTGCAACATCTTTTAGTTATAATAAACACTAACATTTGACAAGCGAGCAGAAATGTACGAATTAGAGAATAAAGCGCATTATCCAATTTCTGTCGATAGCGTGATCTTTGGCTATACTGAGGGAGAATTAAAGGTCGCATTGATTGAGAGAAAAAAGAATCCATTTGTAGGAATGTGGGCTATACCTGGAGGATTCATGGAAGGGAATGAAACTGTAGAAGAGACAGCACTTCGTGAATTAAAAGAAGAGAGAGGAATAGAAGATGTTTATCTGGAACAATTCCACGTTTTTAATAAGCCAGGCCGTGATCCAAGGGGGCCGACCATTACGATAGCTCTCTTTGCATTGATCAATTCTGACCAATGCCACTTGATTGCTTCTGAAGATGCTGCAAAAGCAAAATGGTGGCCAGCTTATAACCTACCTCCTCTTGCCTTTGATCATGATGAAATTTATGTGAAGGCATTGGAAGCTTTAAGGGTCGCTTTACGCACGAGGCCCTTAGCCTTTGAACTATTACCCAAACAATTCACTTTGACTCATTTGCAGGATTTGTACGAACAAGTATTTGGAATCTCGCTCGACAAAAGAAACTTTCGTAAGAAAGTAGCAAAAATGGATTTTATCCAGGCAAGTGGCAAAAAAACCGAAGGGGGAGGCATCGCCCTGCGCTGCTATATCAATACGATCCAAAAGGTTAGGCGACCTTTTTCAAGGAAAATCTATTCTAGATGCGAAAATGCAAATGACGTGCAAACAAAAAACACTATAATTTTATAACATCAGGAGATGTAGATGAAAATGAATGCTATGATTATTAGCGAGCCTGGGCCCGCTGAGAATTTTGAGTTTAAAGAGGTAGATAAACCCCAATTACGCTCTCATCATCTTTTAATCGAAGTTCGTGCTACAAGCGTCAATCCAATTGACACCAAGGTTCGAGGAAAACAACTGCCATTTTCTCCAGATTACCCCGCGATCTTGCATGTTGACTTTGCAGGCATAGTGGCAGAGGTTCCTTCCGATGTGATAGGCTTTAAGGTTGGCGACTTTGTATATGGTGTCGGAGGCGGCATTAAGGGCACCATTGGTGGTGCACTAGCTCAATATCTGCTTGTTGATGCCCATTTGGTGGCGCTTATGCCCACTAACTTATCCTTTGCAGAGGCAGCCTCTTTGCCGCTAGTCTCTATTACTGCTTGGGAGGCGTTGCTTGATAAATTAAAGATATCCTCTGGCCAAACCCTGCTCATTCATGGGGGTCTTGGCGGGGTAGGACATATGGCCGCACAATTGGGTAAACATTTTGGAGCCATCGTACATACGACAGTTTCTAATGATAGCGATGCTGAATTATCCAAAAAATTTGGCGCAGATTATACGATAAACTACAAAAGCATATCTCTTACTGAATATGTGGAGACCTTTACCGCAAATAGAGGGTTTGACTTTATCTTCGATACGGTTGGAGGCAATAATTTGGAAAAATCCTTCCAAGCAGCAAGGTTAAATGGATCTGTGGCTTGCATTGCTACTGGCGGAAATCATGATCTTACACTCATGTATTCCAAGGGGCTCAGTTTGCACTCGGTGTTGATGCTGATCCCTTTGATAACAGGTATTGGACGAGACCATTATGGAAAAATCCTTTTTGAAATCAAAAAACTTGTTGAGCTAGGAAAGATTAAACCTTTAATTCACAAAGAAATATTCAATTGGAAACAGGTCTCCTTAGCTCACAGACTTGTAGAAAATAAAGAGCAAAAAGGAAAAGTTGTTCTAGTGATAGAATGAAAAAGGAAGACAGGTCTGACATATGCCAGATCTGTTTTTTCAATTTTGAGCTAAGTCTTCAAGGGAGAGATTATGAAACTTAACTACGGGAAAGGGGTCAGGCGTGACATTGGGACATTTGAATTTTTAAAAATGTCCGAATGTCATGCCTGACCCCTTTTCTGACCCCTTTTCTGACCCCTTTTCTGACCCCTTTTTTAGATCAACTTGGCCATATTAATTCTCCTGTTAGCTTTATTCGACCCTAGCAATAGACATTTTACATATCAAGAGTGTTTTTAGATTCACGCGGCCAGAAACTAGTTTTTGAAAGGTCGGAGAAAATTCGGGTGAATATTGAGTTTTCGCGGAGCGTTTGGAGTTGCTTAGAATGTCAAGCCACCGTCACAATCGATTGTCTTACCAGTAATCCAGCGTGAATCAGCCGAAGCTAAAAATGCCACTGCATCAGCAATGTCAGCTGGTTGACCCACACGCCCCAAAGCAGTTTTATCGATGAATGCTTGTTTGGCTTCCCCCGGCAATCCTTGTTCTAACATGTCGGTCTGTGTAGTTCCTGGAGCAATTGCATTCACTGTGATTTGGCGTTTACCTAATTCTTGAGCCCAGCAACGAGTTAAGGCTTCGAGTGCGGCTTTCGTTGCCGAATAGAAGCTGAAATTGGCGATGCTTGCTCTGGCTGCGCCTGACGAAATATTGATGATGCGACCACCATCATTGATATAAGGAAGTGCCGCCAAAGTGGTGGCAACTACACCCCTAACATTTGTGCTGAATAATTGATCAAATTGATCGAGATTTGCTTCCTCTAATGGTCCGCCAAGAAAGATTGCTGCATTGTTTACGAGAATGTCGATTTTGCCGAGCTTCTTAATCTCGGCGATAAGCGCCTCCGTATCTTGCTTGGAGGAAACGTTAGCTTTAACTGCAATAGCTTTTGAGCCAAGCCCTTCAATGCGTGCGACGACTGTATCAGCAGCCTTCTTGTTGTTTGCATAACTGATGACGACCGTAGCACCCTCTGAAGCCAATCGTAGAGCAATAGCAGCTCCGATACCCCGTGATCCGCCCGTAACCAAAGCTCTTTTGCCTGCCAATCTCTTGGAGTTGACGGCTAATGATTTTTCATGTACTGCTGTCATTATACCCTCCTTACTTGTGGTCGAATCAAGCCATTTAGGCCCTAGTAAATTTAATAAATAGAAAAAAGGCATATAAATATCAACTAAATCTTAGGAGAATGTATGTCTCACTACAGTCAAGAAACAGCTCCTACTCAATTTATTAATGTTAGAGATATTCAGCTCGCTTACAGACGCTTTGGGAAACGCGGAGGGATACCGTTATTGCTCCTCAATTACTTTTCCGCAAATATGGACGACTGGGATCCGAAGATTACCAATGGACTTGCTGTAGAACATGATGTGATTATCTTCGACTATCCTGGTGTCGGAAGCTCGTCAGGTAAAACTCCGTCCACGGTGGAAGGTCTAGCGAAATATACCTTAGCTTTTTGCCAAGCACTCGATTTGAATAGAATCAATGTCGTAGGATTCTCTCTTGGTGGAATGGTTGTTCAGCAATTGTCCGCGGAGCACCCAGAGTTGTTAAACCGGATTATTTTGATGGGCACCGGTCCGCGCGGAGGAGAAGGCATGACCTTCAATGAACTTTCGGTTGACGAAATAGAAGATCCCGAGAAACTTCTGATGGCCGCCTTCTTCACATCTAGCGAGCAAGGCGTCACAGCAGGACGCGCCTATATTAAACGTGTTAAACTTCGCACTAAAGATCGCGATGAACCTGTATCAAAGGAAGGGGGAATCGCTGAATTAACTGCCATTCGTGAATGGGGTAAAATCCCTGCAACTGACCGCTTCGCAATGTTACCCAAGATTCAGCACCCGACATTAGTTGTGCACGGAACTAAGGATGTCGTTGTGATGCCAATCAACGCTTTTTTGTTAGCCCAACATATACCCAATGCTCAGTTAATTATGTATCCGGATGCGAGTCACGGTGCCCAATCTCAATATGCCGAAATTTTTCTAGAACACGTGCGAATATTCTTGAATAGCTAATAACGCGTCACCCATAGTAAGCTCACCTGTTAATCAGGAGTTGATTGCTTGGATGATCAGAGCCTCAAGTTTATCGTCCAGCGCTTTTGCTGCAGCGAGCAAATCAGGATTATTATCGATGACAATCAAAGATGATGGGCGCACATAAATAAGACTAGCCCCCTCGCCATTAAAATGATCAACAAGTAGGATTTCCACCGGCACGAAAAGCCCTGCATTTATGTCATGACGGATCATGGTAATAGCGATCAGCGGATTTCCTAAAATTAAACGTAGGACTTTGCGATGAATGCCAAAGATTCCGATCCAGGGACCATGATTAATCTCTGCGAAAAGCATGAATCCGCTTTTGCCGACAAAGCGTTTTTCAATTTCGTGGCTATAATCCGTTGAGCTTTTAGCTGACTCTGCGATAGCGTTGATTTCCGGAATTGACGTATGACCCAATAAATCTCCCAAGCGACCTCGAACGTCATCGAACGATAGGTTGGTATCAACTTGGATGCGGTGGCCTATAAATTCCCGGGTTACTGTGGTAGATAGCGCTTTCATGAATGACTGCCACTATGATTAGTCTTTAATTCATTTTGAAATTCCTTTTCAAACCACATTTATCATTACGCGAAGTTTTCAGCAAGATTTTAGGTAAGTTCTGCATATCTGTATAACTTTTTTCTTTCTAAAGTTTTGATCTCGTTGTATTGTTTGAAGCACTATGCCAAAACAAAAACGAGAGGCCTTACAGATGAAAACTTCAATTCGGACACACGAAGGACGAGGGCCTTAGTCACAGGAGCCGCTCAAGGAATTGGCCAAGCGATGTCTGGGGTCGGTTCCTGCGCAACCGCATAACTTTTAATACGATTCAGAGTTATGCAGTTGCGCAGGAACCGGCCCGAGATATTAAAAATGTTCATTCTTGTTACTCTCAAATGTTTTATCTGATAGTTCCTCATAGTTAATAGACTTTGCTTCTAAAAAAGCAGCCCTTGCTAAGTTGTAAAAAAGTTGAGAAATAGGCAACTCATCATAAGATTTATTTGCAAATGCTCTTACATAGTATTTCCAATTTTTTAATTGGATTTCATTGTCAATATTCGGCTTATTTTGTATAAAAGCTATAAAATAGCAGGACAAAGAAATTCTGGCGAAATTAATTTTTTTAGTAAGATAATATCTTTGCAACTCTTCTAAGCTAGGCTTTTTATCAAGATAACTTTCCAGCAAGTTTAACTCCCTCTTAGAATCATAATCATGGAAAATAGAAAAGTAGCTTAAATCATAAAATGGATCTTCCCAATTGGTTCCCTCCCAATCGATAAAAACCACCCTATCTTCTGCTACCAAAATATTTCCTGGGTTTAAGTCGTTGTGTGTGTTAACTGAGTAAGATGAAGACATATTCTTTAGAATATCATGACCTTTCCGAATGATTTTTATTGCTTGGCTAGTCTCTTCTAAAATTTCTGAGAATGTTGAAAGTTGAGCATAGAACGTTTCCATAATTTTATTTCTTGAAGCGCTATGATGAGGATTCTCTTTTATAGAATGAGCTTTTTGCAGGACTTTAGCAATTCTATTACAAATTTCCACTTGATTCGATTGCTCAATAGTCAAGGTGTTTCCATCAATATATTCCATAAGAACCATTTTTTCATTCGGGAAGCTTTCAAAAACAAAAGGTGAAATGCCTGCTTTCGAAGCTTCTTGCATAGCAAATAATTCGCACTGAAATCGTTCGACAGAAGCTCTTTCATTAAATCGTAGCACATAATGGTTTGATGGAAGTTCTACATAAAAATTAAGTGAACTATGCCCTCCAATAAGAGGAGTTATCCTAATATCAAGTTCAGGAGTATCTTCAAAATATTGATTAATAACTTTTAATACATTATTAGGAACCGCAATTTCCTCAGAACCCAGAAAAGCATTTATGAAAATAATAGAAGTCAAAAAATATTTAATTAAATTCATGATTTGAAATCTCCGAATTGAAATTTTTTTCCATTTTATAGTTGGTCAGCTTCACACCTTCTAGTACAACGGTTTGTTCTTTGGTTGTAATAAAGCCTTGTTTTTCAAAGAAAGGGCGCGCTGTAATGCTAACTTCCGCAAAAATCCGGAGAATCTTTTTTTGTTTTGCTTTTTCATAGATGGCCTTCATTAAAGCAGACCCTATTCCATAGCCAATCCATTGGTGATGGCAGTAAAAACAATCAATATGTCCATCTGGTTCAAATTCAGCAAACCCAACTATTGTATTATCCAAAGTCGCAACAAAAGGCTTGGTGCGTTCAAATTTCTTTGCCCAGCCGGTGGCCTCAAGACTACTTTCAGGAGCCCAAACGTTAACTTGTTCTTGAGTATAATCTTGAATATTGAATTTATGAATAGTATTATAGTAAATATTTGCCAGATCCTGAGCATCTTCTGCTTTATATTCGCGAATTATAATTTTTTTTGATGTCATCTAATAGCTTCCTTCTTTCAATTTTAAATAATTCGTTTTAGCTCATACCCAAACTTAAAAAAATCTCGGTTTTGAGATGTCTAATGCTCAATATCATAGCGGAAAGAGCCCTTTTTCATCTACTGTGAAGTGTTGTGATTTATCGCTTTTTTTTGTAGATCAGTGGTCCACAAATGGTCCACGAAAAAAACGATGAAAATCTCTCAAGAAATGATCACTCAAGAAATGATCAGTTTACAACATATGTTTTTCTTGTTACAATGTAAACTATACAGGAAATATGGAAAGGGGTCAGGCGTGACATTGGGACATTTGAATTTTTAAAAATGTCCGAATGTCATGCCTGACCCCTTTTTTGTAAACTGATCCTTGCCTCAAACAAGCAGTATTTGCTTTATGTCTGGGAACGCTTCTTGCGTAACTGTATAACTTTTAATCCGATTAAGTTATGCATTTACGCAAGAACCGTCCCCAGACATACCATTTTTATTGAGAAATTCCCTAATATCGTTTCTTACTTGGTCAAAAAAGGCTTTTCTTTCTTCTAGAGTACCATTAAAATAATGCTCATTGGGATTTACAGGATTTTGAGGATCAATATAACCATGGTCCATAAAGCTGATATGCTTGGATCCCTTATAGTATTTAACTTTATGTCCTATTGATACCATGTCCTCATATGCTCCTGATTTTCTTTGATAATCCTCTTTCTCTTCCGATAAGAGTAGAAACAAGGGATATTGATTATGGTTTGGATAAGGAAATCCTCCGGTATCTAGCACTATAATAGCTTCTCTAGCAGTTGTGCCATCTGTATGAGGTAGTAAAGAATCCATTTGCTTCTTTTTGAATATGTTAGAGGCTCGGTTTGTAAAGAGAAGTAATGCATTACCACCCATTGAATGCCCTATGAGCCCCACTTTTTTAAGATCAAGCGTATTATCGAAAAGTGGCACTTGCTTTTCTTGTAACCATTCAAATACGTAGAGCATGTTATCAATGACTCTTCCATATTTTGATATGCTGCGCTCTTTCCAAAATTTAGGTTCATCTGGATCGGTTTTTAATTGATGTTGAATTGTTACCACTACATAGCCGTGAGAAGCCAAATCTTCTGCGATATAAGCATAATCTGTCATTGCAACAGTGTCTCCTTGATTGAGGAGGATTACAGAGTGTTTTGAATCAGTAGCTAAAGCTGTTAGATTTGCTTTTTGACCATAAACTTCTACGTCTAGCGGAGGCCATTTTCCAGGAGTCCGTTCTTCAAATATCTTGTGATGGAGAGTGTGAGGTCCTGTTCGCATTGGAAAATAAATTTGTATAGGAATTAGCCTCCCTTTGGGATATTCGATTTCCTTTCGCGATGGATCTATTAAATCATATTTAGCTATTCCGACTTGATACGGACCTGTGGGCATAGGCAAGTTCTTAAGCGTTTCTCCAAACGCGGGTACTGAAGCCACTAATAGTAAAACAAAAAAATATGCAAAGCGTTTCATTTTTCCTCCGATACTTGAAGAAGAATCATACCACAATAAAGGATCTCTTTCAATTAGTTCCAGCAGGAATCGAGCTATATCGAGCAGGGCTAGCAGCAAAATATGCGAAAGGAGTAGATTCCTGACAAAAGTTCTGACATAATACTATTTTTTGTTGTGGGAATGGAGTTAGGCGAAGGGAAAATACAGTTTATGCATATGTGAAAGCAAGAAATGAAAAAGTGGGGCAACTTGGACTTGAACCAAGGACCAGCGGGTTATGAGTCCGTCCCCTCTCCTTAAACTACCGCAAATTACAGTAGCTGACAGCAACCACTATACAGCGAAAAAGCCCTTTTCGTCCATGCCAATTTGAGGTCGTTTGATGTGGCTTGCTGTCCCTATTTGGTCCACCAGTGGTCCACGGATTTTGACTGAATCTTGGCTGTTCAATTTATGTTGAACAGTGCGTTTGAGTGAACAGTTAGAGATGGCTCTCAATGATAAAAATGTCGACAGAAAAGCAAAAATGTCGACATTTTTATCATCCTATGGGATGAACTAAAGAATTTGTATTTGGTGATGTGTTCGATCGTGAAAAAATACATCACCAAATCCTGAATTCTTGATTTGGTGATTTACTTAACTCAAAAGATCGCCTTTAGGCGCTTCACAACTGATTTCATTTTTAGATGCTTTATCCAAAAGACTAAGAATAGTTTTTTCAGCGACAGGTTTGTAATCCCAAACCTCAACACATAGATTGAGTTGATTGGATATGATCTTTCTAGGTCTTTTATCATGGACATGACCATGCAATTGAAAATGAGCTGGGGTTTGCTCAGAGGGAATATGAATAAGCTCAACAAGATGACGGCCTATTTTCAAAAAGGCTGATTCCAAAACAACATTGAATCCGACTCGAGTCATCCAGCTTGCATTTCGATCGTGATTGCCACGAATACAAATTTTTTGACCATTGAGTTGTGAGCAAATAGAGTGAAGGTGATCGACATCTCCCAGTCCGAAATCTCCAAGAAAGAAGACTTGATCTTCTTTACCTACACTTTGATTCCAATTATCAATGAGGCTTCTATTCATCTCTTCAACAGTTGCATAAGGACGACTTGCGTATCTTATGATATTGGTGTGTGAGAAGTGAGTATCCGCGATAAACCATTTTTTCATAATCGATCTCTTTATTCAGAAGTGCATAGTTGCGTATTATTCTTTAACCAAGAATTAATGAAAGAAATCACATCTTGAATTAATTCTGGAGGTTTATTCGCGACTTGATTGGTTGGAAGATCTTTTTGATATTCGCGCCATAATGGTTGTATCATCTCTATAAATTCAACATCATGCTTTAGGGGTAATTTCAGATGGGTTTGTCTATGGTTAAACACTGTCGTCACGACCTTGTCAGTGTAATCGGGATCCAAGCATTTCTCTAAAGAGATGAGAGAGTGGAGATCATGGAAATCTTTCATTCTGGTGTTACCCATACCGCGATGAACTACAGTCTCGAGCTTCTCTGCAAAAATAAATTCTTTGGGATACGAGCGAACTTGAATTTTACTTTCAAAAAGAGGGCCTTTCGATGTTGATGTTAAATCCATCGAATAGTCAATAGCCTCCACTATATCCCCAAAACCTAGATCAATCTGAATATAAGTTTGTGGTCCACCTAGCTTTGCTAAAAGCAGAACCTCAATACCTGTATAGTCCATGTGGGGATGTGCAAGTTTGCCGATTTTTACTTTTTCAAATTCAAATCCATCTTCGAGGTGAACGCTACAAATGTGATCGAAGGCTTTACTCAAGAACTCTTCTGTATTTTGCAGTTTATCAACCAAGAAATCTAAATCCTTTGTTTCACGTCCTATGGGAATGTATCGAGCAAGAAGAGATCCTCCTTTAAGAATGAAGTTGCCCTTATACTTAGATTGACAGAGACGGGCTAAGAACCGTTCTAAAATCAAGTTATGCCAAATTTCATCAAAAGTAAGATCGCGTTCCTTCGCAACCGACTTGAAGACGTTGTTTCATGGATTGTTTTAAAGAATTGCTCATGTTGTGAGTGCCATAATGAAGGGGTGAATATCGACTCGAAGCGTCTTAGCATATTTCAGAAGCTTATTAAGATCGGGTTTAGCAGAACCAGTTTGACGAAGGTAAGCCTGTAATGCCTTAATGGCTATTTCTTTGCTTAAATACCGAAAGGAATCGACCACAGTTCTTTCTTTATCAAAAATTTTAAGATGGGCTGTTCCTAATTGAATTTCTGTTTGCCCAAGTTCAATGTTTCGCATGCGAATGATTCGCGTTTTAGGTCTTTGAGGACTTTTTGATGCATGAGGAATTGCAATCCAAAACTGCCTCATTATTTGATCAGTAAGACCGTAATAACAGAGCGCTGAGATCAAGCAGATTACCCCATTGGGTATACTCATTGCCATTAAAGCAAGATCTTCCCATTGAAAATCGATTTCTATCTTTGCTTGAGAACCTTTGTAAACGCCACGAGTTACTCGTTCGATTACACCTTTTTTGCAAAAATGCGCGAGCATTCGGGAGGGAATACCAGCAGCTCTAGCTTCAGCAGCCGTGAACACTGGCGTTTCTATAAAAATTTGGATTATAGCATCGTATTTTGAGTGAGCTCATATTCTATATGTAACACAGGTACCCAAAATAGTCAAGTGGGTACTTATATTACAGAAATAGGTGTTAAATCTTGCTAATCTGACTCAAATTTCATGAGATTGCCTTACAAACAAAATGTCCAAAATAGATTGGCTATACCATATAGATTGGCTACACCATTCGTATATGAGTTTCAGGAAGCGTCAAAAAATCAAAAATTATCCTCAAGAATTAAGTTAAGGAAAGTAAGGTAAGTCTTGGATTTTCCCGCCCTACTGTAGTTTTATTGGGTTCGTTGTTTTATGCATTAGTTTGCGAACCAGTTCAATCGCTTGGGGATTATTTTTGAACCATATAGCAAGGTCGATCGGAAGGCTGATGCGCTGTTTGGTTTCCTTAGCTGACCCTTTGGGTCTGCCAGCGCCGGATCTTTTTCCTCCATGCCCTTTGGTTTTCTTTTCTGTGAGAAGACTTAGATTATAATTTAATCGGTGTTTGATAAACTCAGCAAGATACTTTGGATAGTTTTTGATAACTTCTTCGGGAGTTTCTCCGCCATATTCGACAGGGTAATTAGGGTGGCTGAAAATCCACTCATTCACTCCCTTATCAAATCTGGGTTTGATTATCCCGATTTCCTTAAGGGCTATGTTTAAATGTTCTTTGATTGCCTTTCTGGAGGCCATTGCCACCCTCTTTCTTTAAATTCTCGTTTGGTTTGACGTATACTTGAGGCGGCTACCTCCCGTTTTCTTCCTTTGCCATGAAGTATCTTTATGGTGCGTAGATATTTCCCGTTTTCATCGCAAAGGCTGTAATCTATACCGCCCTTTTTACAGCTCCAACCGACGATTTTCAAATATTGTAAGTATTGTTTTTCTTCTAGGGGCTTAGCCATGTGCCATGAGCCTTATATTTATAGTTGATTATTTTACCGTTAAATTCAAGCAATAAAGGGAGTGTTGATTAAACCTTCTCTTGCTTTTTTGTTATTTTGCATATAAAAACTTTTTTTGCAAGTTTCCTTTGACTAATTTATATCCTTTGGATATTTTAAGATAAAACACAGCAAGGATCTAAAAATGCCATCAGATATCCAACCCGGGGAAGTACCGCCCGAGGAAATCAAAAACCTAAGAAACTCACTTGAGATGACACAAAAGCAATTCGCCGACAAGCTTGGCGTTAAGCAACTAACGGTCGCAAGATGGGAGTCTAGCGAAAGAGCATGTAAAGGGGCTGCTGCCAAAAAAATACGTGAAATGCAATGCGCTGCAACATCTAAGCTTCTGCCAACCACTGCTCTTGCTACTGTAACTTCAGATGACCTATCCAAACTTAACCCCGACTCTTCTATTCATTTTTTTAGGGAACTTCTTGCATGCGAAGCTAGGCGCACCAATGTCTCCGTAACATCAATACAAATATCACCGGAACAAATTGCGGATGGCGGAGTAGACTGTCGAATAGAATTTTCTAACGAATGCCCAGATTGGGCCGGAAACAAAAAAATTGTCTGCTTTCAAATCAAGTCGGGAAAAACTTGCAAACCTTGGAATGAGAACTGGGTTAAAACAAAACTTTTAGAATTAAAAGAGACAGAAACAGGGCATTCTCAACCAGGCGATGAAGTTGTTCGCTGCATTGAAGAAAACGGCTTGTATATCGCTGTTTTCACTGGTCTGCATATGACTTCGCAACAAGTATTAAAATCAAAAGGTCTTCTTAAAGAAACTTTGGAAAAATGCGGTTTTCCTGAAATTCATGTCGATGTTTGGGGGCAGGATCAATTGATCAGTCTGCTTTCTCCATATCCTTCACTGGCTCTACAACTAAATGGTGGGCTTGATCTGGAATTTCAATGCACTAAAAGTTGGTCCGCAAACCATGACATGTCTCTAAAGTATTTCGAAGATGCAAAACAAAAATATGCAATAGAAGAAATAAGAAAGATTCTTCTTAAAAATGAGCGTGTTCATCTAATTATAACAGGAGACCCTGGTATAGGTAAAACTAGAACGATCCTTGAAGCTGTAAAGAACGACATGATTGCTCCTATGGCCATTTATGTCGAAAATTCAGAAGCCTTTCTGAACAGCAAGCTCTATAACCACCTTCTTAGAATAGATAATGGCTACACTCTTGTACTAATCCTTGACAATTGTCCTCTCCAAATAAGCAAACAAGTTTGGAACACCCTTCAAAATCGCTCCAATCGATGCAAGCTTGTCACGCTGCAGACAGAAAAATGCGAATCCAACGACGCATCGGAGTCTGTGATTGAGTGTTCTCCATTAAATATCGACACAATCATCTCCATCATCGAACACCAGACGGGTAATAGATCTGATACCAGACGGTGGGGAGAACTCTGCTCTGGCTCGCCCAGCTATGCTTACACACTCGGCAAGAATTTAAAAATCAACCCTTCCAGCCTTTTATCAGCAGGCAAAGGAAGGCACAGCTTTCTTTCTGAAGATGAGTTAATAGTAATTCGACACCTTGCGCTGTTTAATAAATTTGGCTTTGGACCCGATTATCATGAAGAATCTTCTTTCGTCTACAAACTAATTGAGGACAATTCAGGAATGAAGCGAGGGCAAATTCAATCGATAATAAAAAAGCTTCAGCACAAAGGTTTCCTAAAAGGAGTAAATACATTTTTTATTACCCCGAAAATAATGCACATTCAACTTTGGCAGGAGTTTTGGGAATTCCACGGGGATGGTTTTTCTCTAGAATGGATTCTATCCGATAGCTGTCCAGATAGACTCCAAGATTGGTTTATCGATATGATCTCATATGCACATCTCACCAAAAGAGCCATATCAAAATTCCGTGTATATTTGAATCAAAAAGCTATTCACCATTCCAATAATTTTCTTACTTCAACAAAAGGAACAGCTCTAATCTCTGAACTCGCTGAAGCTGATCCTGGAGCTGTTCTCCATTTCCTTAAGTTGGTTTTTGACAGCTGGAGCCCAGAGCAGTTTAAATCCTTTAAATTTGGACGACAAAATTTAGTTTTCGCACTTGGAAAGATCGCGCATCATTCGAAACATTTTCACGAATCTTCAAAGCTTCTTCTAAAGCTTGCGAAATCAGAAAATTCTACGCACTCAAACAACTCACTTGGAACATTCATCGGTCTTTTCAGCTTAGCCCCTGGTTTGGTTGCTCCAACATCAGCGCCACCAGCTGAACGCCTCGATGTTTTAAAAGAGTTGCTATACTCACCTTTACAGGATGATTTCGAAATCTCTATTAAAGCCTTTCAAAAAGCACTATCCCATCCTATCCATTCTGGATTTCGTATAATAGGACCAGAATATCAAGGACTTAATGAAACCATTGCATTATGGACGCCTAACACAGAAGCAGACTTTCAAAACTCATTGAAATCTTATTGGAAATTTCTCGCATCGAGCAGAAATTCTTTTGATCCTTTGAAGCAAAAGATAATTATCTCGACTTTGATCGACTCAGCCGAATATCTTTTACTTTATGATTGGATGAACGAGTTGATTTTGGAAACGCTTTATGAGTTGATTACAGTTGAATTTACAGACCGAGGTCAACTTGTTGACATTATCGTCTCAACTAAAAATTACAGATCAGACAGAGTTTCAAGCAATACAATTGAAGCATTAGACCGCTTAGACAAGAAGTTGACTGGCGAGTCGCTTCACGAAGAGATAGAGCGTTATGTTCTTTACAGCAACTATAACGAATTTGCTTCGGACGAAGATATCGAAACAATCATCAAATACCTTGTAGAAAGGCTAATTCAGAACCCTACTTCTCTTATTCAAGTATTACCAAAACTTGTAATTGGACAAAATTTCATGATTGCAAGGTTTTTTTATGAAATTGGGAAGCAAGATATAAACCGAAAATTCTTTGAGGAAATTTTAAAGGCTTACGAATTAAATAACCATACAACCCATTATTGTATTGGTGGCTATTTAAAATCTGTTTTTGAATCAAGCAAGAATGAGTGGGAGCAGTTGGTTCTTCCCTTAGTAAAAAACAAAAATTTTATACCTATAATAGGATTGGTAATTAACGAATCAGGAATTACAAATATCGTTTTAGAGTCTCTACTAAATAATTTTGAATTAATGGAACTACAAATCAATTGTCTTTTAAATATCTCTCACATGAAAGAAATCCGCAAAATGGACCACGTAAACATTATTTCACTGATAAAGCATTTACAGAACCACTCTCAATATGAATGCGCTTTCTACCTTATTGAAAAAACATTTTGTAATCCTAAGACGGAATTCCCTGCAGAATTCGCACTAGACCTGATTTCGGATTACCTTCGGTCTGAAAAGTGTACCGATATAAGTGATCACTCTTGCAGTGAATTAATTATTTATATGATCAAGCATAAATTTTACCCTTCCGATCTCTTTAAACATTTAGTCGATAGATTATTCAATACCAAGCATCTAATGAGTCATCATAACGCTCTTCATGAAATAATTTTAAACCAAATAAAAGATGATCCTAAAAGATGTTGGGAGGCACTTTCAGCAAAGTTCGATGCCGACAATGATACAACTCAAACACAACATGCTCTCAGAATGAATTTTTCTTCTATTAACATAAATGTATTTCCAGAACCTATTATACTTAGATGGGTTGCAGAAAAACCATGTCCTAGAGCTTCCTTCATAGCTAGACTTATACCCCACAACCTGTCTTGTTCTAATGGAGGTTCTTTGGGTAGAGAATTACTAAACCGGTATGGAGAAGAAGAAGAATTTCAATTAGCCCTTATTAGTAACTATCTCTCGGGCGATTGGTGCGGAAATTTAAAAAACCTATACCAATCAAAATATGAAATTGCTGCTCAATGGTTGAAAGAAGAAACTTCATTGAGAGTTAGGCAGTTTTTAGAAAAATATATTGATATATTGCTTGGCCAAATCGAATGGGCGGAAAGGGCAACGGAGCGTGAATTTTAGATAATTATGGCTGATACATTTACAAAAATTTAAATTTCATAAAACTGTTTTTCACGATGCCATTTTAAATATTTCCCGTGAGCCGCTGTTAAGCCTTTTATTTTGACTGTTTTTTCTATTCCTAATGCTTTAAGAGCGAGATCATCCAAGAAGGAAGACACAGTTATTGATCCATTATCCTCAAAGGTAATGTAGCCCTTATCAAATGCAGCATCGAGATGAGGCGCAAGTAATAGCCCATTAAAGACGTCAAGCCTTTCGGCATCAGTGTCGCAGTCCTTCCAAGGCTTTATATGACTCGCCTTTAGTAGTGCGGTAATTGATAATCCCGTTACTGCACACTTGCCATCCCAGTAATCCAGCAGACAACCCCTAAAGATATCTTGTCCAACTCTTTGAATAATCAGACGTTCGGCCTCTGTTGATCGTGGTAGCTCACTTGTTGTCTTTTTAAATTCCTTGAGTGGTTCGTTTGGCAATGAACGGGATAATTGGAAAGCTCTTCGTAGCAACGGATACAGTAATTTAACATCCGTAACTAGAAATGCTATGCATGCCTCTTGATTCGCCCCAAACCACTTGTGATACCACCGCGTATAATTGTCATCTTCATCATTAAGAGAGTTTTCGCGTCTTACTGGCGGATTTAGCATAAGCCACCGAGCGCGCTTTGGCTGTTCCTCAATGCTAAATCCCCAAGGTGATTTCAAGTGTCTGTGCGAACGGTCCGAAACTTGTTCAACAGTGTCTAGAACGTGACTTCGTATTGCCATGCCCCTACGAAGATAATCGAATAATTTTATAAAAACTTTTTCTCTAATTGCAGGGGATGCATTTCTTAAAATATCCGGAGCATTTTGATACAGTTCTTCATCTGAAGCAAGTTCTTTTAGACCTTGATACTTTACTTTAAGAAGTCCTAATTGTTCGAGATTTGGATTGGTATAACGCCACCCACGTCGTAGGTCAAGCCAAACTCGATAAGACAGAACTTCTCTTAAAGTCTTTTCAGCTTCTTGAAAATTAAACCCTTTCAAACTGGGCTCTAAGAGCCATTCAGCTTTTATTTCTGGTTCTTTTCGATCAAAGCCAAGAGCCTTTTGCTGTGAAAGTCCTAATTCTTCACTGCCGAGACCACTAGCGCCAACAGAATCAAGGGCCCCTAAAAAACCAGCCCTTATTAAACTTACATAAACAAAGTCATTAAAGTGCCCTGCTTGAAGAGCTGCATCTTGTCTATTATCCGAAAATCCAAGAATTTTGCGTTTATACTGTTCAAGCCCCGAATTTTTGCCATGCATCCACCTTAATACGCTATTTACCAAAATGGTTGTTGCTGAACTTCGTCCTTCAGAAGATAGTGAAGCAAGACGGGTCCGATCTTTTGCGGATCCTGACGAGACAGATTACATCTGAGACAAAATTTAAATTTTCCAGTAATAAACCAAACTGTTTCACCTGTGCCAACTATTCCATTTGATGCCACAGCAAATCGACTGAGGACACCGATTGCGATATGTTTTTTAAGTCTTTCAATGCCATGTTTATCTTGCTCAAGCCAATGCTCAGGATAATTTTCTAATGAATCATTAAACTCAAAATTCAGGATCTGTAGGCTTCAAGGTTATAAAGCCAAATTGTTCCTGCTTCGATTCTTCATCATGAGATTGAACATCGTCACTTGACTAGAGCAACTTCATCAATATCCCGAGCAAGAAAAGTCTCAACACCATTTTTCTCAATTTTTCGAACGGGATGATATTCTTGGCCACATTCACGACAAAAATGAGTCGAATATAACCGAGCATCTTTTGTTCCCGGCAAAAAGAGTTGTGCTTCAACAGTCACTTTACGTTTGCCAATAGCCTCAAGTGTTGAGAAAGCATTTCCCGCACCCGAAATGAACTGATGAAGTTTAAAGGCAAAAAAACTCTTTTCGCTTCCTGTCCCAGTACGAGATTTTTCAGGTGCATTTGCGATCAATAGTAAATTTTTTAAAATGGTCGCGCATTTTTCTTTTGATCTATTTGATTGGAAAGCCAAATCATTGGCCGCTTCGGCAAGAGTTAAAGGCCTAGCTCTAACCCAAGTACCATCAGACTCTGCCTTCATGCCAAGATTAGTTTCTACCCAAATTGCAAGAGGATTTTTAGCAAGTTCTGCATCTGAAATATTTGGTGGAATTCCTTGATCAATTGCAGCACCGAGCAATGGCACAACAGATTCAGCGTTTAGGTGCGAATTTGTAGTACGAAGTAAGCGTCTCTTCTATGACGCTACTTTCATGAATCGAAACTGCAAAAAGCTTAGAAGCCGTTTTTGCGACCACTTGTTTCTTTGATGTCTTTTGTCCCTTCACTAACCATTGTAGCAGATGTACCAATACACTGAAGTGTATCAGGAGCTAATCGCTCACGGACACGACGGACAAGCAAAGCGACATCCGCACCTTGTCTACCTCGATAGGTATGTAATTCATCAAGAGCAAGGAATCTAAGCCCCTGGCAATTGGCGATAACAGCACGATCGAGTTCACTTTGCCTCGTCATTAGGAGTTCGAGCATCATAAAGTTTGTGAGCAAAATATCTGGTGGATTATCAGCCACAGCCTGAGCGCTTTTCTTCGTCTTCCTGACCGGTGTAACGGGCAACCCTTATCTTTGAATCAACCCCTTCGTTTTCGAGAAACTTATTTATTTCTTCAAGCTGACTATTCGCTAGTGCATTCATTGGATAAATGATAATAGCCCTTGTTTTTTTTGTTTTATCTAACTCCTTCTCCTTTAAGATCGCATTGACAATAGGGATAAAAAAACAAAGAGACTTACCTGAGCCTGTTCCTGTAGTGACAACGAAGCTTTCATTTTGTGCAGCAAGTGCTATAGCCTCTTCTTGGTGCTTATAAAGCGACAATGGTTTTCCATCTACGACAAATATTTTCCCACACATGGGATGTAAAACTTTTTGAGAAACCAACTCTTCGATGGATGTGGTTTTTTTATAGTTTGCATTTATCTGAATCAGGGGTTCGGGCCAAAACTTTTCTTGCTCATAGATTGCCTCAACCTGTTCCTTAATATCTTTGGCAAAAATCTTAGTAAAAGATCTAGCAAAATCTCTATATTCGTTGATAACTGAATCTCGGAGCGAAAAAACATCCATGTTTGATCCTGAAGGAGTTGTATCATTCACTTTGCGTTCTCCAAAAAAATAAAATCAAAAATGGATTTAAACGACAAATCTACACACAGCCAATTGAATTCAGCCTTATCCATGTGATTCAGTTCGTGCTTCAACCAGTTTCTGTTTGTAGATCTTGAATTTTGACTCACTTTAACCTCATTCCGTTTACTCTATTACCAGACTTTTTGCATCAAGATCGATGCAAAATTTTTCAATCTGCTGCATTGCTAATTTAGAAGGCTTAGATTGTCCATTTTCCCAACGGTTAACGCTAGTAAAACTAACTCCAAGCTTTCTGGCTAGTTCTTCTTGGCTTAACCTAAGCCGCTTTCTCAACTTCCTTATCTCTTCGGGCGTGTAATTCTGTAAAGCTCCCATAGTCACTCCAGTTCAGTAAGTTAGGTGGTAAAACAAAGAGAATATAGCATTCGCTATATCAAATACAAGGTTTTATTGCGGGAAAGGAGAGGCTGGTTCGTTATATGAAGCTAAACTGATTTTAAATCATAAAAGTATAAATTTAGTTTCTATCAGCACTAATGCCCAATACTTTTATAGCATTTTCATTTCCAGCAATAGCTTCTCTGATTAATCTTTCGTCAAGTTTCCAAGGCTTTTCATATTTAACCAAGATTTCAATGGCCACTGGATTGCCATTTAAGGATTGTTCAACGAGCTCATTGTTGATTGAATATTCTTTCCATATCATATAACTCATTGGCGCCAAGGCTAAGATGAATAAGAGAACGGGTATTGATACCCATTTAAAGATTCTGCATTTTTCTTTCATTGTGATGTGCCCTTTATTTTCATTATTACTCAGCTTAACTTTCTTGAGTAGTTAGAGGTTTTATTTGAATTCGTAGGAGTTAATGCGTGTTAAAAGAACTTTTTGGAAAAGTTGCATCGATTCGCATAAGCACGCATGCTGATTTTTCCAGTCTTCCTGGCATTCGATACTAGTATTTTCATGCTTCAAAAGAATTCGAGAAGCCATCTTTTGCGGCATTTCTTGCCAATCAAGCAAAGACCCGACTTCTTTTTCAATATTGTCTTTGTCTTCAAAAAGTTGTGAATAATGTTTTTTTGCATCCAGTCCAGAAAAGTAAAGTTCAACTCCAATAAACTTTTCTCGTGCATCGGCTTTTGCTGCCAGGACCACGTTTGATTTACCTGTCGAGAAAGTGAAATAATTCTCTGTCCTAGGCTTTTGTGGACGGAGGCCATTTAGATTTTTTGCAGCAAGAGCTAAATTTGTCCAATAATTCAAATACAGTTCTTGAGTTTTAGATAGGCCGGCAGACTTGTATTTCTTTGTAGCTTCATTTATCCAGCAACTCCATTCATTAGGCTGAGAGACAATATTGAATTTGGGAGCGGGTAGAGAGTTTCCTATTTTCCAAGCTTCAATTTCGATACCGAAGAAATGAGTGTCATTTCCTGTATTTTCATTTAACCAGTCTATAGCTGCACGATGTTCTTCATTGAACTCCTGACAAATCCACACAATAATAGAAGCGCGCAGCCCAGCTGCATAAGTCAAAATCTGTCCTAAATGACTATGATCCGTTGGTTCTAACTGATTTTCGATTAAAACAAATTTATCTAGAAATAGATCTTTGCAAAGAATATCGGCCCTAAACGGACCCACAGGCAATTCAATCCCCTCTAGTTGCAAGTTCATTTTTAAAATTTCAGATAAAAGTGCCAAATTAGTTTCTTGTGCTAGCCAAGGGGTGAAATCACTGGATTCGTTTTGCCAAATATCACGAAGATTGACTCTTTCTAAGCGCGATAATTGATTTAAGTTCATAAAACTCTCCTAAGATGAAGATCGTATCATAAACTAGACTTATAGTCTTTAGATTTTACGTCTCTAGATACCAAGGCTTTAAACTTATAGTCTTTTCTATATTTGAGGAAATATGGAAAAACGAATACCGTCAAGACCTAAAGAACGTAAAACTAGTTTGCAAAAGGCCTTTGGAGCTAAAATACGGAAAGCCCGCCTTGAGCTGGATCTATCTCAAGAGAAGCTTGCTGACTTGGCTGATTTGCACTTCACTTATGTAAGCTCGGTAGAACGTGGTGAGAGGAATATTTCTCTAGAAAATATCGGCAAGCTGGCCACAGCTTTAGGATGCAATATAAAAGATCTTTTTACTGATATTTAATAATTAACTTTATCCAATAAAACTCCAAGAGTTTCAAAATGCCTGAAAATACAGGAAAAATACAGGGAAGTAGTAAATTCAAAAGAGGACAATCCGGAAATCCTAATGGCAAACCTAAAGGGGCGAAGAATAAATCCACTTTAGCTGCAGAAACCCTTCTTGAGGGTTCATTAGAAAGAATTTGTCGAAGAATCGAAGACGAAGCAATTAATGGCAATATGCAAGCTGCAAAAATGATTTTAGAGCGATTCCTGCCTCCTCGAAAAGATCGGTTGGTCCGATTAGAACTTCCAGAAATTAAAACTCATGAAGATATTTTGACTGCATCAAGTTTGATTATATCGGCCGTCTGCAAAGGTGAAATTTCGCCATCCGAAGGTGAGGCGCTATCCAAAACAATTGACCTGCATTCGAAAATCCTTGAAGCAAACGAACATGAAAACAGGCTACAAGCCTTGGAATCCATTGCCCAGATGGGAGATTCAAAATGAGATCATCACAAAGAAAGCGTTTAGAGCAGCTAGAAGGCTTTTTTAATGCTAAATCCACCAAAAAGCGATTTGCTAAAGTCATTTACGATGCATCTTCCGATTTTGATTTCACAACGCTTAAGGTAGATGCTGAAATAGTGCTCTTTCTTCCTGACAATGCGATGCAAATAGCCGACGAAGTCGATCTTTCAAATCAACCATACCAGATTTTTTATGGGTAAAGGGACAAATGGGACAAGAAGGCCAAATAGAATAAAATTTCGCTTATTGGCCTTCTTGTCCCATTTGTCCCATATCTATATCTTTATATTTTGGATTAACATCAAACATAATGCTAAATGGGCCTTTGGGTGGCTGATATTTCCATTCATGTAAATATCCTCCTTCTTTCAAGATATTTAACCCTGGTCGAAGAAGTTTGTGCTTTTGATATGTACGAAATTTTCTGCCACAATCTCTTTGCGTAAATTTTTCAAGATTTAAATCGGAAATCCATTTTAAGATATCTTTAGCAACCTCGTTTGCCTCGTCTTCATGGATTAAATTAAATACCTTTAGAGCGTGTCTAGTAAGCACATGCCCTATTTTTATGGCTCCTTGAATGTCTTGAACAGAAATGCTTCGCTCCCAAGGTTTTTCAAAAGCATATCTATAGATGTGGAGAAGGGCTGCGATCCTTGCAATCTGTCCACTTAGTTTTCCTGCCCAATCCGTAATATGAGAAAGAAAATCAAGATCGCGTCCCATCATCATCTCAAGCATTTTAGAATATTCGAGCCACTTTGAATATGCTTCTGGCTCAAGCTTTAAAATATGTTGATGAGGTGAACCATTCGTCATGTCATATGGGTGGTTTAATATTGCCATTATGCTGTCCTGATAATGCATTCTGATAGATTCATCCATGGGGTCTTCGTCAAGAGTACGAAATCCGATATTAGAAGGGGGCATGACATATAAAAATCGTCCTAATAAACCTCTTCCCCGAAAAGTTTTATTTTTACATACCCGTTTAATAACTTCAGGTTGTACTGTGATTCCCACACTTGTAATTGCATGTTTAAGAAAAATCGAAGGCTTTGATCCGCGGTCAACTCTGACAGGACCTCCGGAATGAGACTGCAGAAGAAGATCTATATTTGCCCGTCCATTGGAATAGAGCCCTCCGATAATGTCAAAAATACCACCCTCATCACTTAAAATGGACATAGCTTCATCATTTTGAGCCATTAAAGTTCCTAAATGTTCCGAGGTAATGTCGCTTGTCCAGAGTTGAGGATATGTTGGCGTCGAAGTTAGCTCATTTTCAAGAGCAGCTATTTGTTGTTGGATTTCATCGAAATTTGAATCATCATTTGTTTTCGCTGCACGTTGCCTAAAGCGCTTAATTTTTTCTTCTATAGTTTTGTTTTTACTAATTTTTGCATTTATGATTGATTCTAGGGCTGCCTTTTTTTGTTCCTCCCAAAGTCGAATAGGGGCAGTAGTTTGATTATACACACTAGACTTTCTGCCAGCAGGAGGTAAAACAGGAAGAACCCATAGATTTACCGTTTCTCGATATAGTTTCTTAATTTCTACTATATATTTTTTTTGTGAAGCTGTTGCAACTGAGGATAAAAAGAGCATTGCAGGCAGTTCTATAGGAGTTTCTGAAGATCTTGAGACCTCCTGCACATATTTTTGAGCTGGTTCTGGGAAAGCATTATTAGGCCATTTAGGCAACTTAACCCCCTCAAATTCTTGAGGGGTATCCCAATCATCATTATTTTGTTCTGAAATGTATGACATGCTATTTCTCCTTACATGAGTAAGCCCATGCAAAGAAGGCGTCTTCGACAATTAACAATCTTCCGCCTGCTTTAACAAAAATATGCATACATTTCTTCTTTTTTGCGTGAGCAACTAAATGCCTTAATCCACCTATAGATGGCCAAGGGTGATATTGATTCCATTTAGTAAGGGGTATTAGACGACTCTTTTTTTCTTCATTCATTTTTTTCCTCCTTTATTCGTTAAACTGTGATTAACCTAGATGACTGTGTCATACCAACCATCATCCAAAATTAAGCAAATCGAAATAGGTTAAAAAATCAGAAAAAAAGAAAAAGGCATTTTCCTTTTATTCTCTTTTGAAAGATCCTTAAGGGATATTTATGAGGGCACCTATAAAAGACATATTGATTAAAATCACTTTCGTTTATCAACATCGGGTTAAGTCAGATTTGCAACTTCCTTTATTTGAGCAAACCATTCTTTTAAATGAGGATGAGTTTTTTCATATGCATTGAGAATTATCAAGATTCGCGGACGACCTGAAGAACGAGACTGTTTACAATATTCTGAAGCCAAATCTTCAAAAGTTTCGACACCAATGTTTTCTGACTTAAGGATAGGAGCTATTTGTGGATGATAAGCATAATATTTATATGGAATATTCGGGAATGTAAACGCTAAGCATTTCGCTAGCTCTAAAAGTAGAAGTCTATTTCCCGATTCAACCAGTTGCTTTGGAACACTTTCAAGCTGATGCGTTTGATTTCTGTGTTCCTTGAAATCGATTTCTTTATCTAAAATATCTAAAAGCAAGTTTGGTACTGGAAAATCACTTTCACGCATAAATAAGACCCAGTTTTGGAGCGTTGTCTTGTATCTACCTTGACCAACTTTCAGCTCTATGCCCTTTATTTTTCCTGTATCCGCTGCGTTTCTTAAAAGCTTATGTAATTCTTCTACCTCAGCTAGATAAGGATTAATAAAAACAAGTTCGCTATCCATTTTAGAGATAATACCCATCAAAAGATGGGCTGCTTCAATGTCTGATACATCTGTGCGTTTTGCTGCTCTTAAATAATTTCCCCTATCTGCTTCAATGGGTAATAAATTGGGTCGATGATGACTATAAAACCTCATGAATTTTCTCCAAATATTTGTCGATCGAGTTCCTCGATCATTTTTGCGGTATGATCATATGTCAAATGGGCATATCTTTTTGTGGTTTGAGAGCTTTTATGTCCAAGCGACTGGCCAATCTCTAGAAGAGTCCTGCCTTGGGCTGCGTGAATGCTTGCATTTGTGTGTCTATTGTCATGAAATCTAAATCCTTTAACATTGGCTCTTTTTAAGCAGGCTTGCCAAGCCGTCTCGATATCATAAGGTTTCAATGGTGTTGTCGGGGAAGGAAATAGAAGATCAGCAGGATTACTGTCTTTTCGTTGATGACAAATATCCGAAATCAATTTGAATGCAAGTCCTCTAATGGGAACAGATCTCGGTTCATCATTTTTTGTTGTGCCTAAATTGATTTTCTGACCTGGTATATCAAGATTTTTGATTCTTAAATTCATAATTTCACCTCGCCTCATGCCTGTGGAAAGAGCTAATACTAGAATGGGATATAGGACAGGACATTTACTTTTCTGTGCTTCAACCAACAGATTATTTCTTTCATCATCTGTAAGATATCGTTGACGAGCAGGAGCCGGCTGTGGCTTGGTAACTTTATCCATCGGATTTTCATGCAACCATTCCCAATCTTTGACTGTGATTGCAAAAAGGTGTGATAACGAGATCAGATAATGACGTACTGTTGTGGAGGAGCGTTTCTTACCATTCTTAAGAATTTTATTTTCCAATAAGACGCGCATTTCATTAATCAAACTTGGCCGTATTGCAGATAGGGCATATTCGCCGATTTCATTTCTAAACCACAATAAATGCCGCTGGACATTGCGAGCATTTCGAGGTTTTCTTGGAAGCTCTTCAGTGACATAACGATCAATAGCCTCTTCGAGAGTGTGATTTGATGACTGAACATACGGGAAATGAATCCCAAGAAGGGCGTTGCGTCCTTGTTCGGCAAGCCACTGCTTGGCGAGTTTTTCATCCGGAAAGGTTTGAATTTGGTCTGGATAACCTTTGCGTCGAAACCTAACGCGAAAGGTAATGACATTTTTTGAGCTGATACGTAGATCAATTCCCGGAGGTAAACGTTTTTTGATTGCTTCAAGTTGTTTCATATCGATGACCCTATCTTTGTAATGATAAATTGGGTCAGCTACTGAAACTTCGGGTGAAATTGATGTCGCTTCCTGTGGCTTGCTGTGATCATTTGGTCCACCAGTGGTCCACGGCAGTGGAATCACCTTTTTAGCCAAATCTAACAAGACACTACAACACCATTTTAACACAGTTGTGAATGGGATTTTAAAAAGTGGGGCAACTTGGACTTGAACCAAGGACCAGCGGGTTATGAGTCCGCTGCTCTGACCGACTGAGCTATTGCCCCGCATTGTGAAGGTCTGCAAATTCAGATAAATCGTAACATCTTTTTCAGCAAAAAATCAAGCTATTTTTAAATTGCAGTTTAATAGATATTGAAAAAATAATGCAGTTATCAAAAGGAGGGGTATATGAAAGCTATCATGGTAAACCAATATGGCGGGCCCGAAGTCTTAAAACTTCAAGAGGTAGAAATTGGAAAGCCAGGCCCAGGCCATGTCCTGGTGCGTTTGGCTGCTACTGGAGTCAATTTTGTTGAAATTTATCAAAGGCGGGGAACCTATCCCAAAAAGCTGCCCTACATTCCTGGATCAGAAGCCGCAGGGGTCATCGAAGAAGTAGGCGAAGGGGTCACACAATTTAAGCCAGGTGATAGGGTGGCCTATGTTCACCAACCTGGTGCCTATGCGGAAAAATGTATCGTAACTGCCGATGGGCTCATACCCCTTCCAGAGGGTTTCTCATTGGAACAGGGCGCGGCATTTCCACTCCAAGGAATGACGGCCCACTACCTTTTACATGAATTCCGTAAGCTGAAGTCAGGCGAAGTGGTCCTCATTCATGCTGCCGCCGGTGGAATGGGCCTCCTACTCGTTCAATGGGCTCGTCATTATGGCGCCAAAGTTATTGGCACGGTATCAACTGAAGAAAAAGCGAAAGCTGCTAAAGAGGCGGGGGCCTCAGATGTTATTCTCTATACAAAGCAAAACTTTGCTGAAGTAGTTAAAAATTTGACAAATGGTCATGGAGCAGATCTGATTATTGATGGTGTGGGCAAATCCACCTTTGCCGGTAACTTGGAGGCTGCAGCTTTAAGGGGAAATATCGTCATATTCGGAGCGGCCAGCGGCCCTGCGGATCCGATCTCGCCAAATTCATTGATGGCAAAATCGCTGACTCTTTCTGGAGGCAGTTTGCCTAATTATCTTCTCAATAGGAATGAAATGTTAAGCCGAGCTCAAGCAGTTCTAAAAGGTATTCAGGAGGGTTGGTTAAAGATAAGGATCGATAAGGTCATCCCTTTAGCTGAAGCTGCAGAGGCCCATCGCTTGCTGGAAAGCCGTCAAACTATTGGAAAAGTCATTCTTAATATTTCTAAATGAGAATTTTGCAAGTATAATGCATTCACAGTCATTTCCCCGGTAGGGGAAAACGTTAATAGCCCCGTGTGAAGCGAGCGTTAGCGAGCGGAACTCGGGGTTAGCAACATAGTAATGATTGCGCCCCGGCTAGGGGCGCAAGAAACTTTTGTTTATCCAAAAAAATTGAGTATTATAAGCAACTTAAGGCATTTCCGACCGAACAGGATGAAATGGATGAATTATATGAGGTTATCATTATTGTTTCGTGCGCCCCTGCCGGGGCGCGCTCATTATTATGTTGCTAACCCCGCGTTCCGCTCGCTACGCTCGCTTCACACGGGGCTATTAACGTTTTCCCCTACCGGGGAAAAGGCTGCTGATCCACTATTCATATTTGTTTTTGCCTGATAAAAACATACAAACTATAGAATTGCGCGCTTTGCGCGCAATTGAATCGTTGCGTCTGCGTTAAAAATTAAACAAAATTTTTATCGCACAAATTTCCGATGAATCGCAACGAATCTGAAAAAAATGATTTTAAAAATGATTTTAAAAATGATTTTAAAAATGATTTTAGTTGATGAAATTTTATGGTTGATTTATAGTATGGTGTGTTTTTGTCGTTTTTTTGAGAGTTTCAATAATTGTAAATTCAATAATGGAGGATGTGAAATGTCTGTAAGTTTAAATACATTGCCCGATGAAGTCAAGCACCTGATTTTATGGAATCTGGATGCAAAATCGCTGGGCAATTGTTGCCGGGTCAGTAAACAATTTAATAAATTGTCAAGCCATGATGATTTGTGGAAAGCTCTTTTTCCTGAAGTATCTTTTCCAAATGGAACGAGTGCAAAAAAATATCTCGATGCCCACGCTGTAACATCTGAAGATGAAATTGTGCAACGTATCCAGAAATTTGTGGATAAAGTTCCATTAAATAAAATAGGTTCCTTTAAGGCTATATGCCCCTTTAATCCGGGATGTGAGGTTACCGTAGAAATCGGATATGGAATCCTCGATTCCAGTAAGGAAAATTTGCAAGAGATTTGTCTTGTCATGAAAAAGCTCAAAGGTCCTGACAATGATCCAGATCGTAAAGTTGATAATGGTTTCTCTCAGGCAGGGCATTCCATTAAACCTGAATTTTCTTTTTCAAAGTTAAAATTTGTCCCAATACGAAAAGAGATCACTACCAATTCCCGATTTTTCCTTCCTTACGGAGAAAACGGTTTCAATAACTCTTTTATAATCGATCAAATCGTAAAAGATGGGATAACAAAATTAAAAGAAACAGAAAAGCAGCAAAATCGGAATTTTATTTTAGGAGTAGCTGCCGTGGTTGTTGCGTTGGTTGGAATCACTTTGAATATGTATTACAACGCTGCAAATAAAGATACGAGTTCATAAAAAATATCTTTTCGGGTCTTTGTTCTGAAAACGACAAACGACGATAACGACCTTAACGACGATAACGACCTTAACGACGGTAACAACCTTAACGACGGTAACGACGATAATGAAGATGTCGTTAAAGTCGTTATCGTCGTTAAGGTCGTTTGTCGTTATTGTTTTGGTCGTTATTGTTTTGGTTGCGTTTTATTTTCATTTTATGATATAATGTTAAAGGAAATTTTGGAGAGTAAAATGGACAATTCAGTCATAAGAACAGAGCGTTTGATCTTGCGCCCATGGAGGGATGGAGATCTGGAGCTTTTTGCACAATTGAATGCGGATCCCCGCGTGATGGAGTTTTTTTCTTCAGTAAAAAGCTTCGAAGATACGGTTGAAGAATATAATCGGATAAAAAATAGCTTCGAAAAAGAGGGGTGGGGGCTTTGGGCTGCTTCTCTTAAAGATGAGGATAGATTTATCGGATTTATCGGTTTGAATAGAGTGCCCGTTCCATTTACACCTGGTGTAGAGGTGGGTTGGCGTCTGGCGTATGAATATTGGGGCAAAGGGTATGCTACAGAAGGCGCCAAAGCGTCCTTAATGTATGGTTTCGAAACGTTGGGCCTGGATGAAATCATTTCCTTTACAGCTACGCAAAATAAAAGGTCCCAAAATGTAATGAAAAAAATTGGGATGTCTCATTATCCCGAAGAGGATTTTGATCATCCACGTTTGGCTGAGGGGCATAGGCTCCGACGTCATGTTCTATACCGAATAAAGAAAGAGAGCTTGCTTACGAGGGTCTCTGAATTACCTCCGGAGAACTTCCGTCCTAATTGCGAGGTGGCCGCCTGTTACGTAGAAATAGATGGAAAAATCCTTTTGATGGAGCGTTCCTTAATAGAATCGGAAGGCAAAACCTGGGGAGTTCCTGCAGGTAAAATCGAGGCGGGTGAAAAGCCTCTAGATGGTGCACTACGTGAGCTTTTCGAAGAAACCGGCATTGTAGTATCTGCTTCACAGGTATTAAAGGTTGGTAAGCTGTACATTCAAAAGCCGAAAAGAGGCTATGTATATCACATGTTCCAAGTGCATTTGAATGACATGCCTGAAGTATCTTTATCGGATGAGCATACTCGATATGTCTGGGCTGACAGGGATGAACGCGACAGGCTTCCTTTAATTGGCGGGGCAAAAGAGACTATCAACTATTATACAAATCGGAAGATGGCATGATTACGATTGAAATGGCATCTGAAGATACCGAAGCGGAGATGATCGGGTTTTTAAAAAAACATGAAGATTATTCTCTGTTTTTGCTTGGAAACCATGAGGCTTATGGCAATAGAATCACCGAAGCGCCTTATTCAGGTAATTTTAAATTAATTAGGCGATCCAATAATTTGAGAGGAGTGTTTTGCCTAACGAGATCTGGAAGCCTGATGGTCCAATCGGAAATTCAGGAACCGGTATTTGAATTAATTTTAAAGTCATGCCGTGAGGAGGCTATTCCCATCACGGGTGTTATTGGAGAATGGAGTTTTTGCTCCCTGTTTTGGGAGTTTCTAAAAACCAAGGGCATCATTCAACAGGAGGTTTTTGTTTCGAGGGAAATTTTATATACCTTGAATGTATCTGAGGCCTCGTTTTCCAAAGATGAAAGGGTACGGTTATTGAATAAGGAAGATTTTTTTCAATGGCAGTATCGTCATCATGAATATATTGAAGAAGAGAAACTTCCAAAACAAATGAATGAAGAGCAGCTTAAGAATCAATTTCTGTGGAAGGTGGATCAAAAAATCATCTGGGGATTGTTTGTTCAGGATAAATTAACGACTATTGCAGAATTGAATGCAAAGGCATTGGATCTTGGACAGGTGGGGGGAGTCTATACCTCTCCTCCTTTCCGAAAGCAGGGGTTGGCCACAGCTCTTATGAGGCAATTGAGCCTCGATGCAAAAAATCTGCATGGAATACGTAAACTGATCATCTTTACCGGAGAAAATAACGCGCCGGCCAGAACCGTCTATGAGTCCCTTGGAGTGAATAAGAAAGGGTATTTTGCGTTATTGTTTGGCTATTAGGGAGTGTTCACCACTGAGGCAGTGAGATCATTGAGAAGGTTTGAGATAGGAGAGAGGTGTCTAATACTGTGCATCAGCAGTTTTACGTTAAATCGGTGATCTCACTGCCTCAGTAGTGAACCCTCCCTCCCTATCTCATACCTTCTCAGTGATCTCACTGGCTCAGTGGTAAAGAGGCATCGAACTCGCAGTTTAACAATTGCATGTTAATCAGCACCTGTTGAAGCAGGTGCAAGTTTTCCGGCGCCATTTTATATAGAGGAAGACGGCATTCCCCGGAGGGCATTCCACACAGCTGCATGGCTGTTTTAATGGGTACGGGGTTTGTTTCAATAAATGCGGCTTTATATAGAGGGAGCAGTTGATAATGTATTTTTCTGGCAGCATCAAATTGACCTTGCAAGGCTGCGTTTACTAATTCAATGATCGGTTTCGGGATAAGATTGCTTACTACGGAAACGACTCCTACAGCCCCTAAGGCCATCATGGGGAGGGTCAAGGCATCGTCGCCTGAAAACACCGAAAAGTGTGGATATTTTTCAACAATGATATGAAGGACATCTCCGGCCTGGCTGATATTTCCGGAAGCTTCTTTGACACCCGCCACATTTGGTAAACCGGCAATTCGCATCAGGGTGGAGGTTTCGATGTTCGTTCCGGATCTGCCCGGAATATTATAAATCACGATGGGAATATCGACAGAGGCGACAATGGCTTCAAAGTGGCGGAAAATGCCTTCCTGGGTGGGTTTATTATAGTAGGGAGTAACAATAAGCGCGACATCAGCGCCTAGATCTTTGGCCCGTTGCGTTTTTTCTATGGTTTGCCGGGTGCAATAGGAACCAGTTCCCACCCATATAGGAACTTTTCCTTTGGCTTCTTTTACGGCTATGGAGATGACCCGTTCCTGCTCTTCAGCAGATAGCGTTGAGGACTCTCCTGTGGTTCCAAGAGGAACGATTCCGTTGATGCCTTGTGCGATCTGATGCCTGATGTTATGGATAAAGCCCTCTTCATCGAGTTTATGATGGAGGAAGGGAGTGACCAGGGCTGTAACTGTACCTTTTATGTTCATGATGACCTCGCCTGAATGATATCTTGCACGCAATCGGCAAATGTATAGAGCCCTCGTTTCCCTTTGAGCCATTCGGCAGCCAGGACAGCGCCCAAGGCAAATCCTTCCCGACTTCTCGCTTCATGTGTGATCGAAAGGGTATCGCAAAAGGAATCGAACAGGACGGTGTGGATCCCTGGAATGGAGCCGCAGCGCACACTGGACAAGGGGACTTTATCTATCCGTTTCATGTTTGTTTCAATGACCTTTGCCATCTCCAGAGCCGTCCCTGAAGGAGCGTCTTTTTTGCTGTTATGATGGTATTCAATACCTGCCACATCGTATTCCTGGAAGGCATTTATTAGCTTGGATGCGTGGGCGACTATCTGGAAGAACAGATGGACGCCTATGGAAAAATTGGGGGAGTGAAGAGCGCCTATATTATTTTCATCTACAATGGATCGGACGATATCCATGGAGTCATGCCATCCTGTAGTGCCAATGACGACGTTCTTTTTTAATTCAGCTATTTTTTTGATATTGTCTATCACGCATTCAGGATGTGTAAAATCGATACAGATATCGGTCTGTTGCAACGCCTCCCATTCTTGGTTTCGCGAGGTTAGGCGTGCGGCTATCGTATGTCCGCGGGCTAGGGCAATTTTTTCTATCATTTGCCCCATTTTACCATAACCCATCAACGCAATTTTCATTAAACAAACCTAATAGTCGGGTGAGACATCTGGGTGCAATTAAGGCTTTTTCGTGTCCGAGTCCGAGTCCGTGTCCGAATCAATCCATTTTAAATCGGACTCGGACTCGGACTCGGACACGAAAAAGCCTCTGTGTGCTCTGTGGTAATAGAAATTTCTTAACCCCGCAGATTTAATTGCCCCAGGCATCCGTTAAACTTGAATTTTATATAGATTTTCATTAATATGGACATATATTTCAAGTATTTTTTAAGATTTGTTGGAGTTATAATATAATGAATTCTCTATTGATATGTTTTTTTGCGTCTTGTTTTGCGGCCACGGCAAATTTATTATTTAGAAAAAGTTCCGAGAGCTCTCTGGAAAAAAAATCATATAATTATTATTTGCTTTTTTTCTATTTTTCCTCTTTGGCTCTTTCGTTTGTGCTTTCGCCTTCCAAGGATCTGTCTTTATTTAATCCGATTATGTTTTTAGTAGGCGGTTTAGTGGGAATGTTCACAGTGTTTATGATGTGGCTGACCTCCAAGGCCTTGCTTACAGGTCCTGCGGGGCTTACTTTTGCTTTTCAAAACGCTAGCGGCATATTTCCCGGAGTGTTGCTATTTGGTTTGTTCGGGCCTTTATTTGGTTTTCAACTGTCTTATTTTCAGATCATCGGAATGGGATTTGTGGCTTTAGGTTTATTTTTAGGGTCGACAAAGGGCCGAAATGAAAATCCCATATCTAAAACATGGCTAAAATACGCTGTAGGGAGTTTTATAGTACAAGTTTTCGCTCTTTCTTTGATCCATTGGAGATGTTTATTGTTTGCAGGTGATATACCTGATCACGTGTTGATACCTTGGAGTTTGAATGAATGTACGGATGCGTGGTTTTTGCCGGGGCAATTTGGGATGGCATTCCTCATTCAATTGGGAATTATTTTATATGAAAGAAGAACATTAAAGCCTTCAGAAGCAGCTTACGGCCTTTTAGGGGGGATTGCCAATGGCGCGACCTCTTTTTGCCTGTTAATTTCAACAAAAGCAGCTTTGCCTTTTGAGAAGGCGCTCATTTTTCCTTGTTTTGCAGCGGTTACTATGATTTTATGCAACCTATGGGCGAATAGACTTTATCGGGAGCCCTTTAATTTTGCTGCAAACGGCTACTGCGCTTTTGGCATATTACTCGGTTCATTACTATAGGACAAAGAGCCGGCAAAAGGATTCAGCCTGCTCATAAAGGCTACAAGGCACCACATGAAAAATGTAATCCAAACGCCTATGGAAACGATGGGTTGAAGGATGTCCACATGCAAGATAGAACTCAAATGATGTACGGCGGAAGTATACATTCCCAAAGGAAAAACCATAGCCCAAAGAGAGGGCTGATAGTGAAAGGGCACTTTGAAATAAAAGGCTTTCCAAAGTTCCATCAAACATAAAATGGGGATCCAGGCAGTTCCCCATCCCCACAAAAATAAAATCATCCCTTCTATGAAGGGTTTTAGGGTATTTATGAATAGAGGGGGATTATGTAAAATAACAAATTGACCTCCATCCACTACTGCGATAGCGGCAGCGCCCATGCAGGTCCAATAGCAGGGATCCATGTCCCGGCCGACAAAGGGAAAGAACATCATGCGATAGATATTCAAAGTCATAAATATCAAATACATAAAAACCCCAAAAGTCCAGAAGCAAAAGGCGAGCAAAAGGAAAGCGGGTTGTGTCAATAGGGAATTTTCCCACAAAGAGGTAATGGCGATTCCCGAGGAGTTGCATGCGATGGCAAGTAAAAGCCAGAAAGGGCTGATGGCCTGTATAGGGGCTTGAACATGGAAAAAAAGGGTGCAAAATAGGGTATAGGTCAAAAGAAGGGTAGAGATGATGCCTATAGATCCTAAAAACAAGGCAGGCAAATTATATTGAGAAATGCATAAGCTGACTGCCAGGGCATTTGTTCCTGCTGCAAACGTCAGATATTTGAACATGACCTGTATGTTTTTCAAGTCGTTGAGTATATCCGATTTTAGCACTATGAGCCTGACAGCGAATAAAAATATCAGGACTGCATATCCAATTAATCCTATGATCAAAAACAAGTGTGAAAGAGAAGACCAGCCTGTTCTTTCAAGGACAACAGATAAAACACCTGTCGACATGACAAAGGCGAAATTTGCCGGGCTGAGGTTTTTGAAACGTTGTCGATTCATTTATTCAGCTTATTGTACAACCAAGCTAGGAGGAACAATCCGACAAAAGCATCAATGAAACCATAAACCAGTCCAATGAAAGCTCCCGGCCAGGAAATGGAATAACCGGGATAAATGTTTGCCATTATATTTAAAAACAGCTCGGAATATCCGGTGAAAATGGCAAGGATTGTGCAGATAAACATACATAGGGACCAGAGGATTCCTCCAGCAAGCCCAAATTTTATGGGATTCAACATTGAAGACCTCCTTTTTGTATCAGTTATTTGAGATGTATCAATTTTATCATCAAAAAACAATTAAAATGGTAAATATAAATTTTAAAAGGATGTTTTATGGCGAATAACCGCTTTGTTACAAAAAACTGTGCGATGGCCGTTATTGCCACTGGAGAATATGCCGGTTCGTTAATAGAATTAAAAGACAGGCTGCCTAAAATCAGCCTGGAATGTATCTATTATCATTTTTGGGGAGGGAGGCTGTTTCCTCAATTCACCCATTCGGATTATCATAATGATTTTGCCATATGGGCGCATGAAGTCCTCCATGATGACATTTTAGCTGAGAGGCTGGGCATTATCGATCCAACGGCCTATGATTCCCTTGAAGGTTTACGGAATGAAGTAATAGAGATAGTGGATGAAAGATTGGATGAGTATCCTTCAGTCCCATGGACCAAAAAGGAAGATCAGTTTCACTTTCTGCGCTCGTCGATAATTATTTTTGATTCTCCTCATACCTTGACAGATCCCAAAGAGCTGCCTGTATTTATTCCCAAGCTTTCTTTGAGCAGTATTTTTTTCCATTTTATTGATGCTCGGACCCGTACACCTGAAAAGAAAGACGATTTCAGCACGTGGTTAAGCCAATATGGAAATGAATATAGCCTTTTAATTAAGAAGTTAGAAGAAATCGACCCTTATTTTTATTCACTTTCGGAACTTAAAGAAGAAATTGAAAGGGGTGTTAATACTTATATTTCATAATTATTAAGAGAGAGAAAAATGGATAATATTTTGGAGAGGTATAGTGAAATTGTAGGGATGGAGACCATCAGTGAACTGCAGCAATTGGCCAAGATCCTTAAAGGAGCGAAAATTCTCCATATCAATTCTACAAAATCCGGCGGGGGAGTAGCCGAAATCCTGTCTGTTATGACACCACTGACAAATGCATTAGGCATTCAGACCGAATGGGAAACGATAAATGGTTCTCCCTTATTTTTTCAATTTACTAAATCCGTTCACAATGCTCTTCAAGGTAAAAACGAACTGTTTGAAAATACCTTGTTCAAGGAGTATGAAACGATTAATGCGGAAAATGCGGAAACCCTGCGTTCTAAGATAGAAAAGGCCGATGTGATATTTATTCATGATCCCCAGCCGGCGGCCCTGATCCGTGCCTTTCCGCAGAGAAAAAACAAATGGATCTGGCGTTGCCACATTGATGTTTCGAAGCCTCAGCGGCAGATATGGAAGTATTTCTATCAAAGCGTCAGCTCTTATGATGCCAGCATTTTTTCCCTTAAGGACTTTGTACAATATCTGCCGCACCCCATCTATCTTATCCCTCCCAGCATTGACCCTTTAAGTGAAAAAAATATGGAACTCCCGCCTGAAGAGATCACCCAAATTTATACCCGATTCGAAATAGATCCCAATGCGCCGCTTGTTCTTCAGGTTTCGCGGTTTGACCATTTCAAAGACCCTGTGGGGGTTATTCGAGCTTTTAATATGGCTAAGAGATTCAGACATGATATGCAGCTTGTACTTGCGGGAGGGGGCGCACCTGATGATCCTGAAAGCGAGAGCGTGTTGGCCGAGGTAAGAAAGGCCGCAAAAGATGATCCGAGCATACATGTCCTTTTTCTGCCGGCGGATTCCCATCGCACTATCAACGCTTTGCAGCGTGCGGCGACAATTTCAATTCAGAAATCTATCCGAGAAGGCTTTGGATTGACGGTGACTGAGGCTTTGTGGAAGCATAAGCCCGTTATAGGAGGCAACACAGGAGGTATACGTTTGCAGGTCGTCAATCATTATACAGGATTTCTTGTCAATAGTCCGGAAGGCGCTGCTTTGCGCATCCGTTATTTATTGCAGAATCCGGAACTGGTGAAAAACCTTGGAGACAAAGGACATCGTTTTGTGCATGATCAATTTTTAACCACCAGGCATATAAGGGATTATTTGACAGTAGCGATCTCTCTTTTGCATGCCCACAATGGTCGCATAGACCTTCAGAAGCTGACGGCATGAAAAATATTTCTTCATTGGAGATTTTTTTTGGAAAGTTGAAAGAGTGCAAAGAGGGCCTGTTCTTGTTTGATTATGACGGTACGTTGGCTCCATTTACGGAAAACCGTTCCGAGGCATATCCATATCAAGGTATATGTGAGCGATTGTCCGGATTGATCTCTTTTTCTTTTTGCCGGGTGGTGATCATTAGTGGAAGACAATTAGAAGATTTAAAACTACTGCTTAAAGGGTTGGATCCATTGCCGGAGCTATGGGGGTCTCATGGGTTGGAGCGTTTGACGCTTCAGGGGGAGTATTGGTGTGAAAAGATAGACCCGCTGGCCCGTAAAAAACTGGAAGAGGCGAAACAGATTTGCCTGTCCTGGGCAGATCCAAAATATTGTGAGATCAAGCCGCTGGCAGTGGCCTTTCATTGGAGAGGTATGGAGGAAAATTTAAAAATCCGGCTGAAGAATTCCATTGAAAAAGAATGGGAGGCCCTATGCGAAGACAGCCCTCTTGAAGTATCCCCTTTTGATGGCGGCCTGGAGATACGGCTCAAGGGAAAAAATAAAGGCGATGTCATCAAGGAGCTGTTGAAAACAGCAGGAAAGGATGCCGCTATCGTGTATCTTGGAGATGACCTTACCGATGAGTCGGCATTTTCAGCACTTGGGGACAAAGGCCTTAAAATCTTGGTACGAAAGGATCCACGCGATACCCTGGCAGATGTTTGCCTTAAACCTCCGGATGAACTTTTTGTCTTTTTGGATACCTGCATAAAAATTTGTGAGGAAAAATGATAGATTCCGCATCGCCGAACAACAGAGGACGCTTGGTCATTATTTCCAATCGCCTTCCAGTAGCGCTTTCCCGAAAAGAAGGAGTTTTGCATGCTTCTCCGGGATCGGGAGGATTGGTCACAGCCCTTGCTCCCGTACTAAGAAATAGGGGAGGATTATGGATAGGCTGGCCGGGCATCGCCGATGGGGATGAAAAGGAGATCAGGACCTCTTTGTCCCACCAGGATGCTTCCGCAGGATTTCGGCTGCATCCCGTGTTGTTGACAGAAGAAGATGTCCGATTGTATTACAATGGCTTTTCCAATGAGATCATTTGGCCTTTGTTCCATGATCTGCAATCTAACTGCCGCTTCGATCCGAGATATTGGAACGGCATACAGGAAGTGACCGCGAAATTTGCCGCGGTGATTCTGCAACAGCATCGTCCCAGTGACTTTATTTGGGTGCATGATTATCAACTGATGTTGTTGGGACAGGAACTGCGGAAAACTATATCTGATTCCAGGATTGCTTTTTTTCTGCATATTCCTTTTCCCGCGCCCGATATTTTCCTGAAATTGCCTTGGCGATTCCAGATCCTGAGGGCTTTATTGGAATATGATCTTATTGGCTTCCAAACGATGCAGGACCAGCGCAATTTCACCCAATGCCTGAGAAAGGTGCTGCCCTCGATCCATTTACAGGGAAATCGCAGCATGCATGTATGTACGATAAACGAGAGAGAAATACGGATGGGCACATTTCCCATCAGCATCGATTTCAATGAATTTTCAAAACGGGCGGCATCCAAAGAGATAGCTGAGAAAGCCTGGTTGATCCATGAGAAATTCATGGGGCAAAAAATCGTATTTTCATTGGACAGGCTGGATTTTACAAAGGGGATACCGTATCGCTTGGAAGCCATTCGAGAATTATTAAAAAAACATCCCGAGATCCATCAAAAAGTTACCTTTGTGCAAGTGGTCATTCCCAGTCGAGTGGAAATTCCAAAATATCAGGACCTCAAGGATGAGATCGACCGTCTGGTCGGCGAGATAAACAGTCAATTTACCCAGGCCGGCTGGGTGCCTATCAATTATATCTTTCGCTCCTTGAATCGGGAAGAGCTGCTGGCTAACTACCGTACGTCGGATATAGCTCTTATTACGTCTGTCAGAGATGGGATGAACTTGGTGGCAAAAGAATATGTAGCCTCCAATATAGATGGAAGAGGCATATTGATTTTAAGCGAATTTGCCGGAGCCGCGTCCCAGCTTTACAATGAAGCCTTTCTTATCAACCCCTATGATATCGAGGGAGTGGCCCAAACCATTTATTCAGCATTAAATTTGCCTGAACAGGAATGTAAAAAGCGGATGAGGAAAATGCGCCACCAGATCCGCAAACGGGATATTTTCTGGTGGGTGCGCATGTTCCTGAATGCTGCCATTTCAAAGGAACTACAGGATTTTCCCTTGGTGGAAGAATACATCCCGAAGGAATAGGGGTGTAAGCAGACGTTTTTTAGTATAAAAGAAATAACAAGATAAGGAGGATCGCCTTCGGCGACAGGATAATACATATAGCGACAATTTTGTTTAAAAATTAAACGCAAAGACGCGAAGGGCGCAAAGACGTTTTTTAGGATTAACAAAGAGTTATTTTGGATGCGCTAAATCACAAAAAATCAAATATTTACACCCAATCAATAGCGCTGTTGAATTTTTTCTAGCAATTTATTAGTAGTACCATCCATTATTTTGGTACACTAGAATTAGATGAAGGAAGAAAAGGTACTACAGAAGAGCTATATTGCCTTTGAAGGGCAAAATTATACTGTTGAGTGGTATTATACTAATAAAGGCAAATTGCCTGCTTTAGATTACTTTGACAGTTTGAATAGGTTGGAAAAAGCTCAAACTATGCGTTTATTTGAGTTAATAGCGACTGAAGGTAAGATATTAAATAAACAGAAGTTTCGCAGTGAAGGAGATGGAATATATGCTTTTAAACCCAAGCCTCATCGGTTTTTATGTTTCTTCTACAAAGATAAAAAGATCATTGTCACAAATGCTTTTGTGAAGAAACAGGATACATTGCCCCCAGGTGAAAAAGATAGGGCAATGAGATATAAAGAAGACTATACCTTAAGATCTGAAATAGGGGAGTATGATGAATAAAAATAGCAAAGAAAAGCCGATGAGCACCTATGAGGAGCTCATGCAAGATCCTGAATTCAAAAAGATATATAAAAAATCATATCTTGAATTAGTTCTTTCAGAGCTTGTCATAGCAATTATGAATGAAGATAATGTCTCTATCAGAAGCCTGGCAAAACAAGCTGGAATTTCACCTACAATTATTCAAGAGATAAGAAGTGGTAAAAAAGGCAATCTTAATCTTAAGACATTTTCAAACCTTGTGGATGCTTTGGGATATGATATTGTTTTAGAAAAAAGGAAAGAAAAAAAGATAACTTTGCCAAGGCGTATAAAAATGAAACGTATGGGTACTAGAAAAAATCTACAAATAGCATAGTCTTTGTAAGGATTTGTTATTTTTCGTGAAGGGTCAGGATGGTGCGGTCTACATTATCAGACGTAGAGGTGAATGACTCCAGGCTGTGTTGGGTGCCATAGTTCGTGAATAAAATGCCTTGCCCTCTTTTGGGTTGAAATCGGAGTATTTCTTGGGCTGTGGTTTTGAAAAGGAAATCGCCGCCGGTCCATTTTGTTTCATCGTCCAGCAATATTACTACAGTATAACGGCTATTGTCCCTATGCCAAGGGATAGGGGCCGTTGTCTGATTGCTTTGAAGGTGATGATGCTGCATGATGGAAAGAGACATTTGGTGCGTCTGTCCCTGCCAGGACATCTGTTGGGCCATCGATTTAAGCGCTACGGCCACGGTTTTTTTTATGGTTTCGAAATTTTTATGATCGCGGAAAGGGGAGGAAATATATTCTTGGATGACTGCGGCATCGAATCCAAACGTCACAGGAAACCAACTGTCATGTGGACTTATGTATCTATGGGAATGGGGTTGTATTTTTAACAACCCCTGTCGGCCCCTGTCGCTTTCCTTAAAAAAACAATCTTCCGAGAGTTCTTCAAAGGATTGCTTGAGCGAAGTCGCTTGTTCGAGAGACAGTATTTCAGTCTGAATACAGGAAAGAGGGCTTACCATGTCTTTTGTACAGCTTCTCCTTCCATTTTTAGGACCTGGCCCATTCCAAGAATGGTCTGAGTGGTGCAGTCGACAATAGCCAAACCGAAAGGACCTCGGACCTTAAAGTCGGGATCGCAGGATTCGCAATAGGTCGGCGAATAGGAGGCAGCCGCCACTTCAGCGCCTTCTTCATCCATATTAAAATGCACTTCAGACACCAATTCGGGAGTTCTCGCAGGCGCTCCGGCGTGTACCAGCGAGTGGTTGAAATCGGCATTTTTTAAGGCTTGGGCCCATGGCGTATGGCCCAATTCGCTTAACAGATCGGTTTTATCTTTCAGGCTGACTTTAGGTATTCCTACAGTCAAGGCACTTCGTTCTGAAAAACGCTCATCAAAATTATCCAGAAGATTTTGAAGATTCTTTTGAGTCATAAACTTTTGAAGGGTAGCGGCAGACTTCTGAGGCTTTGCAGAGGGTTTGATCAATAAGAAAGATATCTGGCCATGAAAAGGAAGCTCTAAAATTTCGACGCTATACTTTTCGTCTTCATTGTAATCATAGGCCATTCTTAGATTATCGAGTCCCTGATTCATCATTTCAACCCGGACAATAGTGTTATCACTATTGTAAAAAACTTCTTCTGAATTTTCTGCTTTTTTAAAGGGGTATTGCCATTGCCCTTTAAATAAGGCAGCGCTTGCCATAATTAGGACCAGCCCATCAGATACCTCTTCAACCAGGTTTTTAATTTTGCCTTCTGTTACGATCTCCACTTTTGCATTTATCAAGGTGCGTGCTTCTTCAGGATTTTTAAATGAGGCAAATACCGGATTGTATTTTAGAAGATGGTTTATAGCAGAGTCTGTAAGAGGGGTGCCTGCATCAACAGCAATGATCTGTGTTTGTTGGAATTTGAAACGCAATTGATCGGCTTTTACTAGGGAAGACCCTTGCAAGGCGGGGTTTCCTCTATTTTGTATATCTGTAGACCACTCTCTGAAAAGACTATGCCATTTGCCTTCTTTCAGCTCGCCTACGTGCAGGGCTTGTTCCATAATATTTTTTAAATTTTTGGGAGCTCCTGCGTAAAGCATGGATAAAGAAGCAATCAAATTAGGAGTGAAAAAAACAAAGTTTTTGTGTTCATTGCTGCGGGCTAGGCTCATGTGTTGGTATAGATCAGCTGAAACAGCATTTATAGCTTTTTGAAAAAGAACAGTTTCTTTTACGGCATCCACATTTTTTTCTTGTGTTTGCATGGCGCTTACGGAACTGGGTGCATTTACAAGTGTAACTGACATAGTCAAAACTCCTTTTTAGGGTTATGAGTTCGTTTGCATGTTATTACGTGCGTCAATTTAGAGTCAAAAGAAATTTTATTTTGACGCCTTATGTCGTTTGTACAGGTTCTCCGTCCATTTTTAGGACCTGGCCCATTCCAAGAATGGTTTGAGTGGTGCGGTCGACAATAGCCAAACCAAATGGACCATGGACATTAAACTCGGAATTATCTGATCCCATAGATGAAATAGCCGAATAGGAGGCTGCTGCTGCTTTAGCGCCTTCTTCATCCATATGAAAATGCACTTCTGAAGCCAGCTGGGGAGCTCTTGTAGGAAATCCCGCATCGACTAGCGTTTGGTTAAAATCGGCATTTAATAAGGCTTGTGCCCAAGGTGTGTGGCTTAATTCGGTCAACAGATTGGTTTTATCTTGCAGGATCAATTTAGGTATTTGGATAGTCAAGGAATATGGGTCTGAAAACAGATTTTCATATCTTTCAAGAAGGTTTTGAAGACCCCATTGGGTCATATACCTTTGAAGGGTTTCGGCACATTTTGGCGGCTTTGCGTCGGGTTTGATCAATAATAAAGTTAACTGGCCATGAAAAGGCAGCTCTAAAACTGCGACGCTATATCCTGTATCTTCGTCCGCATTATAATGTAAAGCTGTCCTGAGATCATCTATTTCTTGGTTCATCATTTCAACGTGGACCTTAGTGTTATCGCTATTGTAAAAAACTTCTTTGGAATTTTCTGCTTTATTAAAAGGATATTGCCATTTTCCTTTAAACAAGGCGACGCTGGCCATAATTAGAACTAGGTCTTCAGGTATATTTTCAATGAGGTCTTGAATTTTGCCTTCTGTTTTTTCTGCCACTTTCTCATTTATCAATGTACGGGCTTCTTCAGGATTTTTAAAGAGGAGAAATTCCGGTTTATATTTTAGAAGATGGTTCGTAGCAGATTCCATAAGAAGGGTATCTTTATGAACAGCGATCATCTGAGTTTGCTGGAAATTGAAACCGATCTGATCGGTTTTTGCAAGAGAGGATTTTTGCAGGGCAGCGCTTCCTCGTTTTTGTATATCCATAGACCAGTGATTAAAATGGGTATGCCATTTGCCTTCTTTCAGTTCGCCCATATACAGAGTTTCTTCCATGGTATTTTTCAATTTTTTGGGAGCTCCGGCATAGAGCATGGACAAGGAAGCCACTACATTGGGAGTGAAAAAAACGAAATTTCTATTTTCCTTACTGCGGATCTGGCTCATTTGCTGATACAAGTCGGTAGAAAACGCGTTGATAGCCCTTTGAAAAAGCGTAGTTTCTTTGACTGCATCCACATTTTTGTCCTGTGATTGCATGGGGTATACGGTACTGGAAGTATTTAAAAGCGAAACAGACATATCTAGCTCCTTTTAAGTTAAATGAATTTAAATCGCAGCGTATCAAACCACAAATCCGGAGTCAAAATGAATTTTATTTTTTATAATGAATAACAATGTCAGTACAAATTAATTAATCCAAAGCGATACTCCCCCATTGGCTCAGTGGTTCCTCCTAAATAACTCTTTGTTAATCCTAAAAAACGTCTTTGCGCCCTTTGCATCTTTGCTTTGCGTTTAATTTTATAGCGACATGGTAGACTAATAACAAGGTTTCACTGGAAAATTATTTAAAGGACCCGCATACTAGCGCATAAAGCAAACAATGAAAAAAAGAATTTTTTTCCAGGAGCAGGGCAATGAAATCTCGTTGTTCATGGGTAGATGAAACCAAACCAGAGTATATGCAGTACCATGATACGGAATGGGGCATACCTGAGCATGAGGATCGAAAGCTGTTTGAAATGTTGATTCTGGAGGGGGCCCAGGCGGGCTTAAGCTGGTCTACCATTTTAAAGCGCCGAGAGGGATATTTAAAGGCTTTCAAGAATTTTGATCCGAAAAAAGTGGCGGAAATGACAGATGCAGAATTAGAAGCTCTGCTGGTCTCAGGCGATATAGTCCGCAACCGCCTGAAAGTTTATTCTACACGTAAAAACGCACAGGTTTTCCTATCTATACAGAAGGAATTTGGTTCTTTTGATGCCTACGTGTGGGGATTTGTAGGAGGCAGACCTAAAGTAAATCGCCCCAAATCGATGAAAGAGGTCCCAGACCGCACACCGGAATCGGATACCCTCTCCAAGGATCTGAAGAAACGCGGTATGAGTTTTGTCGGCTCTACGATCATGTATGCCTATATGCAAGCTGTGGGCATGGTAGACGACCATATGATAGGATGTTATAAGACGAAAGGTTAGCGTGAAACTTAAAAAAATAGAAATTATTGGATTTAAGTCGTTTGCGGATAGAATTTACCTGAATTTCCATGAGGGAATGACTGCTGTAGTAGGGCCCAATGGATGCGGCAAGTCGAATATATCCGATGCCTTTCGCTGGGTGTTGGGAGAGCAATCTGCCAAGTCAATGCGGGGCGGAAAAATGGCCGATGTCATATTTGCCGGCACTTCGACGCGCAAGCCGTTGAACTTTGCGGAAGTCACCATCACGCTGTCCGAGATCCAGGGGCAGTTGGATACCGAGTTCGAGGAGATTTCCGTGACGCGGAGGCTGCACCGCAGCGGCGAGTCGGAGTATCTTCTCAATGGCCATCCGATCCGTTTAAAAGATCTGCAGCTTCTCTTTCTGGATTCTGGCATTGGCAAAGACGCCTATTCCTTTTTCGAACAAGGGGAAATGGACCAGATCATTCACAATTCTCCTTATGAGCGGCGCTATATCTTTGAAGAAGCCGCCGGCATCCTGCGGTTTTTGCAGCGGAAAAAAGAGGCCTTAAGAAAGTTGGACCAGGCAGACTATAATACCGCCCGAGTCAAAGATATCCATGGCGAAGTAGAAAAGAGAATACAGATTCTGAAAGAACAAGCCGAAAAAGCTCGGAATTACAAAGAAAACAAAGCCAGGGTAGAAGAGCTAGAAAAGGCGATTTTTTTAACGAAAGGGGAGCTGTTTCAAAAAAAGAAACAGGATTTACATCAAATGAGCCTTCAGCAGGCAAGCATGAAAGAGAACCTACAGGCATCTTATCAGGAATGCAGGAAAAATCTCGCTGATGCAAAGCACACCCTTATAACCGCCGAAAATGACCTTAAGGCCAAGAATGAACTAGTCTTTCAAGCCCGCAGCGATAAAGAGATCAAAGGCCGCGAACGGCAGGCCCATCAGGAACGATGGAAAGAAGCCTTGGCCAAAGAGAAACGATGGCTGCACGAGCTGGAAGGGATGCATGCCAAGCGGACACAGAGAGAGTTGGAGCAGCAACAGGCGCAGGCTCAAAAAAAGAAACTGGAAATAGAGCTCTCAGGTCAGGAAAATATCCTCAAAGCCCTCCGAGAAAAAACGCATCAGCTGGAAGGTGAAGTCAACCTGCTAAGAGACAGACAGCAGACGGTGCAGAGGGAACAGCTTCAATTCGTACATGTGGAAAACCAGATAGAGAGCGAATTAAAGCAATTGCATATTCGACTGGATTCCGGACGGGAGAGGATGGCCCATAGTGCGGAAAAAAAAGAAAAACTCAAGGCGCAACAGACAGAGATATCGCATCAGGTCCTTGAGAAAGAACGAAAATTGCATGAAATTTCCCGGCTGATCGACGAACAAAAATTGCAATATGAAGAAAAGGACAAGGTTTTATCAGAATTAAATCTCCGCATACAAAAGCAGCACGAACAGCAGGCAAAGCTGCAAAAAGAAATGACAGAACAGAAAGCCCGCCAGAAGGTACTGAACAAATTGAAAGAGGCCATGGAGGGATTTTCTGAAGGCTCAAAAAAACTGTTCAAAGAATCCGCCAATCCGAAAAGCCCCATTTACCAAAAGCTGAAAGGGCTATATGAGTACATCATCCCGCCTAAAGGGCAGGAATTGGCCGTGTCGACGTTGATAAAGCCCTATGCACAGACCCTGGTCACCGAAACAACGGAGGATCTGCAAAAAGTAACGGCTTTTGCCAAGAAAAATAACATCAAAGAATTTTCCCTTCTATCTATGGAGGTGATCGAAAGCTCAAAAGATCCAGCTGCGGATCTTTCACGGCTTCTGGAGCCGCAAAATTCACTGATCGATCATTTCTTTAAAGCCGTCTGCGTATCTGCAGATTATGAAGAGGCATGCAGCCTTTCAAAGATAAATCCCGGGAGCCAATTCTGGTTGGAGGAAGGCGCCCATGTGGATGGCCATCAGGTATTGTTTTTTTCAGTTCAAGGGGAAAACAATGTTTTTATGCGTCAGGCGGAGTTAAAAGAACTGGAAAATACACTTAAGGACCTAGAGTCTTCGATGACCGATTTTGAGTTGCAGCTGCAGGAATCGCAACAGAATAAAACGCATGTGTATGCTCAGAGAATGGAACTGGATAAGGCCATGCGAAAGAATGAGATGAACCTCGTCGAGGCGAATTTTGCCGTGCAGCGGTTGAAAGGAGATCTCGAGGCTTTAAAAAGGGAAGAAAGCACTTTGGATAAAGAGTCTGAATCCATTTCCCTTAATATGACCAAATGGTCCCAAGCTGTTGGAGAGCTCGAGCAAAAGCATCAAAAGGCCAAATCCACAGCCTCCACTTTCATTACCCAAACGAGCTCACTGAACCAGGAACTCGAAATACAGGCCAAAACCTTAAAGCTGGAGCAACGAACTTTACAGGAAAAGGAAACGGCTTTCCATCAATTGAACGATGAAAACAGAAAACTGGTGCATCATCTGCATGTATTGGAAGTGAAAGATCTGGAAAGCCAGCAGCAAGAAGTGCGCCTCGAACAGGAGATCCTGCAATGGCGTGAGATCCAGGAACAGATGAATGCTAAAGGCCATGAATACGAAACAATCATTCAAGGGACAGAAAAGCAGCTAAAGGATGCGACTTTTGCCTGTACAGAGACAGAAAAAGCCTTGGCTTTGCAAAAAAAACAGTTGGAATCCATGGAAGCCAAAGCAAATGATATATGGCACCGGATAAAAAAGGCGGAAAATGAAGAGTACCAGACAGGGGTTCAATTGGCCCAATTGAACTCTTTTATGGAATCTTTGGAGACAGAATTGCAGGAACGATACGGCATGACCCTGCCCCAGCTGAAACAGGCGGGTGTTGCGGCGGAAAAGTCGGTTGAACCCATGGAAAAGCAGGTGCGGCTGCTAAAGAATGAAATGGAAGCCGCCGGCGATATCAATATGACCTCTATTGAGGAATTTAAACAGCAGCAGGAGCGGTATCATTTGTTGGACCGGGAATTGGATGATATGAATGGGTCGCGGCAAGAGCTAATGGGGATTATCGATAATCTGAACGAAGAAAGCCGCAAGCAGTTTAAATTGACCTATGAGCAAATAAAAGCCAATTTCAAAAAGAATTTTTCCATACTTTTCAATGGAGGAGAGGCCAGCCTCGAGTTTACAGACAGTTCCGACATCCTGGAAGCCGGCATCGAAATTATAGCCAAACCCCCAGGGAAACAGATGCGATCGATCCAGTTACTCTCCGGAGGGGAAAAGTGTTTAACTGCCATGGCGCTGTTGTTTGCCATTTTTGAAGTAAAACCTTCCCCTTTTTGTGTACTGGATGAAATCGATGCTCCTCTAGATGATTCCAATGTAGAGCGATTTGTCAATCTGCTGAAGCAATTTATCGATCGCAGCCAATTTATTGTCATTACCCACAATAAAAGAACAATGGCTGTCGCCGATATATTATTCGGTGTCTCAATGGAAGAAAAAGGCGTTTCGAAAGTGTTGTCTCTGGAATTTGCGTCTGGGGCGGCTATCTAAAAATAAACGACAAACGACCTTAACGACCTTAACGACCTTAACGACCTTAACGACGCAATAAATGTCGTTAAGGTCTTTTTTTTGCTTCAAATTATTTACTCATCTTACGCAAAATGTGTAGAAATCTCGATTATTGGTTCAAATTCGTTTCTCTTCATTTGTGTTTAATGATATTTGCCGCCCAGGCCAACGGCCTGGTATATAAAAGCCTATGGCAACGCCATAGGACAATCGAATCCCCTCTATCAGGCTGAAAGCCTGGCCTGTAAAAGTCCTATGGCAACGCCATAGGACAATCGAAACCCTGAAAGCCTGATGATCGGTATTTTGGTTTTCCTATGGCGTTGCCATAGGCTTTTACAAACCAGGGCGTTGCCCTGGGCTGTTGCACTTTCAGACCTTCGGTCTGAGGTTAAGCAGTTAGAGTATCCCTAGTAACGTCCTGTTTGCCAAATATGTATTTTTTATAAACATTCCACTTCTGTGGCTGGAGCCAGGCGAGCAGAATGGATCAAATCTTATTTAAATCATTAAAAATAATTTATTTTATCTGTTTAAATTAAAGTTAATAAATTATTATATATCTAAAAAATAAATTTTATTTATAATTAAGTTTGAGTATGAGTTTGTTTTTTAATAATTTGTACGTTATTTTAGGAGGTTTATATGGATAGTAGTAGAGGAATTACTGAGGGAGCAGATGCTTATCAAATAAATAAACATATTAGTAAAGCAGAAGAAAAACTTGAATTTCTTTTTAAGGACGATAAAATAGATCACAATCGTGCCTATGTGAGTTATAGGATTTCTGGAGTATTGAATGCTGTCAAACACATTAACGCGGTGATAGGCGAGACATCTCTAACACCAGATCAGAAAGCTCGATTAGGTAAACTTGAAAAGAAACTCAGCATAATAAAAAAGGCCAATGAAGATAGAGAATCCTATGGTTTATCATTATCAGGACAGGATGTTCAAAGTTGTTTGGATAAATTGAACGGGTTATTAAAAGTGCAGAACCTTCAAAACAAAGAACCTGCGACAGCTGTAGCTACAATAAATATGCCAACAGTAGAAGAACAGAAAAAGTGGTCAACTATCGCAGGCGATATTATTAGTAAGATTCAAAATCGAGAAAAATTTGTTAATCAAGAAGGGATATTCCGAATATCTGGAAGTGAAAAAAGTTTGAAGGAAAAAAAAACTGCATTTGAAACAAATCCAAAAGATACTCAACTTACTGACGATGTTAATGTTACAGCATCTTTGATAAAGCATGCTTATGCAAAAATACGACCATTTGGCTCTTCTGATGGGGTAATCAATGCTTTTCGTGATATAGATAGGTTAAAAGATGACCCAGCTAAAATCAAGGCATTTAAAGATTTGATTAATAATCTATCACCCGATGTAAGAAAATCTCTTAATGACCTCACGAAATTGTTAAATGAGGTCCATAAAAATAATGAACTAAATCAACTAAATAAAATGCCTGCCTCAAATTTGGCCCGCATGCTTGCTCCGAATCTATGCGCAGATGAAACAGATGTGACAAAACTCATGCAAGATTTGAAACCAAATGCCGATAAAATACAATTTATGATTGAAAATTATGAGGCTATTTTCCCAGCTGATGAAAAACCTGTGGAAAAAGATGATTTAAAGGAAAAGACACAGCCCCAGCAACCTGTCACCGTTAGCCCTTCCAATATTCCAACTGGAACCGTCGGAGCATCGAACAAGACTGATAAAGAGTCTATAATAAAAGAGCAAAGTAGGGAATTGGTGAATAAACTTAGTCATTTTATTATTAGTATAAAACAAAATGAAGAAGTTAAAGACTGTTGGCAGAAATCAAGTAATGATGTTATTAACAAGAACCTTGAGCAAAAATTATTAAAGAATGAGGATAGTGAAGTCAATGAGATTGTTGCCAAAACACCCGGCGCCATCAGGGATGTTTTTTTATCGAATTTAAGTGGTGTAAGTAATGATTGGCCTGAAGTTCAAACTATTAAAACCACAATATGTAAGCTATTGCTTTCAAGCGATGATATCCTCCAATCCATTGCAGCTGTAGGTAAAGCCAATCCTACACTTATGAAAGAGATTCTCGAGGGGGCAAATCTTACGAATGATATGAAGGAGATTTTCGATGGGGCAAATCTTACGAATCTTACGAATAGTGAAATTCGTAAAAAATTTGACAAGTTGGCAGAAACGGATATAGAAGATGTGGAAAATGGAGCGGAGATCCAAGAAACTATCAGGGTATCTTTAAAAAATTCTTATGGTTCTATTTGAAAAATAAAGGAGTTCTAATAAATACAAGTAAAGGGAGGTTTATATGGACGTTGGATATAATACTGGAAAATTAAATGTAAATATTCAGGCTGCTGCTGAAAAAATTAACTTCCTCGTGGGTGACGATGGAAATGTAAGGAAGCGAGTCGGGTTTGGTCTGAAAGACTCAGGGGTAGTAGAGGCCGTCAATCAAATCAATTTGGCTTTGAATGAAAAAACACCACTAACTGCTGATGACAAGAAGCAGTTAAAAATTCTTAAAAATAAACTTATTAAAATTCAAGAAACTCCCAAATTACCCAGTCTTAGAGGATCGGATGATTTATTAAATGCATGTGTGGAAAATTTAAAAAATTTCTTGAAGGCAAAAGATGATTTAAAGGGGCAAACGACAGAACCAATGAAGGAAAAGCAGCCGATGCAGTTGCAACAACCCGAATCACAACCCAAGGAAACCAAGGTAGAGAATGCACCAAAAGAGGCTACAGTAAAAGAGGAGGAAATTCAATTGATCACTAATCTTGCACAAAGCTTTATTGCTATAATACGAGAAAATGATAAGGGTTTTTTTGAAAAGTTTTTACAAGATAACAGTGTTAATGATTCTACGAGTTTAGAAAAAAAATTGCTTAGTTCAATAAGGGAAGACAACCCCTTTTCAGCTGCAGATCTTCTTAAATGGGCCGAAGGTAAGGAAGCGTCGATTCAAGCTGTCTTATTTTCGAATTTGAAAAAATTTAATAACATAAACCGCGATTCGATGGAAGCTATAGAAGTAAAGTATGCAATGAGCCGAATGATTAAATATATGATTCAGTTGGATGTTGATAAAGCTTTGCAATTCATTTCTGATCAAAAAAATAAAATTTCAATACTTAATGATATATGGATTGAATCAGATATTACAAACGCAAAGCCTGATGGGCGCTTTAAAGTGTTAAAACTAGAGGATTATGAAGAAGTATTGCAAAAAAAAATAAATGAGAAATCTCAAGTGGAGCAATAATTTCCATCGAATTAAAATTAGTTTCGTAATATTATAATTTATATATTAAATTATCGAAAGTTTTTATGAATGTAGAAAGCTTTGATCATAAGAAAATGTGGTTTAATCGTAATGAAAATAATGTTAATATTAAAATAGCGGAAAATAAAAACAAAGTAAAAGAAGCCAATATCATTTTTTCTAAAATTTTAGAGAAGCATAAAGATACACAAATTCATGTTCTGAATTTTAATTCAAATGATGGTGAAAAATTTAAATTAACAGTTGATAATAATAAAATTATTATTAATCAATTAAATTCTACAAATAGTCTTGAAATTGATATTAATTTAAATAAAGAATATAATGAAAATGAAAAAAATGTAATTGAACATTTTGTTGATTATATAAATAACAAATTATCTAATATTACAAAAATTGTTGATAATGGTGCGATGACAAATGCGATTGGAAAAAAATATACACAAAAAGTGGGGCCCAACAATATGTGAAAAGTATGAGATATCGTTCACTACTAATGGTTTGCATGTTTGTAAAAATGGAAGCTCTGTATACGATTTAACGATTTCCTCTACCGATGTCAATTTTAACGGTGATTTGAGTGCGTTGCAAGCACTGAAGAAATTTGAAGAAAGTAAAGTAGGAATAAAAGCTTTGAAGCTTGTTGGCAAGGATATTCAAGCTGCAAAAGAAAGAAAGCAAACACCTCAACAGATTTAAAAAAAAGTCGAGAGAGGATTAACATCAACGAGCATTTTTACTTTGCCATGGGATGGGGCATCGAATTTGGCTTTTTCTAAGGCTTTGGTAAAGCCGTTGGTGCCTGGGCCCTTGGTGAGGAATTGAAAGCGGAAGTTATCTTTTACTTTAGCATAACCGCACGGGATGACCGGATAGAGTTCATAGGTTTTGGGGACATGCTTGAGAAGCAAAGTACGCCACTGTTCCGCTACCGTCCGCGTCTGATGTTCCTCCGGCCCCGAAAAGGTGATCTTGACTAGACTGGAAAAGGGAGGATATCCAAACAGCTCCCGGGCGGTTATTTCCTGTTCATAAAAAGCTACGTAGTTTTGAGCGGCAGCTAACGTATGGCTGATTGTCCGGCAGGCCTGTCTGTATGACCACCTCGCCTGCCAAAGCTCCTCTACCGGCCCTGCCTGCTACTTGGGTCATCAGCTGGAACACACCTCCGAAGCCCGGAAGTCCGGCAGGTTCAATCCTGGGTCGCCATTGAGAATTCCCACCAGGGTCACCTGGGGAAAATGCAAACCTTTGGCGATCGTCTGATGCTCATCAGTACATCCGCCTTTCCCGCGCCGATTCCCTCAGCAGCTTTTGATGGCTTCCCTTATGCCTTGTGGTATCGGCATCCATGCGCAAGGTGCGAATATCCGGCAAAATAGCGCGGAGGGATTTTCTGCCAACTCGGTCCCGATCCCCCGAAATTTCAGGGGCGAGCCCTTCTTGCAATTGGGGCAATGGGAAAACACAGCAGGCAGGTTATAATTCCAGAGATGGCACGCCAGCTGGTTGTCTCCTTTATGAAAGGTCATGGGCACATCGCAGTGCTGGCATTTTACTACCGCGTGGCATTGCTGGCACAACAGGGAGGTATGATAGCCTCGCCGGTTCAGAAAGAGAATGCACTGTTCTCCGAGTTCTTGTCTTTGCTTGATTTTTTCCAGCAGGCAGTCGGAAAAAAGGGTCAACCCTTTGGCCTTATCATATTCTTTTTTCATGTCGACGAGGGTCACTTTGGGAATGGAAGCGGCATCGGGCCGTTGTGTGAGAGAGCTCAGGATATATTTGCCCTGGATGGCATTATGATACGACTCCAGGCTGGGAGTGGCGCTTCCAAGAAGGGCGATACTTCCCGACATTTTGGCGCGCATAACGGCGATATCGCGCGCGTGATAGCACGGAGATTCTTCAGACTGTTTGTAGGATTGCTCATGCTCCTCATCGACGATGATCAACCCCAGGTTGACCACAGGACTGAAAACAGCAGAGCGGGCCCCGATGACAATTTTGGCATCGCCTCGATGGATCCTGTTCCATTCATCGAACCGTTCTCCTTGGCTGAGCCGGTGGTGAAGGATAGCGATGTGCCCTTCGAAACGGCTTCTGAAACGTTCGATGGTCTGGCCAGTCAGGGAAATTTCAGGTACGAGCATGATCGTCCCTTTTCCCAGGGCCAGGGCTTTATCGATAGACTGCAGATAGATTTCGGTTTTGCCGCTTCCTGTGACCCCATGGAGGAGATGGCATTGAAACATGCGTTGTTCTATTCCCTGGACAATTTTCGCCAAGGCAGCCGCTTGTTCCTCATTTAAGGTTTTTGGCTTTGTTTTGAAATATTCCTCATTCAACAGAGGAGAGCGGTCTATTCTAACACAATCTACAAGGAGGTATTTTTTTCTTACCAGGGCATCGACAGGGCTTCGGGAGCCTTGGGTTTTTTCCAGCAATTCGGAAAGGAGGATCCCCTTTTTTACCTGGAGAAGGAGATCCAGGACGGCAGCTTGAGCCGGAAACTTGTTCCGGATCTCTTTGCAGTATTCTTGCAAGATTTCTTTTGATTTGGCGCGCATGACGAACAGCTGTTCTTTGTGAGAGATCTGATTCCGGACACCGGCAGGGAGAAGGATTTTGATGATTTTGGAAATGGGGGAACAGTAGTATTTGGACATCCATAAGGCCAGATCGAACAGGTCATCCGGGATCAGGATCTGGTCGGATGTCATGGAAGCAATGGGTTTTACAGGGGTGAAATCCGGCTGATCTTTTACGGCCGCCACATAGCCTTTTGTGAGACGCCCTCTTACCGGCACCTCCACCATCATTCCCTTTTTAATGAAGGGCGCCTGATCTTCAGTGATCCCATAATCCAGTATTTTGTCCAAATAAAGGTCTAGGATAATGGAAGCATATTTTGGGAAGGAGGAGGGGCGGGTCATACCTTGTTAAAGAAACTTTTTAAAGAGTTCCATAGCGTGCGTTTTTGGGCCGGATCCCGGAGCATATCTTCAGCTGAAGGCATGAGGAGGATAGGGATATTTTTTTGCCTTGATTTCAAATAAGATTGCAGGTGAGGCAAGGCATTCAGATCTGTTTGGGAAATCAGAAGGAGCAGCATAGGGGAAGCCAAGAAGAACTCCTCCCACCCTTTAGGGGACTCTATGGATGGGATCTCCACCAGTCGGGCGGGGGACAGTTGCAAACTGATGGCTTTAACGATTTGGTGCAGTAGATCGCGATGGGCAGGCGAGTGCGAGGAGGGAAGATATAAAACGAGCACAGCCGGCGGCGCGGATTTTTTAGGAGGGGCCGGAGTATCAATCACTTTTATTTCAGGTATTTTTTCCTGGACAATTTTTCGAAGTTCAGAGAAATCGCGCGGAGAAGGGGGCGGCAGAAGTTCCGGCTTCAAGCCATAGGGGGCTACTTTCACAATTTCGTCAGGGATCGGCCGGCTGCAAAGCGCATCTGTCAAAGATCGCTCCTCGGAAATAGCTGACGCTATTCCCTCGTCGCGATCTTTGACATCTGCATCTTTTCGCACGGCCGATTCCTGTGACGAAATTATGAAAATAGCCCCATAAGATTCGGGAGGGAGATCGGGTTTGGGAAGAGGAGAGGCAGAAACGGAAGGAACAGGGTGTGCAGGGCCGCCTTTATTTTGTTGTTTTTTGTTTTTGGCAGCCGCCTGCTGTTTAAAATAGGAATAATTTTCAAAAGAAGCTACGACTTTATGGTTCGTATTATATTCCTGTAGGAGAAAAAGTTCCGTGAGTTGAACTAGTTCATTGAATGGATCTTTGAATGAGCTCATACCAATTCCAGGCATTTGGTTGCAAATTGTTTGGCAGCATTTTCAAAACCCCGTTGAAGGAACCTGTTTTTCAAAAATGAGGCTGCCTGTCCGATGCCATCGGGGTGGGATTCGGCCATAAGGGTTTTGACATAGGCGGTTCCGTAGATAGCATCAAAGGAATCCTTGTTTTTCAGCACATAAAAAACAATATTTTCGTCTTTGGCGAAGTCTTTGATAAAAAGGGTAGTCAGTTCGCACAACCTGTGAAATGATTTTATGAAATTGGAGATTTCCTTATCTAAGAGGGGGGAGGAGGAAGCATTTACCTGTTTTTCGGCCTGGCTAATTGTATATGAAATATCCAGCCCGAGTTTCCAGAGGCGGGATGCCGTCTGTTCCAATTGAAGGTCTTTGGTTTCGTGCGGAGCGGCACTGGCTGCAAAGGTGAAAGAGAAGTGTTTGAGTTTAAGCAGTATTCCCACTTCCGGGTTCCAGGGAGAATAGTGGAAAGGTTCCTGACAGGGGCCGGCCAGAAGGCAGAAGGAGGCTTTTAGTTGGGAAAAATGGGGTTTACGGGCATTTTGCCATCGTGCTATTTCGGTTCTGGCTGCTAAAAATTCGTTAAGATAAAATTGAAATAATAGATTTCGATTTTGGTAAAAGGATGTTATCATTCTGGTCTCTCACTGGTGACAGTATCGTTAAAAATTAAACGCAAAGGCGCATTTTGGCCTAATTCTATCGGAAAAGAAAGATAGAATCCAGCAAAAAATAAGAAAGGGACAGAGCGGACATTGCAGACATGGCAGACGAAGCGGGCAAAAAGAAAAACTATCCATTAGGTCCGCTTGGTCTGGTGGGTCTGCTTTGTCCGCTCTGTCCCTTAAAAATGTGCTTACCAGTTAGATTTTTTCGAAGGATTGCCTTTATTGGATTGTTGTTCCTGTTTGGATGGATTGCTTTTTTGAGTTTGAGGATTGTTTTTGTTTGGTTTTTTTGTGTCCATTTAATAACCTCCTTAAGGTTTAAATTTGTTAAGCCGTTATTTCAGGCAACAGAAGCATTGCTCTAAAATAAACGAATATTTGTTATCCTGGACATCTATCTATTCGCATGAAATAGGGAAAAAGTCAAGAAAAAAATCATTCAAACAAAGTCAGCTGCATAGAATTGCCTACGATTTTTGTTTTGGGGGAAGGTTTCTTTTTCACTGGCATGGCAGGCTCGAAGGCGCTTTTTCGGTTGGCATTTTCTTCCAGATGGACAAGGATATCTTTGGCCCTTTGAATGACTGGATGGGGCAGACCTGCCAACCGTCCCACATGGATGCCGTAACTTTTATCGGTTCCCCCTCGGACTATTTTTCTTAAAAATACGATGTGGTCTTCGCTTTCGTGGACAGCGACGTTATAGTTGACAGCGCCGCCCACTTTTTCTTCGAGTTTTGTCAGTTCCCAATAGTGGGTAGCGAAGAGAGTTTTGGCTGTTTTACCTTCGGTAGTCAGCAGGTATTCGGCGACAGCCCATGCGATGGAGATGCCGTCGTAGGTGCTAGTGCCCCGGCCGATCTCATCCAGGACCACTAGGGACCTGGAAGTGGCATGATGAAGAATGTTGGCGGTCTCGGTCATTTCCACCATAAAAGTGGATTGCCCCCGGGCCAGGTCATCGCTGGCGCCGATCCGTGTGAAGACCTTGTCGATGAGGCCGACCCTTGCGCTTTTGACGGGAATGAAGGATCCCATCTGTGCCAGGATGACCAGAAGGGCCACCTGCCGGATGTAGGTCGATTTTCCGGCCATATTGGGCCCTGTGATCAGAAGCAGCCGGCAGTTTTCATTGTCTAAAAGGGTGTCATTGGGGATGAATTTTTCGCTTTTATTGATCGCTTCGATGACAGGATGCCGCCCCCCGATGATTTGCAGCACATTGGAATCATCTACGACAGGTTTTACGTACTCATTCTGGCGGGCCGCGTGTGCGAGGCTTGAGAGGGCATCCAGGGTAGCGATGGCCTGAGCGGTAGCCTGTATGGACAGGGTGTATTTGGCGACCTCCAGGCGCAGTTGAGCGAACAGATCCGTTTCAATGGCGCTGATCCTCTCTTCCGCATTCAGGACCTGGCTTTCATGGTTTTTAAGTTCAGGCGTGATGAAACGTTCGGCATTGGCCAGAGTCTGCCGCCTTTCGAAGGAGGGAGGCATCCGGCTGCATTGACCTCGGCTGACTTCGATGTAGTACCCGAAGAGCTTTGTATAACCGATTTTCAAAGTTTTAATGCCTGTCTGTTCCCTTAATTCCGTCTGATGCCTTGCCAGCCACGATTTGCTGTCCCGGCTTGATTCTCTTAGCTCGTCGAGTTCTTTATGGAAACCCTCTCTGAAGATGCCCCCATCGCTTGCTCTGGCGGGAGGGTCCTCCACAAGGGCATTGGCGATAAGCTGGGTCAGTTCGGGAAGAGGTTGCAAGCCCTCTGCAGTCCTTTGGAGCAGAGAAGGCAGCCCGGGACATTGCTGCAAGAGAGATTTGAGGCTAGGCACAGGTTCCAGCGAAAAGCGCAAGGAAGCTATATCGCGAGGGGAAGCGTATCCGGAGCCTATTTTCACGATGAGCCGTTCCAGGTCGCGCACCCTTTCCAGAAGAGAAGAGACCCGCTCTAAAAGTTGCGGGGCCTCATAAAAAGCCTGGATAGCATCCTGCCGCTGAGTGATCTCTGGAAGGGATAAAAGAGGCTGTTTGATCCATCTTCGCAATAGCCTGGCGCCCATGGGGGTCCGGGTATGGTCGAGGATATCCAGCAGGGTATTCTTTCTGGAGCCATCTGCCATCGATTCTGTAAGCTCCAGGTTGCGCTGGGTCATCCGGTCCAAAGCAAGGAATTGGGAAGAAGAGTACGTTTGAAGGCTCAGAAGGTGTTCGGTAGGCTGGTTGAGGATATCACGAAGATAATTTAGCAATGCGCCGGCAGCGTTGATGCCGGCGACTTTTCCTTTCAGGCCGAAGCCATCCAGGCTTTTGACTTTGAAATGGTGGATGAGACAGTCATGGGCGACTTGGTGATCGAAATGCCAATCTTCCTGCTCATTGATGACTGCGGGATAGTTTTTTTTAAGGTCATCCAGCAAGGAGGCATGTTTTTCGCTGAATTTCTTTGAAATGAGGAATTCTGAAGGTTTTAGCCGGCAAATTTCATTGAGCAATTCACTTTCGAGTTCAAATTCGATGACTTTGAATTCTGACGTGGTCAGGTCGACATAGGCGAATCCCAATGCCGCGCCTACCTGGGCCATGGCGGCGAAATAGTTGTTGGAATGGTCGGATAAAAGACCGGAGTTGATGACGGTGCCGGGAGTGATGATGCGTGCGATTTCCCTTTTTACAAGGCCCTTAGCCTGTTTAGGATCTTCCATTTGTTCAGCTACAGCCACCCGGTACCCTTTGGCTACCAGCTGGTCGATATATCCTTCGCAGGTATGGCAGGGCACTCCGCTCATAGGAATATCCTGTCTTTTTGTGAGAGTGAGCTCGAGCTCTTTTGCGATCAGAACTGCATCCTCATAAAAAGCTTCATAAAAATCTCCCATCCGAAAAAAAAGAATAGCGTTGTGGGCGACATTTTTACATGCATGCCATTGGGCCATCATAGGGGTTAATTTTTGATCTGCAGACATTTCGTTCATAAAAACCCTTGAGTCATATTGGGATACTATATCATTTGTAGGATTTAGCTGTCGACAGACTATTGCTATTATTTTATAATCCGGCTTTTATTAAAAAACCAATAGGGAGTAACTTATGAGACAGCCGAAAATTCTAGCGTTTGCAGGAAGCCTTAGAAAAGATTCGTATAACAAGAAGCTTATCAAAATAGCCGTAAAAGGAGCTGAAGCTGCAGGAGCGAGCGTTACCCTTATCGATCTGAAAGAGTACCCGCTTCCCGTGTATGACCAAGATATCGAAGATAGTTCAGGGATACCTGAAAATGCCATCAAATTGAAAAAACTCTTTTTAGGGCATGATGGTTTTTTGATATCCTGTCCGGAGTATAACAGTTCCATGCCAGCCGCATTCAAGAATGCTATTGACTGGGTATCGCGTCCGGCGGATGCTCAGGAGGTCTATCTTTCTCCTTTTATTGACAAGGTGGTCGTTTTAATGAGCGCCTCGCCAGGACAGTTGGGGGGATTGAGAAGCCTTGTTCATGTGAGGGCTATGTTTGGGAATATATTCAGCCTGGTCCTTCCGCAGCAGAAATGCATTCCTCTGGCCCATGAGGCTTTTGATGGACAGGGGAATCTGAAGGATCCAAAACAGGAAGCGGATGTTGTTCAGCTGGGACGAAGGCTGGCGCAATTTCTTTCAGTAAGGGGCTAAAGGGAAAGGGACGAAAGGGACATAAGGGACGAAAGGGACGAAAGGGACGAAAGGGACATAAGGGACATAAGGGACGAAAGGGACGAAAGGGACATAAGGGACGAAAGGGACATAAGGGACGAAAGGGACATAAGGGACGAAAGGGACATGGAGTATCAAAGAGACACCAAACTTTGTCCCTTTCGTCCCTTATGTCCCTTTCGTCCCTTCCCTTTTTTTTATGCAGACTAGGATAAAAGTGCGGTCTTTGATCTGCAAAAGAGGGGAAAGGCGTATTTTACGCTGGACCAGATCGGCGATTTTCTGCGGGGTTTCAAGGTAATGCTCCTGAAGAGTGGAACTGATGAGGTGTGTTATCATTTCATTTTCTTCCGATATTTTAGGGAAGTGGGGAACGAATGAGGCGAGGAATAAGACATTATCTTCTGAAAATGGTTGGATGATTTCGGAAAAATGGGCATGAGGTGCGGCGCCCAACATAGGATTTTCTGTATCCACTAGTCGAATTTTATTTTCTTTTATGGAAAAATTATGGAGATAGCTGGACTGGCAAGAGATAAAATGGAACTCTCCTTCATCTGGAGAAAGCACCTGATAGCTTAAGATGAAAGGATGGGGAGTGATTTGCTGTGATAAAATGGCATTCAGTTGTGTTATGAGTTCAACTGGATTGTCAGCCAAGTGATGAAGCGCTTTGATCATTCCCCTGAAAGAAGCTAATTGGAGGATCCCTTCCGCTCCTCTGGCAGTGGATTCAGCGGACAGTACACCATAGGAATGAGCTTCAGTCTGAAAAAAATCGTAGTAGACGCCCTCCTGTGACAAGCTTTTATGAGCGGCCATTCCAATGGAGAGAAGCGGCCATACAGGCACCGCCGTTGGCAAAAGCAGCTCGAAAGCTTGGTGGAGGTTTTCCGACAATTCGCTGATCATGTCTGCGGGCTTTTTATCCTTTTGCAGAGTGGAGGATTGAAGATAGGCTGTGATATCGGAAATAAAATCGACGATATCGTGGTAGCGGTTTTCGGGTTTGTATTGAAGTGTTTTGCTCAATATTTTTTGTATTCCTTTAGGCATCAGGCTGAGATGCACCTGCCCATGGCATAGTTTTCCCAAGATAAGTTCGTAGGCGATGATCCCTAGCGAATAGATATCTGATGGGTAGGAAACGGTTTCCGGGTTTTCCTTTTGTTCGGGGCTCATATAGATGGGGGTTCCGATAAACCGCCCTTTGGACCCATACATGTCCATTTTGTCAGTAAGCAGCTGTGAAATGCCGAAATCGATAAGTTTTATTGTGCCGGCTTCTGTGAGAAGGATGTTTTCCGGTTTGAGGTCGCGATGGATAACGCCATGGGTATGCAGGTGGCATAGGGCGTAGGAGATATCCAGGATGATTTCCAGGGATTTGGTCAGCGAAGCTGGGGTTTGCAGCAGGTATTGCCTGAGAGATATTCCCTGAATAAATTCCATGGCAATATATAGGCCCGATTCCCATTCCCCATATCCATACAGTTTGACGATATTGGGGTGGTTGGCCATGGCGATGATTTCGGCTTCTTTGAGAAAACGCTTCACCACTTCCGGGTTGGAGAGGAATCTTTGGGACAGGACTTTTACAGTGACCGGTTCTTTAGTTTCGGGGTGTGTGCCCAGATAAAGCAGGCTCATGCCCCCTTTTTCGAGAAGGGTTTCAATTTTGTACGGGCCGATGAATTTTGGGATGGGGGCGAGGGGAGCAGGAGAGCCCTCTGGTACACCTGAAGGGTGTGAAGGTTGTTTTGGAAAAGAATCTCCAGCCATAGGCCTCTTGAAGTATTATCCAAGATCTAGAATTCTAACGCCAATGACCTCTCCAATACGCAGAAGCTCTCCTTTTCCGATCCGTTTTCCGTTGACTACCAGGTCGACGCCATTTTCTGGATGCAGGTCCATTTCGAGCATACTGCCGGGTTGCAGTTCCATGAGTTTTTGGATGCTGAGCTGGATTCGGCCGATTTCTATGACGACATTTAAGGGGAGTTCAGTGATAGTATTTTGCAATGATTTTTCTCTTTTTTGCTCAGGTGTGATAGAAGGGAGGGTGGTCTTGGATACGGCCGGTTTTTCTTTCTCCTCTTCTTCGTCTTCTTCTTCTTTTTCTTCTTCCTCTTCTACAGTTTCTTCTTCTTTTGGTTCTTCGATTTCGCTGGGTTCGGCTTCGGTTTCTTCTTCTGTCACTTCTTCGTTTTCTACCTCGGATTCTTCGAAATCTGTTTCAAAATCCTCCATTTCGCTTTCATTATTTTCATTTTCGTCTGCCTCTTTATCTTTATCTTCATTATTATTCATAAGGGTATCCTCTTGATACAATGGAAATTCTAAAATTTTTAGGCTGCCCTGTTTCAATTTTGCACGGAATATGGGTTTTCCATTCAGAGTCATTAGGAGTCGGCCTTTATCGGAATCGGGCTCATAGGAACAATGTTCCAGGACGAGGTAATCGCCGAGTGATAATTTTCTTAGCTGTGAGGCGGATAAGTGGGTTTTTCCGATTTCCAGATGGATCGGCGCGGTAATTTTTGATGCCAGGGGATGATGGATAATGGAATCCAATTTACGGTCGGCAAATTTATTTTTCCAGGACTGGATCAATTCTTGAGATAAAACAGCTCTGCCTTTGAAAGACTGTCCTTGGATGACGAAAGAAATATCCAGGCAAAACGAAGGTTCGGCAGGCGGGGCTTTTTTTTCTTCCATTCCGGCCCCTAGGTTAGGGATGAATGTGGTATCATTGATCGATTTGAGGACCTGGCTTAATATAAAACTGTAGAAACCCTCTGTGAAATCGGACTCGAGAGAATTAAAACCTTGAACAGGGGCAGTTAATAGACAAGCCATTAATTTTTCGATCTGTTCGGAAGATAGGATCCAGTGGAGGGTTCCTTCGAATTGGGCGAACTGGATGGGATAAGACACGGTTTTGGCCCCTAAACCAGCTATTAATTTATCCGGTTCCCTCCATTGCATGTCCGTTGGTTCGATGGTGAATTCTTTAACATCGAAAATTTTGGCGAGAGCTTTTGAAAATTCATCCCAAGGGAACGGCGGGCCATTTCCAAAGAGGGGGCGTGTTTCCGAATCCAATTTAAATATTGATGCGGGAAACTGTTTTAACCAGTCATAGGGTTTGGAAAGTGTGGCACTCACGTTATTAATTACCTTGTTTCTACCCCAAAAATATCATATTTGCCATTTTTAGGGGAAGGGTAAAGGGACGAAAGGGACAAAGTTTACCACTGAGGCAGTGAGATCACTGAGGAGGTTTGAGATAATTGAGAGGGATTGGAAGCATATATCAAAAAGCGGAAGGGTAAAGGGACGAAAGGGACAAAGTTTACCACTGAGGCAGTGAGATCACTGAGGAGGTTTGAGATAATTGAGAGGGATTGGAAGCATATATCAAAAAGCGGAAGGGTAAAGGGACGAAAGGGACAAAGTTTACCACTGAGGCAGTGAGATCACTGAGGAGGTTTGAGATAATTGAGAGGGATTGGAAGCATATATCAAAAAGCGGAAGGGTAAAGGGACGAAAGGGACAAAGTTTACCACTGAGGCAGTGAGATCACTGAGGAGGTTTGAGATAATTGAGAGGGATTGGAAGCATATATCAAAAAGCGGAAGGGTAAAGGGACGAAAGGGACAAAGTTTACCACTGAGGCAGTGAGATCACTGAGGAGGTTTGAGATAATTGAGAGGGATTGGAAGCATATATCAAAAAGCGGAAGGGTAAAGGGACGAAAGGGACAAAGTTTACCACTGAGGCAGTGAGATCACTGAGGAGGTTTGAGATAATTGAGAGGGATTGGAAGCATATATCAAAAAGCGGAAGGGTAAAGGGACGAAAGGGACAAAGTTTACCACTGAGGCAGTGAGATCACTGAGGAGGTTTGAGATAATTGAGAGGGATTGAAAGCATATATCAAAAAGACAGACTTAAATCCTCATAAAAAACAAGATAGGCAGGATCGCTTTCCGCGGCAGGATATTAGAAAAAATCATCCATGTATCTTGTTTTCCGCGAGTTGCTGCTTAAAGATAGCCCAACTCTCCTTCTCTCATACATTCTCAGTGATCTCACTGCCTCAGTGGTAAACCATGTCCCACATGTCCCTTTGGTCCCTTAACCTTGTTGTTGCCGCTCCTGTTGGGAAGAACCGCCGCCGCCTTGCCTTTGTCCCTCTTTGTCATGGGAAGATTGCTGTTCAGGAAGGTTCACATTTTCGATTTGGGCAGTGGTGGCGATATAGATGTGGACATTGTATCCTTTCTGTTCCAAGGCTGTGAACAACGACTGTTTATTGGTCTGATTCTCCAGGATTTTTTGAGCTTGCTGGGTCAGGTTTTCGAAGGTGATATTGAATTGGCCTTTTGCTGTATCAAACGCGCTGAGTGTCAATTTGGCATCCTTGAAAACGGGAGGGTATTGCAACGTCATGACCGTATCAGTTTGCCCTTCCTTTTGCACCGTATACATCTGTTTGACTATCTGTTCGATCAGCAACGGCAGGTTGGGGTCCATATCGTGAATGGGCTCTACTTTGGGAGCATAATTGGCTGAAGGTTCGAGGGATTGGGCTGTCATGGCTGCAACTGCCATGGGGTTTACGTAAGATAAATCATCTTGTTCCGTATGATATATCGAACTGGATTTATTATCTTTTTGAGATTTCTTGGAAGTCACAGGAGGCGCTGATTCTTTAGGAGCAGCGGCAGGGGAAGACATCCGTTTGAAAAGATCATTGGGTGATTCCGCTTTGGCTGCAGTCGGCTTTGCAGTGTTGCTGCTACCGGTGGAAATCCGTGAAGGCGCGCTTTTTTCCCGTTCCGACTTTTTCGACAGATCAAATACATTAAATACGCCCTGGGAGGCATTTTCCTCATCCTCCTTTTCTGTCTTTCCTTCAATTGCTAACGAAGCCTCAGGTTCAGAGGGTTCCGTGGGTTCTGTGAGTTTCGTGGAAAACGGAGTAGTGGTAGTTTTTTTCTTTTTTGATTCACTACCTTGGCTTTTCCCCAACATTTTCCTGAAATCACGGGAAGTGGTATCTGTGGGTTTTACCGGCGCTAGATGTCGTTCTTCCGGAACGGATTCACTATCGTCTTCGGGGATGTATTTGATTGTATTATCCGGATTGATCATAAAAAAACTCCTTTTTTTTACTTACGATTCTTTGAGCTGAAAATGATCGTACCCAGTTCATCCTGTTCACGACCTTCCATAATTTCTTCTTCTTTCCGCATTTCCTTTATCCAGTCTTTTTTATGCGTTTCCAGTTTGTCCACTTCCTGCCGTTTCATACGCAATTCCAGCTCGGCCATTTGCAGATCTTTTGCGGCTTTTTCCACTTGATTCTGCTGGTCCTTGACTTTTTTTTCTTCCGTTACGACCCTTTCTTTGGCCACTTTCATGTAGGCTTTCATCTGTATAATTTTGTCTGTTGTCGTTCCGTGGTCCAGTTCATCCCGCAGCTGTTGCAGTTTCGCTCCATGATGGGCCTTGGCTTTGTCCCGGTCGGCCTCTCTTTCTGCCAGTTTTTTCTGTTCCGCCTCCAGGGCCTTTTTTTTTCAGTTACGACCTTTTCGGCATCTTCGACCCGTTTTTTTTTAACCTCCAGAACTTGCTTGAGAGGATACACTATAGCCATAAGAACATCCTCTATTTAAACAGGCCCTTCAGAAGTTGAAGAGTTTCCTGGTAGGTGCATTTTTCATCCACGCCCTGTCGTAAGAACTTGTTGACCTTTTCGATATTGTCCAAGGCGAAATCTCCCGCCTTGTCCTGCCCCCGTTTATATTCGCCGATCTTGATCAGCAGCTCATTTTTTTTGTAGTTGGCCAACACCTCGCGCACCTTGCTGCAGAGTAGAAGATGTTCCTTCGGCACGATGGATTGCTGCACACGGCTGGCTGAGGAGAGGATATCGATGGCAGGGTAATGGTATTGGCGCGCCAATTCGGCCGAGAGGATAATATGGCCGTCCAGGATGGAACGCACCTCATCCGCCACTGGTTCGTTCATGTCATCGCCGGCCACCAGGATAGTGTAAAATGCCGTTATGGAACCCTTGTCAGAGTTGCCCGCACGTTCGAGCAGCTTAGGCAGCGTGGAGAAAACAGAAGGAGTATACCCCGCACGCGCCGGGGGTTCTCCAGCAGCCAAACCAATTTCGCGCAAGGCCCGCGCAAAACGGGTTACGGAGTCCATCATCAGGATGACCGATTTTCCCTGCTCGCGGAAGTATTCTGCTATGGCCGTGCCGACATAGGCCGCGTTAAGCCTTAACTGGGACGCCTGGTCGGATGTAGTCACCACCACGACGGAACGTTTAAGCCCTTCGGGACCTAAATCTCTCTCGATAAAATCGCGCAATTCCCGGCCCCGCTCACCGATGAGGCAGATCACGTTGACATCGGCCGCGGCGTAGCGGGCAATCATGCCCAGCAAAGTGGATTTTCCTCCACCCGCTGCAGCGAAGATACCTACGCGCTGGCCTAGACCTGTTGTCAGGATAGAGTCGATAGCGCGGACGCCGGTGGAGATAGGTTCGCTGACCCGTTTACGTTTTAGGGGATCTGGAGCTGACTGGATGACAGGGCAGATTTCATGGACATCTAAAGGCCCTTTGACATTGACATCCAAAGGTTCGCCCATGCCATTGAGCACACGGCCCAGAAGTTTGGGCCCGACCTTAATGTGCAGAGGAAGTCCTGTAGGGATTACTTCGGAAGAAGGTCCGACACCCGTCATTTCACCTAGAGGGGAGAGGATGACCTCTTCCCGGGTGAATCCGACGACTTCGCAGCGGAGGGATTCCCCTTCTCTTTTGACGAGGCAAAGCTCACCTATTTTGACATTGGGAACGATGGCTTTGATCAGCATTCCCACTATTTCAGTGATCCTGCCATTAACGGTAGTGAGCTGAAGTTCGTCGATGCTGCCGATCAATCTGTCGAATTCATCATCCATGCTCATAGGCGGCCCTTCCGGTTTATTAAACTTGGACGTTCATAATGGTCTTGACCGATTGCAGAGTCTGGTTCAGGATACCTGAAAACAATTCTATTTCTTGCTGGACCTGGTTTACCTTAATCTGGATCAGAAGCAGTTTTGCCGGGTTGATTTCTTTTAGGGATGTGCCCGACAAGGCTTCTACCTGTTGTCCCAAAGTTCTCAGGCGGTATTGTCCATCCGTCAGCAATCCTAAAAAGCGCGAGATGGGATTTTCTTTCGTTGTGACAGGCAGAGGCGGTTTTTCTGCAAATTCAGTTCCAGCATGCGAAAGGGCTACCCGGATATTTTCATTGATATGGGAAATCTTATTTCGCAGTAATGGGACAGCAGATTCTTTTATTGACGCACCCGGTTCTACAGCCTGCTTTTCAGATCTTCGATCTGATTGGTGGCCTGATCTGTCTGGGCTATCAGCTCACTCGGCGTTACGCGCGTTGCTTTTTGCGATCCTGAATTGAGCTCCCGCACTTCATCCAACAGGGAACTTTTTTTGAAGGATCGAATCTATCGACAGTCGTTTCAGGTTTTGCCGGAGGCGCCTGCATGATGTTGTCAAATTTTTCTTTTTGGCGGAGCGCTGTACTTCCTCTGTCAGGTTATACAATTTTAGCGACTGCATCTTTGTCGGATATTTTTTTTATTTTTTCAATTTTATCTTCCATAGCCGAACTCTCATATTAAAATTAATAAAAGCGGGCATTTCTTAGCCGGTTATTTCTTTAGGAGCCAAAAAAGAGAGATTCACTCGGTGTGAAATCTTTAGCATGCCCATTCGAGAGAAAGTTTGGCGAGGTCTCTGATGGTAGGGTCCGCGGTATTTTGAATAATATCTTTACTATCTTTTTCGCCCATGTTGCGCTTCGGTTTGGTCAACAGAAAACAGATGCCAAGAAAAGCTTGGGCCAAGGTGTTATCCGGTTCCTTTTGAACGATCTCTTCAAATATTTTCGTTGCCGTTTTGATTTCCAGTTTGTTTAAGGCGATATATCCGAGGCCTAATTGCGGTGCCGATGATTGCGGATTGACAATTTGTGCTGCCTGGAAAATCCGAGTAGCACTTGTTTCGTCCAACTGTTTAACCGCTACAAATCCCGCTTCTATGAAAAGGGAAAAATCGCTTCTGAAGTCCTCCAACCTATTTTCTTCCATATCACGCCCTTCTGGATTCCTTTTATGCACTCCTTCTTATAATAAAGCCAAAGAGCCCATAAGCTCCTTGGCTCTTTTCTGCAAGCTTTAAAATACTTGTAGTAATTTATTAACCTTTAAGGTTACGCACCATTGCCGAAATGGAAGCATTGGATGCCGCTACAACGTTGGATGACATTTCCGAAAGCTGTGATAAGTGGTTCATAAGCATTTGCATTTCAAACATGTCGCCGATGCTGATAGCGCTTTTTCGATTTTTGATTTCCGACAATTTTGTTTTCGCGCTTTGTACAGCATCCGCTATAACTTTAAAAAGCACTTGAACGCTAAAGCCGGACTGAACGTTATCACCGGAAAACTGGGTAAGATCTTGAGCCATAATTCCTCCAAACTCAAATTTATTAGGGAGGTTAAGCGTGGCGGTGATTCATACTGGAAATTTCATTTCCCGAGACATTTATGTATGCTCTTTCTGAATCGCTACTTAAAACCTTATTTATATCCAAATAACTTTGATTTATTCCTGTTATTTGTGAATATTTTAAGCAAACATTCTGTTGGGTAGCATTTTTGAATTTAAACCTTTTCGGGATTTTTTAAATCCTTACATTTAATTTATTTTCACAATGCTACCCAGCGGACTGCTCCTTATTTTTATTCCAAATAACTTTGGTTTATTCCTGTTATTTGTGAATATTTAAGCAAACATTCTGCTGGGTAGCATTTTTGAATTTAATTTAAACCCTTTCGGGACTTTTTAAATCCTTAATTTATTTTCTCAATGCTACCCAGCGGACTGCTCCTTATTTTTATCCAAATAACTTTGGTTTATTCCTGTTATTTGAATATTTAAGCAAACATTCTGCTGGATAGCATTTTTGAATTAATTTAAGCCATTTCGGGACTTTTAAGTCCTTACATTTATTTAAATTTATTTTCATAATGCTACCCAACGGAATGTTTTCTTTATTTAGGCGTAAAGCGCGACATCACCTTTAATAAAGAAGTATATCCATGCAATAAGATACCATATAAATCAAATTGCTCTTTATTTTCGCCGCCCCTTAAGACCTCCTTAAGTTTTTGAATTTGTTCCTCGATATTTTTTTTAATTTCTGATGTTTTTTCAAGTTTTTCAAATCTTTTTCAAGCTCAAATAAGAATTCATTAGATTTTTTCTTTTTTTGATCTTCCAAACCAAACATCTCATACCCTCAGCTTCTACTTCACTTATTCTCTCATTTTCATTTTAGCATCTTAATAATATTTTCATCAATATATAAATATAATATTATCTACTATAATCAATGCGATATTTTACTCCATCTTTTTCTAACATTATAGTATTAGGTTTAATTGCTGTAATAGTCATACCATCCAAAAAATCCCCTTGGGATAAAATTCGGCCATTGATGACTACGCTAATGGTATTGCCCAAATTGGAGTATCCGGTCACGGTATATTTATCGCTAATATTGATCAAAGTCTGTTCGGAGGAAGTTCGGAGATCAAATTTCTTACATTGCGCACACCCGACATAGATTTCAATTGGTTTAAAACGGGTAAAATTAGATACTTTATCAATTGGCAAACTTCCCGAAATGGTTAATTCCCCATTGCTCATTTGAACGGCTAGATTTTTAACTCCTAAATATTGCAATTTTGAAGAAGCGGCGGAAACGATGTCTTCATCGACTACTATTTTATTATGAAGCAAATCCAGATAGCGGAAGTTTTCACTCATATAGTTGGATAGCTGTTCAGCCTGTTTGCGAGTTTGCAGATAGCCCGTCAAGACAAAATGGCCTGGAGAGGTCGCATTGACGGTATGCCTTTCCAGTCGGGATTATTGCATAGAAGCTGGTTCATTTCTTGCCAAACGCCCTCATCGATGATGACACCCGAATCATCAATAGATTTGATAAAATTATTAAGCCTTGCAAATTGTAAATAAGTTGGTTTCTATCCGTATTGGTCAGGACATGCCCTACCAATAAAAGACGGCCCTGTCGTTTTGTTAAAGGCATATTTGATGGAAGGGAAAGGCTTAAGGGCATTTGAAGCTCCGATTGATCGATATTGACCGGTTGTTCGATCGACTACGGGATTGCTTTGAAAGAGGGAAAACGTTCCGAGTCCGGTGACCAAGTAATGCATAGCGGTAAAGAACCGGCGGCGAGGATCACGCTTTTATTAATTCAGACCTATGTTTAGCGTGCAGGGCCGCCTGTTTGGCAGCTTCTTCGGCTTCTTTTTCGGCTTTTTTTCTCGCCTCTATTGCGGCGGGTTCTTCCTTGACCTCCTGCTTTTTGTTTTCTTCATCTTTTAGGACTTTGACAATAGAGGGCAGGAGGGGAGATATGATTGTTTGCATTTCACCTTCGCGGTCATAAAGTACAAAAGAAGTAGTGCCCAAGGTAACTAAAAGATTGGGCTGCAGAGGTTTTTTGCCTTTAAGTGTTCTCCGTCGATTAAAGTGCCGTTGCGGCTTTGCAGGTCTTCAATGGTCAGGGCGTCATCCCCATTGACGGCGATGCGCGCATGTTGCCGGGAAATGCTGGTGTCATGGAAGACAATGTCGCAGGTATTGGGATCTGTTCCGAGGACATAGGTATTGGAAGCCTGCATGGAGAATTCAGCTCCTGAATTAGGCCCGCTTATGACTTTAAGCAGCCATCGGCCAGTATCTACCAATTCAAAATCAATTTCAGCCAAGGCATCTTTTCCTGCCGGAACATTTTCCTCGAAGATACTATCCTGCCTGGGTTCCATGAAGTTTTCCTCTTTTTATTAGGGACTTAGGGCTTAGCGCTATATTTGGCTGTTTCCTCCAGCCATACATCCACTGTATTAATAAAATCTTCCAATATATCTCTAAATTCTTTATATTCAACATTATAATCCATTACCTGCGTCAATGTCAACATATTGGTGTCTTCGTCTGATCCCTAAAACGGCGCCCTTGGTACCCTGTCCGAACAAGTTTCCCAGCAAAAGACGGGTAAAAGCTTCTTCCTGATGAGTTGTAGGCACTGTGCAAAGCTTGCAAGAAAGGACAAACCCCGGAGGGCGATCGGTTATGGTAATAGATAAATTTTCTTCCAAGGGAAAAGCAAAGACGCCCGGCACCTGGGTGGCCAGATTGCCTTCGAGTTCCATCTCTTTTACCAATTGGTCCATGTAAACGTCCAGTTTCATTGGAATACTCCTTTAA
>CAWACC010000014.1:0-51850 GCA_963780445.1 uncultured Parachlamydiaceae bacterium
CCGGCGGTTGCCGCGGCCAATCCTTTGTAAAAATGCCATCGTAGAGGGGGGCGGCCCCATCAGCACAACGCCATCTACATCCCCAATATCAATACCCAACTCTAGAGTGCTCGTTGCAATGCAAACTCCCATTTTTCTATCTCTAAATGAAGACTCGATGAACTTTCTCTCTTGGGTGGATAAATTAGAGTAATGTAACAAGACCTTTTGAGAAAAAACACCTTCTTGATTCAGTACATCGTATAATTGCTCGCATTTTTTTCGACTATTTGCAAACACTAAAAGTTTTTGACAGCCCGATTGGCGATATAAGTCATCAAAAAACAGGGGCAGCTCCCGTTCCTCATCTTCAATGTGCACCCAGCACGGTTGCAGCTTTCTGGGAACAGATTGCTTATAGTAAAAGGCGTTCTTATTAAGATTAAAAAACCGTAGGATATCTTCTGCATCGTCAATAGTAGCAGACAATGCAACGGTTTGCAGCGATGCGATAGACTGCATTGCAAGCCGGCGGCGCAAATACGACAGACTGATGCCCGCGGTCATCATGAAGAAACACATGCACTTCATCGATAATCATCATACGCACATGCTTTAAAAAATATTTATTATCCTGATTCGGGCTCCCCAGCATAACATCCAATGATTCGGGAGTCATAATGAGAAGGTGAGGCTTTGCATCGCGAAGGTGTTTTCCATCGCCCGTTCGAATGCCCGATTTCAAGCCTAGCTTCTTATAGATAGGCTTAATCCTTCGATTCATATCCAAGGCCAAAGCGCGAGTGGGAACAATGTAGACGATGGTAAAATGATCGGGATGGGTCATCAGTTTTTCAGTTGCTGGGGCAAGCACAGCCTCTGTTTTCCCAGCTCCTGTGCTTGCCTGCAGCACGACATCCTCTCCATTAAGAATGGGTTGAATCAACTGTTTTTGTGCAGCTGTGAGAGCAGAAAAACTCCGAAAAAAAGGCGCGATAAGTATTAGGAAGCAGCTCTAAGGGAGAAGTCATCACATCCAGAAAAATGTGTTGTGTTTCGATATCGAGTTGATTCACTAATGCTTTTAGTTTGAATCGAGTTTCTTGAGCTTTAAGTTTATCGAGCAAAGATTGCAAGCCTGCCCTTATCCCAGATTTGATGGGGAAGGTCGATTTGGTAAGCTTCAGCATAGAGTTGGATGAGGCGATTTAGCAAAGTTTCCCATCCATCGGAAGAAAAATCTTGAAGGCGCAAAATATTTAAATCTCTCCAAGCCTCGGCATAATTCTTTGGAAAAATTTGCTCTCTCATCATCATACGTCTCATGTTTCACCTTATCAAAAAAATCATCTGTAAACGCAAATACGGGATAATAGGGGACCTTTACTATGAAAAAACTGATCGAAAATATCATAGCTTTTTGCTCGATGGCTCAATCGTCCCTGCGCAATCGATTCCGCCTCATCAAAAAACAGCACCAATCCCTTGTACCCCATCTCCTTTAAGAACTCTTCCTAAGGCTTGAACCATTTGAAAATAAGGGATATTTCCACGACAAATAAGAGATTGCTCTCGATAGCCTTCGATTTCTCGATATTTGAAAATATTTTTTAAGATGCGTGAGGGAATGATCGTATCCCATCAAAGCTTTTTCAAGCCAATATCCATACTCCTTTGGTCGATAATCTTGATGCTTTTTCAACGAGCTTTCTTCGGAGTGAGCTGCTTATTTTTACAAAGCATTGCTGTGAGGATCATTAAAGCGATGAGGCATAGTGTTTAAAAGCTCCAAGGAGTACTTTCAGCCCAATTTTTCCATGCGTCAGTAAATTTTTCACCATCTGGCAAAGTAAGCTTTTCCATCAATGACTGATAAACGACAGAAAATTGATGAAAAGGAATTTCCCTTAAATCTAATTGAACAACACTAGTGGCATATCCTTGAGAAAGAGCTTGATGATTCAAATAGGTCAAATTGTGTGATTTCCCCTGCCCATAAGACCCGCAAATACACAAATGGTCCGATTTTCCCTTTTCTAATGCTTTTAGACCTTTAGAAAAGACTATTTTTGATCTCGATCCTCTTCCACAGTCAAACGGTTCACTGCAACAGGATCAAACAATCCATCCCTTAAGCGTTCAACAGCACGCCTTAAAGAAAAATCTCATCCATGTTAAAGCATCCCAAGCCGGTTCAAGTCGCTGTGTTTTTTCCATTTCCATTTCTTTTTGACTTGTCAATAGATTCTCAAGCGAGATTAAAATCACTCATCTGCATTCCCTTGTTCTGCCATATCCAAAAAACGGATCATCTGCTTAATAAACAGACGGACCTCGCTTAAAACTCCCATCTCTTCTTGCTTTTCACACATGTCAGCAATGAGATCATTAGAAACGGATTGTTCTGCGCTCCAGCGGTAAGAGATTTCATGGATTTTTCTCAAGAGACACCCCTAAATTGACCAATTCTTGCCGCTTCAAAGGGGTTTTGTGCAAGTCGATCAAGGTGCTGCGATAATTCAAAGCATCGGAATCTCCAACAGTACGCACACGACTCCAGAGGGCGTCATACGATTTAAATCCTTTTTCCGATAACAGCACATCAGGAATAAGAGAAAAGAAAAGCTGCAAATACTCGGCATGCTCTGTATTATCCATCAGCAACCGAACATTTTCGTAGGCTGCATTTCGAATGGAAGCCCCTTGCGCCAATACAGTCTCCAACTCATCAAGAAGCAAAATCAAGCCCTTTATGGTCGGTAAGTTTAAGAAAAGCGATAAGAGACTGCAAAAATGTTTTACTGTTGGTTTTGTTAAGCAATTCAAAGACATGAAATTTCTTGAGATCTTTTTTGGCGACTTTTTTCCCTTCAAACCATTGGTATAAGATTTCTTGGGAATCATCACTTTCTTCTCTGCAGATCAGCTCGAAGGATGGATTTGCAACAATCCGATCAGTGCATTGGCAAAGTTAAGACCCATTTTTGGCATTTGACGCAAAGAAGTAGAAGAGCGTTCCAGGATCCTACTTCATCTATTTTTTGTTCCTTTATCCAATGTTGAATTAAAGAACGAATCCCTACCCCTTCAAAATTGCCGCGCAGTTGCGAAACAATCTCTTGGTACACAACTTCAAATTTATGAATCGGAATATCACGTGTCAAAACGACAAAAGAAGAGGCAAAGTTTTTTTGAAGGCGAGCTGGCTGAATGACGGACATAAAGTGTGTTTTTCCATCACCATAATCGCCGTTGATAAAACGAACCTTTCCTCCCCCATTCGCAATAAAATTGTCCAAATCCTCTTCGACAAATTTCAACCAATTTTGACGTCCTACAGTGAAAAATGAAACATATTCTGTGGGAACAATTCCTTTTCTTAATCCCTCTATAATAGCTCTTGCTTGAAAAGGTTTGAGCTGTTCAATATTTTCTTGCGTAATCATAGTTTAAGCTCCTCTTAATTTTTTACAAACGATGCGTGTGTGATTTGTCGTTTTTCACCATCTTGATCAATCAACCAAAGCGATTTTACCTCGTCCGGGATTCAATCTAATGCGATACCCTCCTTCTGCAGCAGATACATCGGACTCGAAAAATCGCCAAAGATCGACAGCAAACTGTTCGATGGAGTATCCTTTAAATTTTCCTTTATCCATATTTTGGAAAAACGTCTTGCTTTGCAGCGACCATACATAGTCAGTATACAGTTGGTGAATAGGGACGGCATCACCCATTCCTCGACCTTCTTTTTTTAAAATCTCTTGATAGCACTGCAATAATGAATCAATAAATTTTTGCGGCTCAAATAGCTGAATCATAAAGCTTACGTTTAATGTTAAGAGCTGTTGAAACAATCCGTTTTGGGTCGATCGACTTTATGGTGACCTGATTAATGGTTGTACTTCTATTTGAGAAGTCTAATTTTCCTTCAATCCCTTTTAACACGGAAAATCGTGGAAAATCTACTTCCAAAGGAAGCCCGGCTTTTTCTGCCAGCTGGAGCAAAGCGCCTTTAAATTTTACGCGATAATTATCTACCTGAGTCATCTGCAAACTTTCGCAATTGACAAAAAATAGGGTCGCATAATTTAAAGTTAGAATCCTCTAGAACGTCGTTAGCCTGCTTGCTTTTCAAAAGTTCGTCCAGTTGAAAAAAGTCATTTTTTTCAATGCATTGGATGCATTTTTTTAAAAAATCAGATTTCTTTTGACGCCGATTTTGCTCTTGCTGATAGGGTTTGATGATCTCTTGCAATTGGTCTTTAAAACATTCTATTTCATTCGACTCTAACTGTTCCATGAAAAGGCTCTCTTTTTTATGGTAAATTTAAGTTTTAACATGCTTTCTTTTAACGAAAAGTTGCTTCATAATTACATAAGCGGGAACTATAGTGCAAGAAAAAAATGCCCGTGTTTTTTGAACCGCCTTCTGGGATGTGTGAGGGACAGAGCGGACAAGGCAGACGTAAGGGACAAAAAATGGATAGCAAGTCCTTAAAAAGTCATGGCAGCACATGATTTTTTATGAGAAAGTGGCCAGGGCATCCTGCCCTGGTAAAGGCCGAGACGGCCTGGTTACCTTTTCATGCTTCGCCTTGCCATAACTTTTTAAGGACGTACGAAATCTTCAAAATGAATCTCAGGAATATTAAAAATGCTGATAATTAAAATCAAAATAATTAATTTTTTTCTATTTCTACTAAATGATAAGCTAGGCATATTCGGTTCCAAAACAATCTTTAACAACAAAATAAGGCTTATATGACTCTTAGCACAAACAATAACATGAACATCTCTGTCCACCAAACAGGGAGGATTTCTTATAACACATCAACCCAAGGTCAATACGACATTATTTCCCAACTTCCCCAAGATATCAGCCTATCCATTTTCGAAAAGCTAAAGACCGACCTTTCTACATTGGCTTTGGTATGTAAAAGCTGGACAAATTTAACCGATAATGAAGGGCTTTTAAATAAAATACGCCCTTTGCAAGTTTTTGGAGATAAGGAATGGAAGGAATATCTCGATGCCGATCCGGGAAGAGAACTAAATTTACCCAGGCGAGCTTATGGAGATCTTGAAAGAAACGGCGGTGTTTTAACATTAATCCCCGAAAAGGTGAGAAGGATCAATAAAAATGGGGATATTGAGTATGTCAATATATCCTTGGAATTTATTGAAGAACTGGTAAAAAATCCAAAAAAAGGAAATCCAGCAGAATATGGGATCGGTAGTGTTATTCGGGATATGTTTATTAATATAAGGAGAATGCCCTTGAAATCACATTGGGTGTGGATAAACAAAAAAGTTATAGGAAGAGGGAAAACATATGAACAACAAATTGAACTTGTTAATAGAGAAAATAAAAAAATATCAGGAGCCAACATCCCTGAGATATTAGATACTATAGTCAGTGTTTTTACGGAAATAGTCAGATCGGGAAAATGTACTTTTTTAGAATGGGATAAGGAACAAATACATGTAACTGTTAAGGCAACGACATATTATTGCAAGTCGTTGGGTAAAATCAGAGAATCAAGTGATTCTATACCATTAATTAGTTTGTCAAAGGATGGACGACGCATCTTAATGGATGGATGCTCTGTCGAGGGTATAAATAAACAAGGATGCTCTTTTCTTGACATGGCAGTTGCCCGACAATTTTTTGAAATAAATAACGGGGGTATACATTCGTCCAGGGATTCCATATCTGCAGAATTGGCAGCTGAAATAAGGGAATTTAAACCTTTAATCAATAATGGCTTTATAATTAACAATGATCTCATAAGCCAATTGCCCACGAAGTCAAGTTTGTGTATTTTCGAAATGTTAAAAACAGACCTTCCTACAGTGGCCTTGGTATGTAAAAACTGGAAAGCCTTAACCGATAATGATTGGCTTTTAAAAAAGATTCGTCCTCTCCAAACTTTTGGAGAAAATGAATGGAAGGAATACATAGGTGCTGACCCAGGAATAGAACCACACCTCCCAAGACGTGCTTATGGAGACCTCGAAAGAGAGGGTGGCATGCTGACATTGATTCCTCGAACAGTCAAGGTCACCAAAGAAAATGGGAATGTCGATGAAGCGCCTGTCGATAGCCTTGCAGTCATTGCCAAATGGGTAAAAAATTCCAAAACAGGCAAAAGAACAGGTTTTCATCCTAAAACCTGGCTTGGGTTAATCGATGAAAACAGACAACCGGAAAAAACGCATTGGACATGGATAAACGAAAAAGTCATAGGAATGAACAAAACATATGCACAACAACTTGAACTTATCAGAAATGAAAACGGGAAGGGGTCCGGAGCACACATGTCTTCTCTGAAAGATACCGTAGTATCAGTCTTTATGCAGATCCTCAAGTCTGGAAGCTGCCATTTTATGGATGGAGTCCATCTCATTGTCAGAGATAAATCCGACAATAAATTGGGAACATCATTAAGCCTTACTCCTGAGGGTATTATGGCCGAAGGTTTTACCATCACTCCAAAAAGAAATATTATAGAAGACCCTTCAGGTGTGGTCGTTGCAAGGAAGTTCTTTTGAACGAAAAAGGTAATCAGGCCGTCTCGGCCTGACCAATCAATCAGGCCGGGACGGCCTGATTACCTTTATTAACGTCGATGCTGCCACAATTTTTCATTGAGGCTTGCCACCACATGCTCATCTGAAGAACCGCTTTCTGCTGCGGGCAAACACCCTTCATTCATTGGGATCCCGGCTTTTTCCAGATCAAAATATGTGGACAGCAATAGCAAATACTTTTCATCCAGTTTTTTAAGCATCGTTTCATATTCATCCCAATATGACAGGCCCATCTTTTCCAATAGTTCTAGGGGTTTTTTAGCATCACTCCCCTCTTCCTGCAATTGGAGCATCAGATAATAATAAAGGTTTTTTTCATTGGGCTTTTTATCACATCCCACCTGGGTCGGAGCCCCGGAAGGGATGCCGAACGTCTCCGTTTTATAATGACCCAGAACATTCAATAATTTATAAAATACGTGATAACGGTAAAACCAGCTGTACGATTCTATAAAGCCGGCATGGGGGTCTCCGGAGATGCCTTCAAAGTCTCTATAGGCAAAACCTCGCGGTGTACTATCCTCATTCAAAACAAAGCAAAGGTTTTGCCCATGAGCTGCCAAAGAGATCCCCTTTTGAAATGCCAGAGGTTCTATGGCTTTCAAATACCCCTGAATAAGGTATTTTTCTATAAATTCAGCAGAACTTTTCACAAGCCCTTTCTCCATGGCAGCTTGGATGACTTCATAAATCAATGGCAATGGCTCCATCCCTTTCTGACTTTTATTCAAAGCGCAGATTCCCCTGTTTTCCTGCTTAAGCCTTTCCACAGACATCAATGCCGAAAAACTCAAGATCTTGCATTTTCCCTGAAGGAACTCCTTCGGAAACTCGCGTACAATAATACCAGAATCCTTGGGTTCGGCATCGGAAGAAGCCCGAGGGGGATACTGAGGGATATCTTTTAAGGTCAGCCCCAGATTTTCCGGGAACAGCAGCAAATCAGATCCGGCTGTTCCTTTGTTAAAACAGCCTTTTTCCATCACATCAAAACGGTTTTGCATTTCTATGCTTTTTTCCACCAGCTCTGAAGGCAGCAATCGATCTGTACTGGATTTGGAACCGGCCACTCCCAATTTGACAATAAAAGGCACACTTCCAGATTGTGGGATAAAATCCGTATCTTTTTTTTCTACACGACGTACCACCCAGGATCGATACGAGGAAGTAGGTGTTCCCATAAACTCAGATAGCTCCGGCTGGACAAATGTCAATTTGGCATCATGCAAAGCCCTAAAATGGTCATAAGCTTCCGGATGCACAAAAAAACGATAGCCTTGCAATTCCCCGGAATCGTTTCTCACTTCAAATTCTTTTAAGACATCTGGAGACAGTGAAGAAGAAAAAACCTGTTTCATATTGGCCGGAGGTATAATGAAATACCCCAATTTCATTTGGAATCCCCCTTTTGCCGCATGGTCCCATTTTGCTTCCGGATTGAACTTTGGATTCAGCTTCCAGCCAAATTTACTTGTGGACCAATGGAGCCCTTTCCCCTCTTCGTCAGACCCGCGAATATGCAAAAGATGCTCGCTTTCCAAATGATCGATAATTTGAGGGAAATCCTTGAGCCATGTCCCTGAAAAGGGCTGGCCCTCTAGCTTCCCATATTTCTTGGCATATAGGGCATCTATATTGATTTGCTCCAATGCAGAAGCCGGCAAGATACCCTGCACATGGTTTTCCACCGCTTTGCCTATCGTAAAGCCTATCCAGGGCTCCAGCTGGTAGCCAGCCTCTGCAGGGATGTCATGACGTCTGATGGCCTGTTCTATGTATTCAGGAGTAATAACCTGATTTAGTTCCCTCTCAATTTCCTCATCCGGAGGCAGTTTGCAACTAGCTTCTAAAAGCTCTGGCGATATAATTTTGAATTCATCATTCTGCTTTTCAGCTGCCAGTCGGCGTACTCCGTGCTTATCATTGACGTATAGTTTAAAATGATCCACCAAATGCAGGCATTTGCGTGCTTGAAATCCATTTTTTACTATTTCAAGCAGATGTTTTCGATAAATAATGGACTCTTTATAGCCTTTCACTATGTCCATTAAAGGAGGACAAGGATTTTTGCCATAAGGATCACGTGTCAGGACTCTATTTAAAGAGGTGGTCAAAGAACAGGCAATATCCATAAACGAAATTTCTTCCTTAAAAAAGCCTGCCATGGAAAAAACCGTATTTTCAAGGTCTTCCAGAGTCGACAGCCTGGTGTCAAATAAGAAGCTCGCATTTGGAGTGTTTTTTGCCAATCCTTCCCGATACGACTGAAAAAGGGCTATTCCCTCTTCATGGACCTGATTATTAATGATAAAGCTGCTTTTATCCGTTATATGTTTCTTCTTGAGAGTATATTTCATCTCATCCGGGTTAAGGCTGCCGGAGACCTCGCCCTTTTCATCCACAGCCTGGTGAAACAAGGGGTCTGTGGCTATAGCCTGGGATTTTCCAGAGCAGGTATTGCCTCTAACAGCCCAAATGGAAGAAACAGGATGGTTCAATCTTTTTGACAAGGCGGCTGCCAAAACCAATTGATTAGCCACTATTTTCGCATGCAGGGCCGTTCGTTCAGGCACCCAATGGGCAGGGTTTTTCAAATACACGCGGTCTTTTATCTTTTTAGGGTCCAAAGTTTTGGTATAGGCTTCAGCAGTTGTTAGAGCAGGCGAACCCAATTCCAGGATTCGTGCGCGAAGCTCATAGGTGCTGTTGATAAAAAACTCTTTGGATTGGGTCTCGCAATGGTATTCATCCATGGCAAGATCGATAAGTTTTACATATTGCAAATAATGCCGGCCATTTTCTTTGGTAAGTGATATTCTCTCCAGACTGCCTTCTAAAAAGCTGATAATTTCCTTTTCTATGGAGGATAACAACTCTTTATTCTTATTGGATAAATAACATTTGATGTTGTCAATAATCGATTGGTGCTCTTTAGATAATACCTCAATGACTTTACCATATTCAAAACGCCTGGAAAACCTCTTTTCAAAAAATGAAGAAGGTTTTAGATTTTCAGGGCCTCTTGAATTATTTTTGGGTTGTATCAATGAAATGGCCAGCCTCTTGACCGTCTCGCATGCCCAGGATTTAAGTTTAAGGGTCTCAGATGAAACCGTTTGAAAATAGATGTCGGTTATCAGCTGGCGAAGCAGATCTTTATCCGACTGTGCCACAGCCTGCAGTTTTTCTCCATGGCGATTCAGGACCTTTCCAAACCGCACATACATATCAATTAAATCCTCTTTGCGATGCCTCAGGTCCCGACGGCTCACTTCGATGTGGTCCTGATAGTCCTCTGGATGAGAGTATATATCTTCTTCCCAATCCGCAATTTCCTGGACTGTTTCGATTATTCGATTTGCCAAACCTTTCAATTTAATTATTTCACAAGAGGTCAGGAACTTGTCCTGAGATTTTTGAGAATAACTTTCATTGGCGCTAATGAGCATAATTTAAATGGTTCTCTTTGTGACTGGTAATTTAAAAGTCAAGATCAATGTTACACAATCTAATAATTAATATCAATTAAATTAATTTGAATTAAAAACAGAAAAACTGTTATGTTTATCATGAATTATTAACAAATAAAGTGAGGAATAAAATTATGGATAATTCAATAAAAACCAATGTAATGCCCTATAAGGCATCCGTAGAGCTTGAGAAGGGAACAAGAGATACTGCAAATGCGTTATCCATACTTCCCAATGAAGTAATAGTGCGTATTTTTTCCTTCATTGGGATCACGCTACTAAACTGCCCGCAAGTTTGCAAAGAATGGAAGCGCCTTTGTTCTGATAGCGAACTATGGTCGAGAGAGTTATGGTCTGTTATTTTCAAAACAGCCGATCTTTCGCATGTAAAAACATCTTATTCATTTATGAATGATGGTTGGAAATATCGGGATATTGCATTGCAATTTATGAAATCCAATAAAACTGGAGCAGCAATTGCCGCCTGCGAACGCTGTTCGCAAATAGATGCATTTAATGGAGCCTATGGTTTTAGAGATCTTTTTAAAGCTGCATGCGGCAGAAAAGAATATGAAACGGCCCTACAATGTCAACAGCTCGCTAAAAAATATGAAGCTGACGCGGGAAATGAAGCTATGTGCTATTTCATTAAAAGCCAGGTCGACGATCCGAATTTTCTGGAGTCTGCAGAAAAACTCATCAGCCATTCTAAAGCTCTAATTAATGAAGACCGCGAATTTGGCCTTCAGGCGTTAATGAAAATTGCTGATAAATTTGCAGATTTACAAAAGTATGAAGAAGCCATGGAATGCACTCAATTGGCCAGAACCTTGGGAGATGCAAGAGACTGCCCCCGAGGACGGAATCATAGCGATGATATTCATCCATTTAACCAGATGAGTGCGCATATGCTTAAGTTAAAACAATATAAGCTTGCCGAAGAGTGCGCCAGGAAGGGGGAAAGTAACTGTTGTCATACTGACTGGCTTTTCAGTGATATAATAAAAAAACAGATTGAAGAAGAGAATTATGCCAACACAACTCTTTTGGCTGCAATGACTCCTAGTACCATGCCAGGGATGACAGCCTACGAAGCAGTGGTATTTCACCTCATAGATCAGGGCAGATTTGATGAAGCAAAAAATTTGGCAAAAATTCGCCTTAACATCAATTGTGCGTATAACAAGTCATCTTTTCAAATTAACCTGGAAAGAAAATTGGCTGGATCAGGTATCGATGTGAACGCCTGGCTAAGTTAAATCAAAATTTATGAAATACCGGTGAGAAGTTGCAGCCATTTGACTGTGGCATGAGCAATTCGATGATTTTGATCCTGAATGCGATGCTTTGCAATCTTTTCCCGTATGCTTATGCTATCCTGCTCGGAGTGACTTTGGAAATGCTCTTCAAATGCACTATCGGTTAACTGGGCTGTTGTCATAAACCTTATGGGTAAAACTTCAATTTTTCTTAAATCCAGGTTATGAATCTTATCCACTACACCTGCTTTTTTAATAGAGTCGCAATCAAAAAAATCAAGAGTCTTAATAAAAGCTATGGCATCTTTTAAAGCAAAAGCCCAACAACCATTGGATTTTTCTCTATATACACTCGAATAATATAATTTTGTAGTGTTTGAATCCAAACCTGCATCGACTATATAACTTAAGACGAGTCCCTGTTCTGTAAATGGCACATTCGCCAGCTCTGGAGCAAGCCCGATGTGATTTGGAGTAATTATTTCATTTCCAAGCCTCATCATCGGATCTAATAGAGCTATACAAAGTTCATTTTCCTTTTTTTCTACGACTACGGTAAAAATGTGCTGGGGAAATTCTTCAAATCGCCTTGGCAAAACACCATTTTCCTTATGTCCAAACTTTGTGGAGTGCGTTGGCACAATGAACGCCCGTCGAATCGGTTCTTTTACTGCCTTGGCATCCTTAATCGTTTTTAATGCAGCTTTAAAATCTCGTAGCGTCTCGCAGACAAATAGACTATCTTCTTTGAAGCTATTTGATTTTTGTTTGTGCTTGTCAATCAATGTGGAGCTTAATAGTGCAAGACCTTTCATGCTTGGCATTACTTGGCTGTCAGACCAGCGGCTGTAGGTAAGCAATGGAGATTCATTTCGCAAGGGGGCAATCCGTTGATGATATTCTTTAACCTTGTCTCGTGGCCAATCTTTTAATGGAATTGGACTTGACGAATTATCATCTCTTCTATTTTCATTCTGGCTTGTATTAAAAAATCTGCTGGATGGCTTTGAAAAACTCATAACCATAAACATTTCAAAAAGAGACACCACCTGACTTACAACAGGAACGAGCTCAAGGGCTGCAATGATAACATGAACCACTCGATTGTCCCATCTTCCTTGCATGGCTCTTTTACAATGACCATAAAAAACACCATATAACAAGGCGTTATTTAAAGTATAATCTGTGACATCTAATGAATAATTAAATTGAATCATGGTATGCTCCTTCATTTACGATAACAGTATGGTAGAAGCGATAACAAAAATCAAATTAATAAATATTAAAAAGATAATCAGAATTTCTAATATGCTCGAAGCTAAACTAATTTTAGGTCTGCCACGTCTGTTCTGTCTCTACGTAACGCATAAACGATACTATAGACACATAAAATCCCTGCGCAAATAAAAACCACAAAGGCATTTGAACAGGTGAAAAGCAGCGAACCCACAAACGGGAAAATACAACCTCGAATACCGACCAAAGCCAGATTCAAACTGGAATACAAAGTACTTTCGTTTTCTCTGGCAAAATAGGGCCCTGACAGATTCCAGCTTAATTCACACCCCGCCTGCATAGCTCCATACATCAAATAGGCAGGAAAAAGTGTATACGTATTCATGCCGGCCGTTGCAAGGAATAGAATAAACAAAACAGAAAATAGACCGATCCATCCATTTAATAGGTACAAAGAAACTTTTCTGGACAATCCCACCCAAAAGGGCGACGACATCACAAAGGCTATCCCTTTGCATAAACTGAATGCCAAAGTCAATTGCGTATAAGACAAATGCAGGCTTTCTTTGAAGTAAAACGGCAAAACGGGCTGCAAGGCCACTAAGCCGGCCCCTCCCAGAAAAAATAACACATGATATTGTGTCAAACGAATATCCTTTGCAAGCAGGTTCCACCCTTCCTTCCACAGGGTCATGATGCCAGGCGATGGGGGGTTATCCGCAATTTTTATCGGGATCAGCTCCAAACAGGCAATACATACGACATTTAACAGCTGAAAACAGGCGCACACCACATACAAAATTTTCCAGATGTGCGGGTCGCTATCCATCCAGCCCGATGCCAAAAGCGGAACAAACAGAACAATAAAATAATTAACAGCACTTCCCTTGGCAACTGTAGAGGCCATTTCTTTATTATTGTTTTTCAATATTTCCATCCAGGCCGGAAAGGAAGCTCGCAAAGCGGTAATGAAAATGGCATATGCGACAATATAATACCAGGGGCTTTTTATCCATGGAAAAAACAGGCAAGGCAATGCGCCAATAATCGATGCGGCCAATAAAAACAGGCGCACCCTATGGGGTTTTCCAATAATGAAACCATTCACATTAAAGGAAATCAGAGAGACCACAGGCTTCGATGCTGCCAATACGGTCAGCTGCAATGCCGTGGCATCCAGCTCTTTGCTCAGAATAAATATCAATAAGGTATATAAAGCCTCCAACGGTCCTGAAACCGCCCGGCTAGCTATATACAGGAACGCAGGATTCATACCAGCTTCTCTTTAAACAGATCCAGAAAAGCTCGCGCTGCCCGTGAAAGCTTGTCCCCCTTCCTATAAACAGCGCAAATCGAATATTCAAAGGCAGGGTACTTGCCAGGGCATTTGATTATTTTCGGATAGCGTCCTTCTCTCAAAAGATAATCGGGAAAAAATCCGGCTCCAATCCCCTTTTCCACAAACCGCGCCACCACCTCCCATCCGGCCAACTCCGCCTGAATTTTCCACTCTCTGCCTAAAGACGTCTGATAATATTCGCTCAAATCTTCGACATACATTCCCTTCTTCTCATCAATTAAGACTCCCCTAGCCAGGATATTCTTGGAGGCACCAGTGTCTTGGTATATATGAAACCGTCCTTGATACAAGGGATCCGCATTAAATTGGGAAAAACTGGAATCATAAACGACGATGGCAAATTCAGCGCTTCTTTGCTGAAGCGAGCTTCGGATAAAATTCAGCGGCCCCAGTTTAAATCTCAAATTCACTTGAGGATACTTCTCCTGCATCATTTTGAAAGAGGAAGCGATGAATGACATGCCCAAACTATTGGTACAAACAAAGGAGAGATCTCCGCCTATTTCGTTTTTGTTTTCCATTATTTTGTCCTGCATCTCATGCAGGGCTTTGAAGATTTCTCCGGCCTGTTCGAAAACTATCCGCCCCTCCTCAGTGATTTGAAAGCTGGACCGTGAATGGGTGACGAGTGGAACTCCAATGACTTGTTCTAGTTTAGCTATCCCTTGGCTTATTGCGGACTGGGTCACAAAGTTCTTTGTAGCCGCTTCTGAAACGCTATGAAGGATCACGGCATCACAAAAGTATTTTAAATGTATCAGGTTAAATGGATAATTCATAATAACCATATTACAAAAACTTATAATTAAAATCAATGGAATTAATTTTTATTTATTTGTTATAAAATGATACATTGGAGATATTGTCCGTCAAAACAAAAACCAAGGAGGTTATATGAACGTTAATCCAAACTTAACTATAGAATATTCCAATTATGAAAAACAAAAAATATCTTTAATTGAAGACTATTCTAAATGTAGCAAACTTTATGATAAAATTATTAGATTAGAGTCATTGAGAAGTATTTTCTATTACCATTCGGACACATTACACAAAATAAATAGAAATAAAATGGATAAAATATTTCACAAATTGAACTACTATAAATGTGATCGATTTAATGGAAAATTGGAATGTGACCTGACAAAGCCTGATATGATTCAATGTCGTTCACTTGAGAGTTTTATTATGGTGTGAGTTGCCCTTCGCTTCGCTCCGGGCGCTCATGTGTAAGGGATTTCTTAAAAGCTCGTGGGTTAACTTTAAACTCGCAATTAGAGCCTTTGCTTTTTAGCATACTATGCCCTATATTGAATAAAATTAACAATCAAAATAATTGAGGATTAAAATTATGAATAATTCAATAAAAACAAATGTAATGCCCCAAAGAGTTGAAGCAACACCAATGGAGCTGGAGATGGAAACAGGAGGCACCGCAAATGCTTTATCCATACTTCCCAATGAGATAATAGTGCGTATTTTTTCCTTCCTTGGAATCACGCTACTAAAGTGCCCGCAAGTTTGCAAGGAATGGAAGCGCCTTTCTTCTGATAATGACCTATGGTCAAGAGAATTGTGGTCTGACATTTTCAAAACAGCCGATCTGTCTCATGTAAAAACATATAACTCATTCATGAAAGAAGATTCGAAATATAGGGATATAGCATTGCAATTTATGAAATCCAATAAAATTGGAGTGGCTATTGCCGCTTGCGAACGCTGTGCACAAATAAATGCATCTAATGGAGCCTGGGGTTTTAGAGATCTTTGTAAAGCTGCATGCGACAGAAAAGAGTATGAAACGGCCCTTCAATGTCAACAGCTCTCTAAAAAATATGAAGCTGACGCTGGAAATCAAGCGATGAGCTATTTCATTATAAGCCAAGTCTGCGATCCGAATTTTCTGGAGTCTGCAGAAAAACTCATCAGCCATTCTAAAGCTCTAATTAATAAAGACCGCGAATTTGGCCTTCAGGCGCTTATGACAATCGCTAAAAAATTTGCAGACTTGCAAAAGTATGAAAAAGCCATGCAATGCACTCAATTGGCCAGAACCTTGGGGGATGCAAGAGACTGCACCCGAGGACGAAATCAAAATGATGATATTCATCCATTTAACCTGATGAGTGCGCATATGCTAGGATTAAAACAATATAAGCTGGCCGAAGAGTGCGCCAGGAAGGGCGAAAGTCACTTTTGCCATACTGACTGGCTTTTCAGCTATATAATAAAAAAACAGATGGAACAAGAGAATTTTGTCAATATAGCTCTTTTAACTGAAATAAGCCCTAATACCCTGCCAGGGATCACAACCTACGAAGCAGTGGTATTTCACCTCATAGATCACGGCAGATTTAATGAGGCAAAAAAATGGGCAAAAATTCGCCTTAACATCGATTGGGAGTATGACAAGCATCCTTTTAAAATTAACCTGGAAAGAAAATTGGCTGGATCAGGTATCGTCATGAACGCCTGGCTGAGCTAAACCAAAATAAATAATTGAGGATTAAAATCATGGATAATTCAATAAAAACCAATGTAATGCCATATAAGGTTGAAGCGACACCCATGGAGCTCGGGATGAAAACAGCAGACAATGCAAATGCTTTCTCCATCCTACCAAAAGAACTAATTGTGCGTATTTTTTCATTTTTAGGAATTGAATTTTTTAAATGCCCATTAGTTAACAAAGAATGGAAGCACCTTTTTTTTGATCCAGGGCTGTGGTCCAGAGAACACTGGTCGGATATTTTCAACACAACCGATTTGTCGTATGTAAAAACATGGAACTCATCTATAAACGACAGTTGGAAATATAGAGATATTTCTTTAAGCTGTTTTCGAATCCAAAAAACCGGAATGTCCTTTGCAGCTTGTGAACAATCTGCCAAATTGAATCCTTTCATTGGAGGCTATGGTTTTAGAGACCTTTGTAAATCCGCATGTGACAGAAAAGACTATGAAACTGCCCTTGAATGTCAACTACTTGCTAAAAAATATGATGAAGATGCCGGAAATGAGGCCATGGGCTGTTTAATTATAAGTCAGGCAAAAAATTCCAACTTTCTGGAAGTTGCAAATAAGCTTATCAGCCAGTCTATAGCTTTAATTGATGAAGACCGCGAATATGGGCTTCAAGCCTTAATGAAAATAGCTAAGAAATTTGCAAATTTACAAAAGTATGAAGAAGCCATGCAATGCACTCAAGTGGCCAAGACCTTGGGAGATTCAAGGGACTGCACCAGAGAAAGAAGGCCTCTCCTGGATATTCTTCCTTTTAATAAGATGAGTGAACATATGCTGAAGTTGAAACAATATAAGCTGGCCGAAGAGTGCGCCAGGAAGAGTGAAGGTCGCTTTAGTGATACCAGCTGGCTTTTCACCCATATACTCATAAAACAGATGAAAGAAGAGAATTTTCTTAATGAAGCCCTTCTGGCTGAAATGCCACCAAATCCAAATACCGAGTCTGGGGTAACCGCCATTGAAGCCGTGGTATTTTTCCTGATAGATAAGGGCCGATTGGATGAAGCACAAAAGTTTGCAAAAATACGCGGCCTACTCCAATTGGACATCGATCAAGATTTTAAACTTGAACTGGAAAAAAAATTAGCAAAATCTGGAATCGACGTGAATGCCTGGTTGAGTTAAACATATTCAAGACGTGGTTATCGATCACGTTCTGATAATAATTTATTGATCTGTGATGGCTCCATGTGGTGTTGAAAGGTTGTTTTTTCAGCGAAGCTAAATTTCAAGTATCATTTGCGTCGATTTGAGGCTTCCCACTTATTCCTGGTTTCTAAATAAGCACCATAGAGGAATGTTTTGCTGCAATGTAAGAAGCGCTTGGGTCATTTTCTGAAGTTCCGATACGTACAATAATCCCTTCTTCTTGAAGCTGTTTTAGACGAATCCTGGTTGTTCGAGCCGATACTTCCCAAAGTTTCATAGCCGATTTTGCGCTAATGGCATTCTCTTTTTTCAGATATTCAAGAAGTTTTTTCCCCCATGAAGTTGACTACTATTTCTTCGATTTGTTCCGAATAGAGCGTCAGTCTAAATTGGTTATTTAATTCCTCGATAAGAGGAGGTTTGAGCCCTTGGGTTTTGCAAGCCTCTACAATGCGGCGAAGTCCAGATCCCCACTGTTCTGTGAGGTGTAATTCGCGAAAAACACGGGCGATGACGCGATTCCTGATTCTTGAGGAACCAGCAAGCGCTCTTTCGATCGTTTGCCCAAACGGGAGCCCTCCAGGATTTGTAAACTCTATGCGATCATTAAAAATAGCGACTTGGATATGGCACCCGGTCATTGCGTAGTCTGTATGGAGCAGGGCATTAATCACAGCTTCTCGGATAGCTACTGGAGGATATTGCAAAATATCTGTGCGTTGCATACGACCAATATGGCCTTCTTTCGAGATGTTTCGTTCAATGAAAGCAATGACAAGATCTGCTGCTAGAGGAAGCGGAGAACCTATGTCAATTTGATCTAGAATTTTCTCTCTAGTTGATCCAGCAAAACGAGCGCATCGGACCTGCGAATCGGGAAAGAGCTGCAAACGGTTTACTCCGAATAGAAGAATACCCCCGTTACTCGGATATTTCTTGCCACTTCGAGAGGTCTCGACACCCAGATTTTCAAGAGCCTGTGCTGTCGGCCGCTTCCCAACCCACTCAAAAACATTTTTCATAACTTCTGTGTCTAAATGCCCCTGCGGATGTGGGAGTTCATCATAAGTAACCTTCTTGGCTAAGAGGCGCAACGAATCGAGCATCTCAGCATCAACTGAGCGATTCGTAGATCCAAAGCGCACATAAACACCCCGTTCGGGCCCCTCTGATTTCAAATAATAAGGACCTATACTGTGAGGCACGCGGATGATTAACAACTCTTTGCCGCGAATAGATTGAATTTCTATATCAGGGGTTAGAAGAGGGAAAATGCTATCTGTAATTGCATTGGCCAGCCGCTCCTCCTCAGATAGAATTTCAGGAAGGCCCACGAGAACTTTAGTCTTATCTTTTACCCCAATGATAATCGTACCGCCCGCACTGTTTGCGAAGGCGACTACGGTCTTCATAATACCGCCCAAAGAACGTGTTGTTTCTTTGAACTCAATTGTCTTGCCTTCATTCTCGGCTAGTAGTTGCTCAATCATATGGCGTTATAATAGCATAGCTATGCATTTTACTGTGCAGTACTATGTATAAAAAAACTGCACAGCTATCATAAGTTACTGATTTCAAGATAAGAAAATAAATTTTTCTATTATCAAAAAAAATTGTGCACAGACAAAGGACGTGAATGCCGAATCAAATAACTGGATGCAGTCCTTAATGCGTTTATATTAAACATATATTTCCTCCTACATTTTTGCAAGGTTTAATCCACAATAGGTTCTGGATGCCATTGTGTAACCTCACAACTTTTTTGTAGCACCCCTTCGGGGTGCAATTAGATGGCTCCATATAGTGTTGAAAGGTTGTTTTTTCAGCGAAGCTAAATTTCAAGTATCATTTGCGTCGATTTGAGGCTTCCCACTTTTTCCTGGTTTCTAAATAAGCACCATAGTGGTTAGAAATAATTTGTTCCTCTTTAGAAACAATTTCGGGAGCCCATTGAATCAGACGTTCAGCTTCCTTTCGAAGGCGAGGCGGTGTTGAAATAACATTCGCAAATTTGATGATAGCTTCTTTGGCAAAGTCAGCTTGTTCTCTATTTGAAGAGTAGATCAGTTTTGAACTGTCATCGAATAAATGGCTGGCCGCCTTCCTCAAAGCAATTATTCTTAAATCTTCTCCTAAAGTGGGATTATTTATGATTTCATTTAAATAATGATTGTAGCCAATGCTGTTCCATTCCTCTTCCTCATCCATATCAATATGGGATCCAAGCGCTGAATGAGGCGTCTTGTCCCAGGTGAGTGAAGGTTTCGGAAATGCGATTTCTGTTTCAGGGATTTTCATTGTAGGGTTATATCTATTAAATTGGTACAGTGTTGTGCTTATTTTTTCCAATGCACCTACATCATGAGATTTGCTGTAGTTGACTAAGCTATTGACAATCAGGTTAAATTGCTCTTGATCAAATGTTTTAAGTCCCAGATATTTCAAGATGGAATAGACCGGGACATCGATAGAAACTTTGCAGGTCGCGAATCCTAATGGATTTAACCCTCCCTGCCAAGCTCCATAAACGATGGGAGGATGAGTTGACTTGCTTTTAGCCAGGATTGCACACAATTTTTTAGTTAATGCGTGGCCGCCGCACTGTTCCCAGGCGTGACAGGCATGCTGCGGCATCGACCAGAAAATTTGCTCCATTTTCATAGCATCTTTATCTGTCAGATTATCGAAATCGAAATCAAGCAGCATGCGTTTGCATATTTCTATTTCAAGGATATCCTCTATATGTCCCATCCCTTCCAGCAATGTGAAAGCGATCAGTCTTTTTGTATAATCCGGATGGTCCTCAGAAACTTTTAAAAGGTCCTCTCTGATATCTTGACGGTCAATAAAAGGCAATAATTCCCTGTAAAAGCCAAACTTGACGAGCAACTGTTCAGCCCTTGCATACAAATGAGAATAATGTTGGGCTTCTGCTAACCCGGGTATAATGGTGTCGACGTGTTTATTTTCATACACCGCTTCAATGCGTTCAAATACCCCGGGATGCTCTATATGGCCCGGTTGACATAGATAGGCACAGATCTTTTTGTCGCGGAAAGACCAGTATTCCTGATGGTCCAACAAAAACTGAACAGGATCAGAATATTCTTTGGCCAACTTTAAAAGGTTAGTGGAGTAATGTTCTTCGTAGTCGAGGTCTACATCGATAGTAATAGCTGTAGGAAGTACACTATTTTGATCTTGTGTTTTCTTACGCTGTAGAACAAGGCGGGCCACAAAGAATTTATCTCTCAAATCCCATAGGGCCCGACCTATTTTTGATGCCTTTTCCTGTGAAAGGGGACCAAAATCGATCGTATTTGGCGCCTTCACAGACCATTGATTTGTGATAGGTTTCACAGCTTCCACTATTTTTTTTATAGCAACTGCCTGGTAGAAACCTTCGTATTTTCCCAACAAATCGGCATGTGTGGGTAATATAATCTCTTTTTTGACTCCTTCACAATTCATAACAAACCTTTTGTTTACTTTAGCCTTTATGAGAGGCTGTTTCTGTTTCAAAACTGAAGCAATGGGCGCCCGCCTGAAAGTGAATGTCATTCCACCCTTCCATAACCTCCGAAAAGTCTTTGGGATTTTCTGGAGGATGTCCGATGTAAAACACATCGAGATCTTTCTGATAGCTCGTCAGAAATTTTGTAAAAATACCCATAAATAGCTCTCCAAGCTGGTCTCCAGCCTGAACTCCTGAAGTGATATAAAAATACTTTTGAGTTTTTGGAGACCATCCTGAAAGGGCATTCATGAAATTGAAATTATGCGTCTTTTTATTTTGCGCGGATTCATGAAAGAACACTCCTGGCATGGGAATGACTGTCAGATCGGCTTTTTCAATTTTATTTCTAACGATATCTAGCAAGGGGGATAGCTCCTTATTCAGTTTCTGAGAGCTTATCAAATATTCCTGCACCAATTGCCTGTCCTTAGCGCTCAGGTTTAAAGCGTCAGCCTCTGCCAAAATATTCTGCAAGATCTCGATATTCATGGCAAAATTGGCGACAAAAACGCTATGTTTTGGGCCCGGCTTTATGAATGTATCCAAATGGTATAAAACCTGTGGCAAAAACTGCATCTCTTCAGGTTCGACTTGTAAGTCTGTCGCTATGGTTTTGTTGACCAGGTATTTTTGAAAAAGATAATTGACAACCATGGGCCGACATTTTTCAATATAGGCTTTTTCCAAATGGAAGGGTTTTAACAGTCCCATCTCAACGGCCGTACGCCTATAAAGATGATCCTCTTGTTCCATCTCGTTTGAGGCGAGTTTATTATTTGCAACATTCAGGAAGACTTTTTTCCTTTGTTCAAAATCCATAAATCCAGTCTGCTTGTCTAATTGCAATGACCCTTGCGCATACATTCTCTCGGCAACACTATATATCTTTTCCGGAGTAAGCTCTTGCGATATCCTCATTTTAAAATATTCAGATGGAATCATCTGTGTTAACTTAGCCAGGAAGCTCTTATCCAGTCGAAACAGGTTCAAAGTCGTGTATTTATGGTCGCGGCCGGCGAGTATCCGGATCTGCCCCTTTTTATTTGTCAAGGTGAACATATTCCCCCCTTCTGCATATTGATTCAGAGGATTGGGATGGAAAAAAGATCATAGATCTCATCCAGGGTTTTAAGGGCCAGGCGATGGGTAGTCCCTCCCTCCACTTTTGTGAAAGGGTTAGTCAACCGAGTTGTCCCCTTTTCATTAAAATAAAATCCCATGGAGTGGGTCCGGTCTAATGCCTTGTCGAGATGATCCGATAAACATTGTTTCCTGATTTCACCCGTATGCAATCGAAAGAAATGATCGCGGACGGGATAAACCATTTTAGTTATTGTTGTAGCAATCCCCAATTTTTTAGCTGTCTCTTCAAGATTCTGCATGAGGTATTTCAATTTGAATCCTCCAAGTACGGATTCGAAATCACCCTCCTGAATATCCCTTGAAATCAACAGTTTTTTTATTTCTATTCCGAAATCATTCGTATGCTGCCGGTATTCACAAGGGGCTGTAGAAAGGGGGACATGCCATTTTGCCAAGATAGATGGTATAGCATTACACATATATATATTCTCCTTTTTTCTTAAATTGCGGTAACACTCTGAAGAACTCTTTGTTTTTTTCCAGATTTTTCATTAAAGCTTCCTGCTCATCGGGTTCTGGAAGGGTATCTAATTCCATTCCCAAGGATTCTTTTGCTTCTTTTTGAACTTTTGGTTGCTCTGCAGCAGGTGCCTTTTGTTCAGGAACTGGTTGCTCCTTTTTGGGTTCCTGGGCAGGTGGAGAGCTTTCAGGATTTTTGAATTTGTTCTCTTGCGCATCAAAAGAACGCAATTTGGATAAAAATTTCATGTAATTCATATCCGCATTGATTTCTCCGATAGCCAAATGATTGCCTTTATGGATTAGAAATAAACGCATTTCTTCCCACAGTTTCATTGCTGCTACAGAAAGGTCCAATTTGACATAAATCTCCGCTGCACATCTGGCGAATGCAATATACTTATCCATGACCAAATAATTTGCTTTTTTAAAGCAATCGGTAAAGTTCTCTCTTGCCCATGTGTCCGACATGTTAGTCAAATCAAACTCTTTGAAGAAGTCTTTTATCTGTATCATCTTTCCAATCAAATCATTAGCCAATTCGTGCATGCATTCACTCTTTTCAGGGAACTTTATATCGTCCAGCCTCGATTTTATTTGCAACAAATGAACATGGCTATTGGCTTTTAACAGAATCCTTTCCAACAAAAGTTGGATCATAGGATGGTCAAAGTGCTTTTTACACGATTTTTCCGTTTCCTCTGCCAAATTCAGCCATCTTTTTAGCAACTCTCCTTCTGACAGATTTTTATTTTTCTCCATTTCATTCAAAAGATGGGTATAAGTATAGTCGGCCAAAGCATAATCGTCATCGCCTTCTGAAGACTGGCTCGACGAAAAAGAGGATCCCTCCACCTCTTTAAGGAGCGTTTTATAAGCAGCGGTTATTTTCTTGAATTCTTCCTCAGAAACTTTGGAATGGGGATTCTTATCGGGATGAAATAATAAGGCCAGTTTATGGTACTGTTTTTTTATCTGCGCTGCCTCACGTACATTAGATGCAAGACCTAAAATGGCCCTTGGATCCTGCGATTTTAAATCAAATGGGCGTTCTTCATGCACATCCGGAGTAGTATTCATGGGTTCAGGGCAATGCCAGGAATAATCGGCAGGGGCATAGTTTGCAGGAAGATAGTCTTTAACCTGCCTAAACCACCTTTCATTGATGGAATTTTCCTGTTTGGAAGAGGTTTTTGTTTCCTTATCCTTTGCAAGTTTACCCGAAATATCCGATAAGATGGCACGGAGTAAGGTCTCCTGTTCCGATTCTGTGGGTTTACACGCCTTTGGAATAGAACCGGAGTTATCAATGGAATCCTTGCAGGGACGAGAAAACCAATCATTTAATGAACGAACAAAGGAATCGGATTTTAAAGCTGTTTCCTTACTGGACGTTTCTGGAGAGGTCTGAGCACGGGTTTCCCCAGAATCTTTGTTGGGATATGCCAGCCACTCATCCAGTGTAAGCCAGTGGCGGTCCATCCACTTTATTTTGAATTCAAACTTGATAAAATTGTCCCTGACTGTCATGCTATCCTTATTCAAAGATAAAAGTGTCATAGCTGTGTGGTGGGCATTTTTAACTGTAGAATTAATGGGCATAAAGCTCCAATCAATGCATCCTTTATCACTTTCATGCGGGTGAACACGAAGGATCTTTTTCCCTACGTCGTCTTGCGTAAGCTGCCTGCCCAGATTGGGATAGCATTTCCTAGAGGGAATTCGAGGCTGATATTTGTCTAATGGACGATTGTCATCAAGTGAAACCCCCACACGTACAGGTCGAAAATATGGATTATAAATATGCATGAAACACTCCTTGTTTGTTTATTTTTGTTCAATAAGATAACAGAATACTTGAAGCTACAACAAAAGGCAAATTAATAAAAATTAAAAGGTTTATTAGAATTTCTAATATACTAAAATAAAACATCTGATAGATAAAGGCAGATTCGATGAAGCAAAAAAATATGCAAAAATACGCCTGCAAATCGGTTGGGTAATTGGTGATCTCGATTTTAAACCTAAACTGAAAATAAAATTGGCTGGATCAGGTATCGACATGAATACCTGGTTGAGTTAAATTCGGGAAATAAGATAGAGAGGGTAATTATAAATATTGCCATCATGTTTTAAATTCATAGTAGTGGCTCGGATGAGTTTGGAGGGAGAATATTTTTGATTGTAGACAAGAAGGCTCTTTTTTTTCTGACTTGCACCTGCTTTCACTTCCAGAGGATAGATCTCATGATCTTCTTCGATTAAGAAATCAATTTCTGCTGTGCCTTCGCTTGTCCAATAATAGGGTTCTTTGTGTTTGGTTGCGATCAATTCTTGCGCTACATAATTCTCTGTGAGAGCTCCCTTGAATTCTGTGAACAAAAGATCTCCATCGATAATAGTCTGAGGAGAAAGATTGCTTTGAGCGCCGAGCAACCCTACATCTGCTAAAAAGATCTTGAAAATGTTATTGTCAGCATAGGCGCTAAGGGGAAATTTTGGGGATTCCACTAGATAGCTTTTATGGATAAGTCCTGCATCTGAAAGCCATTGAATGGCTTCTTCATAATCTCTGCCTCGAGCACTTTTTCGAATCGCTGCAAAAATAAATTTTTTATTTTCCTTTGCTAGCTGACGATGAACTTGTTTCCAGACTGTCGTGATCTTCATGATCTCATGAGGAGGTGCATGTTTGGCAAAGTCTTTTTCATAAGCATTTAAGATTTCCAGTTGAATTTCTCTGACAACATTCAATTTTTCAGTCTTGGCATATTCAGCGACGGCTTCGGGCATTCCTCCAATAAAGAAATAAATTTTCAATAGTTGGATTAACTTCTCATGCATGGGATTCGGAATCGGCTCATAAGTATGATATTCCTCTAAGAAATAGCCGTAGTTTTTTCTTGACCCAAGGCTGAAAGAAATTCGAAAAAGGTCAAAGGATACAGATGGAGAAAATTGACTTTTCCAACAGGAAAGCCTTTTTCTCCCGCTGTTTTCACGCCTAAAAGTGAACCTGCAGCAACAACATGATACTCGTTTGCTTCTTCGCAAAAATATTTCAGACTATTGAGTGCTTTCGGACAGTTCTTGAATTTCATCAAAGATCAAAAGAGTATTATTGGGTTCGATCTCTATTTCCGTGTGGATACTGATAATTTTTATGAGTTGCTTTGGATCTAAAGTGCCTTCGAAATATTGAGCATAGTTTTTCATCTTTTTCGAAATTCAGATAGGCCATTTTCTCGTAAGATGTTTTGCCAAAATGCTTTAGAGAATATGTTTTTCCAACCTGCCTAGCTCCATTTAATATTAATGGTTTGCGTCGTGTTGATTGCTTCCATTCTTCAAGTAGTTGATAAATGTCTCTTTTCATATCCTCAGTATAAGCAAATTTCAGGTAAAAAGCAACGATTCCTTCATAAAACGTGGTAGGTTTACACGTTTTTCGTTGGAAAAACGTGATTAATTCAACACGTTTTTCGTTGGAAAAACGTGTCCATCTTTATAGTTAGTCGCCTAAATGAATTTCTCCAAATTTCTTGATGAACTCATCATACAAAATTTGGGCCTTTGCTGTATTTCCATTTTCTGAGTGACATTGCAAGAGCCTATTGATTGATCGGATTCATTTATATTCTCCTATAATTTATAAACTTATCGGTAACTTCTCATAAAGTTGAGGTAAGTTGCTCTTAGAAACTATAGAGGACCTATAAATATAAATCAATAGGTATTACAAATCAGGCCTTCAGCCTAAGAATGAAAGCGGGGAAAAAGACCGATCGCATACAAAGGATAATTAACAATCTTTCCATCAAAGGCAAAATTTCTTAAGGAGGCTCGGGAAAATACTAAAGGAGCATTTTCTTCTTTTGAAAATTTCTCATCATATACTATAAGGCTTTTCTTCTTTTTGGAGAAACCGGCCTTTACCTCAAGAGGAAAAATATGATGTTCTGTGGAAATCACAAAATCTACTTCTGCGATCCCTTCACTTGTCCAATAATAGAGTCCATCAAAATGCTTGTCATGAAGCTCTATTGCTACAAAATTTTCAGTTAAAGATCCTTTGAATTCCTGAAAAAGTTGATCGCCTTCTAAAATAATTCTAGGATCCAGTTTACTCATTGCCCCAAGCAAGCCTACATCCAGTAAAAAAACCTTAAATGCTTGCTTATCCGAATAAGCATCCAAAGGTAGTTTAGGAGTCGAAATATGATTAGCCTTGATGATGAGTCCTGCACTTTTTAGCCACTGTAAGGATGTTTCAAATTCCCTGGCTCTAGCACTTTTGCGAATGGCCGAAAAGATGAATTTTTTATTCTCTTTGGCCAATTGATTGGGGACAGAGTCCCAGATAGCCATAATTTTCATTACTTCATCTTTTGGCGCATGTTTTGCAAAATCTAATATATAGGCATCCAGAATTTCTTTTTGTACCACTCTGACTTGTTCAAGATTTTCTGTTTTCAAATAGGTAGCAACAGCTTCTGGCATACCCCCAATAATAAAGTAGTATTTTAAAAGAGAGATTAACTTGTTATGAAATATTTCCGAGATCGCTTTTGGATGATGCATTTCTTCGAGCATTACAGCTAATTCCTGCTCGCCGATTGCATGCAAAAATTCAAAAAAATTCAAAGGGGCAAGATCGAGAAAATTGACTTTGCCAACAGGAAATCCTTTCGTCAACTTTACTCCAAGTAAAGAACCGGCTGTAGCCACATGATACTCATTCTTTTTTTCACAAAAATATTTCAGACATGCTAAAGCTTGAGGACATTCTTGAATTTCATCTAATACGATTAGTGTAGAACCTGGATGAATCGTTTTTTTGAAATAGATATTGAGTTCCTTGATAATTCTGTCGGGATCTAAATCTTCATTAAAAAAACTTGCAAAGTGAGGTTCTTCATCAAAATTGATATAGACATAATCCGCATACTCTCGCTTTGCAAATTCGGTCAAGATATAGGTTTTTCCTACTTGGCGAGCTCCCCTTAATACCAAAGGTTTACGCAAATTTGAGTTTTTCCATTGAAGTAGTTTTTGATAAAATTCTCGTTCCATAAGCCTAAGTTACCATTTTATCCATTATTATTGCAATAATATGTTCGGAAAACGTGATAATTTCACGAAAATACGTTCGTTTTTTTGTCATTTTTCACAAAAAAGCAACATAATGTAACAGTTCACATACCCCTCCTTCGTCGGGGTATGTGAAAAAAAATGAATCATCGAGAAATTTTTCGAGAAATTTTTATTTCTTTTAAACGCTTGTGCTGGTAACCTGCACGGCATGGACTCCAGGCTATCAGCATACCCACACAGACGGTAGTGGCTTAATTATTGACATACCCCCGACGAAGGAGGGGTATGTGAACTGTTAACAAAAAAGGCCCATGCGTTATAAATAACTAACAGAAAGCTTAACAAAAGTAGAGTTACAAATGACTATTAATAATATATCTAGGTATATACTGGGATGGGTTTGCCTGTTCTGCCTTTTTTCAATTTCTGTTTACGGGTAACGGAAGAGGCGCCAAAAGAGGCGCCTCCCGAGCATTCTTCCGCAGAAAAACCCTTTGGAAATCCACCTGAAAATATTACGACAACTCCCAATGAAGAGCCTAAAACCCCTGAAGGAGACCATTTCGTTCATCAGCTGTTTAATATGTTATTTTCTTTGGCTGACTATCCTTGTCATCCTTCTCCTTGTCACGTGGGTGCTCAAACGTATAATGAACACCCGGACCCAACAAATAAACACAAGCAGCCTTATAAAGATTATTGAAAGCCGTTCCCTAACTCCGAAAACGGCGATTTATGTGCTCGAAATCCACGGTCATCACGTTGTCATTGCAGAATCGATCAATGGGGTCACCCTGCTCAATTCTCGGGAAAAAGAAAAAGACAGGTTATCCAAGACCCCTGATTTTGAAAAAATGCTGCATGACAAATCTGCTACCCCCTAAGGTTACGAGATGTTCGAGTTTTTCTTGCAGCCTTTCAGGCGGCATTCTTAACTACCTTATACCCAGGGGGTTGCCCTGGGTATAAGCAAGTTGGAGATGCAGCCTGAAAGGCTGCAAGAAGAACTCGCGCGTTAAGGTTATGATAGGAATTGATTAATGGCTTCCATCAGATCAGTTTGCACAGTTTTAAAATTATTATTTACAGCCATAACCAATAATTCAGTATAGTATTTTTTATTAATTTGCTGCCAATCCATGTTTTTAGAGCTTTCTGTCTGATCGACACTGCATTTCTTTTTAAGCTCTTCACATTGCTTTAGGCAGGGTAATATAAATTCTTTTACATCATATAGGAAAGCCATATTAATAATTTCAGCAATTATTTCTGGTGTTACGAATTCGTGATTTAAATAATCATTGATTAAATCAACACTATAATCAAATAGATCTTTTAATTGAATTTGATGGGAGAGGGATAAAAGTTCTGTCTAAAACTTTATGGGTCAATGTTAAATCACCAATAACTTCACCTTCATAAATAAATTTAACTAAATTTTTTAAAGCGCATGTAGAATACGGAAATTTAAAAACCCCTTCTTTCGCTTCTTTAAATTGATCATTGAACATAGCTTTAAAATAATCACTTCTAAGTTTTTAAAATCAGTTTATGCGCCGGTATTTTGTCCCCTTCAGCACTAATTAAGGCAACATCTGTCTCTGTAGCATTTTTGGCAAAGGTATAAAGCATCTTACCATTTAATGAAGAATCGAAATTATAACGTTTTACAGAATAGGGAATTAATTGTTGGGTAGCGGGATCCATAGATTTTGGAGTAACTATAAACTCAAATACAACCGTACTGCAAGGAGCAAGTATCTCTGTATCAATTTCATTTTTATTCTTATCATCCAGATTGGTAATTTTTCCGGCCAAATTAAATTTACTGTGAAAAAACTCTCCAATCAAATTTGCTAAATTCTTATCTATTGCTTCGTAAAAGGAGCATCTAAATTTCCCTCGATTATAGTGAAATGCAATATCCTTATAAATTTTTTGACATATTGATTCGACTTTTTCTGCTACATAGGGAACAAAATCACGATACTTTTCTTTATACGTGAAGACAATATTGTTTTTTAGATATTCATCAATCTTTTGCATATCTTGTGAATTTAAAAATTTGAAACTAGTGGACATCGACATAAACACTCCTTAAATTAATAAACTATTAATAATCCCATGTGATTATTAATTCGATAAACACGTAGTTTATCAAAACAATAAAATGATGTCAAAACAAAAAAGAACAAACAAAAGAGAACAGGATTTACCACTGAGCCACAGAGATCACTGAGAAGGTATGAGATAATTGAGAGGAGTATTTACCACTGAGCCACAGAGATCACTGAGAAGGTATGAGATAATTGAGAGGAGTATTTAATTTACCACTGAGCCACAGAGATCACAGAGAAGGTATGAGATAATTGAGAGGAGTATTTACCACTGAGCCACAGAGATCACTGAGAAGGTATGAGATAATTGAGAGGAGTATTTAATTTACCACTGAGCCACAGAGATCACAGAGAAGGTATGAGATAATTGAGAGGAGTATGTACCATTGAACCAGAAAGGTATGAAATACATTTACCTCTCAATTATCTCATACCTTCTCTGTGATCTCTGTGGCTCAGTGGTAAATACTCCTCTCAATTATCTCATACCTTCTCTGTGATCTCTGTGGCTCAGTGGTAAATACTCCTCTCAATTATCTCATACCTTCTCAGTGATCTCTGTGGGTCAGTGGTAAATACTCCTCTCAATTATCTCATACCTTCTCAGTGATCTCTGTGGCTCAGTGGTAAATACTCCTCTCAATTATCTCATACCTTCTCTGTGATCTCTGTGGCTCAGTGGTAAATACTCCTCTCAATTATCTCATACCTTCTCAGTGATCTCTGTGGCTCAGTGGTAAATACTCCTCTCAATTATCTCATACCTTCTCTGTGATCTCTGTGGCTCAGTGGTAAATACTCCTCTCAATTATCTCATACCTTCTCTGTGATCTCTGTGGCTCAGTGGTAAATTAAATACTCCTCTCAATTATCTCATACCTTCTCAGTGATCTCTGTGGCTCAGTGGTAAATACTCCTCTCAATTATCTCATACCTTCTCTGAGATCTCTGTGGCTCAGTGGTCAACCCTGTTCTCTTTTGTTCTCTTTTATTTTTTTGTGTCAGGCGCTTACGGGGATTTTTAATGTAATGCCCGGTTTAAGAAAATCGGATTGTAACTGATTGATTTTTTTTATAGTCTCAAGATCTGCTTTATACATTCTTGATATTTTCCATAAGGAATCCCCTTCCTGAACGACATAATAACGGAGTGTATAAGCCTGAGCCTTTTGAGATGCTTTGGATTTTGCAGCCAAAGGCTTTGGCTGTATGGGAGGGATGCCTATAGGTGAAGACTTGGGTTTGGACGGAGCAGATGAAGGGGTTGTGGGAACAAACCTGGCAATGGCCTCGTGAAGAGGCTGCTCCGGAGGCTCTTCGCCGGCATATTCATACAATCGTTGGGCTGCCATTTTTAATACAGCTTCACCTCTAGGGCTTTTAAGCAAAGCCAAAGCATACAATTGGGCCAGTTCGGTTTTATGCTTCAGGAGGCTCAACGCTCTCAAAACGTTGGCATCATCCAGCTTGGAGGCGGCAAATCGGCCGTCTGTCTTTATAAGGGTATAGGCAGCGCCTCTGCTCCCCTGCTCTATCCAGTCAAGAAGGAATTTCTGCCTTCTCGCTTCCGAGAGGTCTTGAACCGCGCGTTGGTGCTCTGTAAAAGCAGAAAGCATCTCCCAGCTTCCTTCTGAAAGGATAAGTATAATTTCAGACTTTTCCAGGGGTGCGCTAGAGCGGTTGAATAACAATTCAGTGGTCAAATATTCAGAAGTGAGGCTGAAGGCATCTATCAAAGACGGATCGGGGCTTTCTTTTTTGCCTATAGATTTTTTGATGGCCAAAAAGAGGCCTTGAGGGGTCAGGGGCCATTTTTCCTTATAGGCATATTCGATGATATTCTGGTATTGAACGTCTGTCAGCCCTGGAAATAGGGCAGCTTGGGCCAAGGTCCCATTCTGGTACCTGCCATAGGCTAAAGTGCGCTTTTGAAGGCTATGAATATCCTGTTGAAGAGCTTTCCCCAGATCAAAATAATGCATCTGGACCAGACAGGCCAGGGCCAAATCCCTTTGGGTATATCCATTTTCCACCCACTGTCTATCCGATAATTTGGCCATTAACTGTTCCCTGCCTAACGTCCGAAAGCGGCGCAGCAGTTCAGCATTGCCCTGGTCCAGCGCCAGAGGAGCCTGTTCTTCCTTTTTTTCCGCAGGTTTTAATTCATAATAAGGCATGGGAGGCCTTTCCATGAAAACCCAGTAAATAAAAAATGCGGCGAAAAGAACGTTAAATGACCCGCTGATCCATAGCGCTTTTATCAGTTTTCGGAAATTCTGGGCGGGATCAGGTAGCGGCATTCTTCAGACGGGACTCCAATGTATCAAGCTGTTCGCTAATTTGTACGGGCAATTTGGAACCGAATATTTTGAAGTATTGCCTTAAGCCTTCGATTTCTTTAAGCCAATCCTCTTTATCAACTTTGAATAAGGTCTGCACTGTTTCTTTCGATATATCCAGCTCTGTCAAATCCAAAGCTTCGGGCCTGGGTACATAACCAATAGGAGTCTCAACCACAGAATTTCCTCCTTTGACCCTATCAAAAACCCATTTCAATACTCTGGAGTTCTCTCCATATCCGGGCCATAGGTACTCCCCTTTCTCCCCTTTTCTAAACCAGTTGACGTAGAAAATGCGGGGCAATTTATGGGCTTCTGTAAGGGCCCCCATCCGGATCCAGTGATTGAAGTAATCTCCCATATGGTACCCACAGAAAGGCAGCATGGCAAAAGGATCATGGCGCAGCTTGCCCAGTTCGCCCGCTGCGGCTGCGGTCATTTCGGAAGAGACGGAAGCTCCCATGAAAACTCCATGGTTCCAATCAAAGGCCTCTGTGACCAAGGGAACCACCTGGGAGCGGCGCCCTCCGAAAATAATAGCTGATATAGGTACTCCGTTTGGATTTTCCCATTCTTTGTCAATGACAGGGCACTGAGTAAGAGGGAGCTGTAAAACGGGCATTGGCATGGGCGGCTTTTTCCTTGCTGGAAGGGTTCCAGTCGTGGCCCAGCCAGTTGATTGCATGCTCCGGCGGCGTATCAGTCATTCCTTCCCACCATATATCCCCTTCATCTGTCAAAGCCACATTGGTGAACAGGCTGTTTTGTGTCATGGTAAGCATGGCATTTGGATTCGACTCCATGGAAGTACCTGGAGCCACTCCAAAGATGCCGGCTTCCGGATTGATGGCATAAAGCCGGCCATCGGGTCCAAATTTCATCCAGGCGATATCATCTCCCACCGTTTCCACTTTCCATCCCGGAATGGTGGGAGTCATCATGGCCAAATTGGTTTTTCCGCAAGCGCTTGGAAAAGCGGCAGCAATGTAGATTTTTTCATTTTGCGGACTGGTAAGCCCCATAATAAGCATATGCTCCGCCAGCCAGCCTTCATCCCGGGCCATCACAGAGGCTATGCGCAAAGCAAAGCATTTTTTTCCCAACAAGGCATTCCCGCCATACCCGCTTCCATAAGACCAGATTTCCCTGGTTTCGGGAAAGTGGACGATATATTTTGTATTGGGATTGCAGGGCCACGGCACATCTTTCTGGCCTTCCTTAAGGGGCATCCCCACAGAGTGCACGCCGGGCACAAAAAATCCGTTCCCATTTTGCAGCAGATGCAGGACAGGTTGGCCCATCCGCGTCATAATCCTCATGCTGCAAACGACATAGGGGGAATCTGTAATTTCGACGCCGATATGGGCTATTTTGGAGCCTATGGGGCCCATGCTGTAAGGAATGACATACATGGTACGGCCTTTCATGCACCCTTTGAAGAGGCCTTCAAGGGTAGCCTTCATCTCCTTTGGATCTTTCCAATTATTCGTAGGGCCAGCATCCGAGGGGTCTTCGCTGCAAATAAATGTTCGGTCTTCAACCCTCGCGACGTCATCCGGAGTGGACCGGCACAGGTAGCTGTTTGGCCTCAGGGCCCCATCGAGCTTGGTCAAAGTCCCTGAAAGGATCATTTGTGTGCATAACTGATCATATTCAGATTCAGATCCATCGCAAATATGTACATGAGCTGGCTGACAAAGTTCTTTAATACTGGCAATCCATTGATTTAAATCTCTTTGAACCATTTTACAGCCTCCTTTGCCTTATCAATTTTTATGATAGATAACTGTAAGTACCATCATAATTCATTATACTAAATGGATAAAGATATTTCTAATTTGCAAGTGGGCTTATTTGTACGTCCTTAAAAAGATATGGCAAGGCGAAGCATGAAAAGGTAACCAGGCCGTCTCGGCCTGTACCAGGGCGGGACGCCCTGGCTACTTTCTCATAAAAAAGTCATGTGCTGCCATGACTTTTTAAGGACGTACCCTTATTTTTCTATCTCATAACACAACATATAGGTTTCCTTAATCATGGAACTATATACACCATTCAAATGCCTTGCCAAGCTTGCAAAGAATTCTTTTTTGGAAGGAAATTCAAAAAATCCCTGAGAATCATTCAACGGATCATAAAAGCGGAACTTATCCCCTGAACATTGAAACCATATGGCGTGACCGGCTTCTCCTTCCTTTTTGTTAGACAAAAATATATACCCGGAAATAATCTTTTCCCTGGAAAAATTACTAGTAGCTTCATCGAATGCTTTTTCATAATCATCCGGAGTGGCTATGGATATTGACAATCGATTGCTCCATTTACTATTTCGAATCCCAGGAATAATTATTTTAGATAATGTTTCATCGGCAGCCCATATATCTATGGGATTTGTAGACACCTTTACAGGAGGCTTATTTGAGAATGCATCCAGACCTACAAAGGAGAACAGGTTACTCCACATAGAGTTCGATTTTTCAGTTAAAGAAGAATCTTCACAAATGAAACTGTATCTCATTCTGTTCATAATTTGAGCATAGACAACATTTTCCCTATTTTCTTTAAGTACTCGAAAGAGATCTTGAGTATTAGAAGAATATAATTTAGGGATATTTGTCAGAAGAGCAATCGCTTGACCAAGGCAGGTACCGCCTTTTAATGCAGCAATTACACTGTTTACATCAGAAAAGAAAGACTTCGCATCCCCATATTTTTCTATTATTCTTTCATATGCATTAATCATGCACCCCCTGTCATCCCGAGTTTTCATGTTTTTAAGATCTGTGACAACCCTCTCCATGGCTCTTTCTACAATAGGTTTGTCCAGAAAATATCTTATATTCACTCCCGCTTGTTTACGATATCTGTTGCAGGGACATACAGAATCTTGAATAACAGTTTTCACCCAAATATAACTGAGACTGAATGCGAAAATGCCGTAAGCTAATTTGGCACTAATTCTTCCTGGCCAAAAACAACCTGACAAAACCCCTATTCCCAATGAAAACTTATTATCTTGAGCAAACTCATTTACTTTTGTAATAAGTTGTTCTAAACTGCGTGAAAATAAAGCGGGAGAAAAGTAAGGTTTCATCCCAACAAGATTATTATATATTGTCATCATTTTAATTATCCTTTTTGAATTAACATATTCACCATATCAAATTACATAGTTAAAATCAAATTCAAAATTGTTCAAGCCAGTTGCTATTGATAAAAAATGCCCGTAATGATATGATATTTTTTAATAAACTGGCGGAGGGAGTGTGAAAAGTACGTCCTTAAAAAATCATGTCAGCACATGACTTTTTATGAGAAAGTGACCAGGGCGTCCTGCCCTGGTACAGGCCGAGACGGCCTGGTTACCTTTTCATGCTTCGCCTTGCCATAACTTTTTAGGACGTACTGTGAAAATGAAAATAGAGCTGCAAGCCGGCCGGCCGGATCTTAAGGACATCAAAAAATCCCTTGATGATTCTAAAATAATAAAAAGATTGCCAAAAGAAGTCTGGATCGGTTGGATCTCCAGCTTGGTGGAAGCTTATAATATGTCCATTTACAGCTTCATCGCCCCCCTGCTGGCGCCCCTGCTGTTCAAACACGCATCTGCCTGGAGCGCCGTTTTCTTTTCCTATTCCCTGGTCCTGGCCGGTTCCTGCCTCCTGTATCCTGCCGGAGCTGTCTACTACGGCCTCCTTGGAGACAGGCAAGGAAGGCAAAAACTCTGCATCTATTCCACACTGGGCCTGGGCCTTGCTACGGGCATGATGGGCCTGGCCCCCATCCATCTGCTGGAAAATACTGCCTGGGTGTATTTTCTTGTCCTGATTGGCGCTCAGCATTTTTTCTCCGGAGGCGAATACCACGGTTCCATCGTTTTTTCCCTGGAGCACGGGGAGCATCAAAAAAAAGCAGGATTAATGAGTGCGCTGAGCTGTCTCTTCGCCGTATTTGGATTGGCCGCTGCCAATGGCCTGGCCACCTTCTCGTCATTAATAAAGGATGAGCTATGGATCCGGATCTGTTTCTTCCTGGGAGGCGCAGGCGGAGTGATCAGCTACCTGTTGAAAAACTACTGTCGGGAAACACCAGCCTTTGCAGCCCTCACGCGGGAACGGATAGCTGAAGGTAAAGCATTCGATCTCATCCGACGCGAATGGCAAACCCTAATCAAAGTGATGCTGATCCTGGCATTTTTTAGCGTCAGTTATACCTTCATTTTTATTTTCCTGCCTTTGATCCCCTTTGAACAGACTTCGGAATACCATTTTGATACCTTTGCCTCTTTGATCGCCTACGGCTTGTTCCTGATGGCAGCCGGTTGGCTTGCAGATCGTGTAGGAATAGAAAAAATCCTGACCCTTGGCCTCTGTTTATTTTCTATCGCCCTCCTTTCTTTAAGCTATCTATCCCCAAATTTATTTATTTTTCAAATGATACTTACCCCTTGCGCCTGCCTGGTAATAGGCCCAATCCATAGCTGGATGCTGCATCAATTCGAAATCCAGCATCGCTGCCGCGGCATATTCATAAGCGCCGCCGTCGCCACCTCCATTTTTGGAGGAAGTACGGTTCCTATCTGTTTGTTGATTTATGAAACTTTTCACTCTTTGGCCATCTGCAGCCTCTATCCCCTTGCAATAAGCCTATGCGCCATTTTTAATCTCGTATATTTCAGGAAATCAAAAGAAAGTCTGAAAATTGTCGTGTCCTAGTCCGAGTCCGTGTCCGATTCAATCCTTTTTTAATCGGACTCGGCCTCGGACTCGGACACGAAAAAACAAAAGTCCAGTTAAAATTATATGTTAAAAATATATTGCCATTATTATGATATTTTGATAATGATTAAGACAGGAGAGGAATTATGCTGAACTGGGCATTAATATTTTTGATTATCGCTATCATTGCTGGCCTTCTTGGCTTAGGAGGGGTAGCCGGTACTGCTACAAATATAGCTTATGTGCTGTTCGTCATTTTTCTCATTTTGTTCTTGGTCTCTCTTATACGAAGAATTTAACTTATCCGGCCTCCATCGATCCTGTAATTAGCTGCTGTAATGAAATCAGCTATCGGGCTTGCCAAAAAGGCAACAAGGTTCCCCACTTCTTCCGGAGTGCCAAAACGCTTGGCAAGATTGGTCAGCATTTCACTCGTGACTTTCTTTTCAATCTCCTTCCAATCAGTTCCCCACTTATTTTCTCTGGCTATTTCCTGAAATAACTTTTTTGTACCGGTTGTTGCAATAGGGCCCGGTGAAACAGTGTTGACAGTAATGCCCGTACCTGCAAGATCTTTAGCTAAACTTATCGTCATATTAATGTTTGCAGCTTTTGATGCGCCATAATCGGGCAAGCTAGGAGTGGGGTTGATGCCGGCAATGCTGGCGATTTGGATAATTCGTCCCCAACCCAGAGCCTTCATCTGAGGAAGGAATGCCTGGATCATACGCACCATGGCCACTACATTAACATTGAGTAAATCGAGCCAATCTTGAGGACTGCTTTGCAACCACCCTCTTTTAGGAAAGGCTCCGGCGTTATTGACTAAAATATCCAGCCTCTGGAACATCTGTAGTGTTTTTTCTGCAATCCGTTTTGCATCGTCGTCATTTGCAAGGTCCCCTTCAAGATAATCCGCCCTGCCGCCTGCAGCAGTAATTTCTTGAACAACGCGTTGGAGTTCCTCCTTTTTTCTTCCTTGGACCATTACATGCACCCCTTCTCTGGCCAAACATTTTGCAATCCCCTCGCCTATTCCGCTGCTGCTTCCTGTGACTAGGGCTTTTTTGCCTTTAAGATGAAGTTCCATGCTTTACCTCTTTGTACGGACTATTCGAATAATTTCAGTCTTTAATCAAACATCTATCAGAAAATAAATTGAAACTGAAGTACATTTATTTCCAGACTCTTTGCCACTCAAAAAATTGAGAAGGACGTATTTTATATCTTGCAAAGTTTCCTTCATGAAGACTACTAACCTCAATATCCACTATCTCAATAAAACGATTTTTATCTTCATACGGAACATTGTCATTAGCTATTTTTGCAATAAATTGTAAAGCTTCAGATTTATTCTTTTTGTATTGAACAATATTGAAAACTGTTTCGCGAATAAGATCTCTATAGCGAACACGAAAAGGATCCGGCGGCCCAAGGGCTTCAAGTGTGGCCCTATAAAGTGATGCTGAACGCTCGTAAGCCCAGACAAAAACAACGCGAAATAACTCTATCCGATTAAGTTCATATATTGCAAGCATGCCCTGTATGTAATCAGATTCCGGCACATCGACAAATGATAGAGGTATCAAATTTTCTCGAATAAATGGTATGTTTCCAGCCAAACGGGACACCCTGTTGTTGACATCTAAAAAAGGTTGCAAATAAGGCAGATGCACCATTAAAAAGAAGGACTGCTCAAAAGGATTTTTTATTGCTTTAGCCTTTTGAATTATAATTTGAAAATATTCCTCAATCAATAAAGGAACTTCAAGCGGATGGTAAACAGATTGGCCTATCTTGACGGATCTTGTTCTTAATCTACCACAAGCTTTAGGATCTAAAAGCAAATTATGTGAAAGGAGGCCATGAATGTTCAAGATAGTATAGGAGTTAATATCGATTTCTTCAACCATATCTACAATAAATTCAATAGCTTCTTTATGATTCAGGATCATTTGAGCTTCCATCGGATCTTTTCCTGAAGCTTCTTCTCCGGTTGCAAGTAACTTTTCCGTTTCCAGAAGAGAATAGGTATTCCCTTCCAATCGACTCGAATTCCAAGACAAATCTATCAAAAGGCGCTGATATATTTTTCTTGCAAAAGTCCCTGCTGGCCGCTCTTTTTCTGTACCATTGCCTAGCTTAAACAATTTTTCAAGGACGGGCTGTGATAAATAAAATGTTGTATTTGGTTCATATGAATCCAGGAATTCTCTTCGATAACTTACATGTTGACGCATTTGATTTGGAGCTGATATTTTTTTCTGCAATTTTTCAGCTTCTGCAGAAAGAGGTATAATGGAAATTCTATTTTCGATTTCAAATGGTTTTATTGTACTCTCTACTGCGTTAAATTCTTCTTTGACATAATATTTGCTATTCCTTCGAATACCTCCACGCTTTAAAATCCCTGTCTTGACGAGATTTGATAATCTATATTGTAATGTTCTTTTGGGTATAATGTTTGGAAGAAGATGCAACACTTCCCTTAAGGATATTCCTTCAGGATGAAGCGCAATGATTCCCACTAAATTTTCATTTTCCTTTTTTAAATTTCTTGACATCGCTTACCTGATTTATAGTTTGCTTAATCACTCCGATTTAATCTTGCGCGATATTTTTTTTTTGCGCAACTAAATAAATTTCATACTTGCGCAAAAACAAAGAATCACGCAAGTTTTTCTATAAATATTGCGCAAAAATGCGTTTTCGCGCAAAAAAACTGATTTAATCTTGCGCAATTAACCTTTCGCGCAAAAAAACCTGATTTAATCTTGCGCGATTAATATTTCGCGCAAGATTCAAAATTAATGAAAAATTAGACGTTACTAGATAGGGTCGGGTGTGATCCAGCTATAGGTAACGGGATCATAAAAGCGAGGGCCAAAATAAATAAAGCCCGTCTCATGATCTTTCCGTTTTCCGGCATAACGCCACGGATTTGAAGAGTGTGTTTTCTGCTCCCCCTCGGCATCAAAGAGCTGTTCTTCTCCAAAAGCCGAATACCGGTACGTTTCGAACACGGAGCCATCTGAAGCATAGATCAGGGCGGATACATGACCCAAATGATCATGAACAGGCGCATAGACTTCATTGTCTATTTCCACAGCCACAGCCTGATCGTTCCGGCCTAACAGTCGGCAAGAAATTAGGCGATCTTCTTCGTCATAGCACCCAATCTCTATTTGCCCTTGATAGAGATACCGCTCTGATTTTATCTTATGACATCCTGTATCTGTAATCGAATAAAGGGTTTTAGATAGACGGCGATTCGATTCATCGTAGGTATATTCCGCCTTTTGATGGGGGGACAACACTTGGACCAGGCGGTCCTGGGCATCGTAAATGTACCGTACAGTGTCTGTAGTCGTCTTAGTCTGCCGATTGCCATTGGGATCATAGGAATAGCGGCCCTCCTCATTCGCTAGAAGCTGGTGCAAGGCATTGCGGCTCCAGAGTTCGTCATTTCTATAAATCACGTTATTCCATGAATCACAACGATAGTGGCAGGTTTTCGGCTGCGTTTCGGAGGCCAGTTGTCCCAAGTAATCATAATTATAATGATAGTTGCGCGCTTCGCAAAGATCCGTGATGGTCCTTTCCAGGAGATATCCCTGGGGATTGCGGGCTTTAATTTCCTCTTTCCATGCCTGGGATTTAATCTGCAGAACTTGACCTTGCAGGTTGTTGCGATACTGGACAGAACCTGCGTTGCCAATGAGAGTGCTGCGTTTGGGGTTTCCGGACAGATCGTAGTCGTGATAGGTATGTGAATATAACCCAGCATTGACCTTATAAAGCCAGGGACCTTGGTAGGTATGCTGCACGAGGAGCCCATGAGGCAGGTGCAGCGATCGCAAGCGATTCAGCTCGTCATAGACATATCCGATCGACAACCCATTAGCCTGGGCCTCATGAACAAGGCGCCCTTGGGCATCGAAGGTTTTTCTTGTACAGGTCCCGCTGATGAGTTCGCGGACCTCTACCGGTTGGCCGCACGCATCATAGGTGTAGCAATACTTAAAAGATCCATCCGAAGCGGCAAAAGAACTGAGTCGGCCCAGTGGATCGTATGTATGCCACAGCTCCAGGCCATCGGGTTTAAGGATGATTTCCAGCTGTCCCGCGGAATTATATGCAAACCGCTTGGATTTTTGTTCCGGTGTGCCGGCCGCTTCCACCTGCGACAGCCTATTCTGCATGCCGTCATAAGTCCATAGGGTCTTGATCACCTTTGTGGTAAATGGATCTTTTTCCAGGCATCGAATGCAGTTTCCATTATAATCGTACTGATTTTCCACCGACTGGATCACTTGCCCAAAAGGATCTTTTTTTATCACAGAAAGAATGTTTCCAGCTGCATCCTGAGTGATCAGAGTCATGACGCCGGAGGGATCGGTAGATTCTGTCACTCCTCTGGAATAATCATAGGAGATCACCGTCCTGTTTCCCAAAGCATCCTCAAGCAGGATCGGATCCCCATGAAAATTGTACACTGCCGATTCCGTTGCGGTGCCAGCCTGTCCAAAGGTTGTGGTCTGGATGCAATGCCCTGCTTCATCATAGGCATATCTGATTCGCTGGTACACTTTATTATGATCCTGAACCGTTTCTTCAATGACCCTATCCAGGTTATCAAACAACTGCACCGTTGCCAAATAGGATCCTCCGATAATGTGCCGTGCCTCCTGCAGTCTGCCTAAGGTATCATATAGATACTCAGTACGCTGCCCTTCTTTTTCTTTACTGATCAAACGTCCGGCTCCATCGTAGGCATAGGAAGTCACATGCCCATTTGCATCTATTTCAGAGAGCAAATGAAAGTTGTTATAACAACGGGTCTGGCAGGTCAGAAGCTCTCCCTTAGGAGAAAACACCTGTTTGCTGATGGCCCGCCCCAGGTGGTCATAAGCATAGATGGTGAACGTTCCATTACGGGCGGTGGCTTTCAGCAGCTTTCCTTTTAAGGAATATTCAAAATGCTCTTCAGAACCATCCGGATATAAAATCCAATAGGGCTTCCCATGCAATGTATAAGCCGCCTGAGTTCGATTGCCTTCTCCGTCGATGAATTCGATCACATTTCCGAGTTCATCATACCTCTTTTGCTGGATTCCCAAAACAGATGATTCACTTTGTATCAACCGCCCTAAGGCATCATAGAAATAGAGCGTCTCGCTGCCATCGATTTCTGTACTGCTGACCCGACAACCCTTAAAGTCATAGTTGAAGGTTTTTACCAGACGATCGCCCTCCGAACTGATTTCTTCCTCCCTGATGAGACGGTTCATCAAATCATAGCCATATACACGATGCCCTTTATTGCCAGGCCCCTCTTCGTAAACCAGGTTGCCATTGGAATCATAGGAGCGGCGGGTCGTCTGGCCCAGGGCATCCTGTTCGGAGATCACTTGCCCCAGGGCATTATAGGACCATCGCAAGGTATAGGCCGCCTGTCCCAAGGAATCATAATGGGTTTGAAAGCTTAAATGTCCTTCCTTGTTATAGATATTGGATATTATTTTGAGGAGGACCTCTTTACCCGTCTTGAGATCCAGATAGCACTCTTCCACTGTGGCAAGCCTTCCCACGGGAAATACCCGGTTATTGGTGATTCGTTGAATCCTCCTTTCGGTTACATGCTCTAAATTATCTGGCTGAAGACTAGAGCCATCGTCCTTAATATGAGTCTTCAAGGCCCCCTGTTCGTCATATTCGAAAAATTCCCTCAGACGGACTCTGTCGCCAGCGATTGTAAATCTGACAGTTATCGGGTCGACAGTTCCCTGGACATCGTGCGAGCCCAGTTCTCCGTTGACGATGTCAGGCCAACCCACCTGTTCATTTAAGGAAAAAGGGTCTTCAACCAATAGATTGTCTCTTGAATTCAATGCCAAAAGAGAATGGCAAAAGAATAGACTCAAAATAAAAGAGTATCTTATCATATTCATAAAACCGTTGGTGAACGTTTTATTGAAACCATAATGAAATTTTTTTTTTTATTCAAGCTTAGCTAAATTATTTGCCAGATAAGGAAAAAACAGGATAATAAGATCGCCTTCGGCGGTAGGATCTGCGGGATTGAGAAATTTTTATTACCACAGAGCACACAGAGAGCACAGAGAGGAAATTCGCTTGCCTCTGCGACATAGAATTTCGTTTGTGCGCTTCGCGCACAAACGAAAGCCGTCATTCAAGCCCGGAACGGGCTTGATGATCTCTGTGTTCTCTGTGTGCTCTGTGGTAATAAAAATTGCTCAACCCCGCAGATCCTATCGCCGAAGGCGATCTTATTATCCTGTTTTTGCTTCCTCAGCTTCCTGTTTGACCCTAATGCACTCTTTAGGTTAATAATAACGTATGATCAGTTTAACAGTTCAGTTCTTTAATGCCCTGGGCGAATTCATCCTTCTAATTCTCGGAGTGCTGTGGGTGACTCTGCGACGCCCGCCCCATTGGGATCTCATTCGGGATCAGATGTATGAGATCGGCGTGTTATCGCTTCCGGTAGTGGCAATCACAGGTTTCTCCACAGGCATGGTTTTAGCTGCCCAAGCCTATTTTCAGCTTTCCGACAGAGGATTGGCCAGTGCAACAGGCCTCATGGTAACCAAGGCGATGCTGGTCGAGCTAGGCCCTGTCCTGACCGCTTTTATGGTCACAGGCCGCGTAGGCGCTGCCATGTGCGCCGAGCTAGGGTCCATGAAGGTCACCGAACAGATTGATGCCCTCCGCTCCATGGCCGTAAATCCTCTGCGCTATCTGGTGGCTCCCCGTTTTATTGCAGGTACGGTGATGATGCCTTTTTTGACCTCTTTCAGTTCCCTTATGGGAATAATCGGCGGGTTTGTGATAGCGGTAGGTTATTATAAAATGCCCTATAATTCCTACATAGATCCTTTGCCCGTCAACGTCACCACATTCGATGTCGCCAGCGGCCTGATAAAAGCCGTCGCCTTTGGGATTATCATAGTGACCATTTCCTGTTACAAAGGGATGACCACACGGGGCGGAGCTGCAGGGGTGGGCCGCTCCACCACCAACAGCGTCGTTATCTGTTACTCCATCATTCTCATCTCCAATTTCTGCATCACCTTAGTGCTCAATAACTCCTACGACTATATCCAAAACTTCTTCAACCGGTGGCTATGACTATGGGACCGCAAAAACAAACGGATCATACCATCGCCATAAAAGCGCATGACCTCTATAAGAGTTATGGCAGGCTGCAAGTTTTGAAAGGACTGAATCTGGAAGTCATGAAAGGAGAAACAGTAGTCATCCTAGGGCGCTCCGGTGTGGGTAAAAGCGTCCTGCTGCGGCAAATCCTCGGCATCGAACCTCCCGACAAAGGATACGTCGAAGTCAATGGAGTCCGCATCTCGGGCATAAGTGAATCCAAAAAAGACGAATCCGTTAAAAGCATGGGGATGCTATTCCAGGGGTCGGCCCTGTTTGACTCTCTCAATGTAGGTGAAAATATCGCCTTTTATCTTCGACAGCATGAGAGGAATCTGGATGAAGATATCATCGAAGACCGTGTTGCTGAAGCGCTTGCCATGGTAGATCTTGAAGGGGTACAGGCCAAGATGCCTTCCGATCTATCTGGCGGTATGCGCAAGCGGGCGGCTTTGGCCCGGCTGATCGTCTATCGTCCGCAAATCCTCTTATACGATGAACCGACGACAGGGCTGGATCCCATTACCGCGGGACAAATTAATGAACTGATCAATAATATACAAAAAGAGCTTAAAGCGACTAGCATTGTAGTCACACATGATGTAAGATCAGCTCTTGAGGTGGGAAACAGGCTAGCTTTTCATAACGAGGGAAAACTGGTGCATATTGCGCCCAAAGATAAATTTATGCACATAGAAGATCCTACGTTGCAACTGTTTTTTAAAAATGCCATCATAACTCCGGAACTCATGGATCATATTTTGAAAAAAGGAAGTTCAGATGCCTGATCAAGCAAAAAATGTACTTATTGGAATTTTTGTTATAGCTGCCTCCGCTATCATGATCTTTTTACTTCTTTTCATCCACCCTTCCACAGGAAACGAAGGACGCCTTCTGCGGGTCCGATTTGTGGATATCGACAAAATCTCCATTGGCACTCGCGTTACTTTCGGCGGCAAACCAGTGGGAGAAGTCACCGACATACAGGAACTGCCCGATGTAGAAATAGAAAGAAAAGTCGTCAACGGCTATGTCTACACCTATGAATTGACTCTTAAAGTGGATACAGGAGTAAATGTTTTCAATGTAGACAGCATCATCACGCGCACTTCCGGCCTGCTGGGAGAAAGGTCGGTCGCCATAATACCCGGCGCACCCAAGTCCGGCGAACCGGTATTTATTGTCAATGACGAGGTCATCTACGCGAAAGAAACAGGAACTGTCGAAGAAACATTGACAGAATTCAAATCCCTTACAACAAAGATAGATATCACTCTGGATAATTTTAACAATGCTCTGACTAAACTCGATGAACAGAAGTTTTGGGACAACCTAAGCGGGACAGCAGCTAACATCAACGATATTACAAAATCCCTGAACAAGCCCGAACAATGGTCTGATATATTGGCCAATGTGCATACCGTTACCACTAACCTAAAAACGTCGTGGCCGAAAATTGAAGACTCTATCAATAATTTTAAAAGTTTTTCCTCCAATTTCCAAAGTTTTTCTGCAAGTTTAAACAGCGAGAAAGGAACCGTAGGCAGACTGGTTAAAAATGATGACCTCTACCTTCGCATGACGGCCCTGTTCAGTAAGGCAGACACCGTCATGAACGATATCGAGCATTATGGCATCTTGTTCCACTTGGACAAACATTGGCAACGCCTTAGGGCCCGACGCATGAATTTAATGCAAAAACTGTCCACTCCTCAGGAATTCCGCAATTACTTCAACGACGAATTGGATCAGATCGAAACTTCTCTTTCCCGTGTAGCCACAGTATTAAATCAATATGATTGGCAGCCTCCTTATTGCTACTACAATCTGCTGGACAATCCTGAATACAAAAAAGTTTTTGCAGAGCTGTTGAGGAAAGTAAGTGCATTGGAAGAGGAAGTCAAACTCTACAATATTCAAGCAGTAGACAGGGCCGATGCAGAAACGGAATTGATTAATAATGAAAATTGCTGTAGATAATAATCTTTGAGGTTTTTGATGGAGAGCATGCCTTATTCTCAAATTCAAAAGGGTACTTTTCTTATTTCTACCCCAGAAATTGAAACAGGCCTTTTTTTTCGCGCCGTTATTCTGGTTTGTGAACATAACCAAAATGGTTCCTTTGGCATAGTGATCAACAAAAGCCTGGAACTGGAAATGCCTGAAGAAATCATCAATCTCCACACCTTGGCCAATCCTCGCATCGGCATCCGTGCCGGAGGGCCCGTCCAAACCAATCAAATGATGCTCCTTCATACTTCGCATGATATTCCCCATCAAACATTAAAAATCTGCGACGATGTTTATCTTGGAGGCGATTTACAATTCCTTCAGGAGTCTATGACCAATGAAAACGGCCCTTTCATCCACCTTTGCTTTGGCTATGCAGGCTGGGGCGCGGGGCAATTGGAAAGAGAATTTTTGGACGGCAGCTGGTATTTATTTCCCGCTTCCCTGCAATACATCTTTGAAGTTCCCTCCGATAAACTTTGGCCCCTCTTATTAAAAGAAATGGGCGGCAAATACGCCTCCCTATCCATGATCCCTGAAGATCTAAGCGTCAACTAAATTACAGCTATTCCTGAAAAAAACAGATGGGCAGGATGCCTTCGGCGCCTTCGGCGACAGGAAAATACATATAGCGACAATAGACTTCTTGCATAACTTGCTTTGACTGGAAAAATCGATGCTTTTTAGGCAGATTTATCGTCAAATTTTGAAGTCGTATGCGTACATACGGCTGAGAAATTTGACGATAAAGACGCCAAAAAGAGCGATTTTAACAGGCAAATGAAGTTATGCAAGAAGTCTAATATAGCGCCTTATTATCCTGTATTTTTTTAGCGGGAATTGCTCCACTTTACCTACCCACTTTATTTTTTAATTACTAAAATTATTTTATGATGTTAATTATTTTATTGAAATATATATATAAAATATTTTATAATAATTGTATAAGTAATTTTATTTAATAACTAACAAATTAATCAAGGATGATTTTTTGTGAATGTAAATTCTAAATCAATTAATTTAAATGCCGTTGTTCAATCGCTTAACTACTCAGCAGCCTCTACGCCGGAAAACCCTACGGAAGAAGTATGCAAGGTGTTTATAAAAAGCCTGACAACAAATCCCCGTCAACGTTACAGATTGGAAGATTTTGGCGTTATCAAAGTTTCCCGTAGAGAATACCGAGAACTCGCTAACAGCTACGTGCTTCTATGTAAGAGGCAAAAGGTAGATACTGATGGCAAACCTCTATTTGCCAATGGCATGCCTGTTTACGACATTGGAATCCATTCTATAGTTCATGGCTCTAAAGGAATACTTGGAGAAGGACTTGTAAAAAAAGCCAAATATATGACTGACATCAACACAGGTAAAAAATACGTTAAATCGAAATTTAAGAAAAATTCAGATGTAAAAACCTCCATGTTAAAAGCTCTTGCAAGGCTTAAGGGTTTGCCATTTGTCACTGGAACCCAATTCGCCAAGATGGAAAGTTATAAATCACATACTGCCTATAACGTTATACTATCTGAATTTGCTGAATCCGATCTGAAACAAGCGATTAAAAATGGGCTATCAATGGATACAAAAATCCAGTATGCTTATGAACTTTTAAATGCCCTTAAAGGCATGCATGAACGGGAAGTTGCCCATCGCGATATTAAGCCCTCCAATATACATATCATCCATGGCGTTGCCCATCTTGCCGATCTGGATTTTGCTACCACGGAATTCGAAAAGGGAGATATTTCAGGGGACCCTGCCTATATGGCACCTGAGGTGCTTGAAGGTAAATGCAATAGTTTTAAAGATCTTTTGGCAGGAGATGTATATCAATTAGGCGTTACTCTATATGAACTTTTTAATGAAAAGCACCCCTATGATAACGCCATATTCCCTAAAATGAATATAAATCAGTTCGAAACAAAATTTCCGAAACCCACACCAGATACCCTGGACCACCTGATATGGGAAATGAAACACATAGATCCTGCCAAACGCCCTGCTATCCAGGACGCCTTAAATAGATTGGAGAACTTTTTTCACAACTGAGCCAGTGAGATCACTGGCTCAGTTGTGAAGTGAAGAATGACTTAAATTAGTGGGATTTCAGGAATGAAATCCATTCCTCCTTCAATTCCTCCATATTTTTCCGATTGGATTTCATGATTTCTTCCCGCATGACCGGATTGGAACGAGCTAAACGGGTCATCGATTTAAAGCCGGGGCCCGAAATATTTAGAGAACTCTCATCCTTTTTCGATACAAATTCCAATAAAGCTTTTGATATCATCCCTGGTAAATGGGAAATCAGTGCGGTTTTCCTGTCATGCTCTTCCGCTGACAACTGCGTCACCTCACCTCCTAAAAACCGGATCCACTGTTCGACAGCAGCTATAACTTCTGGAGAGTTTTTTCGATGCGGCACCACAATCCAGGGATACCCTGCAAAAAGAGTCGCCTGACTGTTTGAAAAACCTCGTGTTTCTTTGCCTGCCATAGGATGAGTGCTCAAAAATTCGATTCTATCTTCACTCAATTCTTCAAATACAGGAACAATTTCCCCTTTGATGCTGGCAATATCAATAATTATCAGACGTTGACCGGGAGAAGTTATATCTTTAATTTTTTTTGCTAAGGGTATGATTGTGGATATCGGTGAAGCGAGCACTATCAAATCAGAATGATGGACCAGTTCTTTTAAAGTTGGGTAATCGCAATCCAACCACCCTTCTTTAAGGGCCAATTGGGCATCTTCTGCATTTGAGCGTACGGTACCGATAGAGATATTGGGATTTTTGGCTTTTAATCCCTTGATGATGGATCCGCCTATCAAGCCGCAACCCAAAATCCCCACTCGTTGAAAGGGACATTCGATTTCTTGAAAATAGCGCTGGACAACCCTCGATTCCTCCATCATTTTAGTATAGAGGTTTGAAATCATCTCCTTGAAAATGGGATGTTCGACCGAATGCTCGACATTGGATATGACCTCCCTCTCACGGGAGGCGTCCTGTATTTTCAGATGATTTTCCCGCTTCCAATTGCCAATCTGCCTCACAAGCTCCATTCGTTCTATCAACGATGAGATAATCTTTTGGTCCACCAGGTCCAGGTCGCGGCGCAGTTCTTTTAAATCGTCCATATTAATCGGGCCTGTTGCCCTATTATTTATTAGACTTCTTGCATAACTTCATTTGCCTGTTAAAATCGCTCTTTTCGGCGTCTTTATCGTCAAATTTTTCAGCCGTATGTACGCATACGACTTCAAAATTTGACGATAAAGACGCCTAAAAAGTATCGATTTTTCCAGTCAAAGCAAGTGATGCAAGAAGTCTATTTTTCTGCTTTTAGTTTATCAAAGAGTTGCTTTATTGTAACGTCTTCTATTTCAGGCATTTTTTCGACCTTGAGTTGTTTGGCCCTTTCCATGATATATCCTTTAGCTTTTTGAATATACCCATACTGCTCTGCAACTTTATCGTCGAGGCTTTTTTTCGCGACATCTGTAACCTTAACGCCGGAAAGCCCTCTTCCTAATTCTATCATTTCGTTCAGGCTGAATTTTTTCCCAGCCCGTATTTTAAATTCATAGTTTCCAGGATTGAAATCACTTGGACTAATAGTCATAAACTTCTGCTCCTTGTTAAGTATGAAAATCCATACGTTTTTTATTGTGCAAAAATCATGCCAGCGACTTTCAATCCGATGTCTGGGGCCGGTCTTGTCCGGGGCCGGTTCTTGCATAACTGCATAACTTTTAATACGATAATGTTATGCAGTTACGCAAGAACCGTCCCCAGACAAAAAAACCTCCGCGCAAAAACAAAGCCAACACCCGGGGCAGGATCATCATGGTTGCCGAAAACTTCAAGGCCGATAGGCACGAAACCTAAACCAATTCGCGACCATTTAATCTGCTCATTCACGCGTACCCAATTGTATTCCTCTTTAGTCGAATTCCATTTAAAATTGCGCTCTCCAGATCGGACAGATTCCATTAAGACGCTGATAGCTGTGTCTATTAAGCCTGAAATGGTCGTGCCTGGTATATTTCTATTTTCCTTCTTGGCAAGCTTTTGCTGATCTTCATAGCTTTTATTTCGGCCTATGATTTCTTTGCTTATCAATACCCAATGCGGCTTCTCTGGATTTCTTTTTTTCTGAAGAGCGTCTTTCCAAGAATTTTCAGCAAAACCACTTTTAATTCCTTTGGTTGGATTTGATACCAGTTTGCCAATAACTTCCAGGCTATCTAATGGAACTTCTTTGAACACCTCAATATCCATAGAGTCATCGTCGACTTTTCCAATCTCTTGTGTTATCTTGACTGATTCAGGGATGAAAGTAAGGTAGTAGTTCCCTCTTTCAATATCTCCATAGGCTCTCCTTGGAAGTGGGAGTTCTTCTCCGGCATCCACTCCAATATAGTCTTTCCATTCATGGCTGCCAAAAGCTTTGGCCGGGCGAATCGTTTCGCGAAACTGTTTATTATCTACAATAGCTTTCCAGTTTTTGCAAACCAAAGCCAGAGTGGGAAGATCGGTTTTCACATTTTGGAAAATGATGGATAATACATCAATAGGAAGAGAACCCGCTATGGGATCTACCATAGATTGCGCTTCGTATTGATTTGTTCCTGTAACATTAGTATTAATTTGCATAAAATCACTCCAATTTTTTTTATATTTTTTTAAGTAAATTAAATTACATTTAATATATCAATTGATTATTTATAAATGTTTATTTTTTGTAAACGAAAAAAAATTTATACGAAAAAAAATTTATAATGGACTAACGTAAAAAATATCGTAAAGCTATTTTATTTTTTCGTAGATTTGGACGATGCGCAAATAAAATTGCTCTGCAGCTATGGCATTGGCTTTGTCCACCCCCTTTTTAAAGCTCCGGATTATGGCTTCCATCAAATCCCGCAATATCTGGGGATGTCTGGGGCCGGTGTCTGGGGCCGGTTCTTGCATAAGTGCATAACTGTCCATTGATTCTAGAATGAAATCCTGAATTGTTGATAAAACAAATTATTTGGAGAAGGGGTCGAGAAGAAGGGGTCAGGCCTGGGCTGAAACGAACCAGTCTAAAAACACGCTGCAGCATCCTCAGAAGGGGTCAGGCCTGACATTCGGACATTTGAAAGTCTGAGAAGGGGTCAGGCCTGACATTCGGACATTTGAAAGTCTGAGAAGGGGTCAGGCCTGACATTCGGACATTTGAAAGTCTGCGTTATGGATCCATTTACGTAAATTCTCCTTGACCCCTTTCGACTTTCTGACCCCTTTCTGACCCCTTTCTCAAACCAAAATGTCCGAATGTCAGGCCTGACCCCTTTCCTAAAGGAAATGAAAAAAGCTATTTGTGATTCTTCAAAGAAAGTTCGGAGAGAAGTTACTGCACCATAATCGATTTTCCTATTATGGTGCAGTAATTTCAAGTCGTTTTCTATTGCACTATAATAAGAAAACCAAGAAGGGGTCAGGCCTGACCCCTTTCCTGACCCCTTTCCGTAAATTCTCCTTGACCCCTTTCGACTTTCTGACCCCTTTCTGACCCCTTTCTCAAACCAAAATGTCCGAATGTCAGGCCTGACCCCTTTCTGACCCCTTTCTGACCCCTTTCTCAAACCAAAATGTCCGAATGTCAGGCCTGACCCCTTTCTAAATGTCCGAATGTCAGGCCTGACCCC
>CAWACC010000015.1:0-23751 GCA_963780445.1 uncultured Parachlamydiaceae bacterium
GTTGGCACTTAGGAGGATTTTGGGCTTTATTAGGTCTCTTTTCATTTTTGCCTGGATTTCTGTACAATTGGATGTATCGTTGTGTGGCGCGGCAAAGGCATGTTCTATTTTCAAATACATGTCTTTACCGTCTCCAGACCATAAAAACCGTTTTTTACCCTAAGAAAGATTCTTTATGAAAACACGATTTTGTACAATTTCTTATTCTGTTTGTGTGATGTTATTCCAGTTACCTTATGCACATGCTGTCCACATCTACCTCTGTTCTAGGCTAACTCCAGAAGCTCGTTCCTGGAACGATGTGATCACGCTGGAATTGGCAGAGGATTTCTCTTTTTCCGCCCGCAGGATAAAACTCTGAATATATTGACCGCATCATCCCAGGAGAAAGATCTCCTAGCTTATACCTTGGATCTGGAGGGGATCCAGGGAGCGGACATGCTTCTGGTCTTACCTCCCTATGGAAGGGATTGCGCCTGGGAAATAGGCTGGTTTAGCGGATCAGGAAAACTTCAATGGCCTATGCGGAAGCTCAAGGCGATTGGATCCGGGATGCTATGGTAAAAGGCGGATTGACGGCCATCATTACGAATAATCCCTATTTATATGAAGCCCTTCTGAACGACCCTTCCGTCTTAGAAAAGAGTTATTTCATTGATTCCAGAGAGGCATTGGGGAAAACTATTAAGATTATATATGATCAAAATTGCAGTGAAATGGTATTAATTGAATAACTAAATATGTCATCTGATTCTTTTGCGAAAAAATTATTAAGAGGAACGGTACTGCAGTACCAGGACTATGAATATCCCAAAATATCGATCACTATACCTTCTTATAATTGTTCTCAAACCATTCCAATTACCTTGGAAAGCCTGTTGAGTCAACAATATCCTGAATTTGAAATCATTGTTGTCGATTCGGATTCCAATGATCATACTAGGGAAGTTATCCAAAGGTATCGAAGTGACAGGTTGATCCTTCATGTGGAACCAGGAGCTAATCGGTATGAACTGATGAATAAAGGGATTGAGTATTCCAGTGGTGAGTATATCAAGTTTTTATTTCCCGGGGATTTTTATGTCTGCAAGGATACTTTAAACAAATGATGGCATTGACATTAAACCACAATAACCCCGATATGGTTTATTGCGGGACCCTCTTGCGAGATAAGAAAGAGGATGTAAAAATTTTATATCGACCCTTCGAGCTGAAGTTATTAAAAAGGGGGCAGCAGCCAACGAGTTTGCAATCTTTATGGTTTAAAGCCTCTCTTTTTTCCAGAATCGGGAAGTTCAGCACAGAGTATAGATTGCGCGGAGCATTTGATTTTCTTTGCCGGTTTTGCGCCCAATCAAAGAAACTGACATTTGCATCTACAAGTAAAGTCCTGACAGATTATGATTTACGATGGGTATCAAAACCAATGATTGTCATACATTTTTTGGAAACAGGGAAGATCATTTTTAAATACTATGGTGTATTCACTCTGATCCATTGGATATTTATTGAAAAAGAATATAAAAAGATTAGCGATCGTTTGGATCAACAGTATAAAACTGTCATTAATGGGAAGGTGATAAAATAGGTGTGATTAAAATTTTAATCACACCTTATGAAGTCTAGGCGTGACCTTGATAGGGGCCTCCTGACCTCCGCTAAATCCATAAATGGATAGGTTCCAAAATTGTTTATTAAGATTTAGGTTGAGACGATTTATTAATAAGAGTGACTACTTTAGGAGAGCAACGCAAACTTATTTCTTCGTCGCGATAATATCTACTTACGTCCCCCAACCCATCTCTTTTGCCAATATCTTGGCACAAGTTTGCCTTTCTGAACAGACGCCTACGTACAAAATCGCAGGGAATATTGCTTTGGGGATTTTTAATATATATTTTTTTAAAATCTTTATTTTCATCACATAAAGTAATATTTTCTTTAAATGGATCTATAGATGGAACCCAGCCCTTATCAGTATGTGAAAGTAAAGATTCAACTTTTAGATCATAAGATTTTTTGAATTCAATATAAGAATTATCTGTAGGTGTCATATAATACTCCTTTTATTACCTAAATTTTGCAGTTTACTGCAAAAGTAAATAGTTTACATTGTTTAGCCAAAGCATGCAACTTCTCATAAACTGTAGCTAAGTTGCATTTAGCAAGACTATCTTGCTTTCTCTCAACAAGTATATTAACCGATTATTAAGGTTATATAAAGAAAACACAAACTTCTCATAAATATACTCTGTTTACCATACTAAAAATGAGAGCTGGTACAGCTAAGCAGTGAGAACCAAATAAGAGTCCGTTCGATCATAAATTTGAGGCGGTTCGATTAAAAATGAGGAAATATCCGGATCTATCAATTCAGTTTCAAGGTGGTCTATTTTCTGCTTTTGCAGCTGTCCACAGTGATGTACATCAGAAATATTCCCTGTGAATACTATCGCTATGCGTTGGCAAATACGTCTTGTTAGCATTGATACTTTGCACAAGACAATTGTTTTAGAAAAAGCCATTGGTTTTCGTTTGTCAACTAATGCTGCTAATGCTGATGATGCACAACGGAAAATTATAACTCTGAATGCTTGTATCGCATGTTGACGAATTATCTCAGCTAACCTTGGAATCTTATACAAACCTTTCACACGATCGTGGAGAAATTCAATAAAATTAATTCCCAATTTGAGGCACGTTTGCTGTAAGCTTAAGAATGTATCGCGCGCAACTCGCCCACAGTCACTGCGAGTACCACCGGAGACCTTAAATTTTGTTTTTGCTTTACGGCGCGGCAGTTTCACTGGAATTATTGTGAATAGGGCTATCCGGCCTAACAAGAACACCAAGCAACGCTGCCTTCTTTTTAAATGTTTTCTCCAGTTGATGATTTAATGTTGCACTACTTGTCTGCTGCTCGGAAAATCTCATCAAATTGCTTTTCAATAGCCATTTTCATATCCGGATTTGGCGTAAGTTTGTATGTTTTTAGATTGTTGTAGATATCCCATATTTGCTTTGTTACACGCTCAAGATCAGCTTTCGCCTGATCATTTGCCATGATAAGTTTTCTATAATGCCTTTCCTCATGAATCCAGCATAGAGTATTAAAAAAAAGAACCACATCAAATTGTCCTGCATCATCGCTGTGTATTAAGAGATTTCTTGGAATACCATGCTCAAATAGACTTGCAAACAGTGCAGCCTCAGTAACAAATCGCACATCATTTGCCCTGAGTAATATTGCGCTCTTTCAAAAATCGCTCCCAATCAGCCAATGTGACGTATCTTTCTCCATTGGATAAGGCAATGTAGCCGGGTAAATGGCTAGCTGCATTGCAACTGCGCAAATAAGCTATAGTGTCTTCATTGATCAGATAATGTTCTTTATTTCCTTGTAACAACTTAAGAAAATTTACTCTGCTTTTGCTCTCTGTTGTGGTAAAGACGCTGAAAAATTCATTGCCAATGATAGTGGTATATTGATTAACTCCTTTATGGCGCCCTCCTGTATCATCGGTTGATAGTTGAGAAGTTGCCATTGCTCCTGCAGGCAATAGTTCATCGACTTCTGCGCGAAATAAGTCTAAATTTTTTGTGAGAATCTGATTAATCTTGCCTGAAGAAATCCGGATTTTTTTTGCCTGTAATTGATTAAGTAAAAGAGGTTCTGTAACACGGCAAACGTGGCATTGATAAAATACGTAAGATATCAATTCAGGACCATAATGTCCCTTAATAAAAAAAGCAGGCCATATCATTTTAGAATCCATCAATCCTGACCAAATTATCGAAACGGATTTTTTGCGCTGGTTGTTGTTATGCGGAGAGGCAGAACCTCAATTTATCCAGTTGGCAGAATGGAATATCGCTGTTAGCGATCTGATGGACCCCCATACAAAGCAGTTTTATCAGACATACCTGAATTTACATAGGCAAGGCTCGCCTAAAGATCTGGCGTCCTTGGCAAATAAAATGTCGGAATTGTTCTCAAACCATTCCAATTACCTTGGAAAGCCTGTTGGGTCAACAATATCCTGAATTTGAAATCATTGTTGTCGATTCGGATTCCAATGATCATACTAGGGAAGTTATCCAAAGGTATCGAAGTGACAGGTTGATCCTTCATGTGGAACCAGGAGCCAATCGGTATGAACTGATGAATAAAGGGATTGAGTATTCCAGTGGTGAATATATCAATTTTTTATTTCCCGGGGATTTTTATGTCTGCAAGGATACTTTAAAACAAATGATGGCATTGACATTAAACCACAATAACCCCGATATGGTTTATTGCGGGACCCTCTTGCGAGATAAGAAAGAGGATGTAAAAATTTTATATCGACCCTTCGAGCTGAAGTTATTAAAAAGGGGGCAGCAGCCAACGAGTTTACAATCTTTCTGGTTTAAAGCCTCTCTTTTTTCCAGAATCGGGAAGTTCAGCACAGAGTATAAATTGCGTGGAGCATTTGATTTTCTTTGCCGTTTTTGCGCCCAATCAAAGAAACTGACATTTGCATCTACAAGTAAAGTCCTGACAGATTATGATTTACGATGGGTATCAAAACCAATGATTGTCACACATTTTTTGGAAACATGGAAGATTATTTTTAAATACTATGGTGTATTCACTCTGATCCATTGGATATTTATTCAAAAAGATATAAAAAGATTAGCGATTGTTTGGATCAACAGTATAAAACTGTCATTAATGGGAAGGTGATAAAATAGGTGTGATTAAAATTTTAATCACACCTTATGAAGTCTAGGCGTGACCTTGATAGGGGCCTTGATCGTCTTCATATATATTGGAATAAGGGCATTTGCCACCGGGGCAAGCTAAAAGAGTGGCTTCTTCTTCAGCTTCATCTTCTTCCACTTCTCCCGACTTTGACACTTGCGCACCTCTAAAAAACCTAAGGCTTTGATTATCAATTTTTTTTGATTAAATATGTTGTGTCTAAATATTTTTATTTACTACTGAATAAATTTATGTATAATGTTCTACATGTACATAAGATTAACGCATTCAAAAAAAGCTAAGCATCCAACACTCCAAGTCGTTGAGGGTATGCGTGAGGGCAAAAAGGTAAAGCAAAAGATTATTGCTTCTCTCGGCGTAATCAAAGGTCCCCAAGATCTCGAAAAACTTAAAAACCTTGCCGACCATCTTATTCAAAGGCTTGAAAGAGAAGGTTTGCCTTCTGATGGGAAAGTGAGATTAAAAGATTTAATTCATAAAAAAACCGCTTATGATGGGTTTGGAATGGTGGTTAATCAGTTAATGCAATTATCTGGACTTTCTAAAGTCATTAAAGGAGCTCAAGGGAAAAACAGATTTGATTTAGAGGAGATTGTGAAATTAATACTTGCTCAACGCTTTGACTCACCGAGTAGCAAATTGCGAACTTATGAAAGACAAGAAGATCACGGTTTTCAAGGAATTGATTTACAGCATATCTACAGAGCCATGGACACTATTGAATCTTTGGAATCAGAAATTCAAAAACAAGCATTTAACACAGCTTGTAAATTTTCTAGAAGACTTGTTGATTGCTTTTTCTTTGATGTTACAACACTTTATTTTGAAAGTGTTTCTCAAGATGAATTAAAAGATTTTGGTTTGAGTAAAGACCAAAAATTTCATCTGGTTCAAATCGTTCTTGCCTTGGTTGTCGACTCACAGGGCATGCCAATTGCCTATGAAGTCTTTAAAGGAAATTTAGCTGAAACAAAAACATTAATTCCTGTTTTAGAAAATTAAGAAGTCAGATTTTCGATTAATAATGTTACGGTAGTATGTGATCGTGGTTTAGCGAGTAAACCAAACGTAGAGGCCTTACAAGGGGCAAAATTTCATTTCGTAATAGCTACAAAACTAAAATCGATGTCTAAGAAATTTAAAATTAATGATCTTTCAGAATATTCACCATTATCTAATCAAAAGAATATTCCAGAAGATGAAAAGGTTTTCGTTCGTACAATGGAGCATCCTCAATATACGGACACATTGCTAATTGCAACTTACAGCCCTAGTAGGGCTAAGAAAGACAAAGAAGATAGAGATCGATTGATTGAAAAATTAAAAAAAAAACTTTCTAGTTCATCTGAAGAAACTTCAATTAAAAATGTAATAAGCAATGGAGGTTACAAAAAATACACAAATATTAAAGAAGGTTCTTTGCTTACACTCAATGAGAAAGCAATTGAAGAAGATGCTAAATGGGATGGCTTCCATGGTATTGCTGTATCGAACAGTGCAAAGCTTAGCATTGAAGAGGCTTTATCCAGATATCGTGATTTATGGCATGTTGAGGAGGCATTTAGAATAGCAAAATGCACCTTAAAAACACGACCTATTTTTCACTGGGTTCCACATCGTATCAGAAGCCACATTTTACTATGTTTTATAAACTTATTTATTGAAAGGTTTTTGGAATTGCTTCTTAAACAAAATGGGGTACCCTTAACACCGGATAGAATACGATATGCTTTATCCGGGGTTCACACAATCGATTTTGAAGATTCAAAATCGAGCAAAGGAGGAGCAATGCATTCATCTCTTTCAGAAGATGCTAGAAATATTTTTAACGTTTTAGGGATTTCTACAGCTCGTTCAACATCGCTAATGTTGTGTCTGAAAATTAAATCTTATATGATTGATTATTTGGCACTTGCGTTAGCAAGTGTCAAAGTCGGGAAAAGATATAAAAAGATTAGCGATTGTTTGGATCAACAGTATAAAACTGTCATTAATGGGAAGGTGATAAAATAGGTGTGATTAAAATTTTAATCACACCTTATGAAGTCTAGGCGTGACCTTGATAGGGGCCTTGATCGTCTTCATATATATTGGAATAAGGGCATTTGCCACCGGGGCAAGCTAAAAGAGTGGCTTCTTCTTCAGCTTCATCTTCTTCCACTTCTTCTCCAGCTGGAATAGCAGCCAGTTTGGTAGCTTGTGCTTCTTCTTCGGTAGAATCATTTTTCTTCTCCTTGGAAGTTACAAATGAACCTGCCAATTTTTGTATTTCCTGCTGTTCAACAGGTTGAGCTGGCTTTTCTTCAGCAGCATAACCAGTAGCAGTCATCAAAGCAAAAACAGAAATAATATAAAAATATTTTTTCATCATAATAAATATCTCCTTTTAAAAGAATCGCGATTGCGAAACTATGATGCGTCTTTCATTGTAATCAAAATAGAATAATTAAATCAAGTAAAAAAATTAAATCAAGTAAAAAAATTAAAAGGGATAAAAGGGACATAGATTACGGCTGTGCCAATTATTTACCACTGAGCCAGTGAGATCACTGAGAAGGTATGAGATAATTGAGAGGGGAGTCCCTTATAATATTTAAGATTGTCTTTTTGACATATGTTTCAGACCCCTCTCAATTATCTCACACCTTCTCAGTTCTCTCACTGGCTCAGTGGTAAACTAGCAGGTCCCCTTTCCCCTTATCCTTTGCTTAAATGCTTGCCTAAAATGGCAGGCATCTTGAACATATCCAAAGGCTCGGGGCTTCCAAACAGTTTTGCCAGTTTGGCATCGGGCACAATCAATCGCTTGTTGGCAGTATCTTGCAGCCCATGAGCTTTGATATACTCCCAAACTTTTTTTAACACGTCGGCGCGGGGAAGTTCATCAGCTCCTACGATTGCAGCCAATTCGCCCGTCAGCTTTAAAGCTGCACCGACTCTGACTTTTTTCTCTTTTGCAGGCGTTTTAGCTTTTGTCTTTGCGCCTGTTTTCTTCTCAGCCTTTTGGGTTTCCCCTTTTTTGCCTTTTTTCTCTTTTTTTACATAGGCCGTTCTTATATGGTCCGGGTATTTTGAGGCTAAATCATCCAGCTTGTTTACTATGACATCGCACTCGGGGTACGTCGAACAGCTGTAAAATGTTTTTCCAAAACGGGATTTTCTGGCGACAATGCGGCCGGGACAATCGATGGCTGGGCATTCCGGCAAATCTTCAGGGGCAATGACCACTTCTCCTTTTTTGGGAATATTCACTATTCCTTTGCATTCAGGGTAGTTGGAACACCCCAAAAATGCGCCAAATCGCCCATGCCGTACCTTCATATCAGAACTGCAATTAGGGCATTTCTGATCCCAGTTAAAATCTGCTGCATAATCCTCTTTATTAAATGCGATTTCTTCGGATTGGGCTGAGTAATTGCAATCGGGATAGCGGCTGCAACCGTAGAAATATTTGGATTTGAACCATATTTTTTGCAGCTTGGCGCCGCAGGTGGGGCAGTCTATATCCGTTTGAATTCTTGGGTACAAAGGCCTCTTTTTCGGCTATTTCCAGGCAAGGACTGAACTCTTTCCAGAAATCCCTTATTAGAGCTTTCCAGTCTTTCCTGTTTTCTCCTACCTCTTCCAGGTTATCTTCCATAGCTGCAGTAAAGCCTATGTTCATGATCTGAGCAAAGCTCGTCTCCAATAACGCGGTGATCACAAAGCCAAGTTCCGTGGGTTTTAATCGCCCACTTTCTTTTATCGTATAATCGCGGCTTTGTATTTTATTCATTATGGCCGCATAGGTGGAAGGACGCCCGATGCCTAGCCGTTCCAGTTCCTTGACTAACGAAGCTTCAGAATAGCGTGGAGGCGGACGGGTAAAGGATTGTTCAGAAGTAAGTTCTATGAGGTTTAATAACTGGCCGGACTCCAGTGCTGGAAGCATCCTGTTCTCATCGCTTTTTTCTTCTTCATCCACCTTTTCTTCGTAAACGATGAGAAAGCCTTGAAACTTGATCACAGAACCTGTAGCGCGCAAGAGAATACTCTCGCCGCAAGAAATATCGGCAGAAACGGTATCATAGATGGCCGGATTCATCTGCGAGGCCAGAAAACGGCGCCAGATAAGTTGATAAAGCAGAAATTGTTCTTTGGTGAGATAGGACTGGATCATTTCCGGCGGGTGGTTAAGGTTTGTGGGCCGGATAGCCTCATGGGCATCCTGAGCGGTCTTCTTTGATGAATACGTTTTGGGCTGATCGGGCAGATACTCTTTTCCGTACTGGTTTACAATGTAGTTTCTGGCTTCCTGAATGGCTTCGGGCGCCAGGCGGACCGAATCGGTACGCATATAGGTGATCAATCCTTCCGTACCTTCATTGCCCATTTCTATCCCTTCATAAAGGCCTTGTGCGATATTCATCGTCCGGGCGGAGGAAAAGCCGAAATGCCGGCTGGCTTCCATTTGCAAAGTAGAGGTGATGAAAGGGGGGACCGGGTTGCGCTTTTTCTCTTTCTTTTCCACATTTTCGACGCGGAACTTCTGATTTTTCATCCTATCGAGAACGGCATCCGCTGTTTCTTTATTCCCAATGAGAAATATTTTTTTCCCTTCTATCGGTTCTTTTTCTACTTTTAAATTATCTACTGAGTAGAGGATGGAGCGGAAATGTTTGGGATCTTCTTTAGTCTGCAGTATGGCTCCCAGATTCCAGTATTCTGTAGGCTTAAAGGCCTGAATTTCTTTTTCGCGGTCGACTACCAATTTTAATGCTACGGATTGCACACGCCCTGCGGAGACAAATCGCTCCTTGCCCCGCTGGATCCGGCGGTTGAGGAGGGGAGAGATCTTATATCCTACAATGCGGTCAAGTATGCGCCGCCCCTGTTGAGCATTGACTAGAGGCATATTTAACTCCTGGCTCTTGAAGGGCTTTTACTACGGCTTCTTTGGTAATAGAATTAAAACTGACCCTTTTAAAATGGGTGCCTTGAGGCAGGATTTGAGTAATGTGCCAAGCGATGGCTTCCCCTTCCCGGTCCGGGTCGGGAGCGAGGTAGACCGTATCCACCTGTTTGGCGGCTTTTTTGAGCTTGTTTATTACGTCCTCTTTTTGTGACATTATAGTATACTTCGGTTCGAAGTCGTTTTCAATGTCGATTCCAAATTCTTTTTCCGGGAGATCGCGTATATGGCCCATGGAAGATTCAAAAATATAATTTGGACCCAAAAATTTTTTTAGTGTTTTTATTTTAGCTGGCGACTCTACTATAATCAAAGATTTAGACATTTTTAATATATTACCTTTTTATAAATTTTACCTGGATATTCCTTAATAGCTCTTTTTAATATTAAACCCATAAGTATGGCATTCAACTTTCCTACGGATAACGGGACCTTTTTGGCAATCTCCTCCAAGGTCAATTCCTCAGCGGGCAGCTTTTCCAGCAATTCCATTTCTTCCTGCTCAAGAGAGGGGCGAGGCGCTGCAAGCAATGGCTTCGCACATCCCGGAAACAGATTTTCAAAAGACTCGACCACATTCATAGGGTGGTCCACAAGCTGCGCCCCTCGCTTGATCCACAAGTGATTTCCCTGATAGTTTTCGCTATCTATCCTGCCTGGAATTGCGAACAGTTTCCTGTTCTGTGCCAAAGCATTTTCCATCGTTATCATCGCTCCACTTTTAATAGGGGCTTCAATGAGCAAGACCCCTGCACTCATGCCGCTGACTATTCGGTTTCTTTGAGGAAAGTTCTTCCTGTCGGGTGGCGTGCTCATAGGAAATTCACTGATCAAAGCTCCGCTGTGGGAAATCCTGTCTGCCAGTTCCAAATTTTCATGAGGATAAATTTCTGCCAAACCGGATCCAATTACCGCCACTGTCCTTCCTTCAGATAAAGCCGCACGATGAGCTGCTGTATCAATACCTCTCGCCAGGCCGCTAATGACGGTATACCCCTCTTTGGCGAGATGCCGCCCAAACTGCTCTGCGACATTCAATCCATAAATCGTTGGGTTTCTTGTGCCAACAACTGCGATGGCCTGAGTGTCCTTCGGCAGTAATTCCCCCTTAATATATAATAGTACAGGTGAATCAATGATGTCTAGCAATCGTTTTGGATAGAGCGGATCTTTCCAAGAAACCAGCTGGACTTTTAGTCGTTCTGCCAATTCAATTTCTTTCCACCAGGGTTGTTTGTTGAGAGTATATTTCCAGCCCTCAATAAATTTGGCGCCAAATCCTGGCAAATCAGCCAGATCTGCTCCTTGTGTTTTCAAGGCTTCCGCAGCCGAACCAAAATGCTTGACAAGCCATCTGATTTTTACTGGGCCCAAGAGAGGGATAGTAGTTAACGCAACAAGCGAATGTAATTCGTTCAAATCGATTCCAAAGGTTGTAAATGTTAAGCTGCTTTGCCAGTCAAGTGAATGCTTATGAAATTATAGCTTTTACTGATTTTTTTTTCAATTCAAGATGATTTTAAAAAATTTTTTAGTAAGTCTTCATTCTCTTGAATTTCTTGGAGAAAAATATCCAAAATCCTCAATACAAGGCGGGAACTATTATAACATCCGGAAGCCATGAAGGCCATCTCCAACTGAGGGATATGCTCTTTATTTAGGGCAATTAATGTATAAGTGACGGGGACATTATTGATCTTTTCAGGAACAATCCATACCACAAATTGATCGTTGATCAAGGTGATTTTTTCAGTAGTTTCAATGACATGGAAATACCGCGTCAAAGAAGAATTTTTATTATTTTTTACATAATAATCGAGTAATTCATATTTTTGCATTAATTTCAAATCCACATCAATAATGCCTTCAGGTAAAAGAGAATGTATGTTTTTTATATAATTTTTAAAATAACTATCTAATTGTGCTATATTGTCCATTATTTTCCACCTTTCTTTATAAATTTTATTATAATAATTTAAATTTTATTTATAAAGCATAAGTGCAATTTTAATGCCAAAGGGAAAGGGACATAAGGGACGAAAGGGACATAAGGGACGAAAGGGACATAAGGGACATAAAAGACCAAAGGGACAAAATTAACCGTCTCTTCGTCCCTTATGTCCCTTTGGTCCCTTTCGTCCCTTCGGCTATGATGTTTCTATGTTCATTGATGCGGAATCTTCTTCCATACTGTCAAGGTAGACTCCTAGTTGTTTTACAAGATTGAGACCTGCTTTAAGGGATTCCTCTCCCAATGCCCCCAACTGCGGCCCATAATTTGGAACTGGACGGAATGATTTAAGTGCTGATTCAAGTGTGTCCCTCAATGCGATTGCATCATTGAGCGGAATTAAACTGAAAGCGGAGGGATTTATTTTATATCTTCTCATGTATACGCATGTACCATTTGGATCTTGTCTTAATGCAAGGAGTAGAATTTCTATGAGGGCTTTTTGCCCTTCTGAAGTCAATGGATCTATTTCATAATTTTCAATCCCTGCACTTGTAGCGGAGGCACTCATTTGTGCAGACAGCTTGGCAATTTCAATACGGGCTTGTAAGGAATTTATTTTATAGTTTTGAATGTATTGGGATAGGCTATGATTCTTTTGATTGACAGCCAGTTTCGCAATCTCAATAAGCCCTTTTTGCCCTTCCTCTGTAGATGGGTCAATTTCATAACTACTAATATAGCAGGATATTTCCAGAGTATGAGTATCCTGCTGGGCATGCCGTTTGGCCATCTCAATCAGTTTTTTTTGCCCTTCTTCTGTGGATGGGTCAATCTGATACTTACTGATTTCATAAGATACTTTCCATTTATGATACGCGTCCTCAGATGTGGCAGCCTTAAGCAGAGGAAGAGTCTCCGGTGTGGACTTTATTCCGTAATTGTCAACTTGAATCGCATAAAATTTATTATTGTGAAGCAGCGCCAGCTTGAGAATCTCAATAAGGGCTTGTTGTCCTAAAGATGTAAATGGATTTATCCTGTAATTTCTTATGTAAATGGATGTTGATCGGCCATTTTCCTTCGCTGCCCCCTTGGCGATCTCTATCATCACCTGTTGCCCTTCCTGAGAGCGTTTGTCAGTGCAGTAATCATCAATTTTTGCGGATATATCGAAGACCTTTTGTAATTGATGAATTTCTGCCATTACCTCATTTTTCAGGTTATTTTGATTGGGTTTTATCCTTTTTAGGATGCTGGCAAAACGATACCATGGAAAATCATTTTCGGATAAAACTTTCCATTTTTTGGAGACAAGAGCGGCGCGGGCCAACTCCCTCATGGATAAATGAGAAAAAATCACATGCAATAGCTCTTGTAGTAAGGCTTTTGAAGGGTCTATACCCTGATTGGGCAAAATAAAATTTACTGTTTTTGAGACATCATTATTAATCATAAATCCTCCATTAAGGTTTTACGCGATGAGCGAGTCTTTCTTCGGTATTAAATAATAAGACGTTGTAAAATAAAGCGCAATCAAAAACTGGCAAAAACTGGCAACATCAAAAACTGGCAAATGACATCTCATTTTTCGATTGATTCTTGTCAGTCCTTAAGGTATACCTGTTAACACATTTGAAAAGGAAAACTATGAACAGAATTTTATATTTATTTATTTTTATATGTTTCCCCTGCTTTCTTTTCAGTGAACCGTTGCAGGTAAAAGTGAATGCAGCCGGCGCCATCCTGATGAATGCTGAAACAGGAGCGGTATTGTATGAAAAAAAGGCGCATCACGTCTTCCACCCGGCCAGCATAACAAAAGTAGCTACAGCTCTTTATTCGTTAAAATTAAAGGGGGATTGTCTAGATGAAACAGTCACCACTGAAGCAGATGACGTTTGCGCTGTTTCAGAGGAAGCTATGCGAAAGGCATCTTATACGCTCCCGACCTATTGGCTTACCTTCGGGGAACTCATATTGGCTTGCGGAAAGGGGAACAAATGACTTTTCGTGATTTGTTGCATGGTATGATGCTAAATTCGGGAAATGATGCCAGCAATGTGATAGCCAGGTTTGCCGCAGGATCGGTCCCTAAATTTATGGCAGGGATGAATGCCTATTTAAAAGAAATAGGCTGTGAAAAGCACGATTTATGAATCCGCATGGACTGTTTCATCCCGAGCATCAGACTACCCCCTACGAAATGGCCCTCATCACCCGCGAAGCCTTAAAAATACCCGAGTTTCGAAAGATTGTATCCGCCACCCATTATCCAAGGCCCAAAACAAATATGCAGGAGGCTTCTTTGTTTGCTCAAGGAAACAAACTGCTTCGAAACGGACGTTACAAATATTCCAAAGCGATTGGTGTCAAAACAGGGTATCATTCCCATGCAGAACATACATTTATTGGAGCGGCTCAAGACGGAGACAGGATCCTGATAGCAGTTTTAATGAGAACAAAAGAAAGATCGGATACCTATTTAGATGCCATCCATATGTTCGAAACAGCTTTTGCCCAACCAAAAATCACTAAAACATACTTCAATTCGGGGGCTCAGCTCTTTGAAATTGTGCCTCAAGGCTCAAGTGAAAAAGTAAAGACCTGTTTGGAAAGAGATTTAAGTCTATCCTATTATCCAGCGGAGGAACCGCAAATAAAATGCTTCCTTGAATGGGAACCGGATATTAAAGCTCCTATTCGCAAAGGCCAACAGGTGGGAAGCCTTAAAATACAAACTTCGGAAGGGAAGGTTTTGGCCTCGGCTCCTTTATTGGCAGAAAATCACTCGTCCCTATCTTGGACGAGTTGGATTTTAAGATGCTTTGGCCTCGATTAGTCTGCTAATTACCACAGAGCCAGTGAGATCACTGAGAAGGTTTGAGATAGGGAGAATAGAGGCGAATTAGATGCTATCTTTCTCTCCTAATCTCAAATCTTCTCTGTGATCTCACTGGCTCTGTGGTGAAGAACGATTCAGTGGAGGCACTATGCAATCGAGCTTACGTTAATTATATCTGAACCACAGCTGGTACCCGTGCAAAACTGTCAGGCTGCTTTGGTAATTTACAGGGAAAAACTGCTGGATATCTGATAAAAAGTAACGATAAAATTCTTGAAAATCTTTTTTCGCTTTGTTAGCTATTGCTATATTTTCACATCTCGAAGTGTCATACATTTTTTTTGCCAATTCATGAACAGAGCAGTTCCATATATTTTTTTGTTTGATTTGTACGAATTGAACCTTATTTAAATAGAAGTTGATCCATCGATTGAGTTTTATTTCTTCAGGGAAAGCAAAAAGGGGGCGAACCTGTGGCAAAAGATCTTTTAATAGAGTATTTCTTACAGTATATATGGCCTGGTAATAGGTTTGCAGGTTCTGAGGCATACGAGGATTACCTTCCGGATCGATCAATTCCCGGTATTCTAGAAGTCCAAATCCATCTTTGGAATACCAGGTTCCAGGAAATTCATTTACAATAGGAAGGAATACTCTTAAATACATACAACTGTTTTCGTCTTGTTTTTTTGCATCATCATGTAAAAATGTTATAGGAGGGCGAACATAATCGAGAAACTTCATACATAATTTCTTGACTTCATTTCCCGAAAGTTCGGCGCCATTTTGAATATGGAGAATTTCAGTTGCGGAAGGATCTATTCTGAGTTGAAAATAGAAATTATTTAGATTATTCTCTTCCATTGCTTTGATATATAGGCTGGAAGCCGGAGGATTACTGTCTATGGCTTTTTGAGGAAAACATTGAGAGTCGTATTCGCCCTCTTCAATCATTATATCCACACAAATGGGAGTTCCAGAGGAGCTGGGAATTTCAAGCCACAAATTCCAATACACTTTCTGACAAGGAATGACAGTGAAAAAAGTTTTTAGCTTTTCCAAACGTTCTTTTAGAGATGCACATTCCCATACATTTTGACGAAAAAATGTTGTCAATTCCTTTAAATTAACTATTTTAACGTCATTAGTAGTTGGCGTTGTTTCAATATCCGTTGGTTTATCATCCAACGTTTCATAGCAATGGAGATCAATTCCTTTCGTTTTTGGGTCCCAATTGTTTAATCTTGCATTAGTGGTTATATTATTATATGTTGAGATGTTTGTGTTAGATGGGGAAGGGGACGGCGTTGCCTCATTATCCATTGGTTCATCATCCAACGTTTCATAACAATGGAGATCAATGACCTTCATACCTAGAATTATGTTGTTGGAATAATTAATGTAGCTTTGATAAGAATTGTTATAATGTGTATTCATAATACCTCATATTTTGAGAATTTTGGTTCTATGGATTTTCACAGCAAAAGCTAAATTTAGATTAAGGACCAAAAAAATGCAAAGCAAAACGAGAATAATAACAATTATGGTATTGAACTTGTTATTAAATTTTATTTATCTTCACTCCGCTCTTATCCCTATAAAACTGGAACATGCTATGACAGAGCAGCAAAGGGCCGCCGGTTTGATGGGGCGCAAATTTTTGAATGAGGATGAGGGGATGCTTTTTCATTTTCCCCATTCGAAAATCTTGTCGTTTTGGATGTACAACACGTATATAGACCTCTCCATTGCCTTCCTGGATGAAAAGGGGGGCATCGTTGAAATTCGTGACATGGAAGCCTATCCGAATATACGCGACAGGGAATTTTTTTTGAAAAGATTGGTGTCATCACAGTTTCCAGCGCGTTTTGCCCTTGAAGTCAATAAAGATTGGTTTAAGAGGCATGGCATTAAACCTGGAGATCAGCTAATATGGGATTTGAAGGCTTCTATGGCTTACATCAATAGTGGGAAAGTCTGATAATTTCGTGTCCGAGTCCGTGTCCGTGTCCGATTTAAAAAGGAATGACTCGGACTCGGACACGAATTAAAACAAAATAAAGTAGAAAAAAATGGAAATAACATGCGCCAGATGCAAGGCTCATTATCACATTTCGTATGACTCCATTTCCAAAAAAATCCAATATTGCAGTTTTTGCGGCTTTCCTCTTCCCTTGCCGGAAGAGAAAACGGAAACGTCGCTCCATTCACAGGAAAGCTCTCCAAGCCTTTCATCCGCCACTATAGTGCCTGGACATAGGCCTGATAAAGAATCTGTTCAGTTTACCCTGGACTCCTTCCAGATTATCAAAGAAGTAGGAAAAGGAGGAATGGGAGAGGTCTTTCTGGCATACGATACCGATTGCGGCCGAAGAATTGCCCTCAAGAGAATCCGATCGGACCTGATCCAGCACCCTCTAATGCACAACCGTTTTGTCAAGGAAGCCAGGATCACGAGCCAGTTAACGCATCCTTCCATTATTCCGATTTATTCCATACATACCAAAGAAAAACATACGTACTATACCATGCCCTATGTGGAAGGACAGACTCTTAAGAAGCTGCTCCGCCAACTTCGGTTGGCGGAGAAAAAAGGTCAAAAATATGAGGAATCCCGAAGCTCCATCCCATGGCTTGTCCGCATATTTCTGGATGTCTGCCAGGCTATCGCTTATGCCCACTCAAAAGGTGTTTTACATCGGGATATCAAACCAGAAAATATTATTCTTGGCCAATTTGGCGAGGTCCTGATTTTGGATTGGGGTCTAGCCAAACTGATGGAATCCACCAAAAACGGCGAGGATGAAATGGCCATGCATCCATCCCAGACACCCCATCACATGACACGAATAGGCAAAGTGGTGGGGACAGTATCCTATATGGCGCCGGAACGGGCTATGGGCAATCCTGCAACAGTCCAATCCGATATCTACTCCCTTGGGGTCATCCTGTACCAAATTCTAACCCTCAGATTGCCTTTTAAGAGAGGAACCTTGAACGAGTTCCGTGAAAAAATGCATCTCGAAGAACTGTACGACCCCATCGAAGTTTCGCCCTATCGCGATGTGCCTAAAGTCCTTTCTAGAATCACTTTTAAATGCCTCTCCAAGGATTTGGGGGATCGATACCTTTCTGTCAAAGAACTTATCCATGATCTGGAAAGCTATATAGAAGGACGTTCAGAATGGTTTCAGGCAGCACAGTTGGATATTTTTAATAAATCCGACTGGGAATTCCAGGAAAATGTTTTAATAGCCGAACATGTGGCCATTACCCGCAGCCCTGAAATCGCCGATTGGGTCAGTCTGATGGTTTCCAAGTCTTCTTTTAGCGATACTATCATGCTCGAAGCCACCGTCAGGTTTGGAGAAAAAGGACATGGGATCGGATTTCTTTTAGGTATTCCTGAGGCCTCTCAACGGGTGCATTTGAATGATGGCTATTGCCTGTGGATTGGGTCCGAGGTCAACCGTTCTACAAAACTTCTTTGCTCCACAGTCGAAGTGATGCATAGCCCCGACCTTTATTTAAAGCGACACGAATGGTACCATCTGAAAATTGAAAAGATAAATAACAGGCTCAATTTTTTCATTGATGGTGCCTTGCAGATCTCTTATACCAGCCATTTGCCCCTGGTTGGCACACACGTGGGATTGCTTTCACGGGATGCTGATTTTTCCATCAAGGATCTCTTTGTTTATACCGGCAGCCAGAATGTGATGGTCAATTGTTTGGCTGTGCCTGATGCCTTTCTGGCAAAAAAGGATTTTTCGGCAGCTTTAAGCGAGTATCGACGAATAGGTTATTCCTTTCCGGGCAGGGTGGAAGGCAGGGAAGCGATGTTCAGGGCCGGCATCACTTTGCTGGAACAGGCTCGCGCCTCGGAAAAAAAAGAGGCGGCAGCTTTGTATGATCAGGCCCGGAAAGAGTTTGAAAGACTGCATAAAACTGCAGGAGCCCCTTTGGAATACCTTGGCAAGGCGCTCATTTACCAGGAGTTAAATGATAACGATGAAGAGGTGAAATGCTTTGAACTTGCTTTCAGGCGCTATCCAAAGCATCCGCTTCTGCCCATCCTAAAGCAACAGATCCTTTACAGGATGCATACGAGCTCTAGATCCAACCGGCTGGCAACCTACCGTTTCATTCTCCTTCTTTTACGGCATATGCCCGACCTAATCCATAATTGGAATGTGAAAAAGCTATTTACAAGCCTAAAAAAACACTGGGAACCTTTGCCGTTTATTATATATGACGATACTATGGAGTCCGATCCCGAATTAGAAGCCCTCTATCTGTCAAAGTATTGGCATTCTGGCTGAACAAACACTATATTCTCGTGGAAATTCTGGAAGATTGTTTAAAACACCGTCTAATCAATCCCTTGCTCCTTTCAGATATTTTTTATTCACTAATTGAAATGGGGGCCATAGATAGTGCGAAAAAATTTATAGAAAGGCTCCGCCAAAACCCTTCAGATAAATTCGTCCTATATTCTTTAAAATATATTGAAACAGCCGTATTAGCGAGTTCCAAAGATTCATTTCCAGGGCTGCCAGATTTTTTTGCAACCCTGTCGGATAAATCACTCAACAGGGAACAGGAGCGTTTATTGTTATACCTGCTGAGGCAGGAATCCGTTTTCACTTAACTGAAAAGGTCCATTATATTGTCGCCTCTCTAAATGAAAAAGACTATCGGTTAAGCCCGGAAATAAAAAAAATGAGCGATTGCTATACTATTTGGAGCTTTCTATTGAAAAAAAGTGGGACGAAGCAGAGAAAGTTTTGAATTTATATCCTTATGAAGACTCCTGCTTGAAAATTCTCTACTGCATTTTCTTTATGGATGCTGGCTGCAGGTTACAGAAGGGTCAGATATAGCAGACGCACATTTTTCAGGATCCATAGAAATTACCCATCCTCTCGAACGTGGATGCTATTTAATCATTATTATAGTAAAAGGATCCACTTGGACTCTGGATGGATACAGAAAGCCTTTGTCTGGGAAAAAAGGCAACTGTACCTGCAACTTTCCCTGTATTATGATTGTATCGGTAATCCGAACAAATCTAAACAGTTTCAGGAATTGGAGCAGAAGGAGCTTCAAATAACTTGATCAGCGGGTCAAAATACCATCGGGCAAAGTCTTTGACTTTCCAGAGAGTGGAATCGCAACCTTTCATATCTTCTTCAGACCTTTCAATCATGCCTATTTTATTTTCAAAGGTGTAGTTATTGATCTGATTGTAAATGTGCTTGGCCAACATCGAAACGACTGCAAAGGCGGCTGAAAGGATGATTAAAGGAGGAAAGACTATAGCAGCAATCGTCAAGGCGTTTGTTACGATATTTATGGCATCACTTATTATAGTAACGACATGGGTTTTTTTCTGGTCCTTTAATCTTCCTTTCAAGTCTTTAACAACGGACCGCAACTCCTTTATCTGAATTTCTGTGGGTTGGGTTTCCTCTTCATCTACGGCAAATTTTCTATCTAAAGCCCTTTGAAATTTATCCGCTTCTTCAATGTCAAACTGTTTGATGTTCCATCTTTAAGAAAGGAGAGTATAGCCTTATATTTTTTAAGATTATAGTCCATTTTTTGGCCGTTGGGACCTAGGGTCCTTCGGACCACGTCCTTATATTTGGCATTGAAGTCATCCAATTTTTTCCATGACCTTCCTGTTACAGCTAATTCTATAACAGATCCCGCAAGACTGAATCCTGAAAAAATATTCGAAACAACTTTGGCCACCTTGATTGCTGTAAATACTGTGGACAATCCATCGATAAAATTATCAATGTGAATGGGGATTTGAGTTGAGGAGTAGAGAGAGCTTAAAAACGCATCGAATCGTTCGATTCCTCTTTTTATAACGATATCTTTAATCGATTGAACGAGTGTCGTTATATTTTCTACAATATTTATCAAGCTAAATATTTTAACAGCTCTCAAGGGAACTGAAGCCTTCATGATAGGCCTTGGATCAGGCCCATGTTCATTCAGCACATGATCAAGTTCGGGATCGATCAGACTCCTGCACGGTTATAGATGGTTAACGCACCTCTAGCAACACCTGAAACTTGCTGAACTTTTCTAATATATTGTCTCTGTATGCTTTTAGTTATATTATCTTTTATCGAATTGCAGGCCCTATCGATTGAATGACCCAATTCTCCTATTATCTGACTCACTATAACCTCCATGTTATTTAAACTACATGTTACGATTTATTTATAAATATTATGTAAAGATAATATTAAGTTAATATTAATATTTGACTTTAATTATAACTAATTTTAAACTGTTGTAAAGTTGTTAGTTTGTAAGAAAAATTTTTAAAATAAGGTTAACAAAATGAATGTAAACAATTTAATTAACTTGTCCTATCATGTCTCCTTCGAAAATGATAATCAGGTAAAAGATTATAAGAAATCCGACTCGATGAAAATAAATAAATTTTCTATAGAGGTTTCAAGAGGTAGTTGTAAATTGACCTTAAGGAAGTTTATTGATTTCGACAATCCATGCTATGAATATACCCTATTAAGATGTAAAGAAAGAACTACAAGACATATATATGTTGTGTGTTCCAACTCGCCCGAGAACATTCTTCAGAAGCTATACTCACAGACTATTGCCTTTCAAAATAGGCACAGCCACAACGGCTATGTCAGGCTGGAATCATCACAATGGGAACAGCTGATAAAAATAAGTGCAGAAGAAAGTACTCGGATAGGCGGACAGATAAATGCGTTAAAAAAAAGAACTGGAGATGAAATGTTACAAATATCGTAAACCATTAACAGGAACGACGCCCTTATTCTGGCAAATCAAATTGCAGAAGAAAGGCTTGGAAATGCAAAAATCCTTGCTGTATACATTGAGGAGTGTGGATTGGATAAAGAACAAGCAGATTTAATAAAAACTCATGCAGCCAGCGTAACCGGTTACCAGGCATTCCTTATGAAAAGAAAGGATTACAGCAAGGCGTATATTATAGGTTTAAACAAATATGAGATCATCACCGGTTTTAAAACAGTATTGAATTCTAAGGATTATAGTGATGCCTATGAGGAATTTTATGGCAATTTAAAAGCCCGTCCGGATTTTATGGAGAATCTCTTGAACAAAAAAGAATCGGTAATTTTTCTCACCCCACCTAGCTTATGAATCACTCTAAAGCTGGTGAAACTAAAAAAGAAATGGAATGGCTTCTTCAGCACCCTGAAAAAATGGGTAAAGTCCATTTTGTGTTCGGAGCCTATGAAATTGTCAATAAAAACACCTTCACTTATATTCCTCACCATAAACCACGCTTCCTTAAAATTGAATATCGCGAAGAGGTTGCCACAAATGTATTTAGAATGATCCGACAGTCAAGAAATACGATACTTAATGAATCAAGCCAAAATGATAATTTGAATCAGACACTAGCAAAAGAACTGGGCTTATTGACACAGAAGCTGGATAAAATGAATTTGCATAATTGACTAGACTTTAGTCAAACAAGTATACAGTATTTTGTTTTTCGTGTCCGAGTCGCGTCCGAGTCCGAGTCCGATTCAATCCTTTTTAAATCGGACACGGACTCGGACACGAAAAACAAAATACTGTATACTATTTTTTTCGAATGGCTAAAGTCCAGTAAAAATGATAAATTGAGAGAAAACAGGAAACCATATGACTGCGCACAATTCATGACTACGGATGTAAAAAAAAACTCGCTGCAAGCCTGGTGGATGGCTATCAGGATTAAAACCCTTTGTGTTCCCTCAGCGGCAGTTTTCTCTGCTACTTTACTCGCTCAAAATGAGAAATTTCCGATAAATGGCTGGCTGGCTTTTGACGTCCTGGCGGTTGCATTGCTTATCACGATGGCAACCAATCTGGTAAATGATGGAATGGATTTTTTTAAAGGAAAAGATACTGTCCATCGGTTGGGTTTCAAACGCGTTTCCCAGTCAGGACTGCTGCCGCCCCTTCGAGCGTATCAGGCAGGAATAGGATTGTTCTTTTTAGCTGCAATTGCAAGCATTCCTTTGATGTTTCAAGGAAACATATTCTGTATTTTGATACCTTTGTCCATTGCCGCCGGGTATTGTTATACGGGGGGGTCCTATCCATTGTCAATCATGGCCTTGGAGAGCTCTTTGTCCTGGTCTTTTTTGGATGGATCATTACCGGTGGTGTGTACTACCTGCAGGCACAGGAATATAATATTTCCTCTTTTATTTTGGGAACCCAAATGGGCCTTTTAGCAACGGCTTTGATTGCCATTAACAATTTTAGAGATAGGGCTGAAGATAAACTGACAGGCAAGAAAACGCTGTCTGTCCGTTTTGGCATTTCTTTTAGCAGGTTGGAAATCAGTTTCTGCCTTCTAGCTCCCTTTCTTCTGAATCTATTCTGGTTACAGTACTATCATTGGACGGCTTTTCTTTTGCCGACATTGACACTGCCCCTGGCTTTATATATTCTATTTAATTTATGGCAGGAAGAACCCTCTGCCCGATTCAATCGCTATTTTGGCCAGGCCGCACGTCTCCAGATACTGTTTGGAATCTTGCTGGGATTCGGCTTTTTCTTCAGTTAACGCGAGTTCGATGCATAAGTCATTCTTCACCACTGAGCCAGTGAGACCACTGAGAAGGTTTGAGAGAGGGAGGATAGAGGCCTAGTGATCAACTTTTAATAGTATAATCCCTCTCTCCTATCTCAAACCTTCTCAGTGGTCTCACTGGCTCAGTGGTATGCATAGAGCTCACGTTCGGTTAAATTTTTCTTTTCTAATTTTGGCATATTCGATATACCTTAGGTTTCATTTATAAATCAGGAAATACAGTTATGCACAAAGTTATTACTGTGATGATAGCCACTATCATTTTATGGGGCGGCTTTCCTTATGTCTGTGCGGATGAAGGCTACGATGAAGCCTCTTCTCAGGCATGCAACTGCATGAACGGCGGCAGGTGCCTGTGTGAAGGATCTTGCAACTGTTCCTATCGCGAATCTGATTGTGAATCCAATGATTGTGAATCCGATTGTGAAGAGGACGCCCCTCCGGTCCGTTATCAACCCGGAATTGATTGCACAACAGCTGAAGAATGCGGCAGAAGCGGCGTCTGGCTTCCCGAAGACCCCCCTGTGTACAGGCCCATGATCGCTGATCCGCGCCAGATCTGCTATTCGGCAGGTTGGAGGTTCAATGATCAGGTATTGGTCAAGAATGTCAT
>CAWACC010000016.1:0-294223 GCA_963780445.1 uncultured Parachlamydiaceae bacterium
CAGGAACGCAGGGCCTCCGCAAGCAAGTCATAACTAATCAGCGACATTTGAACGCCTTTCTACTGTTCTGAAGGTGGTTTCCGCACCAAGGACCTTGTTCTTCCTGGCGTCGCCAGGAAGAACGCCGCTGTCGGCGAGGTCGCCGTCAGCTCGTCAATCCGGAGCGCTCGCAAGACGCTACAACCGGCCTCTGACAACCTGCCGCGTATAGCGCAATCTCCCTGATTGAGAAGTTCGCGACTATCAAGTAAAAGTTAGAAAGGGGATGAATCGAATGGCGTGTATGCGAATATCCTGCACGGCTGGGCGCCCCGCATCGCGGTCGGCGAGGAAGCGGCGCTCCCAGCACGCCCGGTCCGCCGTACGGCGGAGATTGGCGGCATTATGAGTCCAGTTAGACAGGCAGTTTAGACAACCCGGTCGAGCTGCAAGAACGCTACTGGACAGCATCGCCCGTGGTGCAGTTTGGCCGCGTATTTGCCACGAACAAGCGTTGGCCCGTACACCTCGCGCCCGCAGGCTCTCAAGTCCGTCGGACTCGGCCCCAGGCGCTCACCATGTGCAGGGGCGCCTTGCCGCTGGCGTGATCGAACGAGCGCCGCAACACCTTGCCGTCGATGGCCACCACGCCCTGCAACTGCTCGGAAAACTGTCCCATAAACCGCTGAAACGAATCGCGAAACTGATCCGGATCGAGATTGCGGAACAGGCGGCTGAAGGTGTCGTGGCTGGGCAGGCCGTTGGCAAGGGTGAGAAAACTGCGCAGAAAAGGCTCCTTGGCCTCGGCAAACAACGCCATATCCACCGCTCCCTGCCCGCCGCAAAGCACACAGCACAAAGCCATCAGCAGAAGTTCGTGAAAATCATGCAATGCGGCATTGCCGCTGCGCGGGTCCTCAAGCCCTTCCCAACACGAACCAAACTGCTCCAGGGTCTCTTTGCGGGACATGAAATCCTCCTGCTAGAAACCTCAAGCCGGAAAACTCTCTGCGTAAGTGGCACCTGTGGTCCGTGACGACTCCGGTTCAGACCAATTTCAAATGCGATTGCCCTGGATCAGCCGCCGAGAAGGACCGCCGGCCCGGTTTGAATAAGCTGCTGAATTCCCCGCTAAACCACCGCCAGCGGCCGTTTGCGGTCCGTCCGCAGCGTGGGCACCGCCGCCAGCAGGCTGCGCGTGTATTCGTGCTGCGGCCGCGTCAGAACGTCAAGGACGGCGCCGGTTTCCACAATCTGGCCGTGGCGCATGACGGCCACGCGCTGAGCTACCTGGCCGACCACGGCAAGATCGTGCGAGATGAAAAGCATGGCCAGGCCATGCTGGCGCTGCAAATCCCTGAGCAGGTCCAGGATCTGCGCCTGGACGGTGACATCGAGCGCGGTGGTGGGCTCGTCCGCAATGAGCAGGCGCGGCCGGTTGATCAGGGCCATGGCAATCAGGATGCGCTGGCGCTGTCCGCCGGAGAACTGGTGAGGATAATCTCCGTAGCGGCGCGCGGCGTCAGGGATGGCGACGGACTCAAGCGCGGCAATCGCCTTGTGGCGGGCGTCGCGGCGGGTGCGCGCGCCTCCGTGGGCCACCGCGCACTCCGCCACCTGCCGGCCGATGCTCATCACCGGATTCAGTGAGGTCATAGGCTCCTGGAAAATCATGGCGATCTCGCGACCCCGCAGGCGGCGCAATTCGTTCCCCGGCAGCTCCAGCACGTTCACGGGCGCCTTGTCATTGGTGCGCCACTGGATGCTCCCGCTCACCTTCGCGGTCGGGCCAAGCAGGCCCATAATCGCCAGAGCCGTAGCGCTTTTGCCCGACCCGGACTCGCCAACCAGGCCAAGCACCTCGCCCTCGTCAAGCCAGAAACCGATCCCGCGCACCGCCTCTGTGGCTCCGAATCGGATAAGCAGGTTCCCGACCTCGAGTTCCCTCGCCATGAGGCCATCCTAGCCCACGAACCGGCAACGCAGGTACCTGGAGTCATGGATCCCCTCGGCAAATCCCCGCAAATCTGGCGAAAAGGCAACGGCGTTACCCGCGATCCGACTCAAACCTCCGCAGGAGGGATCATGAGGTACGCGTTCATCGCCCTTGCGACCGCTTTAGCGCTCGGATTGGCCCCGGGCAAGGCAGCGGCACAAACGCCTGAAGCGCCGCCCCATGGAATCATGGCTTTCCCATGGATCCAGCCGCCGCCAGAGTTCAAAGAGATGCAGCGGAAGGGGTTCCACGCCGGGGTGGAGGCCGCGGTCAAGGACTACGATCACCACCACTTTCCGGATTACAACCGCCGCAAAGAATACCGCCATCCGCACGTGGAGGATGCGTACCGGACAGATTACCGGCAGGGATTCCGTCGCGGCTATAACGACGCCATGCATCATTTGGAGAAGACAAACGGCAACCCCGGCTAAAAAAGCGGGTCAGTAGTGGAGTGCGCTGAAGAAACAGCGTCGATCAGGTTAACCATTTTTCGTCGCAGGAGCGAACCCAAGGAGTACGCATGAAAAACAATTGGCTTCCCCTTTCCACGCTCGCAATCGCGTTGGCCGTACCCGCCGGGTTGGCCGCACGTGCCAATGCCGCGCCGGCGGCGCCCACCGGCTTCTACCAGGAGCGCCCCTGGGACCAGCCCCCCGATGATTACCGGGATGTTCAGCGGCAGGGCTTCCATGACGGCGTGGAAGCCGCGCGCCGGGATTGGAACGAGCACCGGCATAAGGACGCCGACGATCACGAGCGGTACAAGCATCCGCCCGTGGAGCGGAGGCTCCATGACGACTACCGCGACGGCTTCCGCCACGGCTACGAAACCGCCATGCACCACATGCGCGACGAGCACCACGACCACGACGACCGTCCTTACTAACCTGCGCCACAAGGTACAAAAAGGCCCGGCCAGCCTGCCGGGCCTTTCCGTTTCCGCGGCGCAGCGCATTCAGCGCGGCCGTGTTTTAAGCCCCTGCTCTTTCCACAGCCGGTCCCAGTTCCATATGCCGGCCCACGCGGCCTGTGGCAGCCGATAGCCGAGTTGGTGCGCAAGCATCACGATCTGCCCGCGATGATGCGCTTCATGAGAAAACATGTAGGCAAACATGGCGCCGCCCGCCGGCCAGACGCGCAGCCATCCGCGCGAGAAGCTCGTTACCTTGCGATCCGGATCGAACGAAAGCGCGTCATCCAGCATGCGTGCGCATTGCGCCGAGCTCTTTTTCAGCCCCGCCGCCGCCTGCCGCAGCGTACAGCGGTAAGGGTCGAGCGCTGCCGGGCGCTTGAGATGCGGCGCATTCAGCCGCAGCCAGTTCAGGCGGCAATTGTGCATGTGCGCAAACATGGCACCAATGGTCCGGCTGCGATTGCTTGCTCCCACCGCCAATTGCGCCCGCCACGCCGGCGGGGCAAGATGCGCCAGCAGGACCTGGTTCATGGCGTCATTCACAGCCCACGTCTCAACCAGGACATCGCGCAGATCGGCAAGGGACGGCTCGGCAGCAGTTCTCGGCATGCGGAAAGATATAGCATGATTGGCCGGCGCGGCGACCAAGAACCGTCAACTTACGACCGGCGCCCGAAAAACTACGCCGCCTGCACCAGAATGCAAGTGATGTTGTCGTTGCCGCCCGCCTCTTTGGCCGCTTCCACCAGCCTCTGCGCCCGCACCTCAAGATCGCGCGGGCTATCCAATAGCCTCTGGATCGTCTCGTCAGACAGTTCGCGGGTCAACCCGTCAGAGCAAAGCAGGAAAACATCCCCAGGAGCGGCTTCGAGCTGGAAGCAATCCGGCGACACCGTGCTCTGCGTGCCCAGCGCGCGCGTAATTACGTTGCGCAGCGGCGAGCGCAGCGCATCCGACGGAGTCATGCGGCCCTGCCGCACCTGCTCCTCAACCAGCGAGTGGTCCAGCGTGAGCTGCTCCAGAATCCTATCGCGGAACCGGTAGCAGCGGCTGTCGCCCACATTCACAACCCACGCCTGCGTAGCCTGCACCACCAGCGCCACCATCGTGGTGCCCATGCCGCTCAGATGAGGGTCGTTCTGCGCGCGCACAAACACCGCCTCATTGGCCGCGGTCACCGCTGCTTCCGCAAGTTCGGGGAACGGCATCGACCGCGCGCTCAGCACACGAAGCATCTCCGTAACCGCGATAGAGCTGGCGACTTCCCCGGCAGCGGCGCCCCCCATGCCATCGCACACCACGTAAACGCCGTGTTCCACCGAGTAGTCGAGCGAGTCTTCGTTGGACGGCCGCTTGCGGCCGCGGTCCGTAATTGCTGCGGCGCTGTAGTGAACATCGGCCGTGCTCAAAGGATTCCTCCCGCTGGACAGTGTAACGGGGGAACCTGTCTCAGGGATATAGATATTAGGGTACATGAGTAGACCTCAGATAGCAGGCTTCAGGGCACGGAGCGACCGGAGGATGGAGTGCCCCTGAATCCTCAGATGCGCGATGGGCTGCCGGTGGCCGCTCACTCAAATCGGTTATTGTGCCGGGTTAGAGGGTTTCCTAATATGGGGGCACCAAATCTGCGGGGGAGGACGTTTTGGCGGGCTCCATCGAGTATCTGCCCACTCTCAACAGTCCGGCGAACGCCGCGACACTGATGCGCTATGGAGCGTACACGGCTGGATTGAGTGCATTGTTGTCGGCTGGAATCGGAGTGGCGGCAATCTACCTCGGGCATCCTGTTCTGGGCATGGGCGGGTGGTGCCTGGCCGATGCGGCGTTGTTCGCGGTTGTAGCGTGGCGAGTGCATTGCCTGTCTCTTCCCTGGGCAGTCGCCGGCCTGGCACTGTTTGCGCTGGAGAGGATTGCCGGTTTGGCGATCCATCCGAGTTTTGGGGCCATCGTTGGGCAGGTCACCGGGGCCATCTTGTTTGGCCGCATGTACCGGGTAGCAGTGCGGGGTGGCCTGTATCTGGGGGAGAATAGCCCGGCGGGTGGGGAAAAGAGGCAGGCGGCTCCCACTCAGGTGGCTCCCACGCAGGCGGCGTCTATTCAGTCGACGCCCACGGAAGCTGATTCCAACGCGGCGCCCCGCGGCGGCACGCCGGCTGCCGCGCCCAAGTTTTCACAGGACGACTACGCCGAGTTTCTCAAGTACCTGCAACAGAAAGATCGCCGTTTCCAGCGCCCGGGAAAGAGCGTCCAGGATGAATTTGCGGTATGGAAGGCGGACCGCGCCAGGAAACAAGCGGCGAAACGGCCGGCGCAGGAAGTCGGGGCCAAGAGCTGAGGCATTAGCTGGAACCTAGTCCCCGCCGTTGGACTGCGGCTTGGCAGCGGGAATCGGCGGCGGAGCGGGTAGATCGAAGATCTGAATGTTGCCGTCCATCAAGATGGCGGCTCGCCGGCCTGAGGGCGACAGCGCCACATTGCCCCCGGCATCGAAGATCGGGCTGGCCGCCGCGCGCAGAACCAATTTCCCCGTGGCCGCGTCCACCACCTTCACATCCTGCCCTTTGATATCGTCCGGCGAGAGCGGCATCGCCGCGTTCACCGCGTGATCCACATTCAATGACTCCCGCGCAAAACGCAGTCCGTTGGCGCTGGTCACCATCGCCGGCCACACGTTGGCGCCGCCATCCAGGTTCTGCCACAGGCGCCTGCCTTCTGTCGTGAACGCATAAAAGCGCGGATCGCCGTTCCCGCTGCAAGCGGTAGCCAGAAACTCATCCGGAGAGATGAAATTAAGGTAAGGCGTGCATACGGATTCCACTGTGCCCGCGGGAGTGCTGGCGCCGGTGAATCGCTCCAGGGTCAGGTTCCATGTCATGCCGTTTGCGTGGGCCGACTCAAGATACCCGCCGGCGCCGATGGGAAGATGGGTAGCCTCGTTCACACGGCTCACCAGCATCACCTGTCCGGAATTCCGCTGAATGATTCTCAGAACCAGGTTCTTGCTCGCCCCCGGGTCACGAGGCGCGTCGGTGGTGACGGTTGCGGAGGCGCTTGCAGGGCTCCCCACGGTGCCGGGTTTCGGCGTCACATTCGGCGGCTCCAATGAGCCGGTAACAAGGAACTGCCGCGATGGATCCACCTCAACCCAGATCACGTTGCCGGGAAATCGCAACCACGGTTTCAGTTGCAATGTAGCGTCGCCCAGCTTGAGCTGGTCTTGTTCGCGCAGAACAAACTGGCCCCCGGAAAGCATGTAGAGGTAATGGTCGCGGTCATGCAGATTCCAAACCTGCTCTGCTTCCACATCTCCCCGCGGCAGGCCGAGCACTATGGCGCGGATTTCGCGCTCGCCTTCGTCGGCTTTGCTGCCATCGGCACGGCGCATCAGCCCCGGAACGCGGAACGTGAAAAGAAGCCGGTTCTCATCCAGAAAATCCAGAGACACAAGGGCGTTGCGCATCCCCAGATAAAAAGGCCCCGGCGCGGCAAATCCAAGCGGCTCCGCCGGTATTGTCAACACCGGCTGGATGGTGGCCCGCACCCGTCGCTGCTCGGGCGCAGCCACCTTTTTTTTGGAGGCAAAAGCAGGATCGGACAAAAGGGCCAGGCCCAGAATGGGGAGAAGCAGCAGGGTCGCCCGCGGAAGCCGGTATGCCATCAAATCCTATTCTCTCGCAGAACGGCGGAACGTGTCAGGTAGGGGCCACTGGCGGCAGCCCGTAGCTTGTCCATTCCCCCGCAAGCCACCGGCTACCGGCCACGGGTCTCGCTCCACTCATGTGCGACAGTAAGAGCAATGATCGCAACCACACAATCGGCGAGCCGCCTCCGCTGGCTGGGATACGGCGCCTGCGCGGTGGCCGGCTGCATCTGGGGCACCGGCTTCTACTTCGGACGCCTCGCGCTCAATGAAATGAGTGTCGAGTACATGGTCCTTTACCGCTTTCTCTTCGCCTGCGTGGGACTGCTGCCGGTCGCCATCGTCAAACGCGTCCGGCTCACCTGGCCTGAAACGCGCCTCCTGCTCATCTCCGCCGCGCTCGGCGTGCCGGTTCAGTTCCTGCTCCAGTTTCACGGCCTAGCAATGACCACGGTCAGCCATGCGGCACTCATGGTCGGCACCGTTCCGGTACTGCTGGCTGCCGCCGCCGCCATGTTTGCCGGCGAGCGCCTCGACCGCGTCGGGTGGCTGGCGCTGTTCGGTTCCACAGTTGGAGTACTCCTCATAACCCTCGGCGGCACCCGAGCACAGTCAGGCCCCGAGCACCCGACCCTCCAGGGCGATTTCATCGTAGTTCTCTCCATGGTCCTCTCCATCGCCTGGGTGCTGGTGAGCAAAAAGCTGATGGAGACCCACAATCCCCCCGCGGTTACCGCCTACACCATCCTCGCCGGAACCGCCATGCTCGTCGTCTGGATCATGGGGCCTCTGGCTCTGCGCGGCTTCATCCCCAATCACAGCGCGCCCATGCCGTTCGCTCACGTCAGCGCAACCGCATGGACCGCGCTGGCAATCAGTGGTCTGGCCGGCACCGCCATCACCACGCTCCTCTGGAACTGGGGAATTCATCACGTGCCCGCATCCCGCGCCGGCGTGTTTCTCAACGTTGAGCCTGCGCTCGGTTCCGTGCTCGGCGTCGAACTCCTCGGTGAGCACCTCGGGCCCTTCGCGTGGCTCGGCGGAGGCCTCATTCTCGCCGCGGCCATCACCCTCACCACGCGCGACCACAAAGAGCCGGAAATCATATTGGAATAACTGGAATAACAAGTAACCAGAACCAGCCGAGAGTAAGTTGTCATCCTGATTGAATAATTGGGCATCTAAGTTTTTCAGTATGTGGGCCGATAGATTGTTATTTAAATGCGCCCACCCTGTAGACGAAAGCACTTGCTCCAAGGCGCGCAGCCGGAGAAGGGACTTCCTCGAGCTATCGGGTATATACGGGCTGATTCTCGTCGTCATCTGGACACCCCATCCCTACCAGGTGCTGATGTGGGTCATAGCGACCGTCATCACCGTCGCCGTCATCGCAATTTCATTTGAAGGCTTCCGCCCCCTCGGCCTGTGCACAGCCAACCTGCTGCGCTCGCTGTGGGCGGTGGCCCTGGCCGCTGGAGTCGCCATGGTCGCCATCGCGCTGGCCGGCCGCATGCACACGCTTCACACGCCGTCCACCCTGGCCTCAAGCGTGCGCCACTACCTTGGCTATGCGCTCTGGGCCACCGTGCAGGAAATCATCCTGCAGTGTTTCTTTGCCGTTCGCATTCTGCGCCTGTTAGGTAACGCGACCCTTGCGGCAGTGACTTCGGCATGCCTGTTCTCTGTCGCCCACCTTCCCAATCCCGTGCTAGCCGTAATTACGCTTGTGTGCGGAGTTGCCGCCTGCCTTTGCTATCTTCACTACCGCAACGTATGGCCGCTGGCTGCGGCCCATGCGCTGCTGGGCATCGCCATCGCCATCACTATTCCCGCCGACCTCGATCACAACATGCGCGTAGGTGTCGGCTACCTCACTTACGCCGACCGCACCGTCGCTTCCTCCCAACCGTTAACGATGAACGGGCGAAATGCGTCTGTGAATCGGTGAATTGGTGAAACGGTGAACCATGGGTGAACGGTGAACCGTATGCGGTCCACGGTGCACGGTTCACGGTCCACGGTTCACGGTTCACGGTCCACGGTTCACGGTTCACGGTTCACGGTTCACGGTCCACGGTGCACGGTCCGCCGCTTCACCGCCTCACAGCAAAAACAGCGACCATACCGAATCCACCGTCGCGTGTGTCACCGCCGAGGCGCCCACGCGCCGATCGCGCCGCCACGCCCGCCCATAAAAAACCCCGGCGATCACCCCCAGAATCACGTAGCGCGTATTAAAGTGCACCGCGCGTTTGTTAAAGTGAGCAAGCCCGAACAGAGTTGCGGTGATCACCAGCGCGCCGATGCGCCCCGCACGGCGTTCCAGCAGGTTTTGCAGCCATCCCCGGAAGAAAAGTTCCTCCGGTACAGCAATAAAGAAGAACGTGAAGATCCAGGCTTCGGCAAATTTCCCCAGCAGCGCCAGCGGGTGCCAGCCAAGAGCGTGCATGTGCAGAAAGCCGCTGGCCAGCCCGATCGCCAGTGCAATGGGCAAATAGAACAGAAACTCGCGCAGCCCGGTCGCCAGGTCGCGCACGGTCAGTCTGAGATCGAAGCCCGTTGCCGCGATCGGCTTCAGGAAGAAGAACGCGTAAATCCCCGCGTCCAGCAGCAGCACCTTGTTGAAGACGGAGAGGTGGGCGGGCCAGGCGCTTTCAAACCAGCGCAGGTCGACCGAGAGCCCCAGCAGCAAGAGAACGGTCAGCGGGAGCCAGATGTTGCGCTCGTCGCGCGGAATCCAGCGCGCGGCGGCGGCCATGGCGGCGGGAACCAGTGCGTAAACAGCCAGCCAGCCCCAGCGAAACGAGCCTGAATCGACCGCCACCACAACGTATGGGATCGCAAGCAACGCCGGCGCCCCGATCTGTGCCCAGGCCGGCAGTCGGGCCGCCCTCCCGCACAGCCGCGCAGGCAGAAATGCGGCGCAAAGATAAGGCGCCAGCGCCAGCAACGCGGCAACCACAACGGCAGCGTCGATATGAGGCACGCATACAGCGTAAATAAATCGGGGATAACCCGTCGCGCCGAATCTTCCCTTCCCTGTTCGTCGCCCCCTGTCCCTTGGTCCCTAGGTCCCTTGGTCCCTCGTTCTCCTTATTGAAGCTCATGAGAACCGAGGAATTGGCCCCACACTCCTGACCCTCTTGCAGGCCAGCGGCACGCCGATAAGAATGATTGCAGGTTGCAGAGGCGAATATGGGACTGGTGACATGGAGTCGCGTGTCGAGTGTTGGCGTGCGCGCCATGGATCAGCAGCACGGCGTGTTGATGGACACTCTCAACGATCTGCGCCATGCCGTGGCGCAGGGCGCCCGCGGCCCGGCCCTCAAAGAGCTGAGCCGCCTGGTTGAATTCACCCGCCAGCACTTCATCAGCGAAGAGCGCCTGCTGGAGCATTTGGGGTTCCCGGCGCTGGACGACCACCGCCATGCCCACGCCCGCCTTCTCGAGCAGATGCAGGACGTGCTCGAGCGGTCGCAGCATCGGCACATGAGTGAGGTCCATGCCGCGGCAGCCGAGTTGCACGGCTGGTTCGCCGAGCACATCGAGCAGTTGGATCGGAACTACGGCGAGTGGCTCAACGAGCGCGGAGTCCTCTGAATCAAGGGCAGAAAGCGAGCGCACCTCCTCATGTCGCTCACCCGCGCGCCGATAGACACCATGACGCCGCAATTGCGGGCTCGAATCTTCGCAGGGAGCAAGCCAGATGGCTTTAATGACGTGGAGTGACAGTTTTTCAGTAGGCGTGAAGGCGATGGACGAACAGCACAAGGGCCTGGTGAAGGCCCTGAACGACCTTCACGCCGCGATGGTGGCGGGGCAGGCCAAGGCCGTCGCAGGAGATCTGCTGAAGACGCTGTTGAAATACACGCGCGAGCACTTTGCCGCCGAAGAGGCGTTGATGCGGCGCGCGCAATATCCCGATCTTGCCGGGCACTGCGCGAAACACAAGGACCTTGCCGGGCAGGTGGAGAAGTTCGCCGGCCGCTATGAGCGCGGCGAGATTGCGCTGAACGTGGATCTGCTTATGTTCCTGCGCGACTGGCTTTTGACTCATATTCAGAAGACGGACCGCGATTACGGCCCGTGGCTGAACGCAAAGGGAGTGAGATGAAAGTCTTAGTTGTAAGTCTTCAGTTGTCAGTGACCGCCGCGTGACTGACGACTGAAAAATGACGAGCTGACAACTCGTCATGCCTCGAACGAAAGCTGCGCCGACGCGAAACGCGGGCCGGTTCTGGCCTCGGAGGCCAGGTCGTAGACCAGCCGCTCCAGCACCAGGCGCTTGTCCGGCGGCGAAGAGCGCAGTTCAAGATCGGCGCGGGCCACCAGCCGCAGCGCGCGCGTCAGGTCGCGCCGCGATTTGTATCGGCGAGCCTGGCGGATGAGGTCGTCTGCGGCGAAGGGCGGAATGCGGAATCCCTGCCACAGCGCCTGCCAGATGGTGCGCTGGTCGCGCACATTTTTCTCCAGGATCACCAGCATCTGCCGGAAGGTGCGCGCCAGCATGTAGAGGTGGCCGATGGCCGCGTCTTCGCCGGCATCGGATGAGTTGAGCAGCCCCTGCAGCAGCGCCAGCGCGCTGCGCGGGATTGTGCGAGCTGATGGCGTCAGTCAGCTCGTAGAGCGAGCGCTGCTTGGCGCCCAGCACCATGGTTTCCACATCGCCGAGCGTGATGCTGCCCGCGCCCCGTGGTATAGAGCAGCAGCTTTTCCAGCTCCGACGCGATCATCATCATGTCGGCGCCGAGCGCGTCCACCAGCTCGCGCGCGGCGTCGGGCTCCAGGCGATATGCCGGCCTCGTGCGCGGTGGCCACGGCCCAGCGCATGGCGTCTTCTTCGCTCACGCGGGCCAGTTCCACCATGCCGCAGTGCTCGCCGAGGGTTTCCTGCAGGCGCTCAAAGCGGTTCTTGTCGTCCATGTCCATGCGGCGGGCGTCGGATGGAGATGCGCAGAAAATCGGCAACGAACACCAGCAGCGCCTGCGGGTTGGGCGAGCGGAAGTAGCGGTCGAGCGCGGCGAACTCGTCCTTTTTTGCGCCGCGGGTGTAGAGATTGCGCACGTTGCGCACAAAGATCACCTGGAACGGCGCCATGAGCGAGGGCGTCTGCGCGCGGTCGAGGATTTCGAAGATGGTGGTGGATGCAAGATCGAGATCGGAGAGGCAGAAGTCTCTGAGCTCGTGCGGGAACAAAAGCCTTGAGAACAGCGGCACGGCAGCGATCCTGAAGAAAAATCTCGTCGCCGGCGAGGACGTAGCCGGGCTTGAGGGCTCCGGTGTTTCCCGCGGCGGCTTCAATCTCGGCCACAAAGCGGCCCACGGCCGAGAAACCCGCTCCCCAGCGCGCCGCGCTCAACGGGCTTTGCTCCAGGATGATAGTGGGCAGGCCATTCGCGACTAGGATAGCAGGCCACGTGGCTCGTAGCTTGTGGCCAGTAGCCAGGTCAATCGTATTTCAGAATTGCTCAGCAAGCGGTGGAGAAACGGGGCAAGGCATCCCAGCCGGCGGGTTTGAGCTTTCCGCGGAAGGAGCCTTTGGATCCCTCTTATTGCATTGCCTTGATGGCCAGGGGGCGGAGCACGGCCAGATTTGGCTGTGGTTGCGCAAGATTTCAAACTCGATTGCCCAGGAGGACGGCCGGCTGCGTGGGGCAGCCGGCCGGTTAGGGTTAGGCGGATGGGTGCTTGGTGACGGGGTGAGAGTAATGGGAGTGGCGGTGGTGGCGACGATGGTGTTTGGTCCGGGCAAAGGCAGGCGCTACCGAGAGGAGGAGCAGGGCAGCGAGGAGAATCTTCTTCATGCGAAGAATGTAGCACCGGTTTTGCGTTGTAAGCGAGTTAATTCTCAAGCGGGATCTGCGGGGTTGCATCAAGAGAGGAAACAGGGGGGGTCAAAGTTTACAGTTCCTAGTTCAAAGTTCTCGGTTCGCAGTTCACAGTTCATAGCTCGCGGTTTGCGACTCTCATTTTGCCCGTTTTTACAAATCCCCTAAAAAGGGCATAAGATAGGTCCAGCCCAGGGTGGACCCGAATGCCGTACGACTTGCCGTTGGCTGAGGCGTTAAAGCCATGGAAGGTGAAGATTTATGATAACGAGCTGCTCTTTGAGGAGCCGCACGTCACGATCATTTTCAAAACAACGCGCTGGAGATATTCGTTGCGAAGCAGGACAATTCTGGATCTGGAGCCAGATCCCAAGAGAGTTCCCGAGGAGATTCTGGCCCGAATCCACGTGGAGTTCCAGAATCTCTGCCGCGAGTGGGATATGAGGTTTCCAATGAATACCGTCGAGCCGGGGGAGGAGGAGAGATGAGATTACTCGCAGGCAGCCCCGTTGCGAAACGCGCGATTGCCGACCATGGCGAGAATGCGCTGGTTCCAAAACTGGTGCGCTCGCATCAAGAAGCGGTCAGAGCCGCGGTGAACGAAGACTTTCACGCAGTCTGGATTGTGAAGGAGCCCGCTCTTGCCGATTCGGTTGCTCACAGGATTGCTTCGCATCGACCCGGAAAGAAGGCGGGATATCTCTTCCTCATTGCTAATGCGAAACCATCGCTTCTTCCGGCATTTGAAAAACGGTTCAGCGCTGTAGCGTATCCAACCAACGTGCTGGAAAGGGATGAGCTTAACGAGGTCTGGAGTCTGCCGGATCGCAGAGATCGAATCATCGGCGGCACGGTCGACGAAGGTTCGAAGACCGTTACACTCTGGCGCGGGAATTTTGAGTCAATAACTGTGCCCTTTGATGGGTTTCGCCCCACGGCCAACGGTGTTCTGCCTGATTTCAATAGATTTTCGATCCTTGATTATGGGCAGACTTTGAGGTTTGGCGAGTATGAATCCGGCTCGGAACCCATTCTCTACGAATACGCAGCGGATTACCGGAAGCGGCTCAAACAAAAGCGAATTGCGGATGAACGAACGCTGGGAGCTTCGATTCGCAGACTTAGGCGGCAGAGAAGAATGACGCGAAGCGACTTTCGCGATATCGACGCGAAGACAATTGCGCGAATCGAGCAAGGAGTGAGCAGGGCTCCGCGTATTTCTACGTTGGAAGCGATTGCCAAAGGGTTAGGCGTCCGGCGGGACGAGCTTGGTGAGTATTGAGAAACGCCGTGGGTGTAGATTTCTTGAGTGTGCCGGGTTAGGCGGTGTTGAGGCTTAGCGCAGACGGCGGATCAGCCCGGTATTGCTCGTCGGTGACGTGCTCCAGCCATTCGACGGATTTGCCGTCAAGGCGTTCCTGCATGGCGATGTGGGTCATGGCGGTGGTTGGAGCGGCGCCGTGCCAGTGTTTTTCGCCGGGCGCGAACCAGACCACGTCGCCGGGACGGATTTGCTGGATGGGATCGCCCCAGCGCTGCGCGCGGCCGCAGCCGGAGGTGACGATGAGCGTCTGGCCGAGCGGGTGAGTGTGCCAGGCGGTGCGGGCGCCGGGCTCGAAGGTGACCTGGGCGCCGGCTACGCGGGCGGGCTCGGGCGCGGTAAGAGCGGATCGATGCGGACGGTGCCGGTGAACCAGTCGGCAGGGCCTTTGGCGGAGGGATTGGTGCCGGGATGAGTGATTTGCATGATAACTCCTGTGAACAATGGATGAGGTGATGGGATTCAGTCGTGCTGCCATGTGACGGACCAGTGTTCTTCGGGGCGGACCGAGCGGATGATGAGGCGGCCATGCGAGAACCGGTAGCTGCGCGTGAGGTCCTTGCCGACAAGCTGGCGGGTGATGGAGCCCTGCACGTGATGCGTCAAAGTGTGGGCGGCCTCGTCGACGTCGTAGCTGCCGAACGAGGCCTCGTATCCGTGGAGGACGTAATCGTTGGTGAGCGAGGACTGGGATTCCGGGTACATGATCTGGACCGACATGTGGCCGTCGCGCGTGTAGATGAGCGTTCCTTTCAGTCCGGGGACCGCGTTCATTTTTCCATCCGGTCCCGGGGCTTCAAGTGAGACGAGATGCCAAGCGCCGATCAGGCGTTCGCGGTCAGAGTTTGAGGCCGCGGTCTGCGCGCCGGCGGGACGAACCAGCGCGATGCCGGCGAAGCGCGATGAGGATCGCCAGAGTGAGCCGGATCCGGGAAGGCATGCATGCTCCTTATGGTGCGGGACCTGGAGTTGATGGCCAGATCCCGCGTTCTGGATCAGAGCCCGGTCATCTTTTCCACGTGTTCGGGGTAGCGGTCGCCCTGGATCTGGATCTTCTGGGCGGCTTCGTCGATCTCGCGCAGGTCTTCCGGGCGTGAGCTGGACGTTAACGCGCGCCGATGTTCTCTTCGAGGCGATGAAGTTTGGTGGTGCCGGGAATGGGCACGATCCACGGCTTCTGCGCCAGCAGCCATGCGAGCGCGATCTGGGCGGGCGTTGCCTGCTTGTCCGCGGCGATGCGGGCGAGCAGATCGACGATGGCCTGGTTGGCGCTGATGGCTTCGGCCTGGAAGCGCGGCAGGGTGCTGCGGAAGTCGCTCTTGCCAATATCGTCGGTTGAGCTGATTTTGCCGGTGAGGTAGCCCTTGCCCAGCGGGCTGTAGGGGACCATGCCGATGCCGAGTTCTTCGAGCAGCGGAATGATCTCGGCTTCAGGCCGGCGGAACCAGAGGGAGTACTCGTTTTGCAGCGCGGTGACGGGCTGGACGGCGTGAGCGCGGCGGATGGTTTGGGCGCCGGCTTCAGACATGCCAAAGTGCTTTACCTTGCCCTGCTGGATCAGGTCTTTCACCGTGCCGGCCACGTCTTCAATGGGAACGTTGGGGTCGACGCGATGCTGGTAGAAGAGGTCGATGACATCGACGCGAAGGCGCTTGAGCGAGCCTTCGATGGCCCGGCGAATCTGCTCCGGGCGGCTGTTCGGCGGGTGCAGGCCGGGCGCGGAATCCGGTCCGAGATTGAAGCCGAATTTGGTGGCGATGACGACCTTGCCTTTGAATGGCGCGAGGGCTTCGCCGAGGAGTTCTTCATTGATGAACGGGCCATAGACTTCGGCGGTATCAAAGAAGGTGATGCCGCGATCGACGGCGGCGTGGAGAAGGGCGGTCATCTCCTGCTTGTCCTTGGGCGGGCCGTAGGAGAAGCTCATGCCCATGCAGCCGAGGCCGAGGGCGGAGACCTGGAGATTGCTTTTGCCTAATGTGCGAGTTTGCATTGGTGCTCCATGCATCGGTGAGAAGTGATTGCGAAATGAGTGAAGAGTAAAAGCGGCTTTGCATCGCTCTTTCCTTACCGCAAAGCTCGCGGTTAGGATGGGGCACCTATTCAGATTGTTGCGTTACTCCGATTTGAGCGAGGCCATGTCGATGGAGAAGCGGTACTTCACGTCGGAGCGGACGAGACGCTCGTAGGCTTCGTTGAGCTTCTGGATGGGGATGACTTCGACGTCGCAGGTGATGTTGTGCTTGCCGCAGAAATCGAGCATCTCCTGGGTTTCCGCGATGCCGCCGATGAGCGAGCCGGAGAAGCTGCGGCGGCGCATGAGCAGGCCGAAGACGGCGATGGGCAGGGCTCCGGCGGGCGCGCCCACCATGGTGAGATTGCCGTCGCGGGCGAGCAGGCCGATGAGCGCGTTGACGTCGTGCGGCGCGGCGATGGCGTCGAGGATGAAGTCGAAGCTGCCGGCGTGCTTCTGCATTTCGTTGGCGTCTTTTGAGATGACAACCTCATCGGCGCCGAGGCGCATGGCGTCGTCAATTCTTGCCGGGCGAAGTGGTGAAGACCACGGTGTGCGCGCCGAGGGCGTGCGCGAACTTGACGGCCATGTGGCCGAGGCCGCCGAGGCCGGCCACGCCGACCTTCTTGCCTTTGGTCACGCCCCAGTGGCGCATGGGCGAGTAAGTGGTGATGCCGGCGCAGAGCAGGGGCGCGGTTCCGGCGAGATCGAGGTTGGCGGGGACGCTGAAGGACAAAGTGCTCGTCGACGACGATGGAGTCGGAGTAGCCGCCGTAAGTGACCTTGCCGGTGCCCTTGTCGGGGAAGTTGTAGGTGAGGGTGAGGTTGTTGCAGAACTGCTCCAGGCCGGCCTTGCATTCGGGGCAGGTGCGGTCGGAGTCGACCATGCAGCCGACGGCGGCGAGATCGCCGGGCTTGAATTTCTTAACTGCGGAGCCGACCTTGGTGACGCGGCCGACGATCTCGTGCCCGGGAACGCAGGGATAGACGGTGGGCATCATGTCGTGCCACTCGTCGCGGGCCTGGTGCAGGTCGGAGTGGCAGATGCCGCAGAAGAGAATGTCGATCTGAACGTCGGTTGGCGCCGGGGTCGCGGCGGGGAATGGTGGCGGAGGCGAATCCTGAAGTGGGGCTGGAGGCGGCGTAAGCTTTGGCGTTGTACATAGTGTCTCCTTGAATGCTTGTAGATGGAATGGACGATCAGGGAAACATCGACTGCGTTGCCGGGAGCGTGGTTGCGGCGGAGTGATGGCCCTCTTTCGAGTAGAGTTCAAGCGCGGGAGGAATTCTGGCCCGGGCAACACGATAAGAATAGCCGCCGGACATCCCTATTGGCTCGCGACGCCGGGTTTTTCCGAAGCGAACCCGCGTTGGGATTTGATGGAGCCTTGTTGCCGGCGACGAAGATCTGGCAGATAGGGCCCGCGGGATCGAGCGCCGGTCTGCAGACAATTCCGGGCTGACGAGCGGGGTGCGCGCCGAAGCGTAAGATTGTAATTGCTATGGCTTCTTTTTCGGCTTCCCCTCCTCCCAGTCACAAGCGATTCTTTTTTGAAAAATTTGGTATCACCGAGCGCCTGCTGGAGCGTTGCCTGGGCGAGGCCTTTCCGCGGGCGGCGACTACGCCGATTTGTACTTTGAGTCGGTGATGGCGATCTCGCTGGGCGTGGACGAGCAAATTGTGAAGTCGGCAAGCCAGGGGACGAGCGCGGGCTGCGGCATCCGCGTGATCAGCGGCGAGCGGACGGGGTACGCGTACACCGACAATCTGAACGCGGACCGGCTGATGCATGCGGCCAAGACGGCGGCGCTGATTGCGCCGGGCCGGCGAAGCAGCCGGTGCAGGGATTTACGGAGGCGCCGGCGGCCGATCTGTACCCGATGCCGGTGGGCGGATTCGATCTGGACCTGGCGGCGCGGCTGGAACTGATTTTGCGGGCGGATCGCGCGGCGCGGGCTTACGATGCGCGCATCACGCAAGTCCGGGCGAATTACGCGGAAGAGGTTCGGCGGATTATTGGTGGCCGGGTCGGATGGATCATTTGCCAGCGACACGCAGCCGCTGGCGCGGCTGAGCGTGTCCGTGATCGCCAAGGATAGGCGACGGAAAGACGACCAGCGGATCGGCGGGCGCGGGCGGCCGCGCGGGGCTGGCGCAGTTTGCCGGGAACAAAGAGCCCGGAACACCTGGCGCAGGAAGCAGCGCGCGGAGCGATTCTGCAATTGGGCGCGGTGCCGGCGCCGGCGGGCGAAATGGAAGTGGTGCTGGGGCCGGGCTGGCCGGGAATCCTGCTGCATGAGGCGGTGGGCCACGGGCTTGAGGCGGACTTCAACCGCAAGGGGACGTCGGCATTTGCGGGCCTGATGGGCCGGCCGGTGGCCAGCCCGCTGGTGACGGTGGTGGACAACGGAACCATGGCGGGGCCGGCGCGGATCGCTCAATGTGGACGACGAGGGCTCGCCCACGCAGGAGACGGTGCTGATTGAGAACGGCGTGCTGAAGGGATACCTGACGGACAAGCTTTCCGCGCGGCTGATGGGCACGGCGAATACGGGATCGGGGCGGCGCGAGAGCTTATCACTGCATTCCCATGCCGCGCATGACCAATACCTACATGCTGGCGGGGCAGGACGATCCAGAAGACATTATCCGCAGCGTGAAGCGGGGCCTTGTATGCGCCGAACTTTGGCGGCGGGCAGGTGGACATCACCAGCGGCAAATTCGTTTTCTCCGCGTCAGAGGCGTACCTGATCGAGGACGGCAAGATCACCGCGCCGGTGCGCGACGCCACGCTGATCGGCAACGGGCCGGAGGCGCTGAAGCACGTGTCGATGGTGGGCCACGACCTGAAGCTGGACGAGGGGATCGGGACCTGCGGCAAGGATGGGCAAAGCGTGCCGGTGGGCGTGGGAATTCCGACCATCAAGCTGGACCGGATGACGGTGGGTGGGACGGGAAGGTAAGCGGGGCGTTTGGGCAGCAGCGTGTCCCGGGTCTCGCGTACAGACTGCCATTACTCGCCCGCCGCCGCTAGAATCTTTCGCGACCAATCGACGCCAGGTTCGAAATGGGAGAGGTATTGCTAGCCGCGAGCATAATCGAGATCTTGCGCCAGCTCTTGCGCGGTGTAGTGACGGGGTATCCCGCGGTGTCCGACCAGCGCCGCGAACTCAAGCCTTGAGATTCCAGCGAGTTCTGACGCCTTGCCAAAGGGCAGGATGCTTTGGGAGTAGAGCGCCACGCCAAGCTCGGTCCGCAGACGCGGCTCTATCTCTGGCGCGGGAAGCCGCAAGCTGCTGGTAATGGATTCCGGTATTTCGAGATGCAGGGTCATGAAACCGTCAGCTACGACTTAGTTGATTCTACTACCAATCAAAGTACATCCATCGCGATGCGCATTACCGCTCCGCGCGCAGTGTGCCGCTGGTCAGGATGCGGGCGCGGAGACCGCCGCGGCCTTTGAGCGCTTCTTCAGCGCCGGGGGCGATGGCGCGATTCATCCAGTAGCAGGGGCTGCACTCGCACACACCTTCAAACTCCACGCCCTGGAGGGTGAAGCGGCGGCCGATGAGCTGATTCAGGTCAACGCCTTCCGTGATCACGTTGCGACGGGTAACCTCAGGGGACTTGGGGCCAGCGGCGAGCGCGCGGCATACGTCGTCAAAAACTTCGCGAGAGAGGAACGTGATCTGGCCTTTGTAGTCGGGCTTGTAGTTGAAGAAGCGGTCCCCGCGGATGCCGTGTCCTGCAACGCACTCCAGTTCTTCGACCTGGCGAATGGGGTGGGTGGCCGGCTCCTGGCCGTGACGCCCAAAATAGTTGTGCCCGGGCGAGAGGTAGAGGCTGCGGACGATCATGGGGAAGGCCCTCGCTAGCAACCATTTTCACCGATTCGCGCCGCGAGTTCAAAGTTGCCGGCCGATGTTTTTTGAGCCCGGTGGCGCAGGAGCGGCAGCACGGCCGGCAAGAGCGAGTTTCGGCTCTCATCCGGCGCCTGGCAACCACTGGCTGGCGGCACTCACAGGCAAATTCACGAGTGTTTCTTTGGTGTAGCTTCCGCGGCGGGCAGTGCCTGGTCGGCCCACAGAACAGCGCCGAGGTAACGATCCACCAGCTCGGCCGGTGCAATGCCGAAGTCGCGTGCGATACCGTGGCAACGCTCCCAGTCACGGCGCTCCTCGCATTCCACCCAGTGGAGCGGCGCGCGTACGGTCTCGTCCTGTCCGAGGAGGGCCTGCTGCACCTCCCAGCGCAGGGGGAGGGCCAGGAGAACGTCTTTCATGGGCACCCGGAGCATGGCGGGCAGCATGCTGAAAAGACCGATGAGGTACTGCTCGCCGGGATCGAAGCCAAAGATGGGGGCAACCATCTCGCAGAAGCGGGCGCGGACGAATGCCATGCGCAGAATCTCACTGCTTTCTCCGCTGGAGAGTTCGCTGGCGATGGCGAGAGAGGCGACCCGGCGGAAGAGATCCTGTCCCACTGCCATCAGGGCCATCTCAACCGAGCAGACTTTCTGGCGAATGGCGCACGCGGGCGAGTTGACAAGCCGCAGCAGACGATAGGTGAGCCCGGGATCGCGCTTGACCTGCTCGCTGAGCTTGCGCAGGTCAAAGGATTCCTGCTGGAGAAGCTGAAGCAGCATGAGGTGGGAGATTTTGTTGGCGGGAATTTTGGCCACATGAACCATGGCCGGCGCACAAAAGTAAAAGCCCTGGAAGAGAGAAAAGCCTTCCGCGCGGGCTGCGTCGTAGTCGGCGCGGTTCTCAACTTTCTCCGCAATCATGGTGCAACTGCTGGGCAGCTTTGAGAGCAGGAAGCGGCGCTCTTCGGCCCCTGACTTGAGGAAGTCGACCTTGATGAATTCGGCAAGCGAGACCAGCGGCTGAAGAGCCGAGCTCCAGGTGAAGTCATCGAGAGCGATGCGATAGCCGGCCGACTTGAGGCGAATGCAGGCTTGAATCAGCTCGGAAGTGGGCTCCACGGTTTCAAGAATCTCAAGCACCGTCATGCGAGCGGGAAGCACGCGTACCTGTTCCTGTATTAGGACTTCAGCCGTGCAGTTGACGAAGGCGGGAAGGCCGCGGGCGAGCTTTTCAAGTCCGAAGACGATGGAGTTATCGAGGACGGTGCGGGAGGCAACGCTGTCGCTGGAGTCGGAGAGGTTTTCAGGACCGGAGCGGAACAGCAGCTCGTACGCGTGGACCTGGCCCCTGGCATCCAGAATGGGCTGCCGGGCGAGATAACGCAGTTCGCCGGGAACTTGTTGATCTGCCGGGCGGGAAACCGCCGGATACTCGATGAGGGCCATGGGGTTTCTCCTCTGCGAGAATCATCGGCGGAGTGCCGGCGGACCTTGAGGTTACGGCCGAGTTGCCGCAGGTTCGTTGCAACTGGGGCTATTCGCCGCCTTTCGGTTGGAGCAGTTTGGTGGCTTGCCGGAGGAGATCGGCTTCGTTCTCGATAGCCGCCGAGACCCGGTGCATCTGCTGATCGGCTTCAGTCCACTGATTCTGCTCGATGGCTTCGCGGACCCCGGGAATGGTCTTGACCCCATAGCCGGTGTAAAAGCCCGGGGCGTAGAGCAAGTGCTGAAACCAGGGCCGGTTGGGGAGGCCATTTTGGTTGAGGAAGAGGCGCTCACTGCGGAGGAGATCCTGATTGAGGCCTGCGGGCGCGATGCCGCCGGCGTCGGCGTAGGCCTTGTCGAAAGCCTGTGCGGCCTCGGTCAGGTCGTCGGAGGCCTGCTCGAGCGGAGCGAAGTTGAGGTAGGGCGGGACCTGCTCCACCGGCGGCGGCACCATGTGCTTTTTGGGGTCGGCGAGCGCCTGATAGACGCCGTCGGCGATCTCGCGGTTGCGATCTTTGGCCTCGTCGCGCTTGTCGCCGGCAAGAGTTTTGAGCTGCGTGAGGTAGAGGTGTACGGTGTCAGCGAGATCGGAGAACTGAAAGGGTAGAGTGTCGGCGTCGGCCATGCGCATGACCATGGTGCCGGCGGTCTGAGCCAGGGCGCGCTCATAAACAAAGTCGGTGTCCTGGAAGTGCGTGTACCAGTAGAAATCGTCGTAGATGGAGTGGTACTGGCCGCCGGTGTCTTCGCCGCCGTAGCCGAGGTTGACGCTGGCGATGCCCAGGTGGTCGACGAACACGGTGTAATCGGAGCCGGAGCCGAGCGCGGGCATGCGAACGTCCGCACGGGAGCGGATCTCGTCTTTGCTCTTGCCGGTTGCCCGGGAGATGTCGACGAGGCGCGCGCGCTTCCACACGTTCATTCCGGTCTCGGGGTCGGGGATATCTTTGGCGACCTCGTTGACGAAGTTCTCGAGCGTGTGCGAACCCTCCGCGCGGAAGTACCCGCGGCCGTTGCCGTCGGAGTTGAAGTAGGCGACGGCGTGGGCCTTGAGCTCGTCGGCATGGGTTTCAGCCCACTCGGTTGAGCCCAGCAGGGCCGGCTCTTCGCCGTCCCAGAAGCAATAAATGACCGTACGCGCTGGTTTCCAACCCTGCTTGAGTAGTTCGCCCAGGGCGCGCGCTTCTTCGAGCTCCGGGCTGGTGCCGGAGAGCGGATCCTCCGCACCGTTGACCCAGGCATCGTGATGATTGCCGCGGATGACCCACTCATCGGGAAATTTTGCGCCGGGAATGCGGGCGACGACATCGTACAGCGGCTTGCGATCCCAGTTGAAGCTGACGGCCAGATGCGCCTTTGCCGTGCTGGGGCCCACGTGATAGGTGAGCGGCAGCGCGCCGCGCCAGGCCGGAGGAACGGTCTCGCCGGCGAGTGCTTTCAGAAACGGCGTTGCGTCTTCGTACGAGATGGGCAGCACCGGGATCTTGGTGATGGTCTGGACCTTGTCGAGCGGGATCAGCTTTGCGCCGGCGACCGCGCCCACCCCGGGCGTCTGCGGATCGCCGGGATAGACGGGCATATCCATCACGCTGCCGCGCTGCACGCCTTCAGGCGGACGGGTGGGGCCGGTGGGGAAAGTATCGCCCTGGGTGTAGCCGTCCTCACCCGGATCGGAGTAAATGATGCAGCCGATGGCGCCGTGCTCGGCGGCAACCTTGGGCTTGATGCCGCGCCAACTGGCGCCGTAACGGGCGATGACGATGGCGCCCTTGACCGAGATTCCCATGCCATCGAGAACCTCGTAATCCTCAGGGCGGCCGTAGTTCACGTAGACAAGCGGCGCGGTCACGTCGCCATCGCGCGAGTAGGCGTTGTAGGTGGGCAGTTGCTCGTCAGTCTGCTTTGAGGTTGGGTCGACGGCGACCGGCGGCTCCTGAAGCGTGGCCTTGAAGGGAGCGGGGCCTTCGAGCTCAAGCAGGCGCGATTTGGGCGTGGGAAAGAGCGCGTAGAAGGTCTCGATCTGCGCGTCGAGGCCGTAGGACTTGAGCTGCGCCAGAAGCCATTCGGCGTTGTCCTTGTCATAGGGCGAGCCCACGTGATGCGGGCGCGCGGAGAGCCGCTGCATGTTGGCGCGGATACGATCGGGCTCAGGGATGGCGCGGAACTTCTGCTCCCACTGCGACTCAACGGCGGAGTCCTGCTGGGTGTATCCGCGGTAGGGATGGGCAGAGTCAGTGGCATGGGCCGCGAATGCGAAGACAAAGGCGATGGCGAGGGTCAGGCGCATAGGAAGAACCTCATTGCAAAAAGGGGTTTTGGGACGCGGAAAAGATCGCCGCAAAGATCGGGTGCATGATTACACACCGGGGTTCGGGGTGCAACGGGGGCGATGAACCGTGGACCGTGAACGGTGAAAGGAAAACCAGTGAAACGGTGACCGAGGACAGCGAACGCGCCTATTTGCTTGCGCCTTCTTTCAGCGTGACGATGCGATCGATGCCGGGCACCGTGAAGTGCTCCACTGCGCCGCTGGGCCAGTGGACTTCGAGGGCCTCGATCTTTTCCGCTGTGCCTAGCCCGAAATGCACGCGCGGATCGTTGCTGGAGAGATAGCTGCCGCCGCTGATCACATCGCCGCGCTGCTTGATGCCATTCGCGGTCAGGTAGACGGTTGCGCCCACCGCATCGCGAGGGCTTTTGGGGCCGCCCACGAGCTTGAGCTCCAGCCAGTGGTTGTGATCTGGATTTACGTTGCGCAGGAGCACCGGGTGGCCGTCGATCACGTTGATGACGGCGTCGATTTTGCCGTCATTGAACAGGTCTCCCACCGCCATGCCGCGACCTGCAATGACGTCTGCCAGGCCAGTTCCCTGCACCGCCGGGACCGGCTCAAATTGCTTGCCCTGGAGGTTGCGAAACAGAAGCGGCCGCTGCTCCCAGGTGGTTCCCCAGGCGTACTTATCCGCCTCCGGATAGACGTGGCCATTGGAGACCAGGATGTCCTTCCAGCCATCGTTGTCGTAATCGAGAAAGGCGTCGCCGAATCCGAGGAACGGAACGGTAGTCTCGCCGAGACCGACGTGGTAGCTGAGATCGGTGAAGTTGGCGTCGCCGTCGTTGTGGTAGAGCGGGTTGTAGGAATCGCTGAAGGCGGTGTCGTAAACATCGAGCTTGCCTGTGTTCTGATAGTCGCCGACGGCGAGCCCCATGGAAGCCGACTCCAGGCCGGCCTCATTGAGCGCAAATCCCGACGCATAACTGTCATCTTCAAACGTGCCGTTGCCCTTGTTGATGTAGAGATAGTTGGGTGTGGAGTCGTTGGCCACAAGCAGGTCCAGCTTGCCATCGTCATTGATGTCGGCGAACACCGCGCCCAGCCCGTAATAGCCGGGCTTGTCGGCCACTCCGGCCTTCACGCTTACGTCGGTGAAGGTGCCGTCGCCGTTGTTGTGGAAGAGATGATCGCCTTCGCCGGCCAGGCCGCGGGGACCGCAGCTAACCTGTTCGCCGCGGAAGGTGCAGAACGCGTTGGGCGCATCGCCGGAACCGGCGGTGGGCAGATGCTGCGGGTCGTAATGGAGGTACCCGGCGACAAACAGATCGAGGCGGCCGTCGCCATCGTAATCGCCCCAGGTGGCGCCGGTGTGCCAGGCCGCGGGATCGGCCAGAGCCACGCCGGCTTTCTCTGCAACGTCGGTAAATGTGCCGTCGTGATTGTTGTGGTAGAGGCGGTTGCCGCCCCAGTTGGACACGAAGATGTCGGGCCAGCCGTCATTGTCGTAATCGGCAATGGCCACGCCAAAGCCCCAGCGGTCGTTGGTGACGCCGGCCTTCTCCGCAACGTTGGTGAAGGTTCCATCGTGATTGTTGTGGAAGAGGGCGGCGTGCGGCGGCGTCTCTTTACCGGTGAGCGCGTTGAAGGTGGACCCGTTCACGATGTAGATGTCCATCCAACCATCGTTGTCGTAGTCAATGAGGCCGACGCCGGAGCCCTTGGTCTCAACAATGAACTTCTTTTCCGGGCCGCCCATTTTGTGGGTCCAGACGGTGAGCCCGGATTTTGCCGAGTCATCCTGAAAGACGATGGGACCGGAGGCGATGAATCCGCCGGCGGTGATGGGCCGGTGCTGCGCGTCAAGCTGCACGGGATGGGGCGAACCGGTTGCCTGGCCGCTGTTGGCCGCAGCCTGCGCGCCCTCAGCGTACTTGGTGTTCTGCTGTTCCGGAGGAAGTGCGCCCGGTCCCGCTGCCTGCGCCATGCCGTGGTGGGAAAGTGCGGCGAGCAGGGCGCAGCCGAGGAGGGCGTGCGTGGCCTTGGACATGCCGACAGTATAAGGGTGCCCACTGGGGCGGGAATCCACCGATGGGCTGAGGCGCACGCATGGAGTCGCGTGCGCCGAGCCTGGGTTGGGTTTGGCTACTGGGCCTGAGGGGCAGGAGTGTCGGCGGGCGGTTGGGCGTTCTGGACCAGCCAGCCACTGCTGCTCTTTACCAGGGTGGCGGAGCCGGACTGATCGCCGGAACTGGCGGAGTTGAGACGGGGAAACGCAGTCTTCATCTCCGGCTTGTCGGCCCAGTCGGGCAGGCTGCCGGTTTTGTAGTGGTAGCTCACCGTGTACTGCGTGGCGTCGGAAGTGTCCGGAGTATAGCCGTCAATCGTGGTGACTTCGGGGTGGCCGTAGCAGAAGTTTCCGTAGCCGGGCTGCGAGGTATCGGCGGTCCAGTCGCTGCGTCCCTTGTCGGACAGGTCGTAATCGTTTACCTGCTTGGAGCCGACGAGGAACCGTTTCTTTTCCTGGGCGGTGCGGGTCAGCAATCCCTGGTCCGTGAGGGCGTCGAATTGGCGGGTCTGGTCGTCGTTGGAGGTATCGGCCTGCTGGGGGAACTTGATGGGCGCAGAAAACACGCACTGCTGCCGGGCGCCGAGATAATTGTTCAGCGCAGATTTGAAAGCTCCCTTGTCGACTTCGTTCTTTTTGCATCCGGTGCTGAGCAACAGCATTCCCGCCGTGGCGAGTGTCGCGATGGTGCGTGTGCGCATTTTGCATCCTCTCCTGGGAGGTTGGATGCAGATACGGTTGTTTAGCGGAGGATGGGGAGGCTCAGGGGCGATTTGGGGGTGGCCTCCGGCAGGTTCTTCCGGGGAGATAACTGCGATGCCATGTCGACGACCCGGGCGCTCTCAAGAACCGCGAGCATGGCCTGCTGGGCCTGCGCCCAGACGGGATGGGCCGGGCACCACGCGTGGCGCGCACAGGCTCTTTCCGTGCCCAGGCACACGTTCAACTGGATGGGGCCATCGACCGCCTCAATGACCTGACGCAAGGATGCCTGGCGGCCTTGCGGCGCCACGGAGAAGCCGCCCGCGTGGCCGCGCTGGGAAACGATAAGCCCGCTGTGCGTAAGCTGCTGCATGACCTTGGAGAGAAAGCTTTCCGGCGCGCCGGTAGCCCTGGCCAGCGCGGGAAGCGAGACGCGGGAAGCGGATTCAGACGCAAGATGGACTATGACGCGCACGGCGTAATCGGCTGCCCGGGTAAGTTGCATGGACGAGTTGGTCTTTTCTGCCGCCATGGTGATTGCACGCTCCAATCGCAGGAAAAGATGAAACGGGACCGTGGCCGGAGACGAGTGTAAATCGAGGGCGTCACACGGGAACGTGTTCGCCATCACAGACCCGAGTTCGTCCGGTTGAATAAGTTTCGGTAGAAGCAAATTTGGAGAGAAACACTCCAGTATGTTCCGCTCCCATACTTATCCCTTTTTGAACCCGGCGGCGATTTGTGCGCCACCGCGGCAGTGGTGTTTTGCCGCGACTGCGCGCCCGCGGCCCCAGTGCGTGAAAGGAATCCGGTAACCTCATGTCGCCTTTTCCCGCAGTCGATCCCATTCCCTTGCCGGCCCCCATCTGGCTGTTCAAGCTGCTGCACATCGTAACCCTCTCGCTGCATTTTGTGGCGGTGCAGATGCTGCTTGGCGGGCTGCTGGTGGCTGTCTTTCTGAGCCTGTCCCGGAGTGCTATGTCGCAGGTGGCTGCACGCGCGCTGGCGCGGCGGCTCACCGTGGTGATGACCTACGTGATCAACCTGGCCGTGCCGCCCCTCCTGTTTGCGCAGGTGCTTTACGGGCGCGCGCTTTATACCAGCAGCGTACTCATCGGCACGTACTGGATCTCCATCGTTTTCCTGCTGATGCTGGCCTACTGGCTGCTCTACAAATTCAGCGCGCGCCTCGAGGCCGGACGCTCCGCGTGGCTTGCCGGCGGGTGCGCGTGGCTGCTGGCGGGGTTTATCGGAAGGCTGCTCTCAAGCAACATGACGCTGATGCTGCGGCCGGAGGTGTGGCGCAATATGTACTCTGCGTCGGCGGCGGGAGCGTACCTGCCCACGGGCGATCCGACGCTGACGCCGCGCTGGCTGATGATGCTTGCGGGCGGACTGTTTGTGGGCGGACTGTGGATGGTTTACCTGGCGGGGCGCAGCACGTTCACGGCGGAAGAGAAGAGATTCCTTGCCGGAATTGGGGGCAAGGTGGCCGCGGTATTCGGGCTGCTCTATCTTGCAGCGGGATTGTGGGCAGCCAGCGTGCAGCCCGCGATCGTGAAGGCCGGGCTTGTAGGGGGAACGGCGGAGCATCCCATGTACCGCTTTGCCGGACTGGCAGGCTACGGCTGGCTGGCGCTGGTGGCGATTGCGGTGCTGGCGGCCGGCGTGGCGGGATTTGCGCGCATGACGGCGGGTTGGCTTGGGTGGGTGTTCGCCGTGCTGGCGCTGCTGGTGGATGTGATGTTTACCGTGTACCGCGACGGCGTGCGCGACCTGACCCTGCTGAGCAAGGGCTTTGATGTTTGGAACCGGACGGTGGTGACCAACTGGAGCGTGGTGGGACTTTTCCTGGTGCTGTTTGTCGGCGGGCTGGGAGTGATTGGCTGGCTGATCTCAGTTGTGGCCCGCGCGCAAAAACCGATGGAAGGAGTGGCGCAATGAGCAGTCAAATTGTGCTGGATGAGGATTTGAAAGCCCTGGAAGGCGCAAATGGCACCGCCTCCCGGCGCGGATTTCTGGTTGCCGCCGGCGCCGCGGGCCTGTGCTACGTGGCCGCGCTCGGCGTATCCGGTGTATCGCTACCTGGCGTCGCCGGCAGAGATGGCGGCCAGCGCCGCGGCGGTAACCGAAGTGACGCTGAAGGACGCGCAGAAGCTGGCCGCCGGTTCCGTGCTGATGTTCAGGTTCGGAAGCTCACCGGCCATGCTGATCCACCACACCGACAACACCTGGGTGGCGCTGACCGCGGTGTGCACGCACCTGGGCTGCACGGTGCAGTATGAGCCCGAGTTGAATCGCATCCACTGCGCCTGCCATGGCGGTGTTTACGATCCGCACACAGGAGCCAACGTGAGCGGACCGCCTCCGCGCCCGCTGAAGCTGTTCAAGGTGACGGTGGGGGTTGCGGACGTGCAAGTGTCGCGCGCCTGAGCCACGCAATGTGGTCAGCGAAGGTGATCGCGGGCCGCAAAAGTAGTGGATGAAGAAAAGTCGAACAAAGGAATAACGAAGCAGGTCCACATCCGATGACGACAAAGACGATGGCAAGCAATGTTTATGGCTGGATGGACGAGCGGCTCGGGATCTCGGAAATTGCCGCATTTGCGCGCAAGAAGACGGTGCCGGCCCACGCTCATTCTTTCTGGTACTACTGGGGCGGGATTTCGCTTTTCCTGTTTCTGGTGCAGTGCTTCACCGGCGTGCTGCTGCTGGTGTATTACCGGCCCGGCGCCGACGCCTATGAATCCGTCCGCCAGATCACGTTTGTGATGCACTTTGGCTGGCTGATCCGGTCGGCGCACTCGTGGTCGGCCAACCTGATGATCTTCGCCATCATGGTGCACATGTTCAGTGTGTTTTTCATGAAGGCCTACCGGAAGCCGCGCGAGTTCGGCTGGTTCAGCGGCATGGCGCTGCTGGCGCTGGCAACGCTGTTCGGGTTCTCCGGCTACCTGCTGCCCATGGACGAGCTGAGCTACTTTGCCACCAAGGTTGGCCTGGAGATTCCCGCGGCGATTCCATGGATCGGCCCGGCGATTGCCAGCATGTTGCGCGGCGGTCCGCAGGTGAGCGAGTTTACGGTGCAGCGCTTCTTTGCGCTGCACGTGGTGGTGCTTCCGGCGATCTTTGTGCCGCTGCTGGGGTTCCATCTGTGGCTGGTGCAGAAGCACGGGAACGCGCTGCCGCCGAGCGAAGAAGCCAAACATCCCAGCGAGCGCAAGAGCATTCCGTTCATGCCCGCATTCCTGCGCAAGGATCTGGCCATGTGGATCATCTCGCTGAACATCCTGGCGCTGCTGGCATCGGTATTTCCGTGGTCGCTGGGCAAGCAGTACGACATGCTTTCGCCGGCGCCGCTGGGCATTCATCCGGAGTGGTACTTCATGAGCCCGTTCGAGATGCTGAAGCTGCTGGGCAGATGGCTCCCCGGCGCATCGGGTGAGATTGCGGGGCTGCTGCTGTTCAGCGCGGGCATCGTGTTGTGGATCCTGATTCCGTTCTACGACGTTCGCAGCCAGACCGGACGGCGCGCCCGGGCAGCGCATTACTTCGGCCTCATTTCGGTGATTTTGTTGCTGGCCACGACCGCGATCGGCTACTGGACCATTCGGTAACGCAGCATGGAGCCGGTAGCGAGAGGCCATAAGCTACCGGCTACAAGCTACGAGCTAGGAGCTTGGTTATGAACTACCCGTTCTGGGAAATTCCGCACTTGGGTTCAGGCTGGGTCATCGGCATCATCGCCATTTTCCATGTCATGATTTCGCAATTCGCCGTTGGCGGCGGCCTCTATCTGCCCATGGCCGAACGCAAGGCCATGCGCATGGCGAACAAAGAGGTCGGCGCGGCCTGGCTGCATCAACTCGTCAGCCACTCCAAGTTCTTCCTCCTGCTCACCGGCGTCTTCGGCACCGTTTCCGGCGTGGGAATCTGGTTTGCCATCGGGCTCACCCATCCTGAAGGCACCAGCACGCTCATCCACAACTTTGTCTTCGGGTGGGCCATGGAGTGGGTCTTCTTCCTGGTCGAGCTCACCACCATCGCGGTCTATTACTACACGTGGAACCGCATCGATCCAAAGCTCCACTTGAAGGTAGGCTGGGTATATTCCATCGCCTCCGTGGCCACGCTCATCATCATCAACGGCATTCTCACCTTCATGCTCACGCCGGGTGATACCTGGATCTCCGTGGCCGGAACCGGCAACGAAGCCAGCAAATTCTGGAACGCGTTTTTCAATCCCACATACTGGCCCAGCCTGTTGCTGCGCGCGGGCGTGTGCACGGCGCTGGCCGGCGTGTGGGCGCTCATCACTTCCAGCCGCATCGACGGCGACAAACAGCCCACGCTCAAGGCCAGCCTGGTTCGCTGGAGCGTCAAGTGGCTGGTGCCTTCATTTGTGGCCACGCCGTTTCTGCTCATGTGGTATCTCTTCATGGTGCCGTCCACGCAGCGCGCGCTGCTCACCCTGGGTATCGATACCATTGCCGGCGGCGCCTTCTCCACCGTTACTCGCATCGCGCTCATCATCATCATCACGTCGGCGACGATCGTGGGCGTGGCTTATTACCTGGCCTATCGCAATCCCGTGGATTTCAACCTTTCCCACGCGCTCAGCATTCTGTTGCTGGCCCTGATTGCAACCGGCGCAGGCGAATACTCGCGCGAGATGCTGCGCAAGCCCTTCGTGATCGGCCGCTGGATGTACTCGAACGGCGTGCGCGTCCCTTATGTAAGCCGGATTCAACGCGCAGGGATACCTCGCCAATTCCAACTGGATATGGAACGGCGATGGCGCGCGCCAGCCTTCGAGCTACTCGCGCGGCGAGGCCATCTTCCGCGGGGAATGCGGGTCATGCCACACCATGGATGGCTACCGCCCCATGCGCGTGCTGATGGACGGCCGCGACCGCGCCGGCATCCATAACTTTGTCGCGATGCTGCATGACTACAAGCCGGACTCGCCTTACCATCGCTTTATGCCGCCGATGGTGGGCACCGCGCAGGACATGGATGACCTGACCAATTTCCTGAACGCGCAGGTGAATCCAACCAGCGCAAGCGGCCAAAAGCCGCTGCTCACGGCGCAAAAGTAGGACCCACCTGCTGAATAGAAATGCCCATCGCATCGCGGTGGGCGTTTCTGCCGACTAGGTCAAATCTCAGTTTGATTCTCAGAAGTCTCGCTATTGTCGGCGACTTGATCGGGCGCTGCGATTGCGGCCTCCAGGCCGCCCGCGCCCGGCTCGTCGTTCCACAGCGTCACGATCCACCACACCAGCACCGCAATGTAGATCACGTTATTGCCGTTGAAGATGCGGTCGCGCAATTGCATCACGCGGTTGTATTCCGTCATGCCATGCACCACCGCCGTACGCGCAATGGTTTGCCACATCACTTCTACGGTGACCTGCGCCATCGACGCAGTGGATAGCCCAATGGCAACGCGCTGCACGTGGCTCTTCCATCCGGCGCCGCAGCGGTAACCGAGGGCGACGATGAGGACGCCGATTCCGATCGTCTCCACATCGCCGAGCACACCAACCTTTTGCGCGAGGAATTCCAGCAGTTGCAAGGGGGGAAGCGACGCGAGCGCGCTCATCGGCGGCCATGTTCCCCAGAACCACATCACCGCCACGCCCATGGCCATCAGCAAAAATGCGCCGGCCAGCCACGATTGCCGCCGCGCCGTGCCGAACGCGCGCCGCGCCATCTCCACCACAACCATCAGTGCCAGAAACCCCGAAACATCCAGCAGGACAATGGCGATCCACGCGAAGGTGATCTGCGGCAGCCGGTCCATGAGCAGCCGCACCACAAGCAGGCGAAGCGCAATGAGCGCAATGCTGGCAGTGAACAAGGGAAAGCGCGCCATGCGCTCGCGGCCGATGAGCACCACCAGCAACACCAGGTGCGCCGCAAATGTCAGCGTCCATAGGATGGCCGGCACTGTGAATGGAAAATGAAAGTGCATAACAACGTTCCTGCCGCGGCATCAAATATGCGCCCGGCCAGCCTCCAGTCTAAATGGCGCCATCACCGGCACACGCAGCCGGCGGAGTTAATCTGATCAGCGGGAGGAGAGCGATGAATCGAGCCGCCATGCTGGCGCAATTGCGCGACCGCACCGAGCCGTGGGACATCGTAGTGATCGGCGGCGGCGCTACAGGCGCCGGTGTCGCCGTGGACGCGGCCAGCCGCGGCTTCTCCGTTCTCCTGCTGGAGCGCGAAGATTTCGGCAAGGGCACCTCAAGCCGCAGCACCAAGCTGGTGCATGGCGGGGTGCGTTATCTGGAGCAGGGCAACGTGTCGCTGGTGATGGAGGCGCTGAAGGAGCGCGGCATTCTGCTCAAAAACGCGCCGCACCTGGTGCACGATCTGCCGTTCGTGGTGCCCAATTACGAGTGGTGGGAGACGCCCTTCTACGGCATCGGTCTCAAGATTTACGACCTGCTCGCGGGCAAGTATGGGTTCGGACGTTCGCGAATTCTCTCGCTCAAGCAGACGCTCGAACTGCTGCCCAACATTCGCCAGGACGGCCTTCGCGGAGGCGTGATTTACCACGACGGCCAGTTTGACGATGCGCGGCTGTTGATTGCGCTTATGGCCACAGCGGCCGAGCACGGCGCTGCGGTGCTCAATTACGCTGCCGCCGCGGCAGTGACGCGCGATTCCGATGGATTCATCAATGGGGTCGACATCGTCGAACGCGAAACCGGCGAGCAGTTGCATGCCAGGGCGCGCGTGGTGATCAACGCCGCGGGCATTTTTGCCGATGAAGTTCGCCGCATGGCTGAGCCGGATGCGCGTCCCATGCTGGCGCCCAGCCAGGGCATTCACCTGGTGTTTGATCGCTCCTTTCTGCGCGGCGACACCGCAATCATGGTGCCGCACACCTCCGATGGCCGCGTGCTGTTTGCAATCCCGTGGCACGGTCACACCCTGGTGGGCACCACCGACACGCCCATCGACGAGCCCTCATACGAGCCGGCGCCGTTCGAGCACGAGATCGAGTTCATCCTGGAAACCGCAGCCCAGTACCTCAGCCGGCCTCCGCAACGTAGTGATGTTCTCAGCGCATTCGTGGGCATCCGGCCGCTGGTAAAGGCCGCCGGATCTGACACCAGGTCAACCAGCGCACTTTCGCGCGACCACACCATTCACATCGATGCATCGGGGCTGCTCACAATCGTCGGCGGCAAGTGGACCACCTATCGCCACATGGCTGAGGACGCAGTGAACCATGCCATCACGCTTGGCCGGCTGGATGACGCCGCGTGCATCACGCGCGATCTGCGGATTCACGGCTACGTTGCGCCGGAGGATGAGGCGGCGGAAACCGGCTGTCCTTTTCGCGCAGAGGATTGCGATCCGCTGCTTGTGTATGGCGCGAATGCGGATGAAGTCCGAGCGATCGCCGCGGCAGAGCCGGCGCTCGGCGAGCCGCTCGACCCGGAATTGCCGGTGATGGGAGCGCAGATTGTGTGGGCCGCGCGCGAGGAGATGGCGCGAACACTCGATGACGCCCTGGCGCGTCGCACGCGCGCGCTGCTGCTGAATGTCGCGGCGGCAGAACGCATGGCGCCGGCCGCCGCGGCCCTGATGGCGCATGAGTTGGGCAAGGATCAAGCCTGGACCGAAGAACAGGTTGCAACATTTCTGCAACTGGCAACTCAATATAATGTTGGCGCGGGCTCTCCCGACGAAAAACCGCATGCCGGCGCGGGCGGCTCCGCTTGAAACTCCACCACATCAGCCCGCATCGAACCCACGGAATCGAAAGGATCATGCATGGCATCCGCAGTTGAAGGACTCGCACCTCTCACCTCACGCAAGGCGTGGACCGAGCTGGAAGCACACGCAAAGAGCATCGGGCAAACGCATCTTCGCGAGCTCTTCGCTGCCGATCCCGAGCGCGGCGAACGCATGACGGCAGAGGCTGCCGGCCTTTTCCTCGACTACTCGAAGAACCGGATCACCGACGAAACGCTGCGCCTGCTCATCGAGCTGGCAGAGCAGTCCGGACTGCGCCAGCACACTGAGGCGATGTTCGCCGGCGAGAAGATCAACATCACCGAGAATCGCGCAGTGCTTCACGTTGCGTTGCGCGCGCCCAGGGGCGAGGTCATCCGCGTGGATGGCGAGGACGTAGTGCCCAAGGTGCATGAAGTGCTCGACCGCATGGCAGCGTTTTCTCGGCGCATCCGCAGCGGCGAGTGGAAGGGCCACACCGGCAAGCCGATCCGCAACGTGGTCAACATCGGCATCGGCGGCTCCGATCTGGGGCCGGTCATGGCGTACGAGGCGCTGCGCCACTACTCCGATCGCAACCTGACGTTTCGATTCGTCTCCAATGTTGACTCTACGGATTTTGCCGAGGCGGTGATCGACCTCGATCCCGCTGAGACCCTTTTCATTGTTTCCTCCAAGACCTTCACCACGCTGGAGACGATGACCAACGCGCACACCGCGCGCGAATGGCTGCTGCTTGGCCTGCATGAGGAGTCTGCGATCGCCAAACACTTCGTCGCCGTATCCACCAACGCCGATGCGGTGTCGAAGTTCGGCATCGATACAGCGAATATGTTCGGCTTCTGGGACTGGGTCGGCGGCCGCTACTCCATGGACTCCGCCATCGGCCTTTCCACCATGATTGCCATCGGCCCGGAAAATTTTGAGCGTATGCTTGCGGGCTTTCACGAGATGGACGAGCACTTCCGCACCACACCGTACGAGCGCAACCTGCCGGTGCTGCTGGCACTGCTCACCGTCTGGTACACCGAGTTCTTCGGCGCAGAGACAGTTGCCGTGTTGCCTTACGAGCAGTACCTCAAGCGCTTCCCGGCATATCTTCAGCAACTCACAATGGAGTCGAACGGCAAACACGTCACGCTGGCCGGCGCGCACGTCAATTACGCGACCGGCCCCATCTACTGGGGCGAGCCGGGCACCAACGGCCAGCACTCGTTTTACCAGTTGATCCACCAGGGAACGCGCCTCATCCCGTGCGACTTTATCGCGTTCAGCCGCGCGCTCAATCCGCTCGGGCATCATCACGACCTGCTCATCGCCAATGTTTTCGCGCAGTCTGAGGCGCTCGCGTTCGGCAAGACCGCCGAGCAGGTGCGGGCCGAAGGCACTGCGGATTGGCTGGTGCCGCATCGCGTGTTTGAAGGCAACCGCCCGTCGAACGTGCTCCTCGCCGATCGCCTCACTCCTGAGGTGCTGGGCAAACTGGTGGCGCTATACGAGCACAGCGTCTTCACCCAGGGCGTGATCTGGCAGATCAATTCGTTCGACCAGTGGGGCGTCGAACTCGGCAAAGCACTGGCGCAGCGCATTGTGCCCGAGCTTGAAAGCAGCGCAGAGCCGGAGCTCCACCACGACGGCTCGACCAACAATCTGATTCGGCGCTATCGCAAGTCGCGCCCTTAAACAGCAATGGAGTAGCTATGAACCCGCGTGGATTTGAGCATCCTCTCTACATTCTTCCCTTCGACCATCGCGGCTCGTTTGAAACCGGAATGTTCGGTTGGCACGGCGATCTGAACGCGGACCAGACCGCGCAGATTGCCGCCGCCAAACAAATCATTTATGACGGATTCAAATTGGCCGTGGAGCAAGGCGTGCCCAAGGCCAGCGCCGGGCTGCTAGTGGATGAGCAATTCGGCGCCGCCATCCTGCGCGACGCCGCCAGCCAGGGCTTCATTACGGCGTGTCCCGCGGAGAAGAGTGGGCAGGAAGAATTCGACTTCGAGTACGGCGACGATTTCGCCGCGCACATTGAAGCCTTTCACCCCACGTTCAGCAAGGTGCTGGTCCGCTATAACCCTGAGGGCGATGAGGCCCTCAACAAGAGACAGACCGAGCGCCTGCATCGCCTCTCCGACTATCTGCGCAATGCCAATCGCAGCTTGTTCATGTTTGAGATCCTGGTGCCGCCGGAGAAAGCCCAGCTCGACAGCGTCCACGGCGACAAGTCTGCATACGATCTCGAGATTCGTCCGCGACTGATGATCCAGGCAATCGAGCAGTTGCAGGATGGCGGCGCTGAGCCCGACGTTTGGAAGATCGAGGGCCTCGACCTGCGCGAGGACTGCGAGAAGATCGTTACTGCCGCGCGCCGCAACGGCCGCGACCGCGTCGGCTGCATCATTCTTGGGCGCGGCGAAAACGAGCAGAAGGTGCGCGAATGGCTCACCACCGCCGCATCGGTGCCGGGGTTCATCGGCTTTGCCGTCGGCCGCACCGATTTCTGGGCGCCGCTCTCAGCGTGGCACGCCGGCAAATCGTCGCGCGAAACCGCCGTCGCGCAGATCGCCGCGCACTACCGCGAGTTTGTAGATATTTTTGAGAGCAGCCGCGGGAAAGCGGCCGGATGAAAGATTTGGAAGGTCTGGTGCGCCCGGAGAGATTCGAACTCCCGACCTAACGCTCCGGAGGCGTTCGCTCTATCCAGCTGAGCTACGGGCGCACACTGTTACAAGGATACCGTATTTCCGCCCACTTCGGACTCGCGGGCCTTCTTGCCGCCCCGCCTTAATCGCTCTGCGCGCTGCCCGTTGCCTGTTCCCTGCTCTTTCGCAACTCTTCCATCACACTCTGGATCAGCGCCTTCGCACCCTCCATGCCGCTCAGCACAGCCTGAAGGTCCAGCGCCGGCTTCTGCGGATTCCGGCTTGACGCGCAATACACCCCGTGTTGCCCCACCATGATCAGCGAATCGGTCAGCAAGTCCAGCGCAACGGCCAGCCGCCCGCGCTCCCGACCCATCATGAACTCGTGCTGCTCCAGTTCCGCCCGCTTCTCGTCGAAAACATTCATGCTCCAAGACTAACTTAGAAGCTGAAGTTCTTCATGTATTCGGCGTCCAGCCGCAGGTCCTCAATGGGATTGAACGTGTACTCCTCCTGCTCGATGAAGTACTGCTTCAATCCTGTAGCGGCCTTGAAAATCGGATGGTAATCGATCATGCCCTTGCCCATGAGCACCGGCTTCCATTTCCCATCCGGCTGCTTCACCAGGTCCTTCACGTGCAACAGCGGGAAGCGCTCCGGCGAGCGGCTCAGGTATTCCACCGGGTTGTGACCGCCCGCTACCACCCAGCCGCAATCCATCTCGAATACCACCTGCTTGGGATCGGTGCGCTTCAGCAACTCGTCAAAAAACACCACGCCGTTCTCGGTTCCGAACTCCACCCAGTGATTGTGATAGCCGAACTGCATTCCCGCAGCCTTCACCTTCTGCCCAATCTCGTTGAGCTGGTCGGCCGCCCAGCGCCAATCGTCGAGCGTAGGCTCGCCCTTCTTCGTGGGATCGCGATGCAGCCCCATCCACGAACAGATCATGTACTCGAGCCCGATGGCATGGCCGTAATCCGTAAACTCGCTCAGCTTGGTCTTTAGATCGGCCAGCGTGTGATGCGTGCTGATGCAGCGCAGCCCCGCGGTATCCATTGAGTGCTTCCACTCCACCGCGGTTTTGCCAAAATACCCTGCCGCCTCCACAACCTGGTAGCCATCGTCGCGCACCTGCTTGAGCGTGCCGTCAAAATCCTTGGGCAGCAGGCTGCGGACAGAGTAGAGCTGCGTTCCAACCGGCATGTCGAGCCCTGCCGCGCCTGCTTCACGCCCCAGGTACGCTGCCGCCGCAATTGCGCCGGTAGTCTTCAAAAAAATCCTCCGCGATACGCTGCTCATGATTGCGGCCTCCCTGGAGCCGTCAGCTTTTGATTGTCTTCGACTCAGCATCCCACACCGCCGTCGCGCGATGGAAATACGAGTAATTCGCCATGTGGCATGCGATCGCAGTGTTGTTTCCGAACACTTCGTCTTCCAGCACCTTCTCCCGCGTTTCCACTGCGCGGAAAAAATTGCCGAGATGCGCGGCAGTATCATCGTAGCCCGCGGGCGGCGCAAAGGTCTCGGTCAGCGCCGGCTCGCCACTCTTCTGCGGATGCGCCGCCCACCAGTCGTCGTAGTACTTCTTCTTTGCCTCCGCAGTCCAGCCGTCAATCGAGTACCACTCCGGCTGCGGCCGCGTGTTCTGCGGAGTAAATGTGAGCGCGCTGCCCTTGATGGCCAGCGTCCCCTCGTGTCCGTAAAAGATCGTGCTGTCGCCCGCGCCATCGTTGTTCTGGTTGCAGTGCAGGCTCACCGTCACGCCGGGGTAGTCGTAAAGCGTCGCCAGCAGATCAGGAAAGTCGCGGCCGTCCTTGAAGTGGGTCAGGCTTCCTGTGGAATACGCGCGGCTGGGTATGGCATTGATCCCGCTGACGCATTGCATGCCTGAGAGCAGATGCACGTAGAGGTCGCCGGCCACGCCCTCGCCGTAATCGGCAAAGCAGCGCCAGCGGAAAAACCTCGCCGCGTCGAACGGCCGCTCCGGCGCATCACGCAACCACGCGCTCCAGTCAATGGTTTCCGCGCTCGCGTCCGGCGCAATGGGATACACCCACGCGCCGGAGTTGGAGTTGCGATCCGTGTGGCCCTCAATCAGCGTGATCTCGCCCAGCCGCCCCGCTTTCACCATTTCCGCGGCCTTGCTGAACACCACGTTGCTCACGCGCTGGCTGCCCGCCTGAAAAATGCGCTTGTTCTTCGCGACCGCATCCACCATGGCCAGCCCGTCCGCCACGTTATGGCTCATCGGCTTCTCGCAGTAGACATCCTTGCCCGCATCCAGGCAGTCCAGCACCACCCGCCGATGCTGAAAATCCGCCACCGCAACAATCACCGCATCCACATCCTTGCGGTCCAGCAGCGAACGATAGTCGCGCACCGTGGGAACATCCTTGCCGTACGCCTCCTGCCCCGCCCTCTGGTGCATCGTGTAGAGGTCCGCGGTTCCCACGCACTCGCAATTCGGTACCTTCGCCGCGGAGCGCAGCAGATCGCATCCGCGGATACCCGTGCCGATGGATACAAAACGAATCTTCCGTTCCGCCGCCGCCTGCATTGCCACCGCGAGCGTAATCGTTTTCTCCGCCTTTGCGGACGCGACCGTCCCAGCGGCCGCTGCCGCCGCGCCCAGGCGTACAAAATCCCGCCGCGAAAATGAGGTCGTCATATTGTCCCTTTCGGTTGACGTGCAATTCTCGCTCTCCCCGCTCAGTATGTAAAGCGCGCAAACAAAGCGTTCGCGCGCGCTCAAACCCCGCGGCGCGTTGGCGGGAACTGCCCAAACCGCGTACGATACCTCTCGTCCAATCCATCGGCTGCGTCGCCATCGCGAAAGGCTTTCCGCTATGTTCACAACACTGCGCATGGATCACGTTTCCGTCGCGCGCATTCCTCTATTGCCGCTTCTCGCTGCTTTTTTGATGTGTCATTCCGCCGGCGCCCAACCCGCATCCAAGGCCGCTCCCGATCTCGGTCCCAACGTCCTCGTCTTCTCGCCCTCCATGCCCGCCGCCAACATGCAGCGCCAGATTGACGCCATCTACGCCGTCCAGCAGCACAGCGAATTCGGCACCGAGCGCAACGCCATCCTCTTCCTGCCCGGCGAATACAAACTCGACATCCCCATCGGCTTTTACACGCAGGTCGTCGGCCTTGGCGCAACGCCGGACGCGGTCCACATCACCGGCAACGTCCACGCCGACGCCAGCCTCCCGCGCAACAACGCCACCTGCACCTTCTGGCGCGGCGTGGAGGGCTTCTCCATCACGCCCACCGGCGGTGAAATGCAATGGGCTGTTTCGCAGGCCGTCTTTCTCCGCCGCATGCATATCGCGGGCAATCTCGTTCTCCATCAGCACCGCGGCTGGGCCTCCGGCGGCTGGATCTCCGACTCCCTCATCGACGGCAACGTCGACTCCGGCTCGCAGCAGCAATGGCTCTCGCGCAATGCTGAGTGGAAAAGTTGGACCGGCTCCAACTGGAACATGGTCTTCGTCGGCGTAAAAGGCGAGCCGCAGGGCGAGTGGCCTTCGCCGCCATACACCAAGGTCGCGGTCACGCCCATCGTTCGTGAAAAGCCATTTCTCTACGTCGGCACGCGGCGGCCAGTGGATGGTGCGCGTGCCCGCTCTCCATGCAGACTCTTCCGGCATCACGTGGCACGGCGGCAGCACGCCGGGTCGCGATATTCCCCTCAGCCGCTTCTATATCGCCAGGCCCGACGACTCTGCCGCAGCCATCAATACGCAACTAGCGCACGGCAAGAACTTGCTCTTCACGCCCGGCATTTACTCGCTCTCCGAACCCATCCGCGTCACGTCGCGCCGACACCGTCGTCCTCGGTCTCGGCTTTGCCACGCTCAAGCCCATCAACGGCGCCGCCGCCATCACCACCGCCGACGCCAACGGCATCATCCTTGCCAGCCTCCTCATTGACGCGGGCGAAACCAAATCCCCCGTCCTCGCTGAAATCGGTACGGAAGGCAGCCACGCCAATCACTCCAAGAATCCCATCTCGCTGCACGATGTTTTCTTCCGGGTGGGCGGCGCCGGCGTGGGCCGCGCCGACGTCAACCTGCGCATTAACTCGAACGACACGATCGTCGACCACACCTGGATCTGGCGCGCCGATCACGGCAAGGGCGTGGGCTGGGACCAGAACCTCTCCAACAACGGCCTCGTCGTCAACGGCAACCGCGTCACCGCTTACGGCCTTTTTGTCGAGCACCATCAGCAGTTCCAGGTGCTGTGGAACGGCGACGCCGGCCGCACTTATTTCTATCAGTCTGAAATTCCCTACGACCCACCCACCCAGGCCGCCTTCACCTCAGCCCCCGGCGTCAACGGCTGGGCCTCTTACAAAGTGGCGGACAGCGTAACCACGCACGAAGCCTGGGGCCTCGGCGTCTACTCCGTCTTCCGCCATCCCAACGTGAAGCTCACCCGTGCCATCGAGGTCCCCGTCAAGCCCGGCATTCGCTTCCACCATGAGATGACCATCGCACTCGACAACCTGGGCGAGATCACGCACGTCATCAACGACAAGGGAGACGCAGCGGTCCCGCACGGCAAGCCGCCGCGCGTTGATGAGTTCCCATAGTCGAGCTCTTGTTCTTGCTGTTGCTCTTGCTTTTCTTTCTGTCATTCCCTCCGGGAATCTGCTGTTGCTCTTGCTTTTGCTTTTGCTTTTGCTCTTGCTCTTGCTTTTCTTTCTGTCATTCCCTCCGGGAATCTGCTGTTGCTCTTGCTTTTGCTTTTGCTCTTGCTCTTGCTTTTCTTTCTGTCATTCCCTCCGGGAATCTGCTGTTGCTCTTGCTTTTGCTTTTGCACTTGCTCTTGCTCTTGCTCTTGCACTTGCTTCTGCTCTTGCTCTTGCCCTTGCCCTTCTCTCGCCCTCCCTGCGGCCATTTGCGGTTCGCACCTCCAGCAGTCGCCCCGCCGTGAAACAATAGTGCCGTAGCCGCCATGACCGACCAGACCTCTCCGGAAAACCAGTCCGCTCCCGAAGCCGCCCCCGCTCAGCCCGCTGAAGTCACCGAGGAACCCACCACGGGCGAGGCCCTTTCCATCGCGCCGTCGTACGAGGTGGTCAACGCTTCTTTGACTTCTGCAGAACCCGTGCTGGCTGAAGAACCACCCGCAGCACCAGCCGCCGCAGCACCAGCGCCAGCCCCCGAGCCAGCCTCCGAGCCGGCCATCGAAGCCGACGAGCCGCAGGAAGACTTCGCCGACCTCCTCGCGCAATTTGAAAAGACCCACAAGCACCGCACCGAGGCCGGCCCCACGCTCCAGGGCACCGTCGTCTCCATCACGCCGGAGAACGTCCTCCTCGACGTGGGCTACAAGATGGAGGGCGCACTGCCGCGCTCCGCATTCCCTGACAATGCCGCCGCCGTAAACCCCGGCGACACCTTTCCCGTATCCATCACCGGCCGCACCGAGGAAGGCTACTACCAGCTCTCGCGCTTCAAGATCGCCGTCCCGAAAGATTGGTCGGCGCTCGAGGCCGCATTCAACCAGCGGCTCGCCATCGCCGGCACCGTCACCGCCGTAATCAAGGGTGGCCTCAGCGTCGACGTTGGCGTACGCGCATTCATGCCCGGCAGCCGTTCCGGCGCGCGCGATGCAGCCGAACTCGAAGCCCTCGTCGGCCAGCAGGTCACCGTCCGCATCACCAAGCTCGACGTGGCCGACGAAAACGTCATCGTCGATCGTCGCTCGGTGCTGGAAGAACAGGCGCTCGCCGCCGCCCAAGCTCGCCACGCCGGCTTGCGCGAGGGCGACGTGGTCCCCGGCACCGTCCGCAGCCTCATGAGCTACGGCGCTTTCGTCGATCTCGGTGGCATCGACGGCCTGCTTCACGTCTCAGACATCGCCTGGTCGCGCATCGCCAAGCCGGAAGACGTCCTCTCCATCGGCCAGCAGCTCGACGTCAAAATCCTCAAGATCGATCCCGAGACAAAGAAGCTGTCTCTCGGTCTCAAGCAGCTCCAGGCGGAGCCGTGGGAAGCCGTCCCGCAGCGCTACGCCGCCGGCCAGCGCATCAGCGGCGCGGTCACGCGCGTCACTGACTTCGGCGCCTTCGTTGAGATCGAGCCCGGCATTGAGGGCCTCATCCACGTCTCAGAGATGTCGTGGGGCAAGAAGGTCCGCATCGCGTCCGACATCCTCAAGCCCGGCGAGCGCGTTGACGCCGTCATTCTCAATATCCATCCCGAACAGCGCCGCATCTCCCTCGGCCTCAAGCAGACCCTCACCGATCCGTGGACCGATGTCGCATCCAGGTTCCCCATCGGCGCGCAGGTCGAGGGCCCCGTCACCAAGCTCATGCCGTTCGGCGCGTTCGTGCAGATTGCCGAGGGCGTTGAGGGCATGGTCCACATCGGCGAAATCGTCGCCGATCGCCGCCTGAATCATCCGTCAGAAGTTCTGCGCGCGGGGCAGGTGGTGCAGGCGCAGGTGCTCGCCATCGATGCCGGCAAGCGCCAGATTCGCCTCAGCATGAAGCAGCTCATCCCCACCAGCATTGACGAGTACATCGCCGAGCACAAAGTGGGCGACACGGTCTCCGGCCGCGTGGTTGAAGCCGGCCCGGCAGCCATCGTCTGACGATCATGTAGGTATTTTGGAGTTTGCAGAACATATCAAAGAAGGGACGGATGTTTCTGAAATTTACGGAGACACTATCTTTGACATTTCTTTAACACCCAATCTGGCCCACTGTAATAGCTATATTGGGATAGCCAGAGAGCTGTCTGCTGCGGCAAATGTTCCGTTGAAGCTTCCTGAGAGGGTGCTCAATGAAGATTTTCACGACGCGATCGGGCGCCATGTGAAAGTTCAGGTACGGGATAAGGTCCGATGCCCCAGGTATGCGTGCAGGCTATTGCAGAATGTCGATGTGAAAGCGTCTCCAGATTGGTTGAAGACAAGACTGGAAGCCTCAGGCATACGCTCGATAAACAACGTGGTCGATATCACGAATTATGTCCTGCTGGAATGGGGGCATCCGCTGCATGCGTTCGATTTTGATCTGATCGGAGAAAAAGAGCTGATCGTTCGCATGGCAGAAGAAGGGGAAAAATTTGTTACGTTGGATGGCAAGGTCCGGGTGTTGACAGATTCCGATCTGATGATTGCGGACAGGGACCGCTCGATTGCGATAGCGGGGATCATGGGAGGGGAAAACTCGGAAGTGGGCGATGCCACAAATAACATCCTCCTGGAAGCCGCCTATTTTCAGCCCGGTTCCATTCGCAAAACAGGCAAAAGATTGGGTTTAAGCACCGAATCCTCCAAGCGCTTTGAAAGGGGATGCGATCCGAACGCCCTAACGATGGTCCTAGACAGGGCTGCCATGCTGATACAGGAAATCGCAGGCGGGACAGTGGTCGGAGGCATCCTGGATGTAAAGGAACAGGAGTTCCCGTCCAAGGTCATTACCTGCCGGTTGAACCAGTTGAATAACGTATTAGGCACCCATCTTGGGGTAAGCGAAGTGGAGGCCATTTTTCAGAAGCTCAGCTTCCATTGCCATTGGAATGGGCATGACGCTTTTAAAGTCACTGTCCCTACTTATCGGGTGGATATCCATGCCGAAATAGATCTGTTTGAAGAAGCGGCCCGTTTCTATGGATATGATAAAATCCCAATCCAGGAAGCCCGCTATCAGGCAACGCAGATGGACCACTCTCCGATATTTCTTTTTGAAAGGGAAGTGAGGCGCCATCTTCTGGCTTTTGGCCTGCAGGAGTTTTTGACGTGTGATTTGATAGGCCCGGCCCTCATGAATAAGGTTCAGGATACGGAAGTGACTGAAGAAGCCTTAGTGCGGGTACTGAACCCCGTGTCCATTGAACAATCGGTCCTGAGGACCTCCTTGCTGCCCGGGTTGTTGCAGGCTGTCAAATACAACTATGACCATCAAAACCCCCATATCAGCGGGTTTGAGGTGGGGAGGATCCATTTCAGACAGGGAGATCAATATAAAGAGCCCTCCGTAGCAGGAATCATTCTCACCGGGAAAGTTCGGCCGTATCATTGGGACAGAAAGCCGGAAGATGTGGATTTTTTTGATCTTAAAGGTATCCTTGAGGCCCTTTTTCGGGAGCTGCGGATCGGCAATCCTTCGTTTAAAGAGAACACTCTATCCGTCTTTCATCCTGGCCGCCAGGCAGGGATTTATGTAAACGATTTGGAAGTAGGGTCTCTAGGTGAAATACATCCGGCCATTCAGAGGCGGTTGGATGTACCGCAGAGGATCTATTTTGCTGAATTTAACCTGCAGGAACTTTTAAAACTGCGCCAACCGGAAGGCCGGATGGTCCCCTTGCCGGTTTATCCCTCTTCCGAGCGGGACTGGACTGTTACTTTGCCTGAAAGTTATCCTGTGGAACAGGTTTTGGAATTGATCCGCGCCATCGAAGCGCCTCTGTTGAAGGGAGTAAAAGTATGGGATTTGTATCGCAGTGAGAAAATTGGGAAAGATGTAAAAAATCTCACCTTGCGTTTTGTGTACAGAGATGATAAAAAAACTCTGGAACAAGAAGAAGTGGATAGCGTCCATGCGAAAATTGTCAGCCAGGTCGCATCTTGTCTTAAATAACAACACAGGTTGGAAACTATGAAAAAGAGAAATTTTGTTTTTGGATCGGCAGCAATTTGTATTATAGCAATGGGGTGCACACCTTCTCCTGTTTCCTATGAAGATGGGATTGTCGATGAGTTCTATGTGCATGAATATGGCGTGGAAATGCCAAAGGAGCATTGGGAACAAACCGGGCAGTCAGGCCAGGCCGTGACGATATCCGACAGCGGGATCATAACGACGAAGTCGTATTACTTTGGCAGACTTGAAGGGGAAACGACGTATACTTTTCCCAAAAGCCAGACCATTGAAAGATCGGAATATTATTCACAGGATAGGCTGATGCGCGTCCTGTTTTATTATCCTTCCGGCAATCCTCGAAAGAAGATCGAATATGACCAGCCGGAGCACATGGTAGTCACCCAATGGTACGACAATGGCCAGCTAAAAAGCTACGAGAAATGGGCAGGTTCTTTATTGGCCTATGCCGAATACTATGATCCCAATGGCACCCGTCTGACAGGCATCCAAGAAGGTGCAGGCTTAAAATCACAGCGCGATACCTTTGGGTTATTAATATTCACCGATTCCTTTAAGGACGGGAAAGTGGAAATGCGCACAACGTATTATCCCAATGGTTCTCCGAAAGAAATCACTCCGTATAAAAATGGCATTGTGGATGGGATAAGAAAAACGTATCTGCCTGGAGGCGAGCCCAAGTCCATTGAAACCTGGGCCAACGGAAAGCAGGAAGGCATGACGACCCTATTTGTTGATGGGCAAAAATCGCAAGATATTCCCTATAAAAATGGGATAAGAAATGGGATCGGAAAAGTCTATAAAGATGGAGCTATTGTTGTGCAAGAACAAACTTGGAAAGATGACCTGCTTCATGGCTCTTCTATCACATACCATGAAGGTCACAAATCCATCGACTGGTACTATAAAGGCAATAAAGTCACGAAAGGCTACTACGACTCGTTCACCCAATTTACCCCAGTGGAAACGGTGCAATAAAAAATGGAGCTTTTTAGGCACCACTGCCACTGGCTTTCTCGTGTGCTTGTTTACTCAAATCGGATATTTTTTCATCCTGATCTACGTCAGTTCCTGCAAGATTTTCTCCTCCAGTGATTTCTGAACAAACAGCATTTCCAATTGCCAATATTCCCCATAAGGGTAAAAAAGCGCTTGCTGCAATAGCTATAAAAGGAAATAATACACCTGCGGCTACACCCGAAGAATGCACTGAAGCTTTTTTCTTACTTAAAAATGCTTTGATCTCATCTTCTGTTATATTCTCATCTTTTAAGGTTTTTTCCTTTGCTATCAATTGAGTTCTTAATTTCCCAACTTCACTTTTTCTATAGTTTTCTGCGAGGGTGTAATTTTTTATACTCCCTTTGATTTCTCTGCCAGCGGTCTTTCTTTGATATGTAATATCATTTTTTTTATTAAAATCAACATTTGGATCCTTTAATTTAATCTCTTCATCTTCAAACCTTTCCACTTGCGTCAAAGCACTAAGTACATTCTGGGGTATATTATCCGTCAATTCGTTTATTTTTTTTCGAATTTGTTTTTTTTTATCTTCTTTTAATTTAATTATTGCTGTATCTTTATTTTCAACTAATTTATTATATTCTAATTTTTTCGCTTCATATGCAAAAAATATTCCTTTAAAAATCATTGCAATTGTACCCATATCACTTTTTAGGCTTTTCATAGCATATGGGGTTACTTTTTTAAGCACTTCTTGTTTCTCGTCTAATTTTTCTTTTAAATCTATCAATTCTTGCGGTTTTTCAACACTTGCTTCATTGTCTGGATCTGCTTGCATTTGTACTTTATTTCTCTCTATTTCAAACTCGCGCATGGCTTTCTTATATTCATCTTTGGCTTTCATGTAATTGAATAAATTTGCTTTTATTACTTTCGTATCAGAAGATTTGGAAGGCTGCTGAACTGTATGGCCGCTTTGAGGTATAGTAGTGGCAGGTTGCTTTGCAGGTATAGGTGCTTGAATGGTAACTTTCTGAGGAATAGACGTAGGAGGAGGCACTCCCTCATTAATTGTAGTGGATGGGGAACTGGGACTGTGTCCTGGTTCTATTGGAGTTTTTGGCAGATCTGGCAATTTATTAGGATCAAAAGTATAAAGATCAGGCCGCTTACCTAAAGGATTGCTCATATAACCTCCTTATTATATAAACCCCATTTTTTATAGTTTTTGCGAGGAGACGTTGGCTACTATTGATTCTGAGCCATCCTCTTAAATTTCTCCATACATTCATTTGCCATTTCTTTATCACCCAATTGATTATAGCAATAAAGGGCATAGTTTAAGGGGGTAGGATCGGTAGGAGTCAATTCAAAAGCCTGGCAATAGATTGTGGCTGCTTCCTTGATTCTTCCACAATGGTATTCGGCATGACCAAGGGCCAGTACAAATTCCGGACCGGTAGGATAAAGGAAATTTAGGAGATACAAGGCATTACTTGCTTCTTCATAGTGGCCTTTTTCGAAAAGAGGCAGAGTGAGAAGATACGTTTTCTCTAGGGAATCGGGTGATATTCCCAAGAGCTCGCTAATATTTTTATCTTCTTCTGTATCTTCTAATAAACCAAATACGTAAGAGAAATCGGCAAATGGGGTAAAAAAATCATCTTCCAAGAAAGGAATATTTTGCGGTTTTCCCTGGTTTTTATATAGCGTATGAAGGACTAGATATCCATCGGCAATTTTTTTTGAGACCAGCCCTTTGATCTCGTTTAATTCGAGCCTATGTTTTTCTTTTAAGGCTTTTTTATCCACTAATTTATGTTCAGTGTATTCTTGTTCGCATAGTTCATCTAGCATATACTCTTCAAGATCTTTAATATCCATAATTTAATTCCTTTTTAAATTATAAAGTAACCTTCTTAAATATTATTATATCAAAAAGATAACTTTACAAGACAATTATTTTTTTAATTTTTATAAAAAGAATAAAACGAGTTCGATATATAAATTATTCACCTTCAGGCAAAAGACGTAGAAATCTCGCCTATTGGTTTAATTTCGTTTGCTTCATCTGCGTTTGGATCTGCAGTCATTTCCCCTACCGGGGAAATGACTTTGGATGCGGAGTGCAATAAAATAGATTTTTGGATGATAACTAGAGTTACAGGTCAGTAGAAGCGTTCTTGAGCTTTTGCATTTCATAATAGGAACTATCATGTGAAAGATTACATGCCGCTTTTCCCAAGGCGCAAACACCGAAAACAGGTAAAAGGGGAAGTGTTATAGCAGCTATTACAGAGGTGCATGCAATTCCTGTTACCATCAATTTTTGTGATTCAGCTTTTTTTTTATTTAATAGTTTATCAACTTCATGTTTAACCTCGGTTCTATCCATATTATTTATTTTTTCTATTTCATCTTGTAATTTTAATATTTGTTTTAAATAATATTTTGTTTTATAATCTGTGATTTTAGGGATATTACCATTTTTAATAGTCACTGTACCATGATTTATTTTAAATAACAGGCGATGATTCTCTGGTTCAATTTCTCGTGCCAATTTTGCGATTTTAGCATCTATGTGTTTTATGAGAAAGTCTCGCCGGCCTGAGAAAGCAACACTACGCGTACGAGTCGCACTCTCAGCTGGAGTGGTTTCTGCTTTAACTTTATCCAAGGATTCAGATTCAATACCATTTTCTTTAACGCTCTCAGAACCATCTGGTTGAGAGGCATGCTTCTTTAAACTACTTTTATATTCTTTATACGCCTTTTTTGTCTCTTTATACTCTTTTTTTGCTTTTTTTGATTGTTTATAAATCTCCTCACCGTAGAACTTTTTCAGTAGCCCAAAACTTTCACTTAGGCTATCTATAATGGGGTCTTTTTCTTTTTTAGTTTTTTTAGTTGAGGGACTCTCACCAACGGGAGGTGCGTTATTTTCATCGTACCATTCGTTGTCTGAGTCGGGTAATTCAGGCAACTGTTGAGGATCGAAATTACCTAGCGAACGATTATCCATATAATCTCCTTATTTTTATGGTTATTCAGAAAAATTGGGAACTAAGTCTTGGATTTCGTCACCACTGAGCCAGTGATCACTGAGGAGGTTTGAGATAGGAGAGGGAGAGAAGGATTATATTATTAGGTGTCTAATGCCGTGCCGAAACAGTTTTACCCTCTATCCTCCAGATCTCAAATCTTCTCAGTGATCTCACTGGCTCAGTGGTGAAGAATGACTTATGCATCTAACTTGCGGTGTGTTAATTCGACATCTCCAAGGAGAGCGCATTGGCAGGCCAAACGGTAGCCTTCGAGGTACTTTTCTTTTAGTGTGGTTTTTTCTTGCCGTGTGGGAGGACTAAGATTCTCTTTGCCTGCATTAACTTTAATGGAGCAAACACCGCAATGACCTAGAGTGCAGCCAAACTTTAAGGGCATATGAGGCTGAATTTTAAATGCAGTTAGCAATTCAGTGCCTTTGGATATCTCAAAACTCTGGTCTGTAGTACAAAAAGTTAATTTAGGCATTCTTTTTCCTTGGACATATCCCATTGTTCTTCAATAAGATCTGTAAATTGATGGCATTCCTCATCAAATACATAACGCTTAATTACGACAGGGCAAGAGCGAGAATCGTACAGGGTCACTCCATCGAATGGATCTCCCAAGTGACGATAGGACATCTTATGAACAGATAATAAAATTCCATGGGGCGAATGGACCCGGCATTCCCGGCACAATCCCTCCTGAAATTGATAGGTTTCAATAAACACAAGCCGATCCTCCTGATTGCGTATATAACCTTTAGTGACTCCGTGTATGTCTTTCTCTATTTTTTTTTGCCACGAGGCCAGTTCAGGTTTTTTGAATTCTCTAAAATTTATCAAGGCACTATCATACACGATGGTATCAAAATGGAGAAAGGCATATTTTTCTATAGAGATCCGTTTGCGGTAGGGATCGGAGATGATTTTATACGATTCACTTGTTTGTAATGGGTTAACACTGTCACATCCGATGGGGATGCCTTCTTTCCAGAAATAACGGCGATAATGGAGGTTCATGGGTCCTATGCAGTATTAGCAGGCGTCTTTATTTGATTTTCAGGACAATTTTTCCTCGGGTGTGCCCTTCTTTAACCATTTCCTGTGCTTTTGCTCCGTCTTCAATAGGCATTTCCTGAATGTAAGGAGGTTGTATGGCCTTTTGTTCGATCAGAGAGGCGATTTTAGCCAACTCGTTGCCATTGGGTTCGACGAATACATAACTGAATTGGGCTTTTTTGGGTTGTGTCAGCTTCGGATCCAAATGACGCACAATGCCTACGAGCCTTCCGTTTGTCTTTAAGATGTTCAGGCTGTTTTCCATGGCTTTACCCCCTATACAGTCTATGACCACATCTACTCCTTCCGGGACCAGTGTTTTGATTTCATTGATATAATTGGCATGGTGGTAATCGACGGCGAAGTCCGCTCCCAGGCTTTTTACATAATCATGATTTTGAGGGCTGGCTGTGGTGATGATTTTTGCATCTGCATATTTGGCAAATTGTATGGCAAATCCTCCGACGCCTCCGGATCCGGCATGGATGAGGATGGTTTCATTTTTATTCAGTTTTGCATAGTCGAAGAGGGCTTGCCAGGCGGTCAGTCCTGCCAGTGGAATGGCGGCGGCTTGGGCAAAGGAGATATTTTTTGGTTTCAAAGCCACATGATCTCCCTCGACGCAAACATATTCGGCATAAGTGCCCCATTGGACAGTCGGTTTGCGGCAATAGGCAAATACCTCATCGCCTGGTTTGAATTTTGTTATATTTTTTCCCACATCTGTTATTTTCCCTGAGGCGTCCCATCCCGGGATGATAGGGAATTCGTGAGGCAACAGGTTTTGCAGCATACCCTCCCTTATTTTCCAGTCTACAGGATTCACGGAGGTATAAAATACCTGGATCTGGACTTCGTTATCTGCGGGTTTGGGGGTGGGGATATCGTTAAAATGAAGCGCCTCTTCAGTTCCAAAGTGGTCAATAACCATGGCTTTCATAGAACTACCTCCTATTACAATTCCATATATCATAAATTTATCACTTTAAATCAAATGAATTTTTATGTATGGCTATTTTATATCAATTGAGGAAGACAGATATGCGAAAAATCATCTTATTACTTGCCCTATTCTATCTTGCATCGTCCCAAACGGAAGCGGCAGATCCACAACCATCAAAAACACATGAGAGTTACCTTTCGGCTGAACTTCACGATCTAGAAAATGCCGAAATTGCGCAGCTGCTTCAAGCTATTGATGAAAACGAGAGAATAAAAAAATATAAAGCTCTCCTTTCACAAAAACCCCATAAGGGATATAGGGTAGCTGTTTTAGGTCAGACGGCATTGGAGCTAAGTTCCAAAGGATTCAACCCCGATATCTTGTCTGAGCTTTTGAACCTTATCAAGGAAAGTCAACCCAAAGCGGTATTTTTTGCAGGCGATGTTGTCTATAGTTTGATTTCTGAAGAGGAAAAAGGCTCCGGAAGCGATTATACGTACGTAGATTTTACCTCGAATAAGAATATTTTCCATCAGGTCATTGAAAAGGAAAAGGGATATTATAATGCTGGGCATTTTAAAGAAGTCCTTAATGGGTTTGCTTCATTTGTACGAGAGCATCTAGGCCCTGATGTAGCGATATATCCGATCATGGGGGCCCAGGAGTCCATAGGCCCGCAAACAGCTGAGATCTTTCGCGACGTCTTTCAGCTGAACAAGGCTACCCTTTTACCTTCCAACCAATTGGTCTATTCTGTTGTCATTGATAATGCGTTATATATATTGCTGTCGACCGACTATTTTGACAAAACAACCGGACAGCCCAAGACAGCTGCTCTATCTGCAGAGGCTTTGGACTGGCTGAACCAAGTGCTGGAAAATCAAGCTCCTGATTACGACTATGTTTTTGTCATAGCTGGAGATCCGGTTTTCTCCACTACCGCCTCTTTTGGAATCAATCCAGGACTCAATATAAATGGCCTGGACAGGGATAAATTTTGGGATTTGTTGAGGAAATATAATGTAAGGGCCTATATTTGCGGAGAAGAAGTTTTATACGATCGGTCATATAAGAGAGGAGTATGGCAAATCATCACGGGAGGAGGGGGAGCTCTGCGGGATTATTTAAGCGAAAACAATGATACCTTTTACCATTTTGTACTTTTGAACATACCTTTACAGGCCAGAGAAAATCCTCTGGTGCAGGTGTACAGCAACTTTGGTGAAAACGATCAGTTTGAACTATCCCAAACCCCCCCTTTTCTTTACCAGTATCGTATGTCAAGGGAATAAACGTTTTCTGCAGCTAAAAATAACTGCAGAAAACAGGAAGAAAATATTTTTTGTGTTATCTAAAGAAGAAGCCCCATGAAAGTCCTCCAAAAAGGGAAGGACGGGCAGGGTAGGTATGTACTTCCCTGACAACGGGACGGGGATTGCGATAGACCGCGACAGATTGTCCATTGGGATAGTAATAGTATTCCTCGACATATGTGGAGGGATAGTATTCCACTACCTGGCTTCTTGGGTAAACGGGGAACAGGGGCCCTACATTTACTGAAAAATGACTTTGGCTATGATGATGGCCTGCTTCCAAAGTTACTTTTGGCCCTAACACAAAAAAACCAGCGAGTACAAGGGTTGTACACAAAAGTTTGATTTTCATGGTTAAAATACCTGTATTTAAACGATTTTTTATTATTGTTACTCTAATCAAACAGTTTGTAATAGAGAAACAACTCCATTGTAAACAAAAAAAGTATTTTTGGGAAGGCTAAAAATAAGATGGGAGGATAGGTGATGTTCAATAGGAAGATTTCAAAATTTTATTTACTGTTTGCGCTGGCTTTAGCATCCAGCTGCGACCTGGTAAGAAACCTGAAAGAAACTACTCATGCCATTGAGGAGAATAGGGCGGCTATTCAGGAAGCCAATGAAGACATCAGGGCCAATGCCGCCATCGTTTCGCAAAGTACGCAGGTCATCAGGAAAAACCGGGATGCTGTGGCAGACAGTACTCGCGTCATAGCCGGAAACAGTGAGGCCATTGCCAATGCCAACCAGGCCATCCTGGAAAACCAGGAGGTGATCCGAAAAACTAACCGTGCCATTCTTGAAAATCAGACAGCTGTATTGGACAGCACAAAAGCCATTGAGAAAAATCAGGGTGCTGTAAACGATTCCACCCAAGTCATTCAAAAAAATCGGGATGTAGTTGCCAAAAGCAACGCCGTCATTAGGGAAAATGCCAAAGTGGTGGGAGAAGCCACGGAGCTTTTAGGAAAACTGAAGCTGGACCCTGCAATGATGAAAGGGGCATTATTGCTCTTTTTGATTTTACTTTGCGGCCCTTCGGTCCTCATGGTCATTTTCATGTGGCTATTGTTAAGGAGGTTGAACCTGCTTTCCAAACAGTTGGAAAAAAAATAAAACGAACGAAATTATTAACCACAGAGCACACAGAGAGCACAGAGAGGGAAGAATCCTTCCTTTTAATCTGACTGATTCATAGAATAAATTTCATATTCCCAAAACATTCAATTGCGCGCAAAGCGCGCAATTGATAGCTATCGATCATGCCGCTACAGCGGCAGGATCGAATTTCCTCTCTGTGCCTTCTGTGTGCTCTGTGGTTAAAAATTTATTTATTTACCACAGAAGAATACAGGGATTTGCTTATCCCTGGATTTTAATGTGCCTATCAGGTATCCTTATTGATATATGTAAGAAGGCACAATTATGTTTAAAGAAATTCCCAATGAAACATTTGATGAGCGTGAATCGAGAATTTTAGAATTCTGGAAGGCAAAACATATTTTTGAAAAATCAGTAGATGAAAGAGTAGGGTGTCCTTCGTTTACTCAATACGATGGCCCTCCTTTTGCTACCGGGTTGCCCCACTATGGCACCATCTCGCCGGAACCATCAAGGATGTGGTCCTGCGATATAAAACGATGAAAGGCTTCCATGTTCCGCGCCGCTTTGGCTGGGACTGCCATGGCCTTCCGATCGAAAAGGAGATTGAAAAGGCTCATAATCTGTCCGGAGCTGCTTCCATCGAAGAGTTCGGCATCGCAAATTTCAATGAAGAATGCCGCAAAATTGTTCTCCGATATACCGAAGAATGGAAACGCTGGTTTCAATCGCATGGGCCGCTGGGTCGATTTTGAGCAACCTGCACACTATGGATCTGCCTTTCATGGAGTCGGTCTGGTGGGTATTTAAGCAACTGTATGAAAAAGGCTTTGTTTACGAAGGTTTCAAAGTTATGCCCTTTTCCGCCAAATTGGGAACGCCCTTATCCAATTTTGAAGCGGGCGAAAACTATAAAGAAGTCGATGATCCTTCTTTGACAGTGGCTTTGCCGCTTCTCGATGAACCGAATACCTCTATTTTGGTTTGGACGACTACTCCTTGGACTTTGCCCTCCAACCTGGCCATCATGGCCGGTCCTGAAATCGAATATGTCAAAGTGCGGGATAACGCGACAGGGCATCATTATATCTTGGCCAAGGCTGCTGTTCCGACCTATTACAAACACGCTGAAGATTATGAAATTCTATCGGAATTTCCCGGAAAGCTTTCGAAGGCAAGCGCTACCATCCTCTATTTCCTTATTTTGCCGATCAAGCCGCCCAGGGGGCTTTCCGAGTCATTATGGAAGAAAGCATCGCTTTGGATGAAGGCACAGGCTTTGTGCATGCGCTCCGGCTTTTGGCGAAGTGGACTTTTATGCTTGCCGACGGGAAGGGATCGAGCTTGTCATGCCCGGTGGACAATAATGGACAATTCACTGCTGAAATTCCTGAATATACGGGCATGTTTGTCAAAGATGCCGATAAGGAGATCATCAAACGCCTTAAAAAAGAAGGGAAAGTGGTCCATCATGGGACCTGTCATCACCGCTATCCCTTTTGCTGGCGTTCGGATACTCCGCTGATTTACAAGGCCGTGGCGACTTGGTTTGTGGCGGTGGAAAAAATCAAAGAGGCTCTGATGGAGAACAATCGTCAAATCCACTGGGCCCCGGAACATATCAAATATGGCCGTTTTGGCAAATGGCTGGAAAATGCCCGCGATTGGGCCATCAGCCGCAACCGCTATTGGGGGACTCCCATCCCGATATGGCGAGCCGAAGATGGGGAAATCATGTGATCGGCAGCTTGGCCGAATTGGAAGAATTTGACAGGGCACAAAAGTCGAAGATCTGCATCGCCATTTTATCGATGATCTGACCTTCCAGAAAAATGGAAAGACCTTCAAGCGGATTCCTGAAGTATTTGATTGCTGGTTTGAATCGGGTTCGATGCCTTATGCGCAGAATCATTATCCTTTTGAGAACAAAGAGCTTTTTGATCAAGGATTTCCCTGCCGACTTTATTGCTGAGGGCTTGGATCAGACACGAGGCTGGTTTTATACCTTGACGATTTTGTCTACAGCCCTGTTTAACAAACCTGCTTTTAAAAATGTGGTGGTCAATGGGATTATTTTGGCTGCAGATGGCGCCAAGATGTCCAAAGCGATTGAAGAATTATCCTGATCCGGCCTTAGTTGTCCATAAATATGGGGCGGATGCGGTCAGGCTTTATATGATGCATAGTCCTGCAGTAAAAGCGGATGATCTGTGATTTCCAGAAAGCGGAGTGGAATTGGTTTTACGGCAGATATTGATTCCATTGTGGAATGCTTACAGCTTTTTCATTACCTATGCGCGCATTTATGACTGGAATCCAAGAAGACTTCATTTGGAAAGCCTGATGCCGTTATTGATCGATGGATTCTTTCGCTTTCGCAACAAATTGTCAAGCAAGTGGAAGAGGGGATGGACAAGTATGATCTGAGCCTAGCTGTGGAGCCATTTGTCGGATTTATTGATCAGTTGACTAACTGGTATATCCGCCGTTCCCGCCGCCGTTTTTGGGAAGAGAAGGACACGCCGGACCGGCGAGCAGGCTTTTGCTACGTTGTATCAAGTGCTGTTGACCTTGACAAAGATTGCAGCGCCCTTTGTGCCCTTCATCAGCGAGGCGATCTACCGAAATTTGCGCACTGCAGCCATGCCTGAGTCTGTCCATCTTTGCCATTATCCCGCCTATCATCCTGAAACGAGGGATGACAATTTGGAAGCGGAAATGGCAGCCGTACAAACGACAGTGAGCTTAGGGCATGCTCTGCGCAAGGAGCATAAGTTAAAGGTCAGCCAGCCTTTAGCTGCAGCCTATATTGTATCTGCCGATGAGCGCATCCTGCATTTCCTGCGAGACCAGCAGCATCTGATTGCGGATGAACTCAATGTGAAAAATGTTCAATTTGGGACTAACGAAGAGCAATTTGTCACACTTAAAGCAAAGCCGAATTTCCGTGTGCTTGGAAAGAAAGTGGGCAAACTGATGAAGGCCGCCCAGCATGCCATCGAACAAATGGACCAAGAGCAGCTCTCTTTGATAATGGACGGTCAGGAAGTTACCCTAAGCATCGAAGGGGAACCGTGTGTGCTGACTTCCGAAGATGTACAAGTGGAACGGCAAGTCAAAGAGGGGTTAGTGGCCGCTAACGAAGGCCACATTACTATAGCTCTAGATACCTCCTTGACAGAAGAGTTGCTTATAGAAGGTTTGGCCCGGGAGCTAATCAATAAACTGAATACTATGCGGCGCGAAGCGGGATTTGAAGTTACAGATCGGATCCATGTGAAAATTGAAACTACAGACAGAGTAAAGCAATCTTTTTACTCTTTTGAAGAGTATATAAAAGGAGAGGTCCTTGCCTTAAAAGTGAATTTTGTTTCTTGCGAAGGTTCCTCGTTGGACCTGAATGGCGAACCGACAAAAATCGTAATAGAAAAAGCTTAAAGGGAAAGGGACGAAAGGGACATAAGGGACGAAAGGGACATAAGGGACATAAGGGACCAAAGGGACATAGTTGTTTCATCAGATCATTTAGATCTCTTGTCCCTTAGGTCCCTTATGTCCCTTATGTCCCTTATGTCCCTTTTAGTCCTTTAGCTCGCTTGGCTGCCGCCGGACTTTAAAGCCAGCGAGAGAAGAACCCAGGCCCAGCCTGCCAGGATCATATCGATGCCGACAAAGAGTCCTATGACCCACAAACCGGACAGAGGCCAATCGGCATAGATCAATATACCCAATAAGAGTGTGACGATACCGTTAAACAATACCCAGCCCCATTGTTCAAACTGGAGAATGGCGGAAGTAAATATTTTAAATAACCCTGCCACAAAACAAAAGGCGGCAATCCATAAGGTAATAGCCACGGCAGCGGCAGGTGGGTTTACAATGCAAAATAATCCCACGACTGCGGAAAGGATTCCTATCAAAAGCGAAAGGAACAGGCCACTCCATTTTGCGGCCATAAAACCCTGAATAATTTGTACTATTCCGGAACAAAGAAGGAAAATCCCCAACAGCAAAACAGAGAAAAAAGTGGCATAAACTGCAAAGCTGATTACGCCTATACCTAAAACAATTAATGCCAAACCTAATGTCAGAAACCAGCCCCAATTGGACCTGATTTCATCGATATTGCGAAAAAGATGGGTCATCTCACCACGCATAAAATCTCCTTGTAAATGTTTTTTTTAATTCATAGCATTACAATTATATATTGTCAAATTTTTGTAAAAATTCTTTTTTTCTAATTGCATCAATATGATATACTTATTATAGCTAAGAACATACAGGATAGCATATGGACAATGTAAATATCATTCTTTGGATTATGTCTGCGGGATTTGGTCTTAATTTCGCTTTAATGATAATCATTTGGAACAGCACAAATGCAAGGTTTGACAGGATCGACGACAAGTTTAATCGCGTTGACGATAGATTCAATAGAATGGATGATAAGATCGCTGAGCTTGACAAACGACTTTCAGCTAAAATTGACAGTGTTGATGGCAACGTCAAGGATGTGGATAGGAGACTGTGCCGGTTGGAAGGGGCCTTTGCGTCGAAGGATTGTTGTATGATAAAAGATGACCGCCATATATCTAAAGCAGAATAAGGTCTTTGACTATTTGGCTATATTGCTGCCTTAACCTCAAATGGATCATAACTTCGGGTTGGGCCAGGGTATTTAAAGCCGAGATGAGCCTTTCCCTTCTCAAATTCATTTCCTCTTTTATCACCAGCATCTTGGGAGCATGGATAAATACCTGTAACATCCGGTGAAATTGGGGCGTGTGGTATTTACCCAAATAGTGCAAACTCAAAGCGGTCAATAAAGCAAGGGTAATTACGGCCCGGTCATTGCAGTCGCGGCAAGCTACACATAAAAAATCGATCAGGCATCGGTGTTCCAATTTCAGGTAGTCTATTATTTCTAGCAAGAGCCTGGCATAGGCAATTTCAATAAAATCCAAACGCTGTTGTCGGGACAATATCCTTTCCTCATTGAAAATATCTTGATGAACTTCCTGCAAGCAGGCTGTAAGCCTATCGCGAAATCCCAGATTCTCCAACCACGAGGCCTCAAAATAAAATCCGGTCTGGTTGGAATAAAGTTGCGCCAAAAAATCATTTATAAAAATTTCAGCTGTTTGATAGGGGATGCCATGGAGGCCCGTTTGATGAAAAAAGGGGGTGTCTTTGGATAAAATGACAAGGAAAAAGCGATGGGGAAATTCCTGGGCCAAGGGCTTCAATAGTTGGTTGCGGCTGGCTTCCACATGCCAGTTTTCTGACTGGAAACTGATATAAAGAAATTTCTTTTCTCTTAAAGAGCAAGAGGTTAAAAACAATTTAAATTCGGGGGTGATGCTACTGGAGGAAATGGTCGGCGTTCCCATCCTTATAATTTTTAAGGGATGATTGGAATGGGGAATGATGCTGCACAGGATATAGGGGATGTTGCTTTTTCTTTGTGGATCATAGCAGATATTGGTGAAAGCTGAGCTGCGCTGAATAAGACTCCACGACAGCGGTTCCTTGAATGATAATGAAACGGCTTGAATGGCCTTGAACTGCTGGTCCAAAGGCAGATCAAATACATCCGGCAGCGGCTCATGACAATCGGGATGAAGAGTTCTCATCCCTTCCTTCAACATCATTTCAATCAGGTTTTCGCAAAAATCATACAGGTATACTTCAGAGAATCGGTAATAGCAGGCCCGCAGGATGCATGCTGCATAGGGATCATTAGGTTTTCCTGCCAGGGCGAGTTCTATTTGCTGAATAAATTCGGATTGACGGCTGGCGGTCCGAAGGGCATCAATAAATTGACGGTACTGGGCTCCAGGGTTATCGGAAGGTTCAATCAGAGGGCAAATGCAGTCAAAAGCCATCTTTTCCAGCGGGGATTTTATTTCAATCGCCTTGAGGTTTTCATAAAGGCTTTTCAGTTCCAATGGAATTAAAGTATCGGTGGAAAAGGCCTTGAGAATCGCATTAAGGACTAGTTTATATTTTTGCTGCTTCCATTCCGACTGGCCATCCAAGAAGACTCCCTGGAGGGTATTGGGAATATAGAGGCACGATTTGACCAGGTTGGCTGCAGTTTCCCAAATATTCTCCAGGGTAAAGAGAGAGGAAGAAGGTGCAACAGGGAAGGACCGGTTCATAAGGGAACAGATATTTTGCAGGAGAGGCCCGGAAAATTTATAGTTGGGATCTATCCTGCTAATCTTCCGGCTTAGCTGCTGAAATTTTTCCCTGTCATCGCAGGTGTCAGGTTGGACAAGATATTTTTCAAGTTGGGATGTCCAGTTCGAAATGGCAGTTTGAGCTTCTTTAGATGAGGCTTGCTTGTTTTGTGCATAGGCTTCCAGATGATTCAGGTCGTCCATTAATCGGCTTAACAAGTCGGTGGAAGCCGTACTCATGAATCCAACTCATGCTTTTTATGAAAATGGATCTTATGGAAAATGAATTTTTTCATATTTCTGCGGGTTATCATATAGACAACCAGGGCGATCAGGGCGGCCACACCCCAAACAATCAAACGGGGCAGCACCAATATGGGGTACGGTTTTTGGGCCGGAAATCCCCAGCGGGAGCCAGGCGGCCAAAGGATCAGGCTTGGAGCTCCCTGCAGGTTTTCTTCAGGGACTGCTCCAAAAACACGGCTGTCGCCGCTCATCGCATGGTTGTCTCCCAGCACCAGATAGCTCTTTGGGGGAATGGTGATTCCGAAATTTCGAATGAACTCCGTATCCAAGGATCCATCTTTTAATGGGGGGCCCTGGTCTTTAAAGGCGATATAGGGAGCTTTTGCCGGGGCCTTTTGCTGCCGTTTTTCCTCTCTTTCATTAAATGCCGCCAACACTGGGTCCTCTTTTTTAAGGATGGGGGCCCCCAGCAAATAAAGATCTCCATCGCGGAAATAGGCATACCTGTGGGGAAGGAATATGTAGTTATTGGGGCTGCCTTCGACCAGAGTATTCATATCGATGCCTATATTGAACAGACGTTGGATGTTGGCAGGGTCTGAATCATACAGGGGATGATCCGGAGGAAGCTCCCATCTTATGCCGCCCCATCCAATTTCATAGGCTTTTCCGTAATAAAATTCATAGGTTCCGTCAGGGATTTTTGGAAAGGAGGGAGAGTTAAAGGAAAAAGAGGTGTGATCAATGCTGTAACGCCGGGCAATTCCTTTTTGAACGACAAATCGGGCTGTGTACATGTTGTCCATCAAAGCTTTTAAATGCTTTTCCTGCAGGGGAATTATAGTGGCATAGGGAATAAGGGAGACGCCATAGCGGAGGTGCTGTTGATGAAACTGAGGTTTAGGATACGTCAGGTTTGGGGAATGCATCAGCTGCAGATAAAGGACAGCAGGTTCCAATCCCTCCACGGTCCACATTTCCAAAATTGTCTAGCTCTTTCCGGGTCAACAACCGCGCAACAGCAAAATTCCGCATTCCTAAAAAGTCGCTGTAGGTTTGAATTTTGTTATGAGGCGTTTTTAGGGATTCCGGTTGGTCTTTGACCCAATCCCTGCCATTGAAGACTTCTCCGGCTGCTTTTCCGGAGTTTAAGTTAATTCTGCCTATAGGAAGATGCATCTGCTCCAGTTGAATAATATTTGGGCTTGGGCTGCTCTGTTCTCCTTCAAAGGAGAGAAATGGAATATGTTCAATTTTATTTAACCAGGGGCTGTCCAGCAACTCCATAATAGGTTGCCCTTCTTTATCGACCCCATAGATTTTTCCTCCATAAAAGTATAAGGAATCGCCCGGTTTGCCGAGGAGCCGTTTGATCAATCGCTTTTTGTAAGGAATAATTCCAAAATAAGTGGTGTCCGGGTCGGGAACGGGAATGCCATCAGCAGAGAAAATCACAATACTGGTGCGTTGGACCAGGTGCGGGTCAAAATACAGATGTTTTGTCTCGAAAGGAAAATTAATGCCAAAGGCAGTTTTGGTGACAGACAGATGATCCTGTTCTTCAAACGTGGGCCTCATCGAGCCAGTGGGAATTTCGTACAGTTCAAACCACATTTGACGCACAAAAACGGCAATAAGGATCGCCAAGGCCAAGGCAACAAACAATTCTAGTGCAAATTCAAATGCCGATTTCTTGAAATGACGTCGGGAAAAAGACTCCAGCTCGACAGCGAGGTCGCTAGCTTTGAATTCGTCTTTTTCTTGAATGGCTTTGCGGCAGTTTTCAAGATCTGTTTCAAGAGTATGCAATAGATGCGAAGGGAGCTTTTTGCCTTTCTTTTGATATTGGCTATGGACTGTTTTTAGAATTTTACTGGATTGGGTTAAGGAATATTTGGGGTATTTGAGGAGGCTAAATCTTATAGGCACTTTATTTACACTCTGTAAGGGTGTTCAGGTTGTTTTTGTCTTATGATAACATTGCAATTCCAAAAAGACAAATGAATTTATGAGATATTTTTGTATGCCTTATGTACGCCTATTGCGATAAACCATTAGAATTAAGGGGCGTTTTTTGTGGAAATCTTGTCGGCAAAATGTTCGTATAAAAGAAAGTATTAAGGATCAAGGGTCTAAATGATCAAGAAAAATGAAGGGTGAATGATAGAAACAATGCTATTTATTTATCTGAATATTAGTAGGTTAGAAATCAATCGCCTAGGCGGATTGGAGTATCTTTTCAAATAATAAGATAGAGTGGGATCAGTCGCCGGGCTTGTTGATAACTGGGGATTTCATCCCGCCTCCCGAATCGATGATCCGTATTTTGGCTTTGCCTATGATTCCGCTGACTTGCAGCCAATAGGGAAAGTAGGCAGGGTATTTATTGCTTTCTTGGGGTAGGAAAATTTCAATGGTTTTATCAGAAAGTTCCGAATCGTCTTTTGGCCATTTGCCTTTCCAGGCATCAAACCAAACACCCCCAATTTCCCGTCCTTCCACCTTCATTTGGGGTTGCCAAAAGGGTCTTTTGTCTGTCATTCCCGGCAAAGAGGGAAAACCAACCCTTTTCCTGTCTTCCAAAGAGACCGGATGGAAGGGAAGGTTCAATAAAACGCTTAAAAAACTGTTGGCATCACGGACATTAAAACGGCGGTTTTTTGAGACCGAATAAAAATCCACCATTTTTCCCGAATCCAGATCGATGGTGTACAGGATCCAAGAGGTATTGCCCGGGGCCCCTTGGCCGAGCCAATTTTTCCAAGAGCCCAGGAATTTCGGGTATTTTTTTATGGGAATGGTGATTTCCTCCAGGGTCATTTTGTTAGGATCACGACTGTATATATGCAATAGGGTATAATTTTTATTTTGTGATGTGACAATATAGTCGCCGGTCTGAGCCTGTTTGAGATTCTCCCGAAGATAGAGAGTTGGCATCGCAGCATTTAAGGTTATGGAAAAGGTCAATGCAACAAAAAAGAAGATTACGGATTTTAGCATATAAAATACCTCATATTCGTTGTCATAAGGCTATAAGGGACATAGTTTACCACTGAGCCAGTGAGATCACTGAGAAGGTATGAGATAATTGAGAGGGGTCTGAAACATATGTCAAAGAGAAGATAGTCTTAAATATTATGACGAGTTTAGAAAAGGAGCCTTCCCTCCCTATCTCATACTTTCTCAGTGATCTCAGTGGCTCAGTGGTAAACTATGTCCCTTTGGTCCCTTTAGATTCCAGTATACCTGAACAGGAAAATAATTGATTGCAAAAGTTGCAAAGACCATCTACAATTTCGTTGTCATAAGGTGCTATAAGGGACATAGTTTACCACTGAGGCAGTGAGATCACTGAGAAGATATGAGATAGGGAGTGAAGGCTCCTTTTCTAAACTCGTCATAGTATTTAAGACCGTCTTCTTTTTGACATATGTTTTAGACCCCTCTCAATTATCTCATACCTTCTCAGTGATCTCACTGGCTCAGTGGTAAACTATGTCCCTTTGGTCCCTTTAGATTCCAGTATACCTGAACAGGAAAATAATTGATTGCAAAAGTTGCAAAGACCATCTACAATTTCGTTGTCATAAGGTGCTATAAGGGACATAGTTTACCACTGAGGCAGTGAGATCACTGAGAAGATATGAGATAGGGAGTGAAGGCTCCTTTTCTAAACTCGTCATAGTATTTAAGACTGTCTTCTTTTTGACATATGTTTCAGACCCCTCTCAATTATCTCATACCTTCTCAGTGATCTCACTGGCTCAGTGGTAAACTATGTCCCTTTGGTCCCTTTAGATTCCAGTATACCTGAACAGGAAAATAATTGATTGCAAAAGTTGCAAAGACCATCTACAATTTCGTTGTCATAAGGTGCTATAAGGGACATAGTTTACCACTGAGGCAGTGAGATCACTGAGAAGATATGAGATAGGGAGTGAAGGCTCCTTTTCTAAACTCGTCATAATATTTAAGACCGTCTTCTTTTTGACATATGTTTTAGACCCCTCTCAATTATCTCATACTTTCTCAGTGATCTCAGTGGCTCAGTGGTAAACTATGGCTCAATGGTCCCTTATCAAATAGGTTTTTTGCAATGCCCCATTTTAGCATTTATAATCAATCCCTTGCTTTGTTGACAGATTTATATCAGTTGACCATGTCGTATGCTTACTGGAAAAAAGGGCTTGCCGAGCATGAAGCCGTTTTCCATCTGTTTTTTCGCAAGCGCCCTTTTCACGGGGGATTCACCATAGCAGCCGGATTGGAACCCGTGGTCAAGTACCTGGAAAATTTCCGGTTTGATACCTCAGATCTCGATTACCTGTCGACCCTTAGGACCTGGAATGGCGAGCCGTTATTTTCGGAGGGGTTTTTTAAATATCTGTCTCAGATGCGATTTTCGTGCGATTTGGATGCAGTGCCTGAAGGGACCGTAGTTTTTCCCTATGAACCACTGGTACGGGTCCAGGGGCCATTAATGCAATGCCAGCTGCTGGAGAGCCCGTTGCTTAACCTCATCAACTTTCCGACCCTTATAGCTACAAAAGCCGCAAGGGTGTGTGTGGCAGCCAAAGGGGACCCTGTTTTGGAATTTGGATTGAGACGGGCCCAAGGGATTGATGGTTCATTGACAGCCAGCCGGGCCGCCTTTATCGGCGGGTGCGACTCCACTTCCAATGTTCTTGCAGGCAAATTGTTTGGCATTCCCGTCAAAGGCACCCATTCTCATAGCTGGGTCATGGTTTTTGATGATGAACAAGAATCGTTCCAGAGCTTTGCCGAATGCCTGCCGGACAGTTGTGTGTTTTTAGTGGACACCTATGATACTTTAGAAGGGGTAGCCAAGGCCATTGAAGTGGGAAAATGGCTGAGGCAGCAAGGCAAACAGCTTCTAGGAATCCGGCTCGATTCGGGTGATCTGGCGTGGCTGAGCATCAAAAGCCGCCAGATGCTGGATGAAGCGGGATTTAATGACGCCGTGATTGTAGCGAGCAATGAACTGGACGAAACGGTCATCAGCGAGCTGAAACGGCAGGGTGCTAAAATTACCGTCTGGGGAGTCGGAACGCACCTGGTGACAGGCCATGAACAACCAGCTTTGGATGGCGTGTACAAATTATCAGCCATTCGGGATGGGGAAGGAGCCTGGAAATACAAGCTGAAATTGTCGGAACAAATGGTCAAAGTGTCCAATCCTGGAATCCTACAGATCCGGCGGTTTAAAAAAAACCAGGAATACGTCGCCGATGCCATTTATGATTGCGACAGGCATCCGGAACAGGATTGGCATATAGTCGATCCTTTGGACCCCACAAGGGAAAAAATCTTGAAAAAGGGGATGAAAGCCCAAGACCTGCTTGTCCCCATCTTTAGGGAAGGCAAGTGCGTCTATTCCCTGCCCGCATTGGAGGCTATACGGGAAAGGACCTTGCGGGAACTCGATGGCTTTAATGTGGGGATCAAACGGTTCCTTAATCCCCACCAATACGTTGTGGGGATGGAAAAATCGCTTTACGATTTGAAGGTGGAACTCATCAAACAGATCCGGGAAAAAGCCCCTAGTACGTATATCACTCCGGATGAAAACTGTTAGGTCTTATCTATAATTTTAGTAATAATTCTTTAATATATTTTCAGTAATGCTTTGCATTCTGATCTGTATACTGATTACATTAAATAATAATATACCATTTTCAGGAGGTGCATAAAAGAGGGAATTTATATTCTCTGGTGTTAAAGTTATGCGCAATTGAATAGCAATATCTATCATTTTCTGTACTTTTTCTTCAGAAATAGTTTCGTTAAGAATCCCATGCAGTCTTAATTGAATGGCTATGAGAAGAAATCTACCTTCTAGGAATTTTTTTACGTGAGAAACTCTCTTCGCAGCGAGCGACAGATTAGCGCTGAGCCCGGATATTTCTTTTTTATTCAGAATGCCTTCATCTCTTAAGTGTCTTAATGTTTCAATGATTGGATGAAAAAGTTTGTATATCTTTTCTGCTCTATATGAATCACGAATGTACCAATCTTTAGGATCATATCTGACAATATAATTTTCTAGCGATGCTATTTTTAGTCGAAAATCGAATAGTGGTCTTTTATGTATGGTTTGGTTTAGTGCTTTCGTTACCATAGACCAGTTATAGAGGGATCGGTAACCTAAACATCCGGCAATTTTTAAGATTATGTCTTCATAAAAAATTTCCTGGGTTTTGGTTTTCCATAATTTAAAATTAATTGTTGGTATTTTTTTAACATGCTTTCTTTCAGGGCAAAGCTGGTTATAAGCTTTAATCAGCTCGTTAGCTCGAAAGATATTCTTTTTGCAACAGTCTATTTTGTCAATTAAGGCAGCATCGCTATTCTTAGTGTTAGATTCTGCTTCTGTCCTAAAATTTTCCATTTGCTGAAGAATTTTCGATTTAAGGCATTCCAGCTTTTTTTTGCGCTGTTTGTCATTTAGTAAGCCCACAAACGGCCAGTTGGTTTGTGTGACTTCAAATTGTGTCTTTACACTCATATATTCCTTAGTTATAACATCGAAGTTTGGACGAAATATACACAATAGTTAATATAAAAACAAGATATACAGTGTTTGTTAGAATATGCTAGCCCTTTGGACCCGAAAGAGTGGTCCTGTTGCCACCATAGATGGACCAATAGAAACATGGCTCCGAGTCTTATAATGATTCAAAAACGATCAGATTAAAAGAGTCGAATTCGTTTATTAAATCCGTCAATTTTTCTTCCAGCTCCAAAATCGCCTGATTGCACAGAATTTCTTTTTTGCTCACATTAAGATGTGGGGCATTAAGAATGTGAGCCATCAGTTCCTGGGTTTTTTCTTTTAGAATGAAAATATGGTGTTTTGAGTCCATATGATGTTGTTTCAAGAACAGGTATTTTCTATAGTTTTCACCAAATAGGAATAACGAATGTATTTTGTGCTGCAGTTTTTTTCGTGCATAACAACGGGCCAGGTGTCGATGCGATTTTCTGACCATATGATTTATAATTTCACTTTCAGTGCGCAGGCTATAGCATACTAGCAAGGACCCAAGGCCGATCAGTAAAGAAGCTCCGCAGGTGAATTGTTTCAGGATTTCGAAGGTGTTGTTGAAAAGCGGTATGGCGGGATACTTCAGGGTTGTAAAGAAAATGAAAGAGCCTAAAACAATGAAAAGCAAACCCAGCCCGAGAAATATGGATTTATAAGTTAAGGTTTTTTTTCTGGCTAGGGAATAGGGCGTTCTGGAATAAAAGCTTTTAACACCATCTATTTCACGGCGGAAAATATTTAAATCGGAATAATTTTTGAAATACAATGTTGATTGTATTTCATGATCATTATTTTTAACTAATTTAAAATTTCTCAATTCTATAATTGATTTCATATTACCTTCATCTATTTGTGTATAAACAATTATATACTAAAATTATTTTAACTGCAATTGTAAAGGTATTTTTTTTGTGTACTGAAAAATCGAGATTCTATAACATCGAGCTGTTGCCTAATATTTTTACAAACAAGGAGTTTATACTTATGAATAGTTTAGATGCACAAACAAATATTTTGATGAATTTGGATAGCTTGATTCTTGGTCTGCCTGTCGCAGTTTTTACAGGAATCGGAACAGGTGCCAGCCTGCTGGAAGAGTCGGATAATGGTGTTGTAAGCAAAATCGGCACTATAGGTCGTCATACCTGTGTCTTTTTAGGACAGTTATGCGCCATTCCTTTACTCGTCCTCAATAGCGTCAAAGCTATCTTTGCTAATTTTCTCAACGAGATAACTTTTAGGGAGTTTAAACCCTTAAGATTTTATGCAAATTATACGAAAGCAGCTTTTGACATGTGTAAGGATATAATTTTCGATTTAAATAAAGCAATAGATCACATACCTACTATATTCAGCCCTGCGGAATCATATTAAGCGATTCCTTGTGAATCTCTGGGATCAGGCTTGCCTGATCTCAAAACGGACGAGGCAGACCAGACGGACCAAGCGGACATAAGTTTGATGTCCGCTTGGTCCGTCTGGTCTGCCTCGTCCGTTTTCTGATTAGGCTTTCAAGACTTCTTTTCCAGTCGCATCTTCTTCAGCAAAGTTAAAGGAAATTTCCCGTCGCAGCTGAAAGATCCCATAACAATTGATAATCAGCAATAGGCCTCCGGCAATAGCCATGACCGTTTGGGCAGCGGCTGTATCAAAAAATGAAAACAGGATCAGGCTGCCAAATGCATACACATAATAAACGGGCTTTCCCATTTTAGGCGAGATAAACTCCGCGGATTTAAGTCCCACGCAAAAATAGGCATTGATGGTCGAGTAGCCTAGCAAAAACAGGAAAAAGGGCATGAAGAAGTCCATGTACGGGAAGTAGTGTGAAAGTGCCGTTTGGACCAATAAACTGGTTTCCATGGGTTCATGCCAAATATCCGTGGCCAGAATAATCAGTATGCTCGAGGTGCAGATGATGAACGTATCGAGGAAGACGTCAAAAATGACCAGGGAAGCCTGTTTTTCCGGAGAGGTAGTACTGCTTTCACTGTGTATCACAGAGGCATATCCGATCCCGAGGTCGCTGGTATAGCAGGCTCTCCGGACCCCCTGCGAAATGGCCATGTGCAGGGTGCTGCCTATGAACCCTCCTAGGGCGGCATGGCCTGTAAATGCTGAGGAAAAAACCGTATAAAATACTTCTGGCAAATACGACAGGTTATTGAATAACACCCAAAAACCCATGCTGACATATATGACGACAAATAGGGGGATGATGGCGCTTGAAATATTGCCCACACGGCGCACTCCTCCCATGCCGGCAAAAAAGACTAGAAACAGCAATACTCCAATGACCAGATAAAAATTCAGGCCCAAATTGATAGTAAGGCTGTTGACAATAACATTGAACTGATAAACTTCCACTCCATAAATGCATAAAAGGAAACAGATAAGCTTGGGCACCCATGTATTGGAAACGACTTTTTGGATGAAATACATCGGGCCGCCATTGTAGCCTCCACTGTCATTGGGCACCCGATAACGGATCCCTAAATAGACTTCCCCATATTTCACCATCATGCCGGCCATTGCGGCGACCCATATCCATAAAAGCGCTCCGGGGCCTCCTATTTGAACGGCGGTACAAATCCCTACCACGTTGCCCACTCCGACGGCTCCTCCCACACAGGCAAAAAAGGCCTTAAGAGGGTGGATGCCCTGGCGGCCACTTTCCTTCACTTTGAGGAAGCTGAAAAACAGTTGTACCACGCGGGGAAATTGCCGGACCTGTACGAATCCGGACTGGATGGAAAGAAGCAGGCCCAAAACGATGACCATGGGGAATCCTAAATAACCCCAAATGGCATCCTCAAAACTGGTTAAAAATTCAAAAAGGTAATTTGGCATGTTAAAAAACTAATTGTTAAAAAATAATTATATATTATTTTTTATTCCAAGTCAATAGTTATTCCATTTTTTGAAAGAAAATCATTTTTCCAGTAGTAGTGGTCCAATAAACCGGTGGTGTCCCGTCCCAAAATTTTATAAGCTAAAAACAGGGCTTCTACGGAGGCTAGCCCTTTTTCCGGATCCTGGCAATCTTCCTGTCTGCGAGGGTAGGCGGTCCGATAATGGGAGGGGAGGCTTCGCTGTTTTAAATCGGGGATTTCCTCCACAAATCGCAGCATTTTCTCTGCATAACGCCAGGTGGCATCGACAAGGAACAAACCAAAAGGGTTATCCGCTTCTGTCAGAGGGGGCGCATCCAATCGCAAAACCACAACCCCGCGCCAGGCATCAGGATTAAAATCGGGGGTGGGATACTTGAAAAATAAGAGATCCTTACGCCCTTCGAGACCTCTCAGGCTGCATTTTTTCAGGTTTTCCCTTCGATGCCGTAAAATGACCGTTGGAGGAAATAATTGCATGTTTAGCCTTGAACCATTAACATGGAAATAAGCGTATCACAAAGGAGATAATCATGAAAAGGGTATTAGTTGCCTTATGCGTCTTTTTGCTCGGAGTGAACGCCATTCCCTGCTGGTCCATGGCCCCTGCAGAAATGGGCATTGCCTGGTTGACCAACTATGAAGAGGCGGTCAAACAGTCCAGAAATCAGAGCAAGCCCATGCTGGTATTTTTTACGGGTACGGGATGGTGCCCTGCCTGCTCCAAACTGGAACAGGAAGTTTTCGATACCCAAACGTTTGCAGAACTAGCAGCTGACAAGTATATTTTCTTGAAACTGGACTTCCCCCAGGATAAAAGCCTGATCGACGGACAAACGGCAGCCCAGAACAAACACCTGCTCAAAAAATTCGATGTGCGAAGCTTCCCCACGGTGCTTCTCCTCGAACCCAAAAACCAGGTCGAAATTGGCATCACCGGCTACCGGCCCGGCGGGCCTCGTCAATACGCCAGCCATCTCAGCCGGATGGTTGCCGATTTCTCAACCTATAATCAAAAAATGCAAAAACTGGACGGGCAGCATCTAAGCGGCCTGGAACTGAAAGCCCTCTATGAAAAAGCCAAAGAACTCGACTTGATGAATGATGTCCAAACCTTGCTCAAAACCGGTGTGAGCTCCGACCAGAAAGATTACTTTTTGCTGGAGCGCTACCGTTGGTTGGCTGAAGAGGGGATGATGAATGAGAAAGAAGCTGTTGCCATCAGGCAGCAGCTGCTGGCCTTCGATCCTGAAAATGTCCATAAGACCCAATATGAACTCGCTGTTATCGATTTCGAAGCCTATGCCAATGAAAAAGATCAATGGCCGCCGGAAAAAGTCGCAGCTCCCTTGATGGCCTATGTGGAAAAATATGGGCAGCAAGATAAGGAAAACCTGTGGCGGCTCAACATAATTATTTCGCAAGTTTATCTCAATAAAAAAAAATATCCTGAAGCCATAAAATATGCTCAGTCCTCCTATCAGAATGCTCCTGAAGGCCTGAAGCCCGATATAAAGCTGGCTATCGCCTCCATGGAAGAGCAGGTGAATAAAAGATAGGGAATAAAAAAAAATTAACATGATAGGCAGGAAAACCACTGAGCCACTGAGAAGTATGAGATAATTGAGAGGGGTTTGAAACATAGGTCAAAAAACAAACTTATTATGTCTGCTCAGAAAAGAAGGTTCACCTTCCCTATTTCATAACCTCTCAGTGATCTTATTGGCTCAGTGGTAAATTATCCCTCCCTATCTCAAACCTCCTCAGTGATCTTACTGGCTCAGTGGTTTTCCTGCCTATCCAACCCTGATTTGAAACAGGCCAAAAAATCTTTATGAAAATCCAGGCAGGCAGCTTGATGCGCCGCCGTCCTTGGTTTGACATTGATATCCACGCCTGTTCTAAGGCTATGTCTCGTCACCCGAAATGCCTCGCGGACCAGTCTCTTAAACCGATTGCGATCATGCGCTTTTCCATATCGTTTCGAAACAGTAATGCCCAATCTCGATATGTTTAAATGATTGCTTTTAACATCGAAAAGAAGATAACGGCCCACCAAGCGGTTGTCATAATGGGCCATTCTTTGATACTGGCGCCTGGTGCGTAGACGCAACGCCTTGCCAAAAGAAAAACCGGATTTCACGCTCTCGTCAACTGTTTGCGGCCCTGGCGGCGGCGGCTGTTTATAATTTGACGCCCGCTTCGGGTCTTCATTCTTGCACGAAAGCCATGGACTGCCTTTCGGCAACGTTTGCTAGGTTGATATGTACGCTTCACGTTGTACCTCTACATTTACAATTATGATATCCAAGGATAAAACATCAGCCCAAAAAACGCAAGCTAAAAAGTACGAAAAAAAATCATTGAAAAAAAATGCAAAATGCTTTAACTTTAGTGACATTGGTATTTAAGATAAGAATAGGAAATCTCATGAAATATAAAGCTTCCATTAAAGCCGACCCTTCAAAAGGTGATGTGCTCGTGCGTCGCCAAGGCCGTCTTTATGTTATCAATAAAAAAGACCCTAATCGCAAACAGCGTCAAAAAGGGCCTGCACGAAAAAAATAAGAATTTAAAGGATTATAAGGAACGTATGGCTAAAAGGTCATCCATAGAAAAACAAAAGCGCCGCGAAAGAACTGTCAACCTTAAGCGCGCCAAGAGAGAAGAACTCCACGCTAAAGCGCGAGATTTCTCATCGACAGAAGAAGAACGCCAGGCTGCCCGCACAGCCTTGAATAAAATGCCGAGAGATTCCTCGCCCGTGCGCCTGCGCAACCGCTGCGTTCTTACAGGCCGTTGCAGAGGCTACATGCGAAAATTCAAGCTCTCACGCCTTTGTTTCAGGGAGCTGGCTTCTTTCGGCATGATTCCCGGCATCACGAAGTCCAGCTGGTAAAGGGACTGCATAGTTTACCACTGAGCCAGTGAGATCACTGAGAAGGTATGAGATATTTGAGAAGGGTCTGAAACATATGTCCAAAGGATAGACATATATATATTTCGATGAGTTTAGAAAAGGAATGAATTCCTCCCTATCTCAAACCTTCTCAGTGATCTCACAGGCTCAGTGGTTTGATGTCCTTTAGGTCCCTTTGGTCTCTTCCTGCGTGACCAGATGAGTGTACAGTGTAGGCACTTGGGCAATTTTTTTCCATTCTTCCATTCCGTCGCTCCACACAAAGGAATCTTCGTTAAGGGAGCCGTTCTGCCATAGCGATTTTAAGGCTTCGTATCGCACAGGCCCCTGCCTGTTGTGCTCGCTGTCATAATAGTACCATTCCTTAATGAAATAATCGTGTGGTAATTCTGGAGGGGTTTTTTGGGGAGGAACCGCCGGCTCTTGGGACTCTTTTTCTTTGGCCACGGCCTCAGGGTTGACATTAGGCAGCAGAAAAAGCAGTAAGAGCCCTAACAAGCCCAAAAGCATGCCGATCATAAACCATAGCAAAGGGTCTCGTCCCCGCTGTTTGGCATAATAGGCGGTAGCTCCGCCAATGATCAGCCATAACAGAACAGTTAAAAAAAGTTGGGCATCCACGCAAATCTCGTTTGATTAAAACAGGCAAGTGACTTATTATAGGTTCAAAGCATTTAAAGTATATAGTAAAGTAATTGAGAAAGGATGTCAATACGAGGAAGCCAATGGAACTAAAAAATAAGAAAGTCGATACGAAGGAATTTGAACTGCCCGAAACTCTTTATGTAAGAGATATTGAAAATAGGGTTTTTCAAGGGATCGTTGTGGAATGCCTGTCCCAGATCGAGGGGATCACCCTCCTCGAAGGCAATATAATCGACAGTTTGCTGGGCCGCAGCGCAGTGGAAGCAGGGGTGAAGGGAATCTATGCGGAACAGGATTCGAAAACCAAGTCGATCAGCATAAAAGTGGAAATTAATATCAATTATGGCTGCCCGATCCCTGAAAAAGCAGAAGAAATCCAGACTAAAATTGCAGAGGAAATAACCCGTTTGACGGGCCTGCATGTCTCCTGTGTCCATCTGGTTTTTAAAAATGTGATCAACCCGGCGCGGGCACAAAAAAATCCTTTGGAATTGGTCAAGGAAAAAGGATTGCTTTCAGAATCCAAGATGGCGGAAGAATATTCGGATGAATTTTAATGCTGGCTAAAGCTTTTTTTTCACTGTTCAGTTTTTTACAGGCTTTACTGGTCCTGGCTTTCGGATTTGTGTGCTTGATCTTCCCTTGGTCCCTTCCCATGAGGTCAGCCCTAGTCGATTTCATTCTGAACAATACAACAGCCATTTTTTTATTGGGCTTTGTCCTGTTTTTCGTTGGCGTGGCCAGGATTTTTTATATCCTGTCCGGATTGAGGTCGACTAGTTATATTTTAAGATCTGGCCGCAAGGCTGTCTGGATTGATGAATCGATCTTTCATGATTATCTCGAAAATTATCTGAAAAATATTTTTCCCAAAGGTTCTTTTTCCAACAGGGTGATGATCAAAAATGATAAAATCACTCTGTATGCTGACCTGCCTTATGTTCCTGTCTCAGAGCAAAAGGAATTGATCCACAAGATACAATATGATCTGGGCGAGAGGATGGCTATGATGCTGGGATATAAGAATAGATTTACCCTGTCAGCAACCTTTCAGCCCAAACCCAAAGATAAAATGTCATGAAAGCCTTGATTGTTGTTGATGTGCAAAATGATTTTTTGCCTGGAGGCACCCTGTCTGTCAAGGAAGGAAATCAAATTATTCCAGTCCTCAATGATCTTTTAAAGAAAAAATTCGATCTCATCATTGCTACCAAAGACTGGCATCCCAAAGATCACTGCAGCTTCGCCGCGGTCCATGGGAAGGCTCCCGGAGAAATCATCGAATGGTCCGGCATCGAACAGATCTTATGGCCTACCCATTGTGTCCAAGGCACTCATGGAGCTGAATTCGCTCCGGGCTGGGATATTTCCAAGGTGCAAAAAGTCTTTTATAAAGGCATCGATAAAAATATCGACAGCTACAGCGCTTTTTTTGATAATGGCCATATCCGTTCGACAGGGCTTGGAGAGTACCTCAAGCTGCAGGGAGTCACGGATATCTATTTCGCCGGACTGACTACAGACTACTGTGTAAAATACTCGGCGCACGATGCCATTAAACTAGGATTTAATGTTCATGTCATTCAGGATGCCTGCGGAGCAGTGAATCGGAATAAAGAAGATGAATCCCGGGCATTGGCAGAAATGCAGGCCGCGGGCGCCCACCTCACTACTTCCAGTTCATTTGGATGCGGGTGATTTTTTTTCTGGTTCTTTGCGATGGAAATGACGGGCCCTAAACAAGGCTATAGAGAGCAGCCCGCAAAAAATAAATACTATATAGCTCATTTCATACGGTATAGCAATGCCGCCTACCACTACTTCAAAAGGGCAAAAAATCCGCCCTAGATGTATGAGCGCGATCACCCCAAAAAGGGTTCCTGCCAAATAAATTGCCCCATTTCCCATATTATCCTCTGCAGTTATATTGCCGTGCCTGTGCCCATGTCCGAGCCCGTGCCCGATTACTTTGTACACTAACTCGGTTGCCAAACTTTCGCAATACAAAAATGGAGCCACTGCCAAAACTTAGAAAAACGCGAGTTCGATGCATAAGTCATTCTTCACCACTGAGCCAGTGAGATCACTGAGAAGGTTTGAGAGAGGGAGGATAGAGGCCTATGATCAATTTAACGTAAACCGTTAAAGCATGGCATTAGACGCCTAATAGTATAATCCCTCTCTCCTATCTCAAACCTTCTCAGTGGTCTCACTGGCTCAGTGGTATGCATCGAGCTCACGTTAGAAAAAGTCGGGGTGATGGGATTTGAACCCATGACCTCTTGGTCCCGAACCAAGCACGCTAGCCAAACTGCGCTACACCCCGATCCTGAGAGTAAGTGGCATTATATTTCCAAAAGATAAAAAAATCTACAAAATTGTTTTATGAATATCAAATAAAAAATTTAATTTAGGTACTATAAATTATTTGTGGTTGTTTTTTTATTCCTGAAATTGGATAATCTCGAATTGTTGTTTTTTTAGAAGTCACCAAAATGTTTTAAATTAATGGAGTACATATGAATTATTTAAATCCAGTAAATTGTCACAATAAAGTTATGAATATCATTGATGGTATTCGTCAATCGGATATGCCAATGATAGGCAAAATCCCTGCGGAAATGGGGATGAACCTGGTAGCCGTTGTCACTGGAGTCGCCTCTGTAGCCTTTGAATCCTTGAAATTGGCTCTTTCCATACCTACAGCGATTCTAGCCAAATATATCGTCATGGGTTCTTTGAGACTCATCACCTGTGATCACTTCGAAGCTCTTAAAAAAGGGTATGACGCCCTTCCCGGATTCATGGATTGCCTTGATACCGCAGGAAAAATCGTCAATCAGTTTGTAGGTATTATTCCCTCGGTAGTCGGTACCGTGCTTCCTGTCCTCGGTTCTGCATGGAATGTAAAAGAACAGCATAGGCTCGGCAACTGCCAAATAGATCGACTGAATAAAAATGAGTTGAGAGAAAAACTCAAAGGAGCAAACGAAAGAAACGATAAGTTATTTGAACTGGAGCAACAAATCAAAGACACTAAGCAGCAAATTAAGACTCTAACCGATAAATTACCAGATGTGCCGTTTGTCTTGTATGAAGATGATTCTGCTGCAGCCTTCCAAGATAGATTGAATCATCTTGCAAAATTGAATGAACCAGTGGATAAATTGAAGCAAAAATTAGCTGAATTAGAAAATGAACACAAAATTGTAGCAGATAAAATTGCAAGTCAATTTGATAACATTGAAAATGACCTTTCTCAGAAACGAAAAGATATGATTACAGAAGTCTTGAATAATGAAATTGAAAAATTGTTAAACGTGGTTAAGAAATTGGATGCAGAAAATACAATGATTTTGGAAGAAAATCAAAAGGCTTGCGATGAAACTATTGAAAACTATAATAATGTTAAGATTCTTTTAAAAAAGAAAATTGCAGATTTAAAAGCAGATAATTTACTATTGAACCAAAAAATAAAGTCTGATGAAGGTGAGATAGTAAAATTAAAAGCAGCTCCTGCCGCATTGGAACAAATCAATAAATTGAAACAAGATAACGCTACATTAACTTCTACACTAGATGAATATGCAAAAAAGAGCGTGATTTTAGGTCAGAAGAACATGATGCTTAACGAAAAAAACATAACACTTGAAAAGCAATTAAAAGAAAAGACAAATGGGACAGGCGTTGTGGATACAGTCCTCAACTTTTTTGATACGAATGCAACCGTAGTTCAATCCTAAATGATTGAAAATAGTAAAGAGGCCCTTAATCGGGCCTCTTTTTTTGGTTAGGCGTGTTGGGGTTGATGTTGCCGGTTGCACGCATATTCTTTTATGAGGTGCAAGATAACCCATAAGGCGTACCCTGCTACAGTTATAATCAGGGCCGTGGGGATGGAAATAGGGCTTGCGACAAATCCCAAAGCTGCTGCGCCAAATGAAGCTCCATACGCAGCGCCAAAGCCGATAGCTGTTCCAAGCGCTACGTTGACCCATACATTTTTGAAAGGTTCCAGTTTGCCCAAAAGGTGGCTGGCAATACCTGAGATCACCCCGATGATTCCCCCAAATGCCAAAGCATGTAAGGTTCCCACGCACAATATTGTGTATCCCAGCCAGTTGGCTGTTAGGGAAGTGGCGATGCCGCTGCCGCCAAATAGGGCCGCTCTTATTCCGCTATCTTCTGCAACTTTAGCAATATCACATGTCATATAGACACTCCTTAAGTTAGAGTTAAAATTATTTTTTTTGTAACTGACACTGCGTCTTGCGGTCAATTTTACCGCTATCACTTAGGCCAAAGAAGAGGCATCTTCTTAGTGGCAAGTGAATAAAAGTGAATGTAAATTAAAAATTTATATTAAATCAACGCAAAAATGCAATGGATAAAATTTTCTCGCATCTATATTCATTATCCAGTATGGTCTCTTTAGGAAGTGATATTATGAAAATGTTAATATGCCTGCATGGCAATCCGCTGAATGGACTGGAATTTGATTCCTTTCTGCCAGAGTTGGAAAGCAAAGGATACCAGCCTATTATCCATAAAAGACCTTTGAAAGGTTGTGTTCACCTGGAACCTCTGATCCAGAGCATCAATGCGACAGCGAAGGTCTCAGGCGGAGCTCCCTTTGGTATTTTGGCATATTCGTGGGGCGCTTACTTGGCCTTGGCCTATCTGCGCCGTTTTCCTGAAAATGTCACTGGGGTCCTGTTAGTCAACCCCCTGCTTGAGGATAGGAAACCCTTGAGTTTAAGTTATCGAATGCTATTGTGTACTCCATTATTGCGGTCTATTGTGCTCAGATTAAAAAGGCGAAAATTGGCCATGGAATATATCGACCGTATTTTTTTTCCTGAAATACCCTCTGATGAAACCAGGAAAAGCCTGTTGGCCTTTTTATCGCATGGATACATCTGGAAGGGGGCCGCTGCCTATAAAAAGCTGATGCTCAAGTCACCCTTGACCTCTTTACCTTCCATCGATGTACCCGTCAGGGTTTTATTTGGGGAGAAAGATGAAGTGGCTCCCAAACCAGAGCAGATGCCCTGCTTACAAATGATGAATCAACTGCATTTGACCACTTTGCCGCAGGTGGGGCATGCTCTTCCCTGGACTCGTCCTTCTCTTATTGTGGATGAGATCTGTCGCCTTCCCTAACGAAACGGGAAAGGGACCTAAGGGACATATATTTTATCTTGTTCTTTGGTTTATTTTGTCCCTTAGGTCTCTTATGTCCCTTTGGTCCCTTATGTCCCTTTGGTCCCTTATGTCCCTTATGTCCCTTTCCACCCTTCTTAATAATAATTTTTTGTGTTGAGACAAAAATAATCGATCGGTTATAAAATATAACTACCTCAAACCAAATAGGAGGTTGTTATGAAAGGTAAGTTTTATTTATCATTATTTGCTTTATGTGCTTTAATATTCGGAAAGGCAATTGGGCAAGAAGAATACCTGCCCCAGTTGGTGAATTCTACAAGGGGAGATAGTTTCAATTATTTAAAATTAGGAGTAGGCGGCACGAAGAATGGCGTAGGGCCCGCAATTGGAATAGGGCGCCGTTTTGCCATGGAAAGTTCAGCTATTGATATTTCTGCCAACTGGACCGGCGGATCTGATAATGCCAACTATTTTTCACTTCCCAAAATGATGTATTTAAGATACCTCAATCCGGGAGCTAGCTCTTCTTTCTATTATGGAGGTGGATTGAGCTTGGGAAGGATAGCCAGTAAAGACTACAAGTTTGCGGGATTACTGGTTGAGGCTGCCCTTGGCTATGAAATGCAAAGAGATGAGAAGTTTAAACTTTTTGCTGAACTGGACTTTAGCCATGGGGTTGTCCCCTTCAATTCCAAAAATCACCATAGCGGCTTTGTGCCTGCGATCGCCTTTACGGTAGGTGCAGGTTTCTAAAGCCTTGCAGACGCGGATTTTCCTTTGAAAATCCGCCTCTCTGTTTTTTCTGTTGAAAAACCTGGAAAAAAATGCATGATGAAGGATCATGCGTGGATCCCATGTTTTTTCAACAAAAAAAATCCTATGTTTTTTTGATATTGTTGCTTTTTCTGGCAGTGTTATTCACCCTTGCAAATGGAATGGCAGCTGCCTACCTGGCCAAGGCTTATCCATCGCCTGATCGATATGTTGTTGCTTCTCTTATAGCTGCCTCTTTTCTGTTTCGGATTATTGTCCAGCCTCAGCCCGAGGCGCTCATCTGGTGGCTTATGGCCTTTGAAGCCCTTTTAAGTTTATGGATGGGAGGGTATCCCTTTTTGTTTACAGCCATAGCCATAGGATATAGTTGGCTTGCCTATCGCGGATTTTTTATCGGGGAATGGTTAAGGACGCAGCTGGCTCTTTTTACAATTATGCGGGCTGTGGCCGTATCTTTGCTGGGATTTGCTTTAGCTGTTTTGATCACTGGCAAGCCTTTATGGAGTTTGCCTCCCCTCTATCTTCTATCGGGGATCATCTATTGGAATCTATTCAATTTATATGAGTTTTCACGGCTGACCTTTGCCCTCGAAGAAGGAGCCCCCAAAGGCAGAGTCATACGTCGCTTTATGGGATAGTCAGGGCGGTGAGATTGAGCCTCGCGCAGGCATTTTTAGCGACCCTCTTTGCTGATGTGATGATAGGTCAAGCCATGATAGCTCTTTTTTGGGGATTGGCGGTTGTATTTGTATCAGGTATAGTTTTTATAGTCAAAAGAACTGCAGGCACTGCCATAGCTTTTCGCTACTTGAGCCTCGCATTTATTTACTATTTTTTTGCTATGATGCTCGTAATTTTATGGTACAGATAAAAAACATCGTTACAGGGGTATATTACTGAGCCATTGAGAGCACTAAGAAGGGTTGAGATAAGGAGGAGGAGGCCCTCTCAATTATCTCATATTTTCTCACTGGTCTCACTGGCTCAGTGGTAAATCAATAGATATATTCATCGGCAATGGACCGTTTATCATGTCCATCTAGAACATGAAAAGTCCTTAGCTTATTGATAGTGACCAGGAGAAAGCTGGCCGATAGGCACAAAGACAATTTTTTTTCCGAACCTTCTGGCAAAGCTTTTAAGAGCACTCCGTGGCGGTTTCGCCGCAACATAGGCGATCAAAGGCCTGACGGCATAGTCTATTGCCGCCATAAGGAGCACTTCCGCTTTGGTCCGGCATTCGGCATAATCTGGATCGCTCCATACATCATACATTCTGCGCGGGGGGTAGGACATGAGGAATCCACCATATTCACAGCGGCTGATGCCCGGGCCCACGACGCGGGCGGACATGGGTGTGGCATAGAATGCCATGTCCGATTCCTGGTTATGTTCTCCGAGCCACGTTGTGCGCCAGAGGATATTTTTCCTGAAAGGCTTCCTCTTCCGATCTGTCTTCGTCGAAGATGACGACTACCGAGCCAACACCTCCGGGAGGCTTCCCGCGAACTTTAATATACAGTTTTTTTTCATGCCAATGGCGAAGGGTCTCCCGCATATCAATCCCATCTTCCAGGCTTGTTGAAAAGGGAAGGGTCCTCGAGGCTTCTTCAGATAATATCTGGGTACCCTTTCTTTTTTAGGAAATCGCCGAATTTTTCGATGGCGACATCTTCCGGAGGATAGGAACAGATGGAAAAAGGGCCAGGAGGCTTGAACTTGAATTGCATCTGGTCCTTTCTTTGTCTCTGGAAATAGTGGCTTTTGCGGCTGGGCTGTCTGAGATGAAACCGGATGATTTTACTGTGGCCCCACATATCCTCCAGGGAAAGGTTTAATTCCGGCAGGCCATCGATATTTTTTCGAAAGGGATATTCCGTAGCCAGGGCCCACGCTTCATATGCGTAATTGTGGTCCACACACCCTTTTGCTGCAGAAAGAATCTGAAACAGGTCAGGCATCAGGCGCAAAGTGATAAGGGCATAATTCCTTGCAAATTTCATGATATTACGAAAGTGGTATCCTGGAAAGGGACTCCCGGTATTTGCCGTATAGATTTCAGCCGACTTTTTATAGAGCTGAAAGATAAGCTTCTGCCTGTCCGGAGGAAAAGCCAGCTGAGGGGATTCGAGGGGGGCATTTAAGGGGGTATCGCTGTATTCTTGCCTGAGTTCTTCATATTTGGCCGAAATCCACCCGCACTCTGCCAGAACTTCCCGGCATGATTCTTCGGTCAGGGTATATAGCTGTATGACATCCCGGGATGCATGCTTCAGGGGAGGGAACGAGAGATTGTCCATGAGCCTTAAAGTATTTTTAATATGCGCCATGCCGCCTACAAAGAGGATCCTGTCGTACGAGAGGGACAGTTCTTTGAGCCGCTTGGCCATATAAAGCTCCCTGTCCCTGTCAAGAGCAGGAGTATTTTCCTTTTCGAGGCTTTTTTGACAGATATTGTAGTATTGTTCCAATCCTATGCGCTGGATGGCATAGGGATCCGGCACGTGTTCTCTCATTTCCGGATAGAAATCGACATCCAGATCAATGCAAAAGGCTGGAAGCTGATGTTCCAGGGCACAGCGGAGGGCTTCAAAGGCAGCATCGCACGGTTCCGACAGGTAATAGATAGGTTGAAAGAGCTTGTCATGGCTCATGACCAAGGATATGTCCGGCAGTCTGGAAGCGGCATGCAGCAGTTGCAGCTGCATCGTTTCAGCTAGTTCCACAGCGATGCAATCGGGTTTCAGCCTGTCGAAAACCTTTTTGACATGGGCGGCAAATTCCATGGTATAATGCACGACGGGAATGGCATGGACATTTCCCGAATCGACTGTAAAATATTCATTTTCGTCCGGTTTCATCATAGCACATATGCGAGGGCTTCGTCGCCTAACGTCATGACGATGGCTTGTCTGAGTAAATTGTCTGCCTGGGAAAGGGAGTCTTTCACGCTTTTGATCCGTTTGGCCGCATAGCGCGCGATGTTGATCCCATCGCGTACCGTATAATTTTCCTGGCCGGCGTGGGCCCTTTGCAGAAAGGAAACCACATATTCCATGATATATTCATCCACAAATGGGAGGTTTTCCCGCAATATTCTGCGCTCCTCCTCCGCTTCGGGAAAATCCAGATAGATCTGAGGTTGCAATCGGCTGTGGATATATTCTGGAATTTCAAAGGTCGAGGCGTCGTCATTCATGGTGACGCAGATGCGGAAGTCCGGGTGGGCAGAGACTTTAAGGCCTGCGACTATAGATTCGATATATCTTCTCGTATCCAGAAGAGGGGCAAGAGAAGCCCATGATTTTTCACTCATGCGGTTGGCTTCATCGAGGATGCAGACGCCGCCTCGGATCATGGCCGTGACCAGGGAGGAAGCGACATAGCGGATCCCTCCTGACGTGTCTATGACGGGCGTGATCAGGAGATCTTCAGGGCGCGTATCCATAGTGCACTGGAAGATATACACATTTTTTTGCAAATATTTGGCAGCTGCATAGGCCAGAGTCGTTTTTCCCACTCCGGGTTTTCCTATTATCCTCGGATTGAGGGGAATGTCATTTTTATCGATCACCAGCCAAGCAGCCAACAATTGGTCCAGTACGTCTTTTTGTCCTATCCAATGAAAATTGAACACATCCGGAAAGCCCAAAGCCACCTCTACGCCCTGGATGGTGATGCGGCTTTCATGTTCGCTGGGGAGATTATAATTCATGGGTACCTGCATTAAATGCTTGTTAATATAAGAAACAGTATAAGCCATTCCGCCTGTTTCTGCAAATCGTAATCCTGTAAAAAAAGAATTTATTAAAATAGCCGGAAAATGATAAAATGGCTACAATTAGGAGTGAATAGGGGAAATTATGAGCGATTTACATGTGATTTTATGGAGTATGGGTGGAGCATTTGCCATCAATTTCGGTATATTGGGTATAATCTGGAATAGCTTGAATAAAAAAATAGACGGTAATGATCAAAGGCTTACAAAACAAATTGACGACATGGATCATAGGCTAAACACTAAGATAGATGCTAATGACCAAAAGCTAACAAAGCAAATTGATGACTTGGATCAACGCCTAACAAAGCAAATTGATGACTTGGATCAACGCCTAACAAAGCAAATTGATGACTTGGATCAAAGGCTAAACACCAAGATAGATACTATTGATCAAAGGCTAACAAAGCGAATCGATGAATTGGATCAAAAATTTACAAAGCGAATGGATGAATTGGATCATAGGTTATCCCATAAAATCGACAAGCTAGATGAAAAGGTTACAGATGTAGATAGAAGATTATGCCGTCTTGAAGGGGCGTTTGCTTCGAAAGATTGCTGCATGATCAAAGATGACCGACGCCTTCCGAAAGCAGATTCTGCTTAAGTATTTTATTATCTCTTTTTATTTTTTAGCAGTTCCGGAAAAATTTTTAAAAAAAATGTCCGTACGTCCATAAAAAGTCATGGCAGCACATGACTTTTTATGAGAAAGTAGCCAGGGCGTCCCGCCCTGGTACAGGCCGAGACGGCCTGGTTACCTTTTCAAGCTTCGCCTTGTCATAACTTTTTAAGGACGTACAAATGTCCTTTAGGTGTTTGCGTTTATTCAAGCCAAAACATATAAAATTTTTATCTTTACATAAAATCAATATTTATAAATACTCAATTGATTTGTAATTTATCATAAAACTAAAATTGAGGCCAATATGACTACTATAGTTTCAGGTGCAGATCCCATCCATGGACAGCCTATGGAGATAGATCCCATAGGCCAATTTAGTGAACTCCCTATGGATGTGGTTCCAATCATTTTCCAAAATCTCAAGGCGGATCTTCCCTCTGTGGCTTCGGTGTGTAGAAACTGGAAAGCTATTGCCGATGACGATGTGTTTTGTCAAATGATACGCCCCGCCCAAGCTTTTGGCGTCCAGGAATGGAAGGACTATTTTGGGGTGGAGGCGGGAGATGAACCGCCCTTGCCAAGACGCGCCTATGGCGATCTGGAAAAAGAAGGCGGCCTGCTTACCTTTATTCCTGAAAAAGTCAAGGTTATAGAAAATGGAAAAGAGGTATTCTTGGATAATTTGGAAGTTATTGGCAAACTGGTAGGCAATCCAAAAAAAGGAAATAAAACAGGTTATTATCAAAATTCTTGGCAAGTAGCCATTTCAGAAAAAAGAAAACGGGAAAAACCGCATTGGGTTTGGATAAAGAAAGAAGCGATAGGCAGAAATAAAACCTATGTCCAACAGCAAGAGCTTATTGCCAAAGAAGAAAATATAAAGATACCAGGAGCTAAAATTTCAGGTTTAATTGATACAGCCATCAGCGTATTTATGGAATATGTCAGATCAGGAGGGCAAATTTTTGTTTGGGATCCACCCGTCAATGGCCAGAGAAGATGGGTACGTGTTAATGAGCAGACAAGTGGATACAGGTTATGTTTAGGTTTCGTTCCCACTGGCCTCGTTGTCAACCACAACTATGACCACGCCAGCGGCTACGCTGCCGTTGCCCCTGCCCGGAAGTCCATAAGCCCATTGAAAACTTGGAATTTGGAAAAGGCCATTGGAAGTACGTCCTTAAAAAGTCATGGCAGCACATGACTTTTTATGAGAAAGTGGCCAGGGCGTCCCGCCCTGGTACAGGCCGAGACTAGGGCGTGTCTGAAAAATATTTATTTCAGCCATACTAATATACAAGCAATAACAAACATTCCTTGAAACATTTCTAATTTTTTCTCAAATCTCATTGCTATCCTTCTTAGTCTCTTGACTTTTTGAAAAAAACATTCCACAAGATGTCTTTCCTTATAAATATCAGTGTCATATTCGTATAAATCCACTCTTCTACCTAAATTAGGGATAACCGCTTCTATTTTTTTCTCCTCTAAAAATGCTCGAATATCATTAGTATCATAAGCTTTGTCTGCACTAAAATACTTTGAAAACATTCCTTGAAGAATTTCAATAGCTGGAACATTGTCATTGACTTGACCCTCAGTGATTTTCAGCTTTATCGGATTCCCAAGCCCATCTACCAAAACATGTATTTTTGTCCCCCATCCTCCTCGAGTTTTCCCAATCCCCTGCAAAACTTTTCCTCCGCCAATAGATCGTTTTCCATGAACCAAACTCAGGTTATATTTCATGCCAATTATATGCCAATTATATTTCCAATTATATTTCATTGACTTCTTTTTTCTGACTAGTTAGAATGATCCTTTATTTTTCATTATAAGGAATAATTTGTTATGAACAGATTAAATGACCCATTTAATTCTTCTGCTTTTGATATTGAAGAGCAGGCTAACAAGCGAAGGCGGCTCAATAACGGCCAATCCATGGATATATATTCCCAAGAGGAATCGGCTTTCACATCATTACCCGAAGACCTTATTTTGCGGATTTTTTCTTCCCTATCCCTCGATACGTTGAAAAAGCTGCCTCTGGTCTGCAAAACTTTCAACCTACATGTCAATAATGACCCTATCATTTGGCAATCTGTTTATAAAATCCTTTTCTGTCCCAATGATATCGGATTGAAACCCGTGGAAATACCCTTTTCAAAATATTGTCAAAGCACGCTTGTCAAAACTGAAGTGGGCAATGAAAAGCTAGAACATCTAAATCCCTTCATTCTTGCTCCCCGAGATCCAAATTTTGTAAAACAAATACAAAATATGCAACTGCCCGACTATAAATTGTTGACTCCCCTAGAGGTTAAATCTTTGATGTTGGAAAGTGATACTATAGGATTAATGTCGCATAGCCAATTCCCTCAAAGAGAGTACAGCAATACTATCTATCATATGGTCCGACAGAAAATAAATAATAAAATATATGAATTTTTTAATTATACCGATTATGTTGTTAGCATTGATTCTAGTTTTAAGCTGAAGATCAATAGTCTGAAGCTCGATATTACTATTCAAACTAATTTATGGGCTGAAGCGAGAAGCTCTCAAGACATCATTTTCATACACATGAGGGCGGATAAGATGTTTATTATAGATAAAGAAAGAGGCAATGAAAGCGTTCAAATATTATGTTGTAATATGGAAGATATAAGAAAGGGGAATTTTACAGTATTTCGCTTCATATCTTATGGACAATTTTTGTCTTTTATGAACTGAAAAAAGAGCGACAAAATTTTATAAAATAGAGTATAATGTAGGAGGTTAACTTACTTCAGGAGAAAAATAAATGATTCCCAATCAGCCGCCTCAAATTTCGAGTGGTTTTAACGCCATGCCGAATTTTCCTCCTTCCCATATATCCAGGGCTGATTTAGGTCGGATTTTAATGGCGGCGTTAATGGGGCTGGCTGCTTTGGAGGCTGGAGCTCAAAACTTGCCGGACGACTTGCAGGCAGTGAGATTGCAACCCGGGAAAGATCAGGAAGCTGCCAAACCCCCCGGATCTTTAGTACTGCCTACTCTCCCAGAAGAAGAAGGCGCGGCGCTGTTGCTGTCTCTGGCAAAAATCATCGCCAAAGCCGTATCCCTGGAAAAGTTCTCTTTTGGCCAAAAGATGGAGAAACCTCCCCACGAACACGAAAAAAAGGGAGTGGAAAATAAAGAACAGGCCAAACCTGTGGAGTCGCCTGTCCATAATGAAAAAAATACGGAAAAGGTAAATCCTCAGGCAGCAAGACAGGTCGCCATAGTATCCAAAACCCAGGAATCCAAGGAAACTTCCCTGATAGAAAAGCAGCTTTTGGCTTCCATCAAATTGCCCCATGAAAAACCGCCTTCACAAGATTCTAAAGTGCAGGCTGACCCTTCCGCTTCTCAAAATCTGCCAAAAGATAAACCCGCAAATGAATTGCAAAATCTAAAAAACGAAGTGTTAGCCCAGCATCAGTGGCTCCAACTGAAAAGTCCCGACATACCTTTTCTTCATAAACCATTGCCAGCCAAGCCATCAGAAAAAAATTCCGATTTGGCAAATCAAAAGACTTCGTCCGATATCCTTTCGACAAATAAAATCGCCGAACCCAAAACGCCGGTCATCGAAAAAGAAATGACGGAGAACAGGACAGAGTCGTCTTCCAAGGAAAGGCCCCGCGATGCCAAAGATCGATCCCGCATAGAATCGGATGTTGCCGTGCAGAAAAAAATAGAAAAGGAGGTCCCTCGTGCTGACTTCGTCATACCCCAAAAAAAAGACGAGGATATTCCCCAGGGGTTAAAGCCTGTTCCGTTTCCTACGGAACAGGTTCCCATAAATATTGAGCAGCCCTTGAATCGCGAGGGCATATTGAGATATTCCACCCAAAACAGGAGCACCCGATTGAAGCCCAGTGAAGGGTATCGGTTCGGAGATCTTGTGTTAATGGCATTCTGTGCAATACTTTGCGGAGCAAAAAGCAGTATCGAAATCTGCCGCTACCTGGAAAGCCGGGAAAAATTTTTCACAGTATGGTTGGGATTAAAGGGACGCCTTCCTTCTTTTCGGTTGTTTTGGTTTTTGCTCAATCGTTTGAATCCTGGCTCTATCCTCGATTTTGCCCAACGGATCTTAAGCGGCAAGGCTTCCGATCTGGCTATTCACGTCTATGTGTGGGAGTCTAATAAAGGATTGATCTTTGGAGAATTGAATGGAGATGTCAAATTAAATGAAGATACCTTGGCAAACGTTTTATATCCCTTTGAATTAAAGAGATCCGTCATAACAGCTGAAGCGGCGGATGTATTATTTTCCCTGAGCCGGCAGGTCCGAAGGAAGGAGGGAAACAGCATATTAGCTTTGTCTGAAGAGCAAGGCCCTCTTTTTGATAACATCAAAGATATTTTTGAATCGGAAGCTTTGCAGGATAATATTGAAATATACAAAAATACCGTCGAAGATCCGCACCACATTGAGATACGGGAGATCAGGGCTTTGAATGATCTGGAAGCTTTGCCTTTTGCAGAATCGCTTCCCGGCAGGTTTTCTGCCATCCGGTTTTCATCGGAATCCCTGACCCCCCAAAACCGCCTGATGACGACAAGGTATTATCTTTCCACCCTAAATGCCCAACCGGAGCAGTTATCCAAGGCTCTGCGCATCCTAAGCCTGTTAGAAGCAAAAGTGCAATGGCTGCTGGATTGCGACTTTATCTACGGCGATGGGATCATTGAAAATGAAAAAGACAATATTGCCTTATTGGATTCTATGGCCGCCCAGCTTATCCTAAGCGATTCCGATGGCACCCTGGCTTCCAATAGAAAAAAGGCCCTGTCAGATAATCAATATCTCCGGACTCTGATTTTAGGGCTTTGAGTGCAATTAAAAGTGTGGGATTGAGAAATTTTTATTACCACAGAGAACACAGAGAGGAAATTTGCTTGGCTCTGTGACATAGAATTTTCGTTTGTGCGCGAAGCGCACAAACGAAAGCTATCATTCAAGCCCGTTCCGGGCTTGAATGATCTCTGTGCTCTCTGTGTGCTCTGTGGTAATAAAAATTTCTCAACCCTGCAGATTTACGGTTTTGGCGGAGGAGTGCCATGATATTTCTGGACAATTTCTTCGATTCCAGCTTTTATGAATGCAAACGTGTCTCTCACCCAAGTTACCATTGTTTGGAATGCGTCGGGAAAGAAAAAATATATGGCATAAAAAAGCAGGGCAAAAAATATAAAATTTAAAATAAACCGCATAACGTGATCCTTAATTTATGAATTTCTACTTCCCTCATAGCTCAGATATGGATTATTATAAAGCAGGAAATAAGGAATTTTTGTATGCATTGCATTCACATTGCATCTGAATTGGCCCCAGTAGCAAAAGTAGGCGGCCTGGCAGATGTCACTTTAGGGTTATGCAGGGAATTATCCTGGAAAGGGCACGATATCGATATTATTATTCCCAAATACGATTGCATGGATAGCACAGCTGTCAGAGATTTTACTATGGAGGATGGCGGCCTGCTCTCTTTTTATGAGGGGAAATGGTTTCACAATACTGTTTGGATTGGGTGGGTAGAAAATTTAAAGGTGTATTTCATAGAACCCCATCACCCCCGCTATTTTTTCAATAGAGGGTGTTTCTATGGCTGCCACGATGACATAGACCGCTACCTGTATTTTAGCCGGACAGCTTTGGAATTTATTTTTAAAAAAAAACTGAGGCCGGATATCATTCATCTGCATGATTGGCAGACGGCTATTATTGCACCCTTGTATTATGATGTATACCAGAAGCTTGGCTTGAATTCTTCCAAAATCGCTTTTACAATTCACAATCTCGAATACCAGGGAAAGTGCTCTCCTCCTGACATTGAACGGATAGGATTGTCTGGAAAAGACTATTTGCTGCCTGAAAAACTACAGGACAATCAAGACCTTAAACTGATCAATCTGTTGAAAGGGGGGATCGTCTATTCCGATTTTATCACCACCGTCTCGCCAAATTATGCCAAAGAAGTACTGACTCCTTTAGGGGGAAGAGGATTGGACACCACCCTGCTCCATTATCGGAACAAATTCCAGGGTATTTTAAATGGCCTGGATTATTCCTACTGGAACCCCGAAATCGACCGTTATCTTCCCGCCCATTTTTCCTCAAGGGAAACCCCGCGCGATAAGAAAGATCATGGCACCTTGGACAGAAAGTCATTTGTAAAAAAATGCCTGCGTGAAAGATTGATGCTGGCAGAATTGCACAAACCGATCATCGGGTGCGTCGCCCGGCTGGTGCCTCAAAAAGGGATCGACCTGATAAAGCATGCCTTGAAATTTGCTTTGCAACATGAGGCGCAATTTGTTTTACTGGGTTCCAGTCCCATCGCCAGTATAAATGAAGATTTCCACCGCCTGAAACAAATGTATGCCGAGCATCCCGATGTCCACTTGGTCTTGCATCATCAGGAAGATCTGGCCCATCTTATCTATGCCGGCTCGGACATGTTTATTGTGCCCTCCATTTTTGAACCGTGCGGGTTAACGCAGTTGATCGCCTTGAAATATGGTTCTATACCTATTGTCAGGAAGACAGGAGGGCTGGCAGATACGATTTTTGATATAGATTTTTCCGGTCAGCCGGAAGAAAAAACCAATGGCTTTACCTTTGATCATCCGGATATTCAGGGTTTGGAGTCTGCATTGGAAAGAGCTGTAGATTACTGGTTCAATCATCCGGACCTATGGCGTAAATTGATGATCCGCGCCATGACGATGGATTTTAGCTGGAATAAGCCGTCCGATAAATATCTGGACATATATAAAAAAGTTCTTAAGAAGACATAGGAGATTTGTTTTGAGTATTGCTAATTATTTTACTCTGGCGCGTATTTTTATAAGTCCTATTTTTCTCTTTGTTTATATGGAATATCAGTTTCTTGATATAAACAAATACATGATCCCCTATATGTTGCTGTTTCTCCTGGGGATTTCAGAGCTTTCCGATGCCATCGATGGGTATTTGGCCCGAAGGTATAACCAGGTGACGGATCTCGGAAAAATATTGGACCCTATGGCCGACAGCATTTATAGGACCTCTGTCTTTCTTACTTTTACTCTGGACCCTATCCGGCTTCCCATGTTGTTGATTTTCGTTTTTTTATACCGGGATTCTGTCATTAGTACGTTGAGGACTATTTGTGCCTTAAAGGGATTCGCTTTGGCGGCGAGGCCCAGTGGGAAAATTAAAGCTGTTGTGCAGGCTGTTTCCGCTTTTACAGTACTTGGCCTTCTGATCCCATATTCTTGGGGATATATTTCGTTATATGAACTACAGACCCTCAGTGCCTGCGTCGTAAGCATCGCAGCTGCTTACGCCTTTTTTTCCGGCATAGATTATATCTATGCCAATCGAAACCATATAAAACAGTTGCTCACTCTCTCTGCAAAATCAGGATGATATGGAGCCGCATTCGCAGTTTGAGGTGTTAGGCATAGGGACCCCCATCATAGATCATGTGATTCCGGTTACAGAAGCCTATCTTCAATCTCTCCACGCGGAAAGGGGCAGCATGCAATCAGTAGATTACAGGACTGTCCACCGTCTGGTGGCCGAAGCCAATAAGGAAATAAAAGTCAAGGCAGGCGGCAGCGCTGCCAATATGGTCAAGGGGCTGTCCCGGTTGGGACATTCCTGCGCGTTTTTGGGCAAGATCGGCCAAGATGACAACGCTGCGATTTTTGTCGAAAGCCTCCAAAAATATAATGTGAAACCTTGCCTGCAGGTTTCTTCTTCTCCTACGGGACAGCTGGCTTGTCTGGTCCTGCCAGATGGAGAACGCACTTTTGTTGATTATTTGGGTGCCGGCAAAGAGCTGACAGGGAATGACTTGACGGCAGAACTGTTTGCCGGAGTAAAATGGGTGCACATTGAAGGGTACACGCTGTTGAACGACACCTTGACTCAACGCGCTATGGAATTAGCGAAAGAGGCCGGCGCCAAAATCTCTTTTGATCTGTCCAACTTCGAGATTGTAAAACAATATAAAGATCTCATGGCCCGTTTATTGGCCGGCTATGTTGATATTGTCTTTGGCAATGCAGACGAAGTCCGGGCGCTTACAGGGAGCGATCCCAAAGAGGGATGCTCTCTCTTGAAAGATATTTGCGACATTGCGGTTGTTTTAATGGGGCCTGATGGCTGCTGGATTGGTTCGGGCAAGGATATGATCCATTGCTATGCTTATCCCGTAGTGCCTCTGGATACCACAGGAGCCGGAGATCTCTTTACCGCCGGATTTCTTCACGGGTACTTGATAGGAAAAAGCATGCCTACCTGTGCCCATTACGGCGCTTTAGTAGCTGCAGCTGTGGTCCGGGTTTACGGATCGGATATCCCCGATGAAACCTGGGACGCAATCAGAGAGGATATTCAGGGTTGATTCCCAACACAGGATATTGCTTATCAGCGTGTCCGAGCCCGTGTCCGAGTCCGAGTCCGATTAACAAGGATTGAATCGGACTCGGACTCGGACTCGGACACGAAGAAGGATTTTTATTTATCTTTTATTTATCTTTGACTGAAATAATAAAAAGTGATATTATTATTTTTTTACTATTTAACTTTAGGAGAAAATATGGATCCTTTTTATTATCCTCACTATCAAAAAATAAAAGATAATATATATTCCGTTACTGTTCCGAGTACCAATGACAGTTTGGGAACAATGAGCAGTTTGCCTACGGAAGTGTTGGGTTTGATTTTTGAAAAGCTTGACGCTCCATCTCTTTTTGGAGCTTCCAAAGTGTGTCGGACATTTGCTGTCCTTTCTGCAAAAAATCTCGAAGATAAACTCTCCGGCATGTCTCCGATCCACTTGAATTTGATATCAGAGAAAATATCACAATCGGGTTGTGTTAGACGTGATAGCGACAATTTTCACTTTGAGAGAAGTTTTAACGCAAGAGAAAGAAATATCATCGAATACAGGCTGTTTGAAGAAGGTTCCAAAATGCCTCCGAAAGATGGGTCTCGGCCTCCCGGTTTTTATAATCCCCAGATATATTTAAATTACCCAAGAGATGAAGACAGAGAGGAGAATCCTTTGGATGCTTTAAGAAAATTGGATTTTAACACTAAACCGGAAAAAAAGGTTTCAGATGAATTTAAATATATGAAATACCTTCCGAAAGAGACCAAAAATCAAATTCATTCCAAGCTAATCGAAATCTTAAAAGAACGAATAAAGTCAGACGAGTTATATAAGCCTCGTGTAGATTTTCACGTAAAATACGATGAATCTAAAATCATGGAAGCACTCAAATTTGAGAAATTTGAGGCAAAACCAAAACCCGATATAATGACCCTTATTGCGAATTTTGTGAAAAATCTAAAAGATCCGAAAGAAGTTGCAAAAGAGGAAAAAATCAAAAACAAAGAAAAACAATAGGGCTAACGGCCTATTTTTTTCTTATTTCTTGAAATCTCGTCCAGGCGTTTTTTTTCTGAAAAGGTGAGGGATTTTTCTCCATACTTCGAGATTTTGGCCAGCATGGCATCGACAAAATCCTCATCTTTTAATAGGGGCTCACCGGTTTTAAAATCGAATATTTTTGTCTTTTTGCCCAATTCCTGAGTGCTATGCAAGACAGTGGTTCCACTGTTTATCAGGGCGCTGCCCCATCGATTGAGCCGTTGATCCAACCCATGTGTAACAGAAAACGGACTTCTTAAGCCCCATGCCAGGGTGGCATAGCCATAGGCAAAAAAGGCTCCTGAAAGATCGAAAATGAAACTTGTCCCATCCAGTTGCGAAAGTGTGGTAAGCATCAGGATGCCTATTATAATCAGAGTGAGCCATTTGGCTTGAATGGGCAAGACAAAAAACAATAATACTTCCAATTCAGGAAATAACATCGACCACAAAAGAAGAATAGCTACCACAACAGGAGTCGGGCCGGAAAATATCCGCCAGTCCTGAGCTGCATTTAAAGCTATTAAGACGGCAATCCCAGTAAATACTCCCGTAGCCAGGTAAAATTTCAGGAAAGACTTTTCTCCGACCTTCTCCACAATAGAAGAACCCATGGCCCATAAAATGTACATGTCAAAAATGAGCGCAAAAAAAAAGAAAGAGGAGAAACCGGGGCCGCCTGTATCCAGGACAAAAATATAGGTGGCGATTTGCCATAAATAATAGTCGTGGAGGCCTTCCAGAGATAAACCAAAGAGGATTGGAAGGCCTGCCCAGCTAAACAACTGCCTCAGAAGGACATTCAATAGCCCGCAGCCTATACTGGCTGCACAGGTCAGGATAAGAAGTTTTTTTATGATATCCGGTGTTTTTGCCGGAAAGGCAGGGGTTTGAGATGTTAATGTCATATCGAAAGAGTCCTTTTTTTTAACTGAATGAAAATTTACGTTGAATTTTATCTTAAAACTTATTATTATTGTTGCATATAGAAAAAATGGAAGTATACATTGCGGAGCAAACCATGAAAAAAAATACTCATCCTAAATATCAAAAAGTTTTGTTTGTAGACTCTACTACAGGCCATCGTTTTGTGATTGGATCTACATTGCAAACCTCACAAACAGAAGTGTTTGAAGGGGTTGAATATCCCGTCTGCCAACTTTCCACCTCTTCTTATTCCCACCCGTTCTTTACTGGAAGTAAACAGCTGGTGGATGCAGAAGGCCGTGTGGACAAGTTCAAAAAACGTTATAGCGCCGCTGCACAGCAGAAGGGAGAGGGCGGTGCAGGCCAGCAGGGCAATAAAGAAAACGAAAAAAGAGAAGAACCTAAAAAAAGGACGAAAGGGACATAAGGGACGAAAGGGACATAAGGGACATTACAATAGTCCTTTATGTCCCTTTGGTTCTTTTGGTCCCTCCTTTGGTCCCTTCCCTTTTATCTCTTTGAAATAACTCTTTTTATGATAGAAAAAATAAAACAACTCCTATCCCGTCTGAGTGAAGTTGAAGACAAGCTGGGGCACCCTGAGGTTTTTAATGATCAAAAAAACTATAAGGCCCTGACCCAGGAACATGCTTACCTCCGCGATATCAAACAGGTATGGGATGAAATCGACAAAAGCAAAAAACAACTGTCGGACAATCTCGAATTGCTCAAGGAAGAGCAGGATCCCGATCTGGTCCAGATGCTGAAAGACGACAATATTCACCTGGAAAAAAAGTGCGCGGAGTTTCAGGTAAAATTGGAAAACCTCCTAGTTCCACCCGATCCTAATGATAACCGCAACACCATCATTGAACTGCGGGCAGGCACCGGCGGCGATGAAGCGGCCTTGTTTGTGGGCGACTGCGTCAGGATGTATAAGTTGTTCGCCGACCGGATGGGATGGCGTTATGAATTGCTGTCGTGTGCCGAATCGGAGATGGGAGGCTTCAAGGAATATGTCATGGTACTTTCAGGGAAAAATGTATACCGTTTCCTGAAGCATGAGGGTGGAACGCATCGCGTGCAGCGAGTCCCTGACACAGAAGCCCAGGGGCGGGTGCATACGTCGGCAATCACGGTCGCAGTGTTGACTGAGCCTGATGAAAATGCTGAAATCACCATTGATGAGAAAGAACTTCGCGTCGATACGTACCGTTCTTCAGGAGCGGGCGGACAACATGTCAATACCACCGACAGCGCTGTCCGATTGACCCATATCCCCTCAGGCATCGTGGTCTATTGCCAGGAAGAACGCAGCCAGCATAAAAATAAAGACAAAGCCATGCGGCTTCTGAAGGCTAAAATCGCCGAAATCGAAGAGCAGAAAAAACAGCAGGAGATAGCTTCCAGCCGGGCTTCCCAAGTGGGAAGCGGCGACCGTTCGGAACGGATACGCACCTATAACTTTCCCCAAAACCGCATTACAGACCATCGCATCAACCTGACCAAATACAATCTCGATTATGTCATGGAAGGCGATCTGGAGGAATTCAGTTCGGCTTTGGTAGCTTATTTTCATCAGGAAGCCTTAAAAAAATAAACCTTTATGCGTTCCCTGTCAGAGATCCTCAAACTTTCCACTACTTTCCTGAAAGAAAAGGGGCTTCCAAACTCCTTGCGGGAAGCGCAGGATCTGATCTGCGATGCCTTGAATCTGGGCCGAATGCAATTGTACCTGGAGCATGAGCGTCCTTTGTCCGATGCGGAGCTGGTTTTATTGCGCGAGAGGTTGCAGCGCCGGGCCAAAGGGGAGCCGGGAGCTTATATTCATGGAAAAGTAGCGTTCCTCGATTGCACCCTTTATGTCAATCCTTCGGTTATAGTCCCAAGACAGGAAACGGAAATCCTTGCGGACAAAGTGGTTCAGTTTCTGAAAAAAGATCCCCAGGAAGGAAAAGTCCTGTGGGATCTGTGCTGCGGTCCAGGAGGCATCGGGATAGCCATTAAAAAAGCAGTCCCTTCGCTGCAGGTGATCGCGTCCGATATCAGCTCCGGGGCTTTGGAAACTGCCCGTAAAAACAGCATGGAAAATGAGGTGGAGGTCCAGTTTTTAGAGGGAGATCTTTTGGCTCCCTTTCATGGCTTGAAAGCCGATTATGTAGTCTGTAATCCGCCTTACATTGCTGAATGCGAATGGCAGGGCCTCGAAAGGGAAGTGCGCTATTATGAGCCTAGGCAGGCCCTGATTAGCGGGCCTACAGGGTTGGAGATCTATGAAAGGTTGGCCAAAGAATTACCGTCCCATTTGAATAGCGGAGGAAGAGTTTGGTTTGAAATAGGTGCTTCCCAGGGGCAATCATTGAAAAGTCTATTCCACTGCACCCCCTGGAAGAATTTGACACTTGAAGCGGATTGGGCCGGAAAAGATCGTTTCTTTTCCCTTGAAATTGAATGATTTTTTAGGTATCATTATACCAAGTTAAGATTTAAGTATATTTATGTTAGGGCTTTTAACAGAAAAAATGCAGGGCTTTTCTCCAAGCTGGCAGGCAAACGGAAATTGACCGAAGACAACATCTCCGAAGCGGTCAATGAGGTGCGTCTGGCTTTGCTTGAAGCAGATGTCAACTATAGCGTCGCCAAAACTCTTGTTAAAAAAGTAAAGGAAAAAGCGCTAGGCGATGAGGTCATAAAATCGGTGTCCCCCGGGCAGCAATTCATCAAAATCGTCCATGATGAACTGGTGGCCTTGATGGGCGGCAGGAAGAAGTGCTCCTGGACCTGAAGGCAAAACCTGCCATCATCATGGTGTGCGGATTGCAAGGTCGGGAAAAACGACCCATTGCGCCAAACTGGCCAAATATTTGAAAAAAAAGGGGAGGCGAAAAATCCTCTTGCTGGCCGCTTGCGACCTGCAGCGTCCCGCTGCGGTCGAACAGTTGAAAATTTTGGGCGAACAGATCGGTGTGCCGGTCTTTTCAATAGCCGGGCGAAAAAGATCCGATAAAAGTCGCCAAAGCAGCCTTGGCTAAAGCCAAAAATGAGCATACATGATGTCCTGATCGTCGATACGGCCGGCCGCCTGCACATCGATGAAGAACTGATGCAGCAGCTGGAAGAGATGAAAGACGCTGTTGAAGCCGCAGGAAATTCTTTTTGTGGCCAATGCCACGACAGGTCAGGATGCCGTCAATGTGGCCGCCGAGTTTAATAAGCGGATCGAAGTCACAGGTACGATCCTGACGATGCTCGATGGCAATACCCGCGGCGGCGCGGCCATTTCCATCCGGGAAGTCACGGGCAAGCCGCTGAAGTTTGAAGGGATCGGCGAAAAACTGGATGACATTGCAGGTGTTCAATCCCACTTCCATGGCTGACCGCATTCTGGGAATGGGCGATACCATCAACCTGGTGAAAAAAGCGCAAGAGCATATCGATGAAGATGAAGCGAAAAAGCTGGAAAAGAAAATCCGCTCCGCGACCTTTACCTATGAAGACTATTTGAAGCAGATCCAAATGGTCAAAAAAATGGGATCGATCAAAAGCTTGCTCGGCATGCTGCCAGGGATGGGGCAAACCTCAAAGCTATGGATTTTGATGATAAGGAATTTTTTAAAGTAGAGGCAATCATCCAGTCGATGACCGCTCCGATGAACGAGACCGAAAAATGTGAACTCATCCCCTCCAGACGAAAACGGATCGCCCAAGGAAGCGGAACTACAATGGAAGATGTCAATAAGTTAGTAAAATCATTTAAACAAGCAAAACAATTTTTTAAAAATATGCCAAATATGAAAAATTTAGAAAAGATGATGGGAGGATCCCTATGGCGTTAAAAATCAGATTGCGGCAGCAAGGCCGCAATAACCGCGCAATCTATCGCTTGGTGCTGGCAGATGCCGTTCTCCTCGCGATGGAAAGTATATCGAAATGCTGGGATGGTATAATCCCTTTGAAAGCGTGCCCGAACGGCATCTGCTGGTAAAGGCCGATCGAGTGCAGCATTGGCTGGACCTCGGGGCCCAAATGACAGAGAATGCAGAAGCGCTTATTAAACAAGCGGCACCGGCTATCGTGCGCAAAAAGACAGAAAAAGTTCTGGCGCACCGTGCCAAAGCCGCTGCCAAACGAAAGGCAAGCAAAAAGGCAGCAGCCTAAGCCTTATGCGATTAGATATTTTGTCCCTTTTCCCGGATATTTCAAAGGGCCTTTTGATGAAAGCATCATCGGACAGGCTGTGAAAAAGGGGATTCTGGACATCCGTCTCGTGGATATCAGGGATTTTGCCGACAATAAATGGCGGAAAGTCGATGACAGGCCCTTTGGCGGAGGTCCCGGAATGGTGATGATGGCAGAACCTGTAGCCAAAGCCATACGGAGTGTTAAAACTTTGGGTTCGCATGTTGTATATCTGTCGCCTCAAGGGACTCCTTTAAATGCAGCCAAAGCCCGTTCATTGGCACAATACCAGCATCTGGTCCTACTATGCGGGCATTATGAAGGCATCGACGAAAGGGCCCTTGAATCGGAAGTGGATGAAGAGATCAGTATTGGGGATTATGTTTTGACAAACGGCTGCCTGCCGGCCATAGTGCTGTTAGATGCGCTCGTCCGCTTTTTACCGGGAGTCTTGGGCAATGCGGAAGCTGCCGGACAGGATTCTTTTGAAGGAGGACTTTTGGATTGCCCCCATTATACCCAGCCAAGGGTATGGGAAGGAAAAGAAGTGCCTTCCGTTTTACTCAGCGGCCATCATGAGGAAATCGCAAAATGGCGGCAAAATAAAAGATTGGAAAAAACCAGGAAAATAAGGCCCGATTTGTCAGGCCAGGAATTATAGGAGTATATTAAAATGAGAACAGCTGCAATTGAAAAGCTGGAAAAGCAACAATTTAAGAAAAATATCGCAAATTTTGCCGTTGGAGATACGGTCCGCATTCATATTCGCATTATCGAAGGGCAAAAAGAAAGGGTCCAGGTCTTTACCGGGACCGTTATCGCCAGAAAAGGCTCGGGAACTTCTGAAACATTCTCCGTACATCGCGTCGCCTATGGCGAAGGCATGGAACGGGTGTTCCTGCTGCACAGTCCCAGAATCTCCAAAATCGAAGTAGTGAAAGAAGGGCACGTCAGAAGAAGCAAGCTTTATTATTTAAGAGGAACCTCAGGTAAAGCTTCCAAAGTCAAGGGCCGTCTGCATGCCAGAAGAGGCTTTCCAGGGGTAGAAGAAAAGGTAGTACAGGAAGAAACGCCGGCCATGGCGCAAGAGCAGGGAGCAGCTGTCCCATCCTCCGAAGCACTTCCTGAAAATGAAAAAGCATAATTCCGATCTACGGATTCCTCAGGAAGAATGGAGCCGCCTTCAAGAGCTAACCTCGTATGAAAGGGCGGCGCGCCGGAGCGGGCATCGGCTTGTCGCCGGAGTCGACGAAGCGGGGAGGGGGCCTTTAGCGGGTCCTGTCGTTGCTGCTGTGTGCTTTATTCCTGAGGATGTTTTTTTTCCAGGCATTGATGACAGTAAAAAATTGACCCCCTCCAGGCGGGAAGATCTTTTCTATACAATTAATTCCCATCCCCTTGTCAGGTATGCGATCGCAGATGCATCGCATGAGGAAATTGATGCGATCAACATCCTTCAGGCTACTATTAGGGCCATGCTGCGAGCGTTAGGGCAACTGATAGCAATTCTGCCGCTGGATTATCTTTTGGTGGATGGCATGAAGCTGCCAGGCTGTCCCATTCCCCAGGAAAAAATCATTAAAGGCGATGCCAAATCGCAGTCTATAGCGGCAGCCTCCATATTGGCTAAAGTGACACGAGACCGCCTCATGGAGGAGTACCATCGCCGGTGGCCCGAATACGGCTTTGACACACACAAAGGCTATGGGACAAAAAAGCATATCGATGCCATAAAACAACGGGGCCCTTGCCCCATCCATCGCCTCACTTTTGAACCACTAAAGTGATTTTATGAATGTTGATAATTTTTTGAACAAGTGCTCACGCAATCCCTCTCCTTTAGGGGAGGGTCAAGTGAGCTTTTTGTATCTTATATTTATTTTTTTTCTTTTTTTTCTTTCATTTTATTCTCAATAATGTTACCTATAAGATGCTTTTCATAGAAAAAGCATGTTATCTGACAGTCTATTGGGTTCGTAGAAAATCCTTCTACGGTAAAAGGCTAGGGCGTACTGGAGTGTACTGATTGCGGCTACACTCAATGCCTAACGGCAATAAATTTTGGTACGTACATTAGCAATCAATTTATTTTACTCTGGAACGGAGTTGTCTATCGGATTGTATCTGATAGATATAGGACGTGGAGCTGCAAATAAGACGCAAGGAGCGAATGCGAATTGTGCACGCAGCAGAGAAGCGTCAAAAAAGAAAGAATTAGTTGCTTAGGCTAATTCCAGAAGCCTGCTCCCTTTAGGGACAGGTAGTTCACTAAATCCATCATGGGGATATCTTTAGACTATGCAGAGCAGCAGAAACTTGCAAAAGAGAATAATGCTAATATATCCAATTTGATAGATACAGCCGTTAGTTTTATTGTGGAATATATTCGTTCCGGTGAGCGGAATTGTTTTACCTCATCTGGAAAAATGAATGCAGTTCGTTTAAATGATCAATCTGAGGGGGTCCGATTGTTTTTGACCTTTACTAAATATCTTTTTTCTAATTCTGCTTTACCTATAAATGAGTACTACATTTTTGTGTCGGGATTTGTCACTTCAGATTCACTAGGCGATAAAGGAAGAGATTTCATCGGCTTTTTGTGTGCACAAAGGTATTTTTGATATCCGTATATATGCATTAGTGCAAGAATTGGCCCCAATCATCATGTTTGGTGTCCATTTCTAATTCAGCTTCGATTTCTTCTATAGTAGGTAAACTACTTATAAGTTCTTGTGGAATCCTTTTTGATATATCAACAATATAATCAGAAACGCCGATGGGTTTTTTAATATCCTGCAAAGATATTTCCACTTGAATTTTTGACTTGCTTTTGCACAAGATCAGTCCAATGCTTGGATTGTCATTTTCTTTTTTTAGCAGTCTGTCGACAGCGCCAAGATAGAAATTCATTTTACCTGCAAACTCTGGTTGAAATTCTTCGATTTTCAATTCAGTTATTATGTAACAATGTAAAACCGTATGATAAAATAGCAAATCGATAGAGAATTCTTTTCCATCGATTTCAAGACGGCATTGACGGCCAACGAAAGCGAAGCCTCTTCCGAATTCTAGCAGTAATTTTTGAATATGGTCTATAAGTCCAATTTCAAGTTCTTTTTCGCGAAAATTTTCTTCTAAGCTTAAAAATTGAAAGCAATATGGATCTCGTGTTATCTGCTGTGCAAGATCTGATTGTGGCAATGGAAGAGTATCTTTAAAATTTGTAATCGCTTTTCCTTCTCGCTTGTATAGATTGTTTTCAATCCAAATCAAAAGCATGCTCCGGCTCCAACCGTTTTCTATCGTTTTCTTTGCATACCAAAGCCTTTCAGCTCTATCCTTTAATTTAGTCAGAAGCACGATATTATGTCCCCATGGAATTTGCGCAACAGCCTGTTGCGTAATTTTAAAATCTGGATAGGCATCAGCAAATTGACGCATGTACAACAAGTTTCTAGGAGAAAATCCCTTCATATTAGGGAATGCTGAACCAAGATCTTTAGATAGTTTACTAATGACTTTTGCTCCCCAACTCTCTTGCATTTCTTTTTCAGAAATGGTTTTTCCAATGTTCCAGTAGAGACGAATAAGTTCTCGATTAACTGAAACAGCAGCTTTGAGCTGAGCTTCTTGGATCTGATATTTCAGATTAGCGAGAGTATTTGCATATTCTGCATTTGAAAATAGATCGTTTTGCACAGCTTTCACAGGTACTTCTTTGATTTTTTTTTCTTTGGTCATTTAAGCACTCAATATGTGGTTGAAGTGTATATCTTAATATTTAGATTCATTGGGAGTCAAGCATATAGAAGGCAACACCCTAACTCAAATTTTGACCTTTACTAAATATCTTTTTTCTGATTTTGTTTTACCTATTAATGAGTACTACATTTTTGTGTCGAGATTTGTCACTTCAGATTCACTAGGCGATAAAGGAAGAGATTTCATCGGCTTTTTGTGTGCACAGAGATGTTTTTGATATCCATAATTTATTCCTGTTGATAAAAAAGCTCCATTTAGTTTATCATTTTTTTTAAGTAAATGTACTGTTTAAAACTCAAAAAAGGAGAATTATGAGTATGGTCAATAATGTATGCAATTTGCCTGAAGAAATTCGAAATAAGATTTTTTTTAGTTCTGGCCTTCACGTAAAGGATATCGTCAATGTTAGCAGAATAAATGAGTTCTTCCGTTCTATTTGTAATTCTACTCAAGCAAATGAATTATGGGATAATTATGCTAAAAAACTAAATTGTGCAGTATTATTGATACCATTAGATTCAAGAAAATTTATAAGGGAATACAAAAATAATGAAAAATTGGTTATTAATATATTTAAAAGTTATGGACCGAGCGACTATTTTTTTTCTTATATGACTTCTGATTCGATCTGTTATTTAAAACCATTCTTAAATAGTGATAATCCCCAAATTCAATATTATCTTGGTATGACTTTTCTAGAAGGCTTTGGTATTGCTAAAAACTTCGATATAGGAATGGAATTTATGGAGCGAGCCGCCCATCAAAATTTACAGAAAGCTATAGAAAAATTCTTATGCAAATTTGATAATTCAAACAATCGCAACCCATCCACGCTATTTAAGCTTGGGGAATCATTAAAAGCTCAGAATAATTTTGAGTATGCTTTCAAATGTTATGAATTGGCTGCAGAGAAAGGCTATGCTCCCGCACAATACGCTTTAGGCCAATGCTATCAAAATGGAAGTGGATGCGAACGGGATGTCTTTAAAGCTAATAAATGGATATCTGAGGCGGCCCATTCAAAATGATCCCACTTTCTCATAAAAAGTCATGTGCTGCCATGCCTTTTTAAGGACGTACCTTTTAAGGGAATTGCTACAACTGGCTCTAATCATTTCACCATCAAACCTTTATAAAATCTTAATAAATATTTAACAGTATATAAACATATTTGATTTATATTTAATTGGATTTTTAATATTTAAATAGGTTTATTTTTATGATTTTAGATGGAAATTTTAATGTTAAAACAAGTGGAAATGTAACTAAATCAATAATAAAAAACGATTTAGACTTGTGTTGCAGTGAATCCTCGGAATTAATTTTATTTGCTTTAAAGGAATTATTTTTGAATGATTTACTTTCAGAAGATTTGATTAAAAATATTGAAGTTGAAATTAAAAATTATTTTGCTTCTCTGATTCATTGTGCTATTGCAGTGCCTTCGCCAAATGCTACTGGAAAAACAGAGTTCAAATTTGATAAAGAACAAATTCAGATTAAATTGCTAAAATCATTAACTCAATTTCTTAAAGATTATTCCGAAGAGTCTAAAATATTAAAAGACAAGCAAACTTTAAACATATCCAAAGAATTACCAAAAGCAATAGAGGCAAAAAGCCTATTATCTAATCATCAAACCAATGAACAGATAGTAAAATCCATTTCCGAAGAAATTTGTAAAGTATTGTCACTTAAAGGAATAGATCCTGAAGCCATCAAAATTGCAGAAGCTCATTTGCCAAAGTTGTTACCTATCCTGTTAAAAACTATCTCTGAATCCAAATCTGTTCCAAATATAATCCAAGCCATCGTTCAACAACCGAATCTTCCGAAAGAAATATTCCAGAAATTATATGCAAATGAACCTACGACTTCTTCCGAAAAGGTAAAAAAAGATAACATTCCTTCCCCCGAACTTTTAAATGAAATTGATATTGCAGCGGGTCTACTTGCCCAATTTGCTGAAGCAGGCGACATGACTTTTCCGAAAGTAAAGGGAATGATTCAGTCGCAATTGATTTATTATCTTTCCGATTCAAAACCTATGGATCCGTTAAAATTGATAAAAATGGGAAAAATATTTCAGGAAGTTATAGGTAAGAGAGATCGAGAGAAAAAAACGTTAAATGTTCAAGCTGAAGAGTTATCATCAGAAGAACTTAAAAAAACCTCCACCCTCTTATTTGAAGCGATCTCTGATGTAAATGGGAGTAGTTCTTCATTAGCAGATAAATTTGTAAATATGGTTTCCAGTTCTTATGGTGGAAAAATTATAGAAAATTTCCTGAATATTATATTATCTCCTGATTTAGTTAATATTTATTTTACCAGATATCTATTTCCATTAGTTTTTCTTCCAGCTCTTACAGAAGTAAATAAAAATAATTTACCCTCCTCAAATGCACCCATTCCAGCTAATAACTTGCAAATTCAACAGAGAACAGAAGAGGTTCAAAAAGAAGCATTTGAAATAGCGTATAGTAAAGAAGGGTGTAAACTTATAACTAATGTAATGAAAGAATATATGTTTGATTATATTTTTAAACAAGATATTGATCTAAATAAAGAAATCAAAAATATTTTACTTGAGATTGTTGATAAGATTGTTTCCCCTGAATTAAAGAAAACAGCTTCTGGTTTTCCTAGTAAAGAGATGCAGTTGCTTTCTTTAAAATTAATTTCAGCTCTACCTTCTTTTCTGTCAGATTATTCTACTGCTCTAAAAAATTTGGAAAATAATCCCAATAACGTGCACTCCTATTCGAATCGTAAAGAAAATGCCATTCTCTTTGAAATGAATAAAATTCGCAGACAAAGAGGATTGCCTCTCATGGCAATTGATGAAACCCAACAGCAAGAGAAGCTTATTAGTTTGACTCGTATGTTAATGGCCGAAGACAAAAATACCAAAGGCAATATGTTACAACTTGAAAAGGAAACTTTGGTCAAGATTGTTCCTTTGTTAGTAAATCGCTTTATTTCCATAATGCTCGAACCTAAATCCATTCAAATCTTTTTAAAAGAATTTTTAAATAAACCGGAAAGCCCTGCAGCAGAAAAAATTGCTTATACCCCTTCTTCACCTGATTATTCCAAAGAAGTGAAACAAGAGTGGATGAAGGTAATGCAAGAGACGTTGTTCGCACTGTGCAAACTATTGAATATGGATTTAAAAAATAAAACCTTAAATTCAAAGTCTATTCGTAAACTTTTTGATACGTTGAATATAATAAACATTTTGCCAGAACTCATTTTGCCAGTTCCTCATATGTTCGAAGATTATGAGCAGCGCCTTTCCAATATCCGATTATTAAATAATCTTCTCGTAAATGAAAAACAAGGATCGCCTAAAGCAAGAATACAATGGAACTTAGAGCCGGAACAAGAAAGGCAATTAAAAATTGAACTGAAAAATTGTATTGAAAATAAAATTAAAAATCCTGTTAACTTTAAAGATATCATTAAAAAAAATAATATCAATATATCTATTGGCGGGATAAATTTGGCTGAAAAAATAGCTCCTTTTGCAGATGAAGTTATCAAACAAACCTTTGGAGGGGTTTATGACAATTCTTTAATTAAAGGACCATTGGATAGCTTACTGGAACTCATATCGTACAAGAAATTGATGAGGCTGTTTTTTTATGAATATATTGTTAATGATTGTTCTGATGATATATTAAAAGCTATAGACCATAATAACACTTTATATTCAAATAAAATGCAGACAAAACTTTCTTCAGATCAATTTTTATCTTCATTTGGATTAAGTTGGAGTTTTCCAAACAGTACTATTCCAATAGTTAATGTGAACGATGAAAAATCCATAATTAATACAATAACAGACCAAAAATTACAATATAATAATTTACAAGTACCAGTTGGAATCATTTTAGATTGGAAAAACAAAAAAATAATTGAAGAAAATTTTTCAAGAGATTTAATAAACAATATTTCATTTTCAGAAAAATTTATAGAGACTACTTCCTCTCTTTTAATTTCATTTAAAAAAAGATCTTTGATAACGGAAAATGAATCTGATCTACTAACTTATCTTCTAAAGCACAAAGAAGCACCTTTGGTGTACTATTATCTGGATTGTAAATTGAATATGAATGAAAATGAATTAGGTAAAGTAAATTGGGATATTAAGGTAAATGAATTGGAAAATGCATTAGCCCTATATGTGACTACACCTACCCTTTCACCTCTTTTTAATCTTTTAAGAAATATACAACTTAAAAATAACTTTAATTCCTGGATCGCAAGCATAAAGCTGAGTTATTCACAAGATTTTGAAGCATTGAGTCAAAACTTACAGGAAGATCTTGAAGGAACAAACCATGGTATTTCCATTATAGAAACAACTCTTAAATACATATCAGATATCAAAATGTTAAGTTTTAACGATAAAGTAATAGTTAAAGAATTGCATGAAATAATTAATAGTACAAAAGTAGAAGAAAAACTACCTATTGTTTTATCAAAATTAAATCAATTTAATTTATGGAAAAATACATTAGATAAAATTCATCTCTCCTGGGAAACGGAAAATATTACTCCTCAAATATTAATGGATGTCCGTAGATTTTACGAGAATTTTTCCAATCTCCTAGCGATTATTGTCACTCCTCCTTTATCAAATACACTTCAAATCAGTCTTTTAAAAACTATGAGGTCCAATTTGGACAGACTTCTTTCGCTTAATTTATCTCTTCCTGGCGAAGAAGATAAAAATCTGTATCAAGGTCAAGTGATAGGCGATTCAAAGACTTCGAATGCCATAAAATTAAATTTGATCCAACAGGCTAAAAAAAGAATTGTCTTCTCCGGCTGCTACTGTGGAGGAGAGTTTTTTGACCAGGTATTAGAATCCATTAAGAAGAGGTTAAAACAACAAAATGAACTCGTTGTAGACTTTATCTCTTCGGAAATTTTTCTGACAGAGCCGAATTTAGAAAAAATAAAAAAATTAAATGAAAAATATCCCGGCCGCTTTTCGGCTCTGGTTACGCCAGAAATGGCACCTATTGTTAATTATCATAATAACTCTTTAGGCGTTTCGATTAATCACACGAAAGCACTCGTAGTGGATGGGCATGTAGTTATCGGAGGTTCCGGTATGACAAATCAATGGGCGAAAACAGACGCATTGTCCTCCTCATCTACAGGTGAACAGAATTACCGGGACATGGATTTCTTGTTTCATAATCAGGAATCCAATGGTTTGGCTCAGAGAATTGAGTTGGAGCTCATGAAGATAATGAGTTTTTGGGCCCACATCTATGACGAAAATAAAACAGCGCAATTTTTTGACTCAAAATTTATCCCAATGGATCAAAGGACAAATTCTCATGAATCTTATTCAAACGAACTAAATTGTAAAGATCTCAAAATTAAGGCTTTTACAAGCGGCCCTATGGAAGAGAAAAATGCATTTAATGAAGAAATTATCCATGAGATAAAAAATGCCAAATCAGAAATAATGATCAGCCATATGTATTTTTATCCCTCAGAACAATTGCTAAAGGCTTTGATCAAAGCGTCTCGCCGTGGAGTGAAAATCACTATTTCCACAAATAAAAATGATAGCTTAAGCCCAAGTATGCATAGTCTTTATGTGGATGGTTCCCGTTCTCATTTATCTGAGCTTCTTAAAAATGGAAACCAAAATGCTATTGAAATCTTCGAGTATGCGGTTGACCATACTACTCTTCATAAAAAAGTGATCCTTATAGATGGAAAAATAGTAGCTCTTGGAAGCTCAAATTTAGGTCATAAAAGCATGGAAGGTATGGTGGATAATGAACTCAACCTGATTGTAGATTCGAAAACATTCGCTGATGAAACAAAGAAGATCTTGCAAATTGACAATCAAAATAGCAAACGAATATCCCTGAGCTCATTCAATAATTCCACTAGTAAAGAAATACCCTACAATAGTGTGATGGCACAAATTCAAGAAAATTTAAATTTATCCGTACTTTAACATTCTTATTTTGAATGTGGGGTGGAGATATTTTTTTTACCACAGAGCGCACAGAGAGCACAGAGAGGGGATTCGCTTGGCTCTGTGATATAGAATTTTCGTTTGTGCGCGAAGCGCACAAACGAAAGCTGTCATTCAAGCCCGTTCCGGGCTTGAATGATCTCTGTGTTCTCTGTGTGCTCTGTGGTAAGAAATTTCTCAATCCCGCACTTTTAATTGAACCCTTAAATTCTAGAGCTTGCTTTTTTTTGACCTTCTCCTGATGATACAGATTCTTAACAGGGAGAAATTTATGGATGCCTCTTTATCCACTTTCAGTCACTGGAATGAAGGGACTTGGGGATTACAAACTGCTCACATTGGCCCTCAAGATACGAATGAAGTTCATTATCTATCTTGTAGATTAAAAGAAATTGTCAAAGAACTAAAGGGGCTTCCCGTCTGCGAAATCAGACAGCTGCCGGACTGGCATAAACGCTTCCATTTGATTGTAGATCCCAAAGCCCAAAAATTAATCCAAAAATTTCACCGTTATGGCTACCGCCCAGGCAAAGAACAAAAAAGTCAATGCCCTTTTCATGGAGGGGATTTGAGAGGCCGGTTCATTCCAATGATAGGAGAAAATAACCTGTTTACCACCTACAAAGAAGAAAGTGAACCCTATCGCGAAATCCTTCTTTCATTTTTTAATGATAAATCCAGAATAGAAGAATTTAGCAAAAAATGGAAAACGATTGTTCAACAATGGATGGATAAGCAGATTAAAAAGGGGGAAGGAGAGTTATTCGAATCCGTACTAAGTCTAGCAGGAAGATGCCTGATTCAAGGCATATTGGGATACGAGGAGTGTTCCGAAGAAGATGTGGAATTGAACCGAAAGTTTTGGAAAAATCTATTGGCTCCAATGCCAAATGAGTTAAAGCCTTTAGAGGTGCTTAAAGCTGAAGGAGAACCGGCTATTTTTGGCTCAACATGGCTTGGAAATGTCTGGAAGATGGTTCAAAATATAAGTTCGATAACGGATAAACTTTGGATCTACAATGTGGAAGGTTCCAGGCTCTTTGAATTGGCTGATAAAATTCTGGAAGCTACTATTAAAAAAAAAGGGACCCTGTGTTATTACCTGAATAGTGAAGGGCAGAACCGGCAAGAAATTTTGGAAAACCTGAGAGGGTTATTATTGGCGGGGCAGGAAACTACGGGTTATACCCTTGCCTGCTTACTTTACGAATATGCCAAAGGTGCGAGAATGCAGGATGTGAGGCAGGCGTATAAAGAAATCCTACGTCTTTATCCTGTTGGAGGAGCCCTCCGTGAAGCCGGTCAAGATCTGGTATTGACGTATCCCGATCCGCAAGATGCAACTAAACAGAAGAATCATTACATCCGAAAAGGCGACCTGATTAATTGCTATGGCTACCTTTACGGCCATGATGATGCTATCTGGGGAGAAACTACGGAGAAGTTTGACAGTGAACGTTCAGACCTGGACAGTATTAAAGCTGCTGTTTTTCCATTTGGCTATGGAGTCCATCGCTGTGTAGGTGAGAAAACAGCAGAGCAGGAAATCATACTGCTTGCTACTGAAATACTATCGAAAGTGAAGCTGAGTACAGAAGAAAAGGTAGAGGATTTTATAGATGCCTTCACTTTAAGGCCCTTAAATGATGTCAAAGTAAAGTTCACTATAGCTAATCGAGATCTCTCTTAAAATTCTTGCAGCCATTGGACCTGTTCTTCTTTTTGTTTAACGACTATACCCGCCGCCGATCGGTCTTGGCAGCGATTGGTCCTGTTCTTCATTATGTTTAACGATTTCCAATAATTGAAGCGGTGTTTCATGGGCATGATTTTCTTTATTTTCAAGCCCTTCTGCACTGTACTGGCGTAAAAGGTCCATGAGATTGAGGATTTCCTTTTTGAAGTTTAAACTATGGTAATATGTTTCTACTGCATAATGAAAGAGCGTATTGCCGTCTAAAGGATTCTGATAATTGGCATCTGCACCGTTTTTCAGTAAAAAACGGGTACTTTTCTTGCAGCTTATGGCCTTGCATAAGGGGGAAAGGCCTTCATTATTGATAGCATTGATATCGGCTCCTGCCTTAAGCAACATCGACATTTCATGCATAGAGTCTGCCAGATGCAACGGTGTATTGCCGTCAGCATCTCTAAGGTTAGGATTTATTCCCCAATCCAATACAATTTGCAGCGCCACACTAATATCGTAGCTAGAGTGAAAGTTAAGTATGGCGTGTATAGCGGTGTTTCCTTTCTTGTTTGTTATTAAAAATTCATTGGGATGCAGCTTCAAATTTTTTATATTTTTTAGAGTGGTTTCAACATCGATAGCTTTTTTTCTATTAAAAACCGCATGATCTTTTGAAATAAAGCCGCCTTCATTCAAAAAACGTATTAAAAAGGGAATATGGTTTAAGTATTCCCTTGCGAGGTAAGAGTCTTCTTTTCCTCCGAAATTCAACTTTTGAGCTTCTTTAAGAAAAAAATGGTCGATACAAATTTTGGCGGTCCTGTTAACAGCGCACAGCATTTCCTGATCCTTCCTTGGCAGGTGGGAACATATTTCATGAACGAGTTCATAAGGTAATTGAGGAAAAAATTTAGGTGGAGATGCCCTATTCTGTTCTCTCATCCTCATTAGTATCCGCAATTCTGCGTTTTTGGCTTTGACAGCTCTATATCCATCGCCATTGATAGCTTTGCTCAGTGCGCTGGAACTTTCGAATTTTTTACTGTATTTATTTACAACGGTCTTAGCCAACAGCTTGAGAACGTCCCATTGAACCTTGTATTTATCTTCTTGAACTATCTTGGTAATTTTATTTAAGGTTTCCAAAGCGGTGAGATTGTTATTCTTTGTTTTTTTTACAATGAAAATTTTTAAGGCGCCTTTATCCTCAACCAAAGCAAATCTTTCGTTGGGTTTGATCTCGGGAAATTTCTGAATGGTATTCATATGAACCAACTCCATAAATTATGATTGATTTTGTATCTAGAGGATTGTAACAGGCAATCCATATAATTGTCATTAGTTACGTTTAAAGGCCAGCAATTCCCGCTAAAAAAGTACTTATAAATCAACTACTTATGTATTTGTCATAAAAAAAGCCTTTTTTGTGGGGTTAGAGGGACTATTTTTTAGCTATTTTAACCATACATTACGAAAAGAAATTCCCATTTACTGCCATTTTCCCCAGTGAGATTTTTTTTAGCGGGAATTGCTGTTTAAAGGCTATCGATCCCTCTTGAAGCGGTGTTTTATGGGCATGATTTTCTTTATTTTCCAGCCCTTCTGCACTGTACCGGCGTAAAAGATCCATGAGATAGAAAATGTCATCTGTGGATGTAATATCATAGCAATATGATTTTACCGCATAATGAAAAAGCGTATTGCCGTCTAAAGGATTCTGATAATTGGCATCTGCACCGTTTTTCAGTAAAAAACGGACATTTTCCGTGTCACTTATGGCCATACATAAGGGGGAAATGCCTTCATTATTGATAGCATTGATATCGGCTCCTGCCTTAAGCAACATCGACATATCATACATAGAGTCTGCCAGATGCAACGGTGTATTGCCGTCAGCATCTCTAAGGTTAGGATTTATTCCCCAATCCAATACAATTTGCAGCGCCACACTCCTATAGTGAAAGTTAAGCAGGTCGAGTATGGAGTGTAAAGCAGTACTTCCTTCCCAGTTGGTTATTAAAAATTCATTGGGATGCAGGTTCAAATTTTTTATATTTATTAGAGTGGCTTCAACATCTATAGTTTTTTTTCTTTTAAAAACTGCATGATCTTTTGAAATATAGCCCTTTCTATTCAAATCACGGATTAAAGAGGGAATATGATTTAAGTATTCCCTGCGAGATAAGAGACTTCTTTTCCACGAAAATTCAACTTGTAAGCTTCTTTAAGAAAAAAATGGTCGAGACAAATTTTGGCATTCCTGTTGACACCGCACAGCATTTTCTGATCCTTATTTGACAGGCGGGAACATATTTCATGAACGAGTTCATAAGGTAATTGAGGAAAAAATTTAGGTGGAGATGTCTTATTCTGTTTTCTAATCTCTATCTTTAACAGCTTCTCCAATTCGGCTTCTTTGTCTTTGACGGCTCTATATTCATCGCCATGGATAGCTTGGCTTAGTTTGCTGATACGCTCGAATTTATCACTGTATTTATTTACAACGGTCTTAACCATCAGCTTGAGAACGTCCCATTGAACTATGTATTTATCTTCTTGGTATTTATCTTCTTGAATTATCTTCGTAATTTTATTTAAGGTTTCCAAAGCGGTGAGATTGTTTTTCTTTGTTTTTTTTACAATGAAAATTTTTAAGGCGCCTTTATCCTCAACCAAAGCAAATCTTTCGTCGGGTTTGATCTCGGGAAATTTTTGAATGGTATTCATTAATGAACCAACTCCATAAATTATCTTTAATTTAAACAATGCTGCTGTCCATAATATTTCTGGATCCACATAAGCTGTCAATACGCATATTTTTTTGGGGTGCAATTAAATGTGTGGGGTTGAGAATTTTTATTACCACAGAGCACACAGAGAGCACAGAGAGGCAATTTGCTTGGCTCTGTGACATAGAATTTTTTGTGTGCTCTCTCTGTGGTAATAAAAATTTCTCAACCTCCGACTTTCCGGAGCCAGAGTAAGAAAGAAAATTAAAAATTTTATTTAAAAAAATACCTTGAAAATAAAATTAAGATTATGGTACTGTTCTTCATTATGTTTAACGATTTCCAATAATTGAAGTGGTGTTTTATGGGCATGATTTACTTTATTTTCAAGCCCTTCTGCACAGTACTGGTGTAAAAGGTGCATGAGATCAAGCATTTCACTTGGGGAGTAGGAATTTTGGCAATATGATTTTACCGCATAATGAAAGAGCGTATTGCCGTTTAAAGGATTCTGATAATTGGCATCTGCGCCCTTTTGCAGTAAAAAACGGGAACATCCCCTTTCACTTATGGCCATGCATAAGGGGGAAAGGCCTTCATTATTGCTAGCATTGATATCGGCTCCTGCCTTAAGTAACATCGATATTACCCTCGAATACCATGCCAAATGCAACGGTGTATTGCCGTCAGCATCCCTAAGATTAGGATTTATCCCCCAATCCAATACAATTTGCAGCGCCACACTGTCAGAGTAAAAGTTATGCATGTCGTCGAGTATGGCGTGTAAAGCAGTACTTCCTTCCCAGTCGGTTATTAAAAATTCATTGGGATGGAGGTTCAAATTTTTTATATTTTTTAGAGTGGCTTCAACATCAATAGTTTTATTTCTCTTAAAAACTGCATGATCTTTAGAAATAAAGCCCCCTTTATTCAAATCTCGTATTAAAGAGGGAATATGATTTAAGTATTCCCTTGCGAGATAAGAGACTTCTTTTCCACGGAAATTCAACTTGTAAGCTTCTTTAAGAAAAAAATGGTTGAGACAAATTTTGGCATTTTTGTTGACAACGCACAGCATTTTCTGATTCTTCCTTGACAGGTGGGAACATATTTCATGAACGAGTTCATAAGGTAATTGAGGAAAAAATTTAGGTGGAGATGCCTTATTCTGTTTTCTAATCGCCATCTTTAACAGCTTCTGCAATTCGGCTTCTTTGTTTTTGACGGCTATATATTCAACGCCATGGATAGCTTTGCTCAGTGCGCTGACACGCTCGAATTTATCACTGTATTTATTTACAACGGTCTTAACCATCAGCTTGAGAACGTCCCATTGAACTGTGTATTTATCTTCTTGGTATTTATCTTCTTTAATTATCTTCGTAATTTTATTTAAGGTTTCCAATGCGGTGAGATTGTTTTTCTTTGTTTTTTTTACAATGAAAATTTTTAAGGCGCCTTTATCCTCAACCAAAGCAAACCTTTCGTTGGGTTTGATCTCGGGAAATTTCTGAATGGTATTCATGTGAACCAACTCCTTTAATGGCCTCGATGTTTTTCCTTTTTCTTGATCTGCTTAAGAGAAAATTGTTCTTCTTTACGCGCCTGCTTTTCAGCATGGCTCACACTTTTTTTGATTTTCTTTTTCTTCTCAATTTCTTCTCGTATATAGTCTTGAGCCACAGTTGAGGGAATCATTGTGTCTTTCAATTTCTCCATTTCGCGGCGTACTTCCCGCTGTACTCTTTTGGGATTCATGCGTAGAATTTGAATGTTTATCTCTTTCAATTGACCAAATTTCAGCTCTTGATAGTGGTTGAGAACAAAATCGTAAATCTCGGAATCAGATGGCTCAGACCCGAAAATATGCCTTGCAACAGCATATCCTTCTTTATCTGTCCGTTCAAATGTTCCCACCCAAAAACGGTTTTCATAATATATTGTGGCTTTAATGGTACTCATGTCATCTTTAATTTAAACAATGCTGCTGTCCATAATATTCTGGATCCACATAAGCTGTCAATACGAGACATACTATGACTACTGTTGCCTTTTTTTACCAAAATTGGTACAATCAGTATATGAACGCAAAAACACCTGTAAATAAAATTCCCATTTTCTTTTATCGAGAGCCTAATGGTAATGAGCCTGTTAGAAAATGGCTTAAAAACTGGATAAAGAAACCAGGTTAATAATTGGAGAAGATTTAAAACGTGTGCAATATCGATGGCCTTTAGGTATGCCATTAGTTAGAAATCTTGATGATGGTCTATGGGAAGTGAGAAGTACTCTTCAAAACAGAATAGCCAGAATTATCTTTATCATGCATGACAATACAATGGTATTATTGCATGGATTTATAAAAAAGTCTGAAAAGACTCCTCAGCAGGACAAAGATCTTGCTAAAAAGAGGGTTAAGAACATTAAGGGATAAATATATGGAAAAAAATAAAAAACATAATTACGTTGGCTCCGGTTTCGATGACTTTCTGGAAGAAGAAGGGATTTTAGAACATTGTGAGGAAGTGGGTGCAAAATATGCATTCACTATGCAGTTAAAAGATGAAATGGAAAAACAGCATCTTAGTAAAGAGGAGTTGGCTCATCGAATGCATACAAGTAGATCTGCTGTTGATCGTATCCTGGATCCACATAAGCCGTCCACACTACGATCTTTTTTAAAAGCGGCTAATGCCATCGGAAAACCTTTAAGGGTTAGTTTGGGATAAAATCACGTTCAAATGTGGCACTCCATTCGGAGTACAATTGATTTTTTCGGATCATTCCCGTAGTAATTACCCCTTCGGGGTAACAACTACGGGCTACCTATATTAAACCACTTCGTGGTTTATGCCTGGATTCGATTATTAAAATCCACAATTCAATAGAATATAATCTGTCATTTCAACCTCGCACGTTTAATTGCACCCATGAGGTGATTTTTTCTGGTGATATTTCGTACGTCCTTAAAAAGTCATGGCAGCACATGACTTTTTATGAGAAAGTAGCCAGGGCGTCCCGCCCTGGTACAGGCCGAGACTAGGCTGGTTAATTTAAATGATTTCTGGCTCAAAATCCACAGTGAAAAATGTTCCATTTCCTGTCCCATTTTTTTCGTTAAGATAGGCATGTTCTTGTAATGGTGTCTGTCGACAAAACTTAGCTTGTTTTTTTTGAACTGTTGAATCGAAGTGTGTTTTTTGCCATTCCTCTAAGTCAGCCATTTTAATATTTGTCATAGAATTTAAAACGATTTGTTCGTTTATTTCACCTGTTAAGGCTGGTGCCATTAACACAGAGCTTGTAAAACCCGAACGACTTTGCGTACTAGAATGATGCTTCACAAGACCAATTAATGATTCAATTATTTCAGAACTACCTAGAAGACGTTCGTTTGAATTTGCTTTTGCAGATTCCTCAGAAACAAATTGAACTATTTTATCAGCAAATACTTGAGCCCTAAAATCAAGGACCAGAATGTGGAGTTTTTTTGATAAAATTTCAGCTGTATCGGTTTGAATTCCATAGTTTCTTATAAAATCACGAGAAATGCTAGTTACTTGCCATAGCTGATGAAAATATTTTATATCATCAGCTAAACCAAATACCCAAGCAAACTCTTTAAATATTACTTCTCGGTCTTCAATAGAAAGTTCATTTCCCACCCAAGCCTTTAAAATTCGGCATGCCCATTTGATAAATTTTTCTAAATTAAGATATCGTGCTTTATCCCGACGTTGTGGAGGAACAAAATGAGCACAATCTGTTTGTAAAAGCCTTGTGCGAGTCTCCGAAGATTTTTTTAATAATTCTTCCCATGCTTTATCATTTTTTAATTCTGCCTTCAGAAAATGGGCTAATTTATGTACGATATCGCTAATGTAATCACACTCAGGATTGGTTTTTCTGAATAGATTAATCCCAGATTTAATATCAGGACCCTCGTCAGCAACTACTTCCCTTATTCTTCCTAAGTCGTTTTTTAAATTAATAAGCACTTCTTGAATTTTTGGACCTGTAGAACTTTGCATAGGCAAAAGAGTTAAAACTTGCATGTCTGCTAGGGTAAGACTTCGATTAAAGGGTAAGCGAGACAATGAAATACCCAACACAATTAGTATTTTTAACTTTCCCATTTGAATTGTATGATCGAAAATTACCGCCCAATCGTTTAGTTTCTCTTTTGGCTTCATCAATTTATGAAGACCGAATTTTAATATCCATAATCGAATGGTTGATCTAGAAGGTATACGCGTAATAACAGGCATTACGAGAGCAAAAATCTCAAAGATTTTATGAGCTGCTCTAGCGGATATACAAGCTTGAGTTACAAGCAAAATGGCAATATGGATAAGCCAAGAATGATAACAATAACCTGGAGAACGATTGGAAAAATCAACGATTTCGTTTTTTTTTTAGAATCAAAGAATCAGTGCTTTCAAGTTTAGCAATTAGTTCATTGTGATTTTCAGTAATATCAGAAAGTTTTTGTTCAAGTTTTTTGATAAGAACTTTGTCTTCCTTACACTCAAGACGCCATTTATCACGAGATTGGGTCATTGCAGATAAACAATTATTAAGTATTTTTACTTCATATTGGGTTTCCCGCTGCTTATCTTTTATTGAATTGCGGCTGTCTGTAGAACGCTTGAGTTTTTTTCTCAAGTCTCGGGGGGTCTCAGAGGATTTAGGCATGTTTAAGGTATGGTTAGAAAATGTAAGGAAGTTGGAAAGGTACTCTATGAATAAAAAATACGCAAGAAAGATTTAAAGCAGGTACAGGGTTAATGGGACGAATTTTTGAACATGATCAGAAGAGCAAATTTAATTCAGATTAACCAGCCTAGGCCGAGACGGCCTGGTTACCTTTTCATGCTTCGCCTTGCCATAACTTTTTAAGGACGTACATTTTTTGTTGTTCATTATTTTCTGTTAAGATAAGATGGAGCAAAAATTCTTAACCGGGAATGATGGTATGACAATAGACTGCTCCCTCTCAGGTTATGCAGAAGCTTTTCAAGAAGAGCTTCAAAAATGCATAAGAGAACAACCCCCTATAATTTCTCATAATGGACCGGAAGTTTATTGGGTGGGTATGGCGGCTGCGAATGCCTTTAAAAAAATGTCGGCCAACTGCCGTTCGAGGGCTGGATCTAATGACTGCACTCCGAAAGGATATGCGCTTGCTGTAGTGGAGAAATTGGATCCAGAAAAGAAAATAGTAAAGATAGCTGTTAGCAAGGTCTCCAAAAACGCTGCTAAAAATTTGGGAATCACCTCTGTCTCTGTGGGATGTGCGGCCGGAGCCCTAGTAGGCGGGACTATAGGAGCTCTTGTGACATTGCCGGAGGGGGTGCCGTATGTTGGAGCGGCGGTGGGTGGAGTTTATGGATGTACTGTCGGAACAAAAATTGGGCCTGTTGTTTACAACGGCTACAAGATAATCACAAAAATAAATAAGTACTATAACACGGCTGTCGAAGTAAAAAATGCGTTGAAAGATCATAGCAATGTTTGCCGGGCCCATCCGCTGCCTATATCTCCTAATCCTCCCCCAAGCATGACTCCAACTCCTTCACTGCACAGAGATCAATGTCAAACAGGTCTGACCAAAGAACGCCTCCGCGACCGCTCCTTAAATTCCTTTTTCCCTAAACCACCCTATACCCCTTTCATTCAACCGGGCTTTTCCCCATTTCAACCGCGCGGGTCATTTCCTGGCCTCCATTATCCTTACCTGAACCCCTATTTCAACCCTCCGCTTTCATCCGGTTTCTCAAACTCCACGAAAGATTACTGGCACGTGCGAGATGCTGTGCAGCAAGCTATACGGAGTGAAGTGCATTCGCCAGCACCCAACCTATTTTCAGCCTATTTAAAGGCCAGCTTAAGCCTAGGTTTTGGTTATTCGCTTTCTTTAACGGAATTCCGGTCGGTGGCTGCCAGCACCTCCTTGATCAGCAGCTATAACAGTTTTAATCCTACGGCAAAACTTAGGGATGTGATGAATTTTTGCCGGGATATCGGGGGCGTTGGAAATGAGGTGTCTGTGATAACAGATATGATCGATAGTGCAGCCCATGCTGAAGCCCAGGAGTACTTCCTCTGCTTTCCTGCCGACCATTTTCCTTTTTCACCTGCATTGCTCAAGCAACTCACACGAGAACTTGCAGAGGGGTATTTCAACCACAAAACAGTGCCTTTTTTCAGCCTGCACTTCAATAATAATGGCTTTTTGTATCCGGTGATCCATCCTGCATATAAAAATACCCTCGTAGGCGAGATCATTGCCTTGCTGGATTATTGGATGAAAGGTTTTTTAAATGGGGGAGTGTTCGATGAAGAGTTTTTGAAAATGTGGCACGAGACGGCCAATTGTGACGAGGCGTATCTTAGAAGCAGGCTGATTGACCTGAAAAAGTACTGCAAGGAGAATTGTAAAAGCGTTCCCTATGTCTCTTTGCGTGAACTTATGAGCCGATATGGCTTAAATGACACTAATATGCAGTGTGAGTATCGACAACCCTTTATGACGTCCTTTCGCATTATTTCCAGTCAGGAGAAAATAGAACGGCATCATAATGTCTTAATACCCTATCCTACCTTTAGAGTAGAATACAGCATCGATCTCATGCCCGACTATAAAAACTACCTGGAGTCTTATTGTAAAGAACATGGGCACTATCCAAAAGAGTATCAAAACACACGCCTTTGCTACGAGCTTTTTGCAGAAGAGATCAAAGCAAAGCTGCCAAAAATGCCTTTTTGCCGCGATTTTTTCCGGCTATTGGGCGTCATGAACCTCTTCTGTTATTTTTATGCGACGCTAAACCAGATGGGCAAAAGGCCCGTGCTTGAACCTCTTCCTCCTGTACACAATTATCCTTCCCCAAAAGCCTATCCTCCTATACCCGTACGCTATTTCCGCCGTTATTCGTTAATAGTTACCTTTGGTGCTGTCATTCGTCAAATGCACACTTTAAGCAACAGCTTAACCATCGATGGAATGCTGGCCAATACCTTTGCCAATAAACACATCCGCCAGCTTCCCGAACCGGCCCTAAATAAGGTTCATCAAGGCGTTACAGAGATCATTAATACTGAAATGAGGACGCAAATCCCTCCTAATGAGCCGCTCAACCTGAATGAAGAAGAGGTGGAGAGGATTACGCGCATTGCACAAGCTCATTTGCGCCAGCATGTGCATCAGGCTCAGGCAGCTTACCACCGTCTGTTGAATCGCTTGATGGTACATTTGAAAGAAAGCGAGCGTCAGCCGCTGCTTTCGCTTACGCTCATTGATAAAATCAATCAGACCAAAGAAGCCCTAAAGCAACATTTGGAAGGTCTTAAGGCCCGCTGGACAGCTGAGCCCTCCTTGGCTAAAGAGGAAGTATTTAATGAAATTCCTCAAATACTTCATCAGAGTATTCGAGATAACTTTAAAAAAATCGAAGAGGATACCCAAAAAGAACTGCAAGAACTTATTGAAAAGGTCAAGTCCGATGCCGAAAAAAACATTCAAGAGAGAATTGCCGAATGGAGGAAGCAGGACGCAGCAGCAGACGAGAAATTTTTGGCTGACTTCCGGAAGCAGGAAAAAGAAGTAACAGATAAAGCAATCGCTGACAACGAATCCACAATCCGTAAAGTCAACGCCACTGAATTGCAGCAGGCAAAAGCTGAACTAGGAAAAATCACACCACTCAAAACCGCCCAAGAGGGCCAAATTGCACAGGCAGAACAAGCCATCCAACAACTAGAAAAGAATAGGGTCAAGCAAATAGCTTCTGTCCCTGCGAATGCCAGAAATCATGCTTCCATTCATTCCTTTACAAATTCTGTGAACAAGAAGAAGGCCGAAATTCAAAAAGAAATCGGAGAAATGCGGAAACATCTTCAACAAATAAATAATGCCATTGCTGCAACTAACAAGGGCATTGCAGATATGCCCTCAAAAGTCAATGCCCTCATCGCCAGCGAGCGCACGAGAATTACTAACAAAATTCATGCAAACGTTGAACAGCAAATAGCAGAAATCAAGGCATCCGCATCACATAAACTGTCAAAGAAGATTGATGACTATACTTCGTCTGAACGTAAACTATTGGAAGAGTACATTGCCAATGTAAAAGCCAATGCGCCTAAAGCAGTTCAAGAAGCTTGTAAAAATGAGGCTTTGCAGATTTTAGACTTGCTCTATGAGCAAAATATAGAACGGATTAAGACGGTAGAGGAGCGCACCCGCCATTTTACTCAAACACTATTGACGATTCCGCAAATTGTCGATCATAAGCTCTCCGAACACTATACTCATGCTCTCATGGGATTTACAGGCCAGGATTTAGCGAAGCAAACAGGCGATCGCTTCCAAATCATTGGAGGCTGCGGAATGTCTCTTCCCAATCTGACAAGCCAACCCATTGCTGATGGCGAAGCATTTTACAATATCGCTACGAAGGCCTGTCCGATAAAGGCCGAAGAAACCCAAACTTTCGAATTCCACAATATATCCTACACGGTATTTAAGCTTCAGGTTGCAGAAAGCCGAGAGGTCGTTGTAGAAGACCCTTCAGTGGAAAAACCTCTAACCGTTTTGGAAGAATTATGTGAGAGTGAGGAACCCTTGCCTTCTATCCCTCCGGAAATATCTTCTATCGCAATAGATAAAAGCGGAGCTAAACTCATCCACTATGGGGCGGCCCTGTTGGAAAAAACACGGTTCAAGCAACTTCTCACCACGACTGCACAAATATCTACAGCAGATCAGTTTGGCAACTTGCCTATTCATGCCGCAGCTTATACAGGCAATGTGGATGCTGTAGAAGTGTTGATAGCCCATGACCCCTCCCAAATGGAAGCGAAAAATAGAAGCGATGCCACAGCATTGATGTTGGCTGTCCAATATGGGAAAATGGGTGTGGTCGAAAAATTATTGTCTTTGGGTGCCCAAGTCAATCAGCGCTTGCCCAACGGATTGTTTCCGCTATATCTGGCTGTTCAAAATAATTATCGGGAAATTGCCCTTCTCTTGCTGGAGCGTGGTCCTAACATCGCAATAAGTGAAAAGCTGGATAGTGGAATGACGGCGTTGCATTTGGCCATTGATAATGGATTGCCTGAGGTCGCCTTGCGGCTCATAGCAAAAGGGGCTGATCTGGAGATAAAACGGAAAGCAGACGGTTTTACCCCTTGGCATTGTGCTGCTGAACAAGGACGGCTTTCTTTGCCCATCCTAAAGGCTATGGCAGCACGTGGAGTGCCACTTCACCAAGCGCTTGAATCAGAAAAGACAGCATTACATCTCGCCGCTGAAGCCGGTCATTTAGAGACAGTCCAATATCTCCTTGCATCGGGTCTGAATGTTAATGCAAAAACTAGAGATGGCGATACACCTTTGATGTTAGCCATTAAAATGGGGCATACTTCCGTGGCAGAAGCTCTTGCACAGGTGTCCGCAATAAACACAGTAAATGCCCAAGATCATACAGCCTCCGTAGTAGCGCTTCAATATGGCATGCCTACTATCGGCGACAACCTTCTAAAGCGAGGAGAAAATCCGGAACACTGCGACCGACAGGGGTATAACTACGTTTATTATCTGGTCCGCAATGACGAATATAACCGGTTTATGTTGCTTGCAGAAAAGCAGACTCTCCAGCTGCAGCAACAGTTTAATGGAGAAAGTCTATCCGCAATAGCAGCAAGATATGGTCATTTTCTCCTCACCTATGCATTGCTGGACCTCAATGTGAATATTAAAAGCAGTCACAATGCATGGGAACTGATCCATTATGCCATGATGACCGATGAAGTGGATTTGTTGCGCGAATGGCTGATGGAGCATAAGATCAGCGATGGGGATGCGGCAGGGAAAGGAACTCAAGATAAGGCGATTTCTCTGGCCTATCTTGCAGCCCGGCATGGCAGCAGGAATTGCTTAGACTTGCTATTGGGCAAACTCACTGTAGAAGAAATGGAAGGGCAAGGACTGCTCTCCGCTGCCCTGGATAGCGGCGACACGGAAACTGTAAAGAAGGTTTTAAGGCGGTGGAAAGATATCAACCAACCTCTTGATGATAAAGGCAATACGGCCTTACATTATGCTGTGAATATAGGTTCTCGTCTTATGATGGAGCTCCTGCTGAAATGCGGCAGCCGCCCGCAAGTGCGTAATCATGCTGGGCAAACGCCCTTTCACATAGCTCTCCAACAGAATGATGCCTATCTATTGAAACGGCTGTTTAAATTAACTCCTTCCGAAGAATGGCCTAAAGACTTAATACAGACTAAGACAACAGACGAATCGAGCAAAATAGCAGAAGTGTTAAAGAAATACGGAAAACGGCTCTCTATAGAAGATGAAAAGGCTGCGGCTTCTACGCCGGAAAATACCTTATCTTCCGACTCCAAAGCCCTTCAAGAAGATCTCAATGAATTAAAGGCATTTTTCGAAGTGGAAGCCTTTGAAGAGGCCGTGGAATTTTTGGAACAAAAACCGTCATTGTTGGCAGAATTTAAATCCTCGCACGGAGGCAAATTATTGCAAGCTATTTTCAAAAACGTGTACGATTATTCTTTTTTAAAGGCTGCCTTAATCAAAGAAGGAGGGGACGACATTAATGAACTCTCTGATTTTACCTCTCCCGACCGCTTGTTAGCCTTATTAAAAAAACAGGGCATAGACCCTGCCGTTTTTTCGGGTAAATACAACCCTTTGCTGGGGATGATCGGTGCAAAAACAGATGAAGAAGCTTGCTACAGGCTAGATCTATTCTTACGGTACTTTGCATCCAGCATGACCGCCTTGGCAAACGATCCCTTGATGCCCATTGCCGACCTTGCATTAAAGAAAAACTATCGCCATTTCTTTATGAAACTGGATGAACTCTGCAGACAACACGCTTCCGGCAAGGATACTTTATCTTGTTCTTTGCATCATGTGGTGTGCGATGAAAATTACGAATTGACAGAGACCCTTCTCAAGCACTATCCGGCCGATTCATTAAATCATAAAAAACAGACCCCCCTGATGCTGGCGGCGTCGAAGAACAATACGCGCCTCATGGCCTTGCTGCTGTCCCATGGTGCAGTTCCCGATAGGGTCGATCTCGATGGAAGGAATGCCCTGCATTATGCCGTTCAGGCCAAATCGGAGTCTGCGGCCCTCTTTATCATTCCCTTGTTGCGCCATCACAATCTTCCGGACCGCAGGGGCGTTACACCTCTCTTGCTTGCTGCCATGAAAGGTTTATTGCCCATTGTGCGCTATTTATGCGGGGAAGCCAATTACACTCAAATGGTGGATGATCGGGGCCATACGGCTTTGCATAAAGCCGCTATTGCAGGACATAAAGAGGTCATAAAATACCTGGTCCAGCAGGGCTTTGCCATAGATCAAGCCGAAGCGCCCCTGCGCGTCAGCAAGATACAGCGATGTCCAAAACGAACACCGCTGCATCTTGCCGCGTTAGCAGGCCAGGCTGAGGCCGTTGGCATGCTCCTCTCCTTAAGCGCTGATCCAAAAAAATCAGATGCTTTGAATAATACGGTCTGTGAATACGCTGTAATAAGCAGGGATATTGACACCTTAAGTCTGGTCCAGCAATTGCCTTGCTATCATGACAAAGAACGCGATGCACCTTTGCTCCATGCTGCGGCCAGTGCAAATCATGAGCAAGTCCTGCAAGAACTTATTCTGGATGGCGTCAATTTAAATGCCGTCAATGCCAACGGCTCTACCGCCTTGCATTTAGCAGCCCTGCACAACTCCGGCGAAGTAGCTGAGATCTTGCTTCAAAGTCAAGAGATCGCTGTCGAATTGATGGATAGTCAAGGGAATACGGCACTCCACGTTGCCTCTATGAATGGACATGTCCGCTTGATCGAAGCTCTATGCAAGGCAGGAGCGGATATTAATAAACCTGACCGCAAGAAAAGGACTCCTCTCTTCTTAGCCTGTGAGCAAGGGCATTTAGGCGCGGTGATAGCATTATTAAAATATAAAGCCGATAGGTCCCTTTCTAATGCAGAAGGACTCACACCCAGTCAAGTAGCATTGTCGAAGGGATACGGAGAAATTATTAAGCGGTTAGAAATTTAGGCATGTATTAAATCAAGTTAACACTTTTTAAGGAACAGGATAGGCAGGATTGCCTTCGGCGACAGGATAAAGATGCAGGGATTATCCTGCCGCCGAAGGCAATCCTGCCTATCCTGTTAAAATTTTTATTCTGTCATCTAATTTATGACCCTTTTTGAACCCAACCAAAATTTAGGGATTTTTTATGCAAATTAATACAATATCTACGGACAGCCAAAATACAACGTACCCGCAAAGTGCGGCAATTGCCAATAATCCTCACTCACCGGTCCAAGCTACAGCAGCCATCGCTAATAACCTGTTCACTTCTAAACTTCAGGCGCTTTCCTTGGAACCCGATTATTTTTCCTTTCAGACCAAGGTATTGACCTTTCTAGAGAAAAATATCCCTCATGATTTGAAGCAATGGCAATCTTTCTGCCACCACCTGAATTTATTGCAAATTCCCAAGTCGGAAAAACTCCTTCTGTTGCAAGCGGCATCCCAGTGTATCCACAACCCTATGGAGCCGGGGGAACTCGCTCAGCTTCTCGTTCTGACGGCACATCTTAAATCAGTATCTGGTGTACGGTTATTCAAGGCCTTGTTTTCTGCGCAAGTACCCTATGAAGAACGGAGCATCCGCCATTATCTCACCACCTGTCGATTGTTGATCGAACTTCATGATCAACCCGCCCTCTTTAAGTGCCTTAAGGATAACTTGCCCCATTTATTGCAATTGATCACCGTTTTGCAAGAGATGGAAGCGGCCTATCTCACATCCAAGTACCCGGAAAGAGATATTGAGGAAACAATTTCACGTTTTGGACAGTGTGATGATCTTATACAGTTCCCCTTATCATCAGAGGAGTTAGTCAAGATCAAAGCAGAATATTTGGAAGTGAAAGCTTGTATTCAAACCCTTAAGAAAACTCCCCCTTTAGATATAACGGAGGACGTAAAAAAATATGCCGCGGAATGGCGTGATCAGCATAATCTGTCCGCAAAACATCACCTGATCGCCCTTATTGCAGAAACGGTCCGCCGTATCTATAAAATTGCGCCTTACGATACGCAGCTTCTCTCCTTTCTCGCCCTTTTAGACACACCTGAAAAATTAAAGGGGCGCATCGCACAAATTAAAACGGGAGAAGGCAAATCGACGATGATAGCCATGCTCAGTGTTTTCATGGCTTGCCAGAATCATTTTGTGGATGTGATTACGTCATCGTCCTATTTGGCGGTCCGTGATTGTGAAAAGTATGCTCCGTTTTATAGGGTCCTGGGATTGTCCACATCCCAAATTTGCGCGTTGCATCCGGAACAGCATCATTTTCATAGCCAGATTCTTTATGGTACCAATACAGACTTTGAATTCGCTCTCTTGCGCGATGGATTAAGCCAAGCTGAGTTGCGTTATTCCATGCTTAATGGAAAATTACAACCCAGAACTTTTGATGCCGCTATCATCGATGAAGTGGACAACCTATTTTTAGATACTGCGAGAAACTCTGCCCTTCTATCCATTCCAGGTCATGAAGAATGGTCATGGATTTATGGGCCTATCCTAGAATTTGCAACAAATCCGGCAAATCAAATAGGACTCATGCTCCTTCCCAAACAAACCATAGAGGAACTGCGCCACTACTTAGCGGCCCAGTTGCCTGAAAAATATCATAAACAAATACAGGCTCTCAGTGAGCAAAAACTAAAAAAATGGTTCCGAAGCGCACTGATTGCCCTCTACAAAAAGAAAGAAAAACGAGATTATATTGTAAAGAACAGAATTAAACCGTATGCCAAAGATGTCGATGCCGCCCCTGATATCGCCATTGTCGATTATAAGAATACAGGACGTGTCAATGAAGGCTGTCAATGGGGGGAGGGGATACATCAGTTTCTTCAGGCTAAACATCAGTTAAAAATTACTCCGGAATTGCTTACAGCGGCATCGCTGGCCCATCCTACCTATTTTGGTTTGTATAAGTGCATTATGGGAGTGACAGGAACTATGGGCGAAGCAGTGGAAAGGGAGGAAATTCAAAAAATTTATGAGGTAGATAGCTTTGACGTCCCACCTCACTTCCCTAGCCAAAGAATAAATTGGCCTTCTTCCATTTTGCCCAATAGTACAGCACAGCATGAAGCTATTCTACAACAAGTGGAAGATATACAAAAACAAGGGCGGCCAGTTCTCATACTGTTTGAATCCGTGGAAGAATCGGATGCCTTTAGTCAATCCCTTTTATTGAAAGGTATCTCTCATCAGTTATTGAATGAAACACAACGGGAAGATGAAGACTATTTGATAGCGCGTGCAGGGGATGCAGGGATGATTACCATCGCAACCAATACCGCTGGACGTGGGACAGACATTTTGCTTTCACCTCAAAGCAAAGAAGCGGGCGGGTTGCATGTGATATTGGCTTTCTACCCTACTAATCTACGTGTGGAAGGTCAGGGTCTCGGACGAGCTGCAAGACAAGGACAGCCCGGAAGCGGTTGCTTGATACTGAATGTGCAAGACGAAAATATACAATCCTTAATTAAAGGTAATGAGGAACCCGTTAAAGACATTGTTTTTCCCGTACTCAATTCATTGCGCACCGAACAGATCAAGCAAGAATCCCAGAGCCGCTATCTGTGTTCTCAAAAAGAAAAGATCTATTTCGAAAAACTACAACAATTTTTCCGACAAATGAGGGAAGTCCAGCAGATGTTTCAAACATCAGACCTTAAAGAACAATTCATCAAAGAATGTAAGGCTTATACCCCTGCATCGCCTATCAATGCACTGCAGAAAGAAGATCAGTGGAAGCACTTTAAGGAAATGTTCCAAACATTGCTTGAAAAGCAAAATGCAGGTAATGCCGTCGATTGGACGGGCCTATTTGATCTATTCCATCGCACTTATATTTCCTGTGCGCAAAGACAATGGGCGCTATTTTATAACCAATTGCATGAAGGAATAGATTCTGACGACATAAGTGCTGCTCAGAAACAGGTAGAAGAACTTTCTAATGAAACGTGGTCCAAATTAGATAACTATTTAATAAATCCCAGAGAAAATGCATTGAATATTTTAAGAAGCATATAAATTCCCATGACTAAGGGAACCTGTTAGAGGATAAATAATCCCCTCTATTTTTCGGCTATTTTCACAATTTCGTCATAGGCGCCATTCTATTCTTAAGGTAATCAGGGCGTCCCGCCCTGATTTACAGGCCGGGATGGCCTGATTACCTTGATATTTGGGCGCATGACGAAATTATGAAAATAGCCTATTTTTCCTTGACTTTACTTTGTTTTTTAACCCGCTCGGTTTCGGCTTTCATTTCGAAGAGCTGCCGGGCTAAATTGCCGATATGGTCGATAATTCCCCTCAAGTTATCTGTAATTCCAGGCAAGGCGATGCCTACCTTAAGGGCTTTTGTACCTGAATGACCTTCTGTGCGGGTATTTTCTTGGGCGGCCATGATGGCAGGTGAGCCGGGCTTCAATTGTTTTCTCAAAATGGCGCGTCGGGTTTCCTTTGAGAATATTTTCATTTTATTAACTGCCCAAGCAGCAGAGGCAAAACCTCCACGGTCTTTGGCGCCGAAACAGCCACTGGATATTTTAAATCCATGTTTTTCCGCCCAATCCAAAAGTTGGATGGCAGAAGAATAACCCGTTTTTTCTTCGAGTGCCAGTCCCATAAAATTAATTCTGTCTGCATCTGAAAGTATCTCCTTGCGATCTCGAAGTCGTTCATGTGTCTCATTATTTACATCCCAAGAGATCCCTTCATTTTTTGCCGTCAACTTTACATTGTGATTTACTACTCCGGCAAACAGATTAATTTCCTTTGGTTTGCCGTCTACTTCAAGAAGCGTTGGCAGGTGAATATTCCCTTCATTATCTATAAAGGGCCCTTCTCCATCGCAGATCAATTTTTTATCACTAAATTCTTTGAATATTTCGGCCATATCCAGCAGTTCATTGCCCTCATGATGGCAAAATCCGGTATAGGGATCAATAGAAACCGCTTCAGGGTCGACCAGGCGGACATCGAGGACTTTAAGTGTATCTATTTCAGATAGGTTGGAACTTTTAGCATGTTGAAGGATCAGAGGGAGGGCCTGCTTTGTTAAAAAGGCTTTCCGTTTCTCTATGGTAGCTATTATTGAACCCAGATCTTCTATCTCCTTAAGGGCATAATCAAAGGCTCCTCGGACATTATGATGTCCCTTTTTAAGTTCCTCTTCTCTCTTGGCACGAATCGATTCTTTCAGTTTGTTTAAACCACTGCCGTCGCCTTTTTCCAATTGTTCTTTAAGTTCCTTTAGCTGTTTTAAATTGGTAAATCCATTGCGCATATCGCTAATGATTCCCAAACGGACAAGTTCGTGAGTTATAACTTTATCTTCTTCTTTATCTCCAACTTTAACCTTTTCTTCTACTTTGATAGAATGCAATCTCATATTGTTTGGAATAGGCATATAACTATCTACCAGTTGGGAATAGTTGCTATTAATATCCTTTTGTCCTCTTAATTTATCTCTAAAATAATTTGTACTTGCCCATGTAGTTAATTCGGCGTCATATTTCGCAAGATCATTTGTTAGTTCGACTATTCGATTGAGATGATGCTCTTTCTTTTCAGATTTATTATATATGTTTTTATGGTACTCAATTTCTTTTTGGGTTATCTTAATCATTTCCTTGATGGTGTCAACTCTGTAAATGATTTCTACTGCGGTCTTATCTTCCCCTTCATTCCAAATAGCAACTATCGGGCGGTCATTTTCCCCTTCAACGCGGTTGCTTTTGGAAGATGATTGTGACTTTACATAACTTTTGAATTTAGCAAGGAAACTTTTGGATGAGGATGCCCTATTTGATTCAGGAGGAGGGGGATTATTGTAATTATTATTACGATTTGTAATAGAAGACATAAAAAACCTCCACACATAAATATGTATACTTATATTATAATAAAAAAATAATTAATAGTTTATTTTAATTTTATTAATTAATAATAAATTTATTTATTAATTTTAAAATAGAGGATTTAAACAAAAAAAAATTGACAAAAAAATATAAATTTCACTATAAAGAGTATAATCCATACGGTAAGAATCCCTATGTTAAAAAGTATGACGGCTTTTGGCCGTGCCTTAAAAAAAACTCCCTTGGGAGTGTTTTCTGTTGAAATTCAATCAGTGAACAGAAAGCATCTGGAACTGAATGCGAATTTGCCGACATCCTTTGCACGGTTTGAACCGGACGTCCGAAGGATAATTGCCTCTTGTGTTTTCAGAGGGAATGTCACAGTAAAAATGGCTGTTGTTTTCGAAAATGAGTTGCCAGTTGCTGTCAGGCCCAATATTGCCCTATTGAAGCAGTATAAAATCGCCTGGGATACGTTATCGCAAGAATTGGCTATCCCGTTCCATCCGGAAGCTTTTTTTAATATGCTTTCTTCCGAGTCGGGTCTTTTTCTGGTTGAAGATAAAACGGATAGGGATTCCGAATTTTTAGATGAGATTCGTCAGGTCCTTGGAGAAGCCTTGCAGCATTTCCTAAAAATGAAAGAGGAGGAAGGCAAGGTCCTTGAAGAGGATATCTTGTCGCGGTGGAAAAAATTGAAACTGCTTATCGCCGAAATAGGTAAAAAAACTCCCGATGCCGTCGCCCGCTATCGTCAGAAGTTGACTGAGAGGTTAAAGGATCTGATGACGGGAGACTCCGGGCTGGATGAGCGGGTCTTGAAGGAAATAGCCATTTATGCCGAGAAAGTAGATATAAGCGAGGAAATTACCCGTTTTGAATCTCATCTGAAGCAGTTTTATGATCTCGTCCAAGCTTCTTCTGAGAGTGTGGGCAAGACGCTGGACTTTATCCTTCAAGAGCTTAATAGGGAAATCAATACTATCGCTTCTAAATCGTCTGATATAGAGATTTCCCGTTGGGTCATTGAAGCTAAAAGCGAATTGGAAAAAATCCGTGAACAAATACAAAACATAGAATAAAATAGAGATTATGTCTAAGCTGTTAGGTAATCTAAAACAAGGATTGGTTTTTATTGTCAGTGCGCCGGCAGGTACAGGAAAAACCACTTTGGTAGATAGGCTCACTCAAGAGTTTGACTGTGTGAAAGCCAATGTGTCCTGTACGACGCGTAAGCCGCGTGCCGGAGAAGCTCCGGGCCTTCATTACCATTTTTTATCAGATGGGGAATTTGAAAAAAAGATAGCGGAAAAAGAATTTCTGGAATTTGTTAAGCTGTATGGTTATTATTATGGAACTTCCAGGGAGAAAGTAAGAGAGCTGCAAAACCAGGGGAAGCATGTCGTTCTGACAATTGATACACAAGGGGCTTTAAAGCTAAAAGGTCTCATAGACGCGGTTTATATCTTTATCAAGCCCCCTTCTATTGATGAGTTGCGAAAAAGGCTGACCGATCGCCAGACCGAAACCGCTGAAGTCGTTAACGAGAGGTTGGCCTGGGCTGAAAAGGAGTTGAAGGCGGCTGCGTTGTACGATTATGTCATTGTCAATGATGATCTAACCAATGCTTATCAAGTCTTGCGCAGCATATTTATCGCCGAGGAACATCGGGTAAGGACCTGGGCAAGAATAAATGCTACGTTTAGGCTGCGCGAAAGCCCCGGGGTTAAATCGATCGAAAGCGATCCCATATTATAATATGGGATCGCTTTCGATCGATTTAACCCCGGGGCTTTGGCGCAGCCTAAACGTAACATTTATTCTTGCCCAGGTCCTAAGAGACTCTAAATAATTTAAACAGGAGAATTATGGACGAAGGAAATCTGACTAACCAGCAAATAAGCAAAAAATTTGTAAATCAGTTTGATCTGGTGAATTATGCCATCCGATTGGCTGAAAACATGATAAGGACCGGCCGCGCACCAAGGGTCAAGGTCGATGTCGATAACCCCGTAGTCCAGGTGTTGGCTGAAATACTAGAGGGAAAGGATAAATTCGAGGAGATCATCGTTGAGGAGATAATCAAGGAAGAAGTGGCCTTAAGGGAGGCTAAAGTTTTCTCCGTAAATAATAAAGACAAAAATAAGGCTTCCTCATTCAAAAGCGGCGAATTCAAAAGCGGAGAAAAGAAAAAATCCCGAATGGTCTACTAAAACACCCTTAAGGAATGCAATTGGAGATGTTGACTAGCTTTCAGGTATTTGTTTTTGGAATTACCATACTTGCTGTATTCTTATTACTTTTTTTAGTTTTTTTCCTCTCCTGGAAACTGACGCAGACGGCGCCTTCGTTAAGTCCCTATAGCGGCATGCCGCTGCGCCCGGCGACGAGCCTGTCTTATTTCAGCATCGAAAGAGTCGTGAAATTTCTCTTTTATCATCAGCAGTACGATAACCGGATCTTTGAAATTAAAAAAGCGGCCTTATGCCGTGAAACGGGACGGATATTTCCCGACTGTGTGACCTGGTATGACGCCATTAAGGTGGATTGGTCATTCATTCAAAAAAGATATCCTGGAGATTATGTTTCCTGGGGGAGTTTGACTGACTCGCAGAAAAAAGCCATAGAATCCATGCATGATTCTTTGGAAGGTTTCCAGACAGCAATTTCTTCATCCAATCCAGCCCCAAGAATGGTGGAGGAAAAATATGTTTATGAAAAACCTGGGCCCCTTTATGTGGATGTCCAGACTGGTGTTCTAGTAGGGTGGAAATGCGTGACGGATACGGACCTGGAAGTTTTGATTGTACAAAAGCCCACCGTCCTAATTACCCCTACACTGCCTAAGGAAAATCTATGACACAAAAAATACTCATCACTTCGGCGTTGCCATACGCCAATGGCCCTCTCCATTTTGGGCATATCGCCGGAGCTTATTTGCCTGGCGATTGCCATGCCCGTTTTCAGCGGTTAAAGAAAAACGAGGTGCTCTATATTTGCGGATCCGATGAATATGGCATCGCCATTACCCTGAGCGCTGAACTGGCAGGAAGGTCGCCCAAGGAACATGTGGACCTCTTTCACGAGATAATCCGCGGATTGTTCCGCAAGCTGAATTTTTCGTTCGACCACTATTCCAGGACCACCTGGCCCGGGCATGTGGAAACAGTCCAGCAGTTTTTCAAAGATCTGGTCGCCAATGGCTATATTGAAGAAAAAATAACGGACCAACTCTACTCGGAGGCGGACCAGAAATTTCTGGCAGACCGCTATGTCGTCGGCACCTGCCCTCGCTGCGGCTTTGCCCAGGCGCGTGGAGATGAATGCCCGGAATGCGGGGCCAGCTATGATGCCACAGACCTGATAAATCCACGTTCGAAGCTCTCAAACGCTTCCTTGACGCGAAAACCTACCAGGCATTGGTTTTTACTTCTGGACAAGTTTAAAGAGCGATTATTGGAATGGATCGATTCCAAGAATTGGAAGCCTAACGTCGTCAACTTCATCAAGGGGTATATTGAACATATGCACCCCCGCGCCATTACGCGGGATTCTGAGTGGGGAATTCCCATCCCTTTGCCGGATACGCAAGGCAAAGTGTTGTATGTATGGTTTGATGCCCCAATTGGATATATTTCGGCCACAAAAGAATGGGCGCAGCTCATCGGACAGCCGGACCGCTGGAAAGATTATTGGTTGGACCCGAAAACAAAACTAGTTCAATTCGTAGGCAAAGACAATATCCCCTTCCATGCGGCTATTTTTCCCGCGATGTGCATGGGGCAAGACCAGCCCTACAAAATAGTGGATGAACTGCCGGCCAATGAATTTCTTAGACTGGAAGGGAAGCAGTTCAGCAAGTCGGAGGGGTGGTATATTGATCTGGATGATTTCTTCCAAAGGTATACTGCAGACCAGATCCGCTATGCCCTCGCAGCCAATGCTCCTGAAACTGCTGACTCGGAATTCACCTGGAAAGATTTTCAATCGAAATGCAATGCCGAATTGCTGGGAAAATATGGCAATCTGGTAAACCGCGTGCTGGTATTTATCAAAAATAAGTGCGGGGGAACAGTTCCTCCGAGACACGAATTGGACGCAGTCGACAGGGAATTTCTCGAGAATGTCAAAAAAACGACAGAGCAGGCTGAAATGGCCTACGAATCGTTTAAACTGCGCCGCGCCTGCCAAATCATTATGGAATTGGCCCAGCTGGGGAATGTCTACTTCGATACGAAAAAGCCATGGCAGCTGGCCAAACAGCCAGAGACCAAGGCCCAACTGGAAACAGCTCTGTCTCTATGTCTGGAAGCCATTAAAGCTTTGGCTTTGATTTCCTGGCCGATCATTCCTGAAACCGCCGAAAAAGTATGGCATATGCTGGGTTATTCTGAAAGCTTGGCTTCACAGTCATGGCAAGGGGTTTCAGAATCTTCTGTGCCTGTCGGACAAGCTTTAAAAGAACCGGTCATTTTATTCTCAAAGATTGAAGATGAACAAATTGAAAAAGAGATCTCCAAGCTTCATGAAATGTCTTCCAAAGGGAAAAGTGAAAAATCCTCGGCCTTTTCTCCTTTAAAGCCCATGATTGGTATTGACGATGTGCGTAAGCTGGATTTGCGGGTGGGAATAGTTAAAAAAGCCCAAGCCGTAGCAAAAAGTAAAAAACTTCTTCAGTTGGAAATCGATTTGGGATTTGAAACACGGACCGTTTTATCCGGTATCAGCCAAAACTATAAACCTGAAGAGCTCATGGGGAAAAAAATCGTCCTTGTCGCCAACCTGAAACCTGCAACATTGATGGGATTGGAAAGCCAAGGAATGATTTTATGCGGAGGCTATGAAGATCAGTTGGAACTTATTTCCTTGCAAGATCTTCCTCCGGGTGCTGAAGTATCCTAAAGTTTGGGTTGCTTTTTATTAAAGAAATATGATAATATTAGCGTTAAATATGAGATGAATCGGAGATAATTTTATGTCAAAACAATGTCAGATTACAGGCAAAAAGCCTTCACGCGGTTATGCCTACGCTATTCGCGGTATTGCAAAAAAGAAAAAAGGGATCGGCCTAAAAGTCACAGGGAAAACAAAACGTCGTTTTCGCCCCAATCTGGTAAAGAAGCGCTTATGGTTAGGATCTGAAAACAGGTTTATCACTTTGCGTATATGTACAGGTGCTCTCAGGACCATCAATAAAAACGGCATTGAAAAAGTCGTCCGCGAAATGCGGTCCGCCTAAGCAAATACAGAGAGCGTTGAATTTGTAGCGATATTGTTGCTGGCGACAATATCGTTTAAAAATTAAACGCAGGCGCAAAGATGCAAAGGGCGCAAAGACGGTTTACAGAGACTCTATGAGTCTCTTAATTATTATTTTGATATTTTAGGTAAACCTTTCTGATAGGTGTTTTAGATGTACCTTCCTAAATAACTCTTTGTTACTCCTAAAAAACGTCTTTGCGCCCTTTGCATCTTTGCGCCTTTGCGTTGAATTTGTAGCAATATCTTAGTCTTTGTTTGCAAGGGTTTCGAATAAGAACCAGGTCCTTCTTTCTGTCTCGTCGATAAAAATCTCCAAAATACTAGTTGTAGCAACATCGTTTCCATGTTCACACACTTCATGAGCGGCCCGCATCCGGGCTGTAAAGTCTTTGTTGTCATGCATCAGGATTTCCAACATTTTTTCTGGTTCCACGAAGATTTCATTGCTATCTTTCACATGGGTCAACTGGCTGATATGCCCGACTGAACGCACTGTGGGTTCGCCCAGTTTCCGGACCCGTTCGGCAAGAACATCGATCATGGCAAAGATTTGATCCGCTTGCTCATCCAGCAACTTGTGGTAATCGCGAAAATGGCTGCCAGAGATATGCCAGTGGAAATTTTTGGTTTTAATATATAATGCGAAGGCATCAGCCACCAGGGGATTGATGCTGGCTGCGATTTTTTGACGGTCATTTTCTTTTAAATCATTGGGAGTGGCCAGTCGGGAGGGAACAGTTTTTGTAGTCATGATAACTCCTTGTTTTAATTCATTTATTTACCCGAAAACCCATTTTGGATAAATAACAATTTTAAAAGTATTTTTTTGACACCAATCTCTTTTTGGATTATGGAGTTAATTAGAAAGCAACAAGGGAGGAGAGGTTATGGAAACGGCAGCCCAATTTTCAGAGTCGGCTTTAAAATTTCCACCCTTCAATTTGGCGAATCTCCTTCAAACAGTATTCAAGCCAAAGAAAGGGGAAAAGCTTTGCTTTCTAATTGATCTGGATGATCCCTCAGAGGTGGCAGACTTCGCATTTCTAAATAAAATGACCTCAGGCCCCCAAAAAAAAGCGTATGACGTGTTCTATCAGGGATTGCTCCACGGGATCATGCAGCAAATGGAGCTGGGTGCTTGCGATTTCTTCGCCTATAAAAAGACCGGCGGGAGCAATCTGGAATTACCTGAGACGGTAACAGCTCCCAATGGGTCTGTTCACCGACTGGATAAAGATATTTACACCGCCTACGACATTATTATGTGCATCGGCACCTATTCTGCAACGGCTCCTTTAACGGCTGCAGCCAAGCAGTTCGGATTCCGCGGGGCTACCCTGCATGGCGTCAATGATATCATTTTAAATTCGGGCCTGGCTGTGGATTACAATGAAGTTAGCCGCATGACCGAAAGGCTCCGCCAGGGGATGACCAAGGCAGATTGGGTAGAGGTGGACTTTGAAGTCGACAATGAGGACCTGCATCTTCACATTGACCTCGGAGGGCAGGAGGCTCAAAAAAGCCATGGCCTTTGTCAGGAGGGGCCAGATGTAGCCAACCTTCCCGCAGGGGAGGTCTATTTTGTGCCTGCAGATGCTTCTGGATTCTTTCCCATTAAATTTGAAGATGACGGTACATTAGGCCTTATGCAGGTGGAAAATGGCAGGGTCGTCCGCGTCACCCTTATCCGGGGCAATCAGGAAATCATCGATAAATATCAGTTCAAGTTTGATTCAGATCCGGCCACGGGAATTTTGGGCGAACTGGGATTTGGCACCCAGGTCCTGCCTTATGCCGGCAGCGACATTCAGGATGAAAAAATCTTTGGGACGTTCCACTTGGCTACAGGAAGAAATGACCATTTAAATGGAAAGGTCACTAAAGACAAATTCAAACATCTGAGCAATGCTTCACATGATGATATTCTTTTTTCTTCTACAAAAACGCCAGAAATACACGTTAAACAGGTGCGGATGAAACTCTTTGGCAGGATCGAGAAACTGATTGAAAATTACCAGCCGAGTCTCTTTTTATTGAACCTTCACGACCGGAACCGGTAGATCGATCATGCCTCTTTCCCGCTATGAAAAGGAGGAGCTGCTCCATCAATATCTCCTTTTTCATTATGGAAGCGAACAGGATCAATTGCCTTTTTCCTTTGGCCCTCAAAATTCTCTAAATTTTCCCGTACGTTGCGTCACAGAATGCCTGGATATCGCTGCGCTTCCTTCCGATGCTGCAGCTTTGGATTTGGGATGCGCTGTGGGCAGGTCTAGCTTTGAACTGGCACGGCATTGTCAAAAGGTCCTGGCTGTAGATACCTCCCAGATTTTTATTTCTGCTGCCCGGCAGCTACAGCAGAAAGGAGAAGTGGAGTATTCCCTGATCGAAGAAGGGGAAAGGCAAGTGAGGCGTATTGCTAAACGACCGCAAGATATCGATAGCTCCCCCGTTGAATTTCAATGCTGTGATGCCATGAGCCTATTTGAGAAAAATAGCCTTTTCGATGTTATTTTAGCAGCCAACCTGCTATGCCGTCTTCCCGACCCGTTAACTTTTTTGAAACAGCTTTCCACAATAACCGCCCCCGGAGGACAGCTTATTTTGACATCTCCTTACTCTTGGCTGGAAGAATTTACTCCTAGATCTCATTGGCTTGGAAATGGAAATCAAAATAGCATGCTCGATTGCATTCAGGAAACACTACAAGGCCATTTTCAACTCGTCCGTTTTTTTGATATGTCTTTCCTCATGCGCGAGCATTTCCGTAAGTACCAGTGGGGAGTCTCCCAGGCATCCATCTGGAAAAAAATATAAGTTCAGGTCGTGTTATTTGGATTTCGGGTCAAATTCCAGCCAGACAATATCTCCAGGTTTTGGTGTGTATCTTACCATTCTTCATTTCCCTTTTGTTCATCTTCAAGCAGGGGGGAATGTTGATTTTTTTGAGTAATATCTTTTAGCATCATTTCCAAATCATATTTGGGAGCTTGAATAATAATCCTCCCCTTTTCAATTTCAAGAGTTACCGGACTCCCTTATTGTAATTTTAATAGTTTTGCCAATTGCACAGGTATGCGTAACCCAAGGCTGTTTCCCCATTTTTGTATGTAGGCTTGCATGGTTGCTCTCCTCTTTTTATGTATATAACGCGATGTGCGACTTTTCTTAATAAGAAATTCCATAAGTTTCGTATTTGAGTCGCCCGTCACTTCGTTCTGGGCTCCTTCTCTTGGGGAGCATTATACCCATAGTTCCCGCGTCCCTTTGGGACTTGGTCACTATGGGCTAGATGGTTCAGTCATCCTCGCTTCGCTCGGACTCAGCACAAATCGCTGTAATACTAATCTATACAGTGAATAACGGTGAATATTTGTGTGCTATGTTCTTGGATCGGACAAGTTTTCCACAGAAAGAGTCCGAAGCGAAGCGAGGACGACTCAACAAAGCCCACAGTGATGGAGTCCGAGCCTGCGAGGACGACTGAACTGTGGGAAACTTAAAAAGGAGGCCAGAGCCCAGAGCGAAGCGACGGGCGACTGAAATACGAAATCTTTGGAATTTCTTATCCAGGAAGTCGCACATCTCGTTATATACTTAGTGTATACATCTTTTGATTATTTCAATAGCACGCAAATAAAACAGCATTCATTCAGCATTCATTTCTTTCATATTAATCGGTTATGTGTTAATTTCATTGTTTGGCATTTGTCTAACCTAATAAAGGAGACTGTTATGACAAGTATTAGTAACGTTGATAATCAAGTTAGCTATTTCTCTGAATTGCCTCAAGAGTTAAAATCAGTAATTTTTTCTAAGTTATATTGTTTTGCAAAAAATGGGGATAAAGAAGCTTTAAAAGCTCTTATACAATCCGCATATGTATCAAAACAATTCAAGAAGGACTGTAATTTATGTTTACTTGACATAAAAGTGAGAAAAGAGTGTCCCGATGATATCTACAAAGTGTACTTATATTCTCTAGACAAACTTGGATTTTTACCTATGATTGGAAATACCGATTCCGGCAGTGGGTATCTTTATCCCAATACAGGTGAAATGAAACATCCTATAGCGTTCGTAGAAGATAAAGAATCTGGCCAAAAAGGATTTGTATTGAAAGTTCATGGAAGAAAGGAAACTACTGCTGAAGCTTACTTTATGACTAATCGTCAAAAAAAAACTCCTGTAAAAGACATTTCAGATCTTATTTTCGTTTTTCAAAGACACTTGAGCGCAGCAGATTGGAGGATTTCCAACTTCAATTGCCCAAATTACATTTACACGTTTTATCAAGATGAGCATGATCGCATCGAACACCCCAATGGGAGTTACTGCGGTAAATGCCCTCAAATTCCTACATGTCAAGCTGACGCTTGGATGCCACTAATTCTTAATATCATTGAAGGTAAAGATCCCTATTTTGAATTGGATTCCAGTAAATAACACAAGATTACCATCAACAAGGAGAAAACAGGATAAGCAGGATGCCTTCGGCTGCAGGATAGGAGGCCTATTTTGCGCGAAGCCGATCCTCTTTATCTTGTTTTCCAAGGAGTAAGATATGCAATTCCTTAAGGATAATTGTCATCAAATCGTAAGCTTGACGTATAGAACGTTGGGATTTTCCGCAATAACCCCCAATAACGTTAATAATCAAGTGAGTTATTTCTCTGAATTGCCTCAAGAGCTAAAATCAGTAATTTATTCTCAGTTATGTGGTTTTGCAAAAAATGGGGATAAAGAAGCTATAAAGACACTCATACAATCTGCGTATATATCAAAACAATTTTTCGATGATCCAGAGGTCAAGAAGGTTCGTAATTTATATCTACTTGATATAAAAATGAGAAAAGAATGTCCTGATGCTATCTACAAAGTGTATTTATATTCTCTAGACAAACTGGGATTTTTACCTATGATTGGAAATACCGATTCCGGGGAAGGGTATCTTTATCCCAATGTAGGTGAAATGAAACATCCTATTGCGTTTGTAGAAGATAAAAAATCTGCCCAAAAGGGATTTGTATTGAAAGTTCATGGAAAAAAGGAAAGTGAAGCAGTTGCTTTGTATGGTGAGAAGAAAATACCAATAAAAGACATTTCAGATCATATTTTTGCTTTTCAAAGACACGCAGGTCCTAATGATTGGAAGATTACTGACTTCTCTAAATCTAGTGGACCTAATTTAATTTACAGGTTTTACATTGATGAGCATGATCGCATTAATCACCCCAACAACAGAGTGGAGTGGTGCCAGAAATGCCTTGAATCACCTGTATGTCAAACCAAGGATTGGATGCCAATTATTTTTAATATCATTGAAGGTAAAGATCCCTATTTTGAATTGGATTCCAGTTCCAGTAAATAATACAAGGAGTAAGATGCGATGAATCTTAGTAACGTTAATAATCAGGTTAGTTATTTCTCTGAATTGCCTCAAGAGTTAAAATCAGTGATTTATTCTAAGTTATGCGGTTTTGCAAAAAATGGGAATAAAGAAGCCTTAAAAGGACTCATACAATCCGCATATGTATCAAAACAATTTTTCCATGATCCAGAGGTCAAGAAGGACCGTAATTTATGTCTACTTGACATAAAAGTGAGAAAAAACTGTCCTGATGCTATCTACAAAGTATACTTATATTCTCTAGACAAACTTGGATTTTTACCTATGATTGGAAATACCGATCCCGGCCAAGGGTATATTTATCCCAATGAAGATGAAATGAAACATCCTATCGCGTTCGTAGATGATAAAGAATTTGGCCAAAAAGGATTTGTATTGAAAGTTCATGGAAGAAAGGAAATAACCGCTGAAGCTTACAGTTATATGACTCGTCAAAAAAAAATTCCTATAAAAGACATTTCATATCTTATTTTCGTTTTTCAAAGACACTTGAGCGCAGCAGATTGGAGGATTTCCAACTGCTATTGCCCAAATCACATTTACAGGTTTTATCAAGATGAGCATGATCGCATCGAACACCCCAACGGAGGTTACTGCGGTAAATGCCTTGCACATCCTTTATGTCAAGCTAATGCTTGGATGCCAATTATCCTTAATATCATTGAAGGAAAAGATCCCTATTTTGAATTGGAATGGTAAATAACACAAGATATTATGAGCAGGATGGGCAGGATCCCTTCGGCTGCAGGATAGGGGCCTATCCTGCTAACGAAGCCGATCCCGATCATTCATATTTTGTTTTCCACCAATTATCAACAATATTTATAAATATTAGGAGTAAGATATGACGAATGTTAGTAACGTTAATAATCAGGTTAGTTATTTCTCTGAATTGCCTCAAGAGTTAAAATCAGTGATTTATTCTAAGTTATGCGGTTTTGCAAAAAATGGGGACAAAGAAGCTTTAAAATCTCTTATACAATCCGCATATGTATCAAAACAATTTTTCCATGATCCAGAGGTCAAGAAGGACCGTAATTTATGTATACTTGATATAAAAGTGAGAAAAAACTGTCCTGATGCTATCTACAAGGTGTACTTATATTCTCTAGACAAACTGGGATTTTTACCTATGATTGGAAATACCGATTCCGCCACTGGGACTGGGTATCTTTATCCCAACCTAGGTGAAATGAAGCGTCCTATTGCGTTCGTAGAAGATAAAAAATCTGCCCATAAAGGATTTGTATTGAAAGTTCAAGGAAGAAAGGAAACAACAGCTATAGCTCCGTGTGCTTCGTATGGTGTCGCGAAAATTCAAGTAAAAAACATTTCAGATCATATTTTTGCTTTTCAAAGATACTCGGGTCCTGATAATTGGGTGATTTCCAATACCACTAACTCAGGAATTTACAGGTTTTATAGAGATGTGCATGATCGCATTGAACACCCCAACGGAGGTTACTGCGGTAAATGCCTTGTACATCCTTTATGTCAAGCCGACGATTGGATGCCAATTATCTTTAATATCATTGAAGGTAAAGATCCCTATTTTGAATTGGATTCTGGTAAATAACACAAGATAAACATCAAATAAGAACAAACAGGATAGGCAGGATGCCTTCGGCTGCAGGATAGGGTGCCTATCCTGCCCCGCGAAGCCGATCCTCCTTATCTTGTTTTCCACCAATTATCAACAATATTTATAAATAATAGGAGTAAGATATGACGAGTATTAGTAACGTTAATAATCAAATGAGTTATTTCTCTGAATTGCCTCAAGAGTTAAAATCAGTGATTTATTCTAAGTTATGCGATTTTGCAAAAAGTGAGGATAAAGAAGCTTTAAAAGCTCTTATACAATCCGCATATGTATCAAAACAATTTTTCCATGATCCAGAGGTCAAGAAGGACCGTAATTTATGTGTACTTGACATAAAAGTGAAACAAGAGTGTTCAGATGATATCTACAAAGTGTACTTATATTCTCTAGACAAACTGGGATTTTTACCTATGATCGGACATTCTTCCATAACTGGCCCTGGGTCTTTTTATCCTAATGTTAAGGAAATGAAACACCCTTTTGCCTTCATACAAGATAAACAATCTGGCCATAGAGGATTTGTAGTGAAAGTTCATGGAAAAATGGATGCAACAGCTCATGTTTTAAATGTTATATCTCGTAAGAAAATACCTATAAAAGATATTTCAGATTATATTTTCGTTTTTCAAAGATACATAAGTTCTTATCCATGGCAAATTACCGGCAATATCCCTAATTTGACTCAAGTATTTTATTTTGAATGTGATCAAAGCCTTCCAATTCCCAAATGTCTTGCAGATAGATGGATGCCGATCATTCTAAATATTCTTGAACGTAAAGATCCTTATTTTGAATTGGATTCCGGTAAATAACACAAGATAAACATCAAATAAGAACAAACAGGATAAGCAGGATGCCTTCGGCTCAGGATAGATGGCACGTCCTAAAAAGTTATGGCAAGGCAAAGCATGAAAAGGTAACCAGCCTAGGTCCCGGCCTGTACCAGGGCGGGACGCCCTGGTTACTTTCTCATAAAAAATTATGTGCTGCCATGACTTTTTAAGGACGTACAATTTTTGAGATCCTCACTTCACAGGGAAATAGGTCTGTTCAAATATATTTGTTCAAATATATTTTGATTTTTAATTAAATTTTGTGTAGAATTAGATTTTATATTAACATTAATTAACAAATTTTATATATTTTATATGATACATAATTCGCCAAATGATTTTTTATCTTTGCATAAAAACATTCAATATTTTAATACCCATAAGGAAGAGTGCTTCCTTGATAACAATCTAAACATTATAGATAAAGCCTCCGCAGGAGAAGCTGATAACAAGGTTTCAGTCAATGAAATTCCAGGTTTAATTTTTAAGAAAATTCAGGAATTGTATACGGGCACATCCAGAGACTACAAATGGTTGAAGCTGATTAAAAATGATATCCTGCAATTGGATTCCCGGATTTCCCAGATAACTTCAAAGATAGGCGTGGAAATAGATGGCTGGCAGCAGAAATATCCAAAAGGCCTGCAACCTGTCGATTGGTTAAAAGAGGGGATTTTAAATGTAGTCACCATTTTTGATCAGGACGTTGCTGATGATAACGGAGCCATGAAATATGTGCTATATAGCGCCATCCGTTCTCCAGATAACCTCATCATCATTCCAAAAACGGTTTTTACAGAAGTATCTAAAGAAATGTGGAAACAATACATCGCTTATCAGAATCTGGTCTTATTGGAACAAAAAGACTCAGGATTTTTAGTATTTGTACCAAAGAATCTTTGCAAAGGATCGGATTTAACCTCATCTCTGGCCCATTTAGATCTCGATCCTGACCAATTAACTCCCGTGACGCTTGATGATATCTATAAAAATCCGAAGGAGAGAAGGCCTAAAATAGAGCAATGGGAAAGGTTATGGTCTTCATCTTCCCGTCTTAAAAAGAGGTGGCATTTTGCCGGACATGGGGAATCTGAAAACAATGGTAAAAGTACTTCGATAATAGCTCTTAATACTCCTCATTTCAGTCAATTGTTGAAGGCTATCAAGAAGCAAAAGACCGAATTTGTCAGTTTTGAAAGTTGCCATATTGCAAGAACGATTCCGGAGAAACAGCTCGAATTTATTCCTGAGGGTGAGTTTCCTGTATTGATATGGGGAAGAAATGATGAGCCTTCATATAGTCATCATCCTAACCTGAGCTTGTTTTGGATGGGAATACAGAATTATCTTAAAAATGATTTCAAATCAAAAAAGATAGAAACTTCTCTGGACGAATTTATGAATAATTACAATAAAGACTTGCCGGAATTCAATGGGAAGTCCACCCTATGCGATTATAAAAATCAGCCTCTTGTTTTGCCAGCGCATTCAAAGAATAGCCCTGTGGGTTTTAAATCCCCTCAAGGGCCTCATACGAAAAATGTAATCTCCATCTATTACAATGATGTGAGGGGAGCCCAACTGGCCTCTCAAAAATCGACTCATTGGAAGGAGATGCAACCGAATGAAATTATCATTCCCTTGAAAATAGAGAGCGTGGAACTGTATCCTCCGGTCGTTGAGAATACTCTGAGGTTAAAGCACGAAAAAGTGAATTTTAAATCGATGATTCCTGGCAATGCCCACCATTATCTTCAGAAAGTAATACTGGAAAAAGGCAAATCCGAAGATTTTTTCAAGTCGATTATAAACGATTACAGTCATAGAAGAATGAACAATTCGAAAGGATTGTTTATAGGTACCCTGGAAACTTCCGAGGGGCTGTTAAAAAATACAAGCATATTAATGACGCCGAAAAACAGTAGAATCTCTTATTTTGACAATACCTCCGGGAAATTTCGTGTGGCTAACCTATCTTCCTCTGGAGGAGAAATGACTTGGGAGGATGCCACTAAAGAAGAGATGGTAGCATCGATTGCCCAATTCCTTGTGCACTCGTTTCCCTCCTCCGAAACGGTGCATTTAGCTACAGGCGGGCAATCCGATAGGATGAATGCCTTCGAATACGTTATGCAGGAGTTGAGTCCCATCATAGGCGATGCGGACCAGTTTAAAAAATTTCATTTCTGTATATCTGCCTTGTTGTTTAATACCATAGATTCCCATTTTTTTTGTGAGTTGGAAGGTTTATCAAAAAATCTGCAATCCGTTGTGATTCAACTGCTCTTTGAAACTCAACAAGATATTCAAATTTTAAAAGAGATCTGCCGGAAAGGGTGGATAGATGAAAAAAATTATAAGCTGGTCCAGAACTTGAAAGATAAAGATAAGAGTGAATTATATGATCTTTTGATAGAAAAGGGGGTTATTAAAGAGTCTCATATAAGGGAAATTTTAGATATATATCAAAAGAAAAAATACGATTTCAGCGGGGTGCCTTTAATTGAAAGCTGGGTGCGGATTAAAAAGAAAATACCCCTAGAGATGTTGGATGAGATATATAACCTTGCGAAGGAACATTATAAGGAGGAAGTATTATGGAATTCCTCTCCAAATACCCTGTTTCCCCCTTCCGCCTCGTTGCTCCCGCTGCTATTATCGAATGAAGTATTTGCGGGATCTTTGGATAGTGCCGATGCCTATAAGTGCATGATCAAAGCCCCCCGGTTCCGATTAGAAGTAGATTCACTTTTTCTGGATTCAAAAGATTTTCTGGAAAAATTTCTGGGAGAACAAGAACATCCCGAGAAATTTTTGGCGGATATCATACCTGTGATCATTGCAAGAGGCTTTTCAGAAGGTTTGCAGTGGATTTTGTCTTATAACAGGGAACATAAGCTCATTGAAGAAACAAAATGCCTCGACTATATCAAAAGCGGCGTCATTCAAACAATAAATAATTTACACAATCCCTCTCAGAAGCAATTGGATGCCATTGTAAAATTGATATCCCAACTTCCAGAGAATACCCTGTGTTTGTCTGATCGGGTATCACTTATAGAGTCTTCCCTGGAAAAAGATACTACCTTAACGATCTGTAAAAATCTGTTGACAGAATCCCTGGCGGCACAGCATCCGGAATTACGTGCAGGGGTCCTTAATAAAATATCCAGTGAAGAAGGTCGAGCTTATGATAGCAAAAATCTTCCGGATTTCATTGATCATTTGGACCGCATTTTTAAACTGACATCTGAAGAGAAATGTAAATTATTGGATTCCCTTTTGCGTTTGGCAGTACGGGAAGGGGATATACCCCTGATTAAAAAATTGTCTCCCTGGCTTCATTTAATCGATGAAAAGAAAAGGCAGGAGCTGCTGATAAGGGCCATAATGGGTTTTAAAAAAAATGAAGCTGTTATAGAAGAACTTATGGCTCTTGGCTTAGATATCAATGATTATCGGTTTGTATGTGTGTTAAGGGAGGAGTTGTTAGTTTGGTGTTTCAATGTGCCTTTCCGGTTTTTTTTAAAACACATGAAAGTTGCCCTGGACCGCATTTCCAATGATGACTTAAAAAATATTTTAAAAGATTGGAGTTTTGTACAGGATCCTTCAGTAGAGCTCCTGGAGTATTTGTTTGTGGAAAGGGGAATCAAAGTGGATTCGGATCAGTTTGACAATGTTATGGACATGATGTCGGACAGTTATCTAAGCGGGGCGGCTCGTTTTAAGGTCGAAGAAGAAGAACAGCTCCGAAAGTTTGAGCGGCTTGCCGAATGGTTTGCAAAACATGATTTTAAACTGGACAACCTCTCGAATAAAAATAAAGTCAACTTTAAAGGTCTGGTCCTAAGACTGGTTTCCGATGGATGCAGCATCGAATTAATTAAAAAGCTATTAGCTTTGCTTCCGCTGTCTGAAAGTAGCAATATTTATGACAGGATCCTTCAAACCGCAGCTATGAGAGGAAGGACCGATGTCCTTCAACTTCTTTTAGATCAGGGATGCAAATACTCATTAGATACCCTCCAAGAGGCGCTATTCTACGCTGCAGAAAGAGGAGATGTTCAGGCACAGGACAGCATCAAGAAATTTGGCATGGTTTAAATGGCTATTTTCACAATTTCGTCATAGGCGCCATTCTATTCTTAAGGTAATCAGGGCGTCCCGCCCTGATTTACAGGCCGGGACGGCCTGATTACCTTGATATCCAGGCGCATGACGAAATTATGAAAATAGCCGTTTAAATCAAGAATTTTGCTAATGTGATCATTATGTACCTTTACAAAAAAACTTACATTCTGTACACTTTTAGTATAGGAGTTATGTATGGAAAGAGTCAGTTTTGTAAAATTCCGTCAAAATCTATCTGAGTATATAGCGTTGGCCAAATATAAGAATGAACGTATCGTAGTTACAAAAAATGGAAAAGTAATGGGAGCTTTTGTACCAAAAGAAGATTTAGACACAATTGAACTAATTGAAAATAAGTCAGATATAACAGCATCCGAAGCAGCGTTTAAAAGAAATGATTTTACACCATGGAAACAGGTAAAACGAGAATTGGATCAACATCATGGCATATCAGATTGAAATTGATTCTATTGCAAGAAGGTTTCTCAAGAAACTACCAAAAAGTGAATATGAAATTATCAGAAATGATATAGATGCTCTTTCTGAAAATCCCAGACCTAAGGGATATATCAAGCTGTCTGGCACGAAAATGGAATTATATCGCATTTACACAGGCACAAAAGGCGATTTTAGAATTATTTATTCCATAGTGGACAAACAACTTTTAATTACAGTAGTTCGTGTGGGGGCCCGCAAGGAAATTTATCGGGATTTATGAAATTGTGGATATTTCTTTTTCTTTTCCGGTTGCCCTTGTGAAGTATAATTCTCTTTCTGCTAGATAGGACATAAGGGGCGCACAGAGATAAGAAAAACCCTGATTAAGTAGGCCAAGTAGAATCATTAAAATGATGTCAGGCGTCATATAAAGAGCGAAAGGGGCAAAAATGAGGACAAGGAAGAAATAGAGGATGCCCCCGCTGAGCTCGGCGCGGCATTCATTAAGAGCTTTCCAAGGATTAAAAACAGGTTCAAATTTGTCTGTCCGCTTCCACTTTAAATTATTGCCAAACCAGGCAAGATAGAACGCTTTCTTCCGGGTGTAAATCAAAGATCTGGCAGCAAGAGCCGATCGGAGGGCATCTTTCCAATTGCCTCCCAATAATTTTATTTGGACCCAATTGCACATCATACTTCTGACAATGCCAATAGGAAGGAATATCAATAGGCTGTACGGAATGATAAAATGCCGTTGTACAGTCATCGCAGACCAAAGGCATACTAATAATAGGGGTATATTTATCAAGAGGTACATGGCTTCACTTAAGCCATACCACATACTGTGATAGAACTCGCCTGCCTTTTGCATGGGAGTAAGTTGTGATGAAGAAGACCAGGGCAAATAAAGGCGCCAATGCTTTTGAATCTGTTGGATAGGCCCTGCACTCCATCTGAAGCGCTGGATTTTATATCCCTCAAAAGTTTTTGGGATAATGCCTCGGCCATAGGTCGCTTGTAAGTAATATCCGGCATATCCCAGATTATGCAACCGCACGGCAATCTCAGAGTCTTCTGTGAGGCACCATTCTGCCCAGCCTCCGGCTTCTTCAATAGCTTTACGCCGCAGCAGGCACATGGTTCCCACAGTATAGGTGACATCCCATTCATTTTGTCCGGGCAGCACCAATTTGAAATGAGACCCGTATTCATAATAACAGGCGGAGGCATAGACACTGTTTTCCCAAGAATGATAATCATGGCAAGATTGGACAAACCCTGTTTTTGGATCTGCAAAAAAGCGCGTGAGATCTTCTAAAAAGTCTGGCTGCACGATATAGTCTGCATCCACGACGGCAATCAATTCGGCTTGTGGAGAGGTCAAGGCAAGGGCTTTATTCAAGGCGCCCGCTTTGGCCCCTTTCAGGGAATCAAAATGAAAGAAATGGAAGCGATCTCCCAGCTGATGGCAATGAGCTTCCACAGGTTGCCATAAAGCAGGGTCTTTCGTATTGTTGTCTATGACGATCACTTCAAAATGGGGATAGCGCAGATTTGCAAGGGCATCGAGTGTGGCGATGACCATTTCAGGGGGTTCTGAACAGCAGGGCACATGAATGGAAACGTAAGGATAAAAGTTTGCATTTGCTTTTGTTTCTTTTGCAGCCTTCCAGGCTGCCTGTGTTCGGGGAAAGCGGAAATAAAGAGCTGAAAATCTTGAAAGGCTGACCCAGCTGCCCATGATCAAATTAAAGAGAATTAATATACCAAAAATGAGGGCGATGGATGAAGCGAGGATAAGGCCGGGCCATCCCATATCAAAGAATTCCGCAACTGGATTTACCAAAGTGAATAATAAATAAAGAAAAAATAGGGGTGGAGTTATCATGCTTATGAGAAAAAATACCCCAAACAGGGATAGGATGTGAGCCAGCTTAATGGATAAAACAGCTGCCAGAAAGAGATTCAGGGCCATTGCAAATGCCGTTGCCATGGTATCTTGAGTGATAACCCAAGTCAACAGGCCTGCTGTACCATTAGCTAAAAGCCATATTAAAAAAGAGGTGGCATCGGATTTCCATCTGATAAAATATAATAACAGCAATAAAAGACCTGAAAGGGCAAACAGAAAACCAGAAAAATATAAATTAGTTTGAATGAATGGACTCATCGACGAAACCTTAAGCCAAAAATCACATCGTAAATTAGGGGCTCAAGTCCGTCAAGATATTCTGATGAATAAGATAACATGTTTCGTTCGCAGAAAGTGCATTTGCTGTTCTTGCGAACAAAGCTCAATATAAAAAACGGTTCGCCAAATCTGATATTTCGTATTTTGCGAACAAAAAGTTATTGTTTACATAATAGAATTTGCAGATCTTTTGTCCTAATCTGAAACCATTTTGTCAGAAACTTCCGAATTCTACAGTGGGATTGGCTTGATTCTGTTCCTTGATGAGAATATGTGCCTTCAATGAAGACTGGCTTGGCGGTTGTTTGAGAAGGTTTTGACCATAATAATTAACGTTCAGATTATTAAGGCCGGATAGTTCTTTCAACGTTGTTTGCGTGGGATATCCGTCCAACCGATATGCGGAAGGGAAGAGTTCATTACCATATAACTCAATATTCATTTGTTTATTGAATTCCTTCGAAAGGAATTGGAGCATTTTGGCGATACCTGGAAGATCGAAATTCAATTTGGATTTGTCTTTGATTATGGTGATATGGATAGCATCCACTTTTTGAAGTTTTGCCAGACAGGGACTCTGGCGCAATTTTTCAACGAGAGTCTCTGTATGCTCAATTAAATAAGTGATATTATTGTCCTTATCAAGAACAAGCTGCTCTCCACCACCAAATAAATAGAGCTTCCCTTTATCCAATAGAGTGTTTTTAGCTTGGCAAATAGCTGACCACCCATTTCCCCTATCCTTGTAAAGTTCATCAAAATCTGTGGCGTAGATGGCATGAAACTGCGATTTTGAGTGGAGAAAAGGGCAATAAAGAGATTTGATGGTTACGCCCGGCAGTTTATTGAGCATATCCTCGAGTATTTTTGCCTGGTCACTATCTGGATAGTTATCCGTAAAAGTAATATGAATATTTTTAAAACCTTTTTGAATCAGTTTGCCAAGAATGATAAGATCCTCTAGCAGGCCTCCGGCACCCACACTTGCCAGACGGAGCATTTCATTTTTGTTTTCTATACTTGAGCTTATTTCTTCCACGATAATATTTTCAGCATTTTGTCGTTTGTTTGCTGTCGTCCGGCCGTAACTTTTGCAGCCGCATTCGTGAAAAGAAAATCCTTTTAAATAGTTTTCTCCATCTTTTGGTTCTATAAAATCTTGAGGATGTGCCAGAAAGTCGTTAAACTGCTTTTGGATCTCTTCTGGAGAGCCCTTTTCAAAAACCGTTTTTAAGTGTTCCCAAGGGGCTACCGGTATTTCTTTTTCTTCTTTAGGTGGGACGGGTACTTGTATTTGAGAGGTAGTTTGTTCCAGGACGGTTTTTTCACGTGTATCCGGCTGAATAGTGGCGGGCTTATCTTCTTCGAGTAAAACTTCAGCCATCAAATTTAAGTAGGCGTCGCATTTTTTTAGCTTTTCTTCATATTCGGCAATAGTAGTGGCTTCATTGGGTTTGGCGCTCTTCCATTCTTCCCATCGTCTTTTTAAGACATTCATGGAGACTGCATAGTTTTCAATGAATTCTATCGGATTGGGAATTTTTGGTTTTGCAGTAGTTTTCCATTCGGAGGTGTCATGCAAGCTGAATTCAAAGCCTTGCAATTCCAAATCAATTTGCCCTGGAATTTTGCGCAAAGGCAAAGAATCATAATCATATCCCACATTATTCATAAATAATCTCCAAATTTCAATGATTTTCGACTAATTATATCAGAAATTTATAAATAGAAGCAACTGAAATGAATACTCAAAGGATATCTGTACAACAAGATAAGCAGGATCGCCTTCGGCGGTAGGATAGGTGGGATTGGAAATCACAAGCCTCCTCTATCCTATCGCCGAAGGCGATCCTCTTTATCTTGTTTTTCCTTTTAGTATATTGTTATTGGGTATTGCCAACACTTATATTTACACTCCTGAAAAAACCTGTTGAAAAAAAATAGGATTTGATTCACTCTTCTCAACAACAACACTTGCTTTGGAAGCCATGAATCCGTTTTATAGACGTCCTATTATCAATATCAATGATTTTAGCCGGGAGGAGATCCTCTATCTTCTTCAATTTACCTCTCAAATAAAAAAGGGAAGGAATTCCGAGGCCCTTCAAGGTAAGATCTTAGCAAGTTGCTTCTTCGAGCCTTCCACACGGACCCGTTTGTCCTTTGAGTCGGCCATGCACCGGTTGGGAGGGGCTGTTATAGGCTTTGCAGAAGGGCTCTCCACTTCCTCTGCCAAAGGGGAGTCTCTGCAGGATTCAATGAAGATTATTTCCCATTATGCCGATATCCTCGTCATCCGCCACCCATGTGAGGGATCTGCTCAACTTGCTGCGGACACCGCCGCCATTCCGGTCATTAATGGGGGAGATGGAGCGAACCAGCATCCTACGCAAACTTTTTTAGATTTGTTCACAATATGGGAAAGCCAAGGCCAATTGGATTCGCTGCATATTGCCATGGCGGGTGATTTGAAATATGGGAGGACTGTTCATTCTCTGGCCCAAGGGCTTATCCCTTTTAGATCGAGGTTGTATTTTATTTCTCCCCAGGGGCTTGAAATGCCCAGGGAAATCTGTAACGAACTTAAAGAAAAGGGCATTAAGTTTTCCTTTCATCAATCTATTGAAGAGATCATTCAGAAAGTGGATATCTTATATATGACGAGGCTTCAAGAGGAGCGTTTTGCCCACAAACTGGAATTTGAGCTGGCCAAAAACAGTCATATACTGAAAGAAGGCCATCTAGAGAATGTAAAATCGAATCTAAAGGTTTTACATCCTTTGCCCAAGGTCTTTGAAATAGAGCCGGCTATAGATCACACTCCCTATGCTCATTACTTTCAGCAGGCCCATAATGGCCTTTTTGTGCGTCAAGCTCTCCTTCTCCTAATTTTAAATCAAACAGTAAATTTATGACAGATTCGCTTCAATATACCATGCCTGTTGCTGCCATTTGCAATGGCACAGTGATAGACCATATCCCTGCAGGCCAAGCTTTAAAGATCGTACATTTATTAAAACTGACAGGACATCAAAAGCTGGTTACCCTTGGATTGAATTTGCCCAGCGAAACATTGAAATATAAAGATCTGATCAAAGTCGAAGATAGGGAGCTTTCCATTGCAGAAGCTAACCAGGTGGCTGTATTTGCACCGCAAGCGACGATCAATATCATTAACGGTTACAAGGTCGTCAACAAATTCAAGGTGGAACTTCCTTCTGTTATCCAGGGCGTTTTCTTTTGCCCTAATCCCAAATGTATCTGCAATCATGAGAAGATCTCCACGGTTTTTCTGATCTCTCCGCAGCATCAGCTCATTTATTTGCAGTGTAAATTTTGTAGAAAATCATTTTCCCAGCATGATATACCTATTTTTAAATCCTGAAGAGGCAGAAGGACTATGATTACCATCAAGAATGTAAAGACGTTGGAAGGGAACATCATAGATGTTACGCTCCCCAGCGAAATGGACCAGGTTGTTGAGGCAAAAGGGGAATTGACTCTTTTCCCAGCCTTGATTGACCCTCACGTACACTTTCGCGTCCCTGGAGCTGAATACAAGGAAGATTGGATTACGGGAGCCAGGGCTGCCCTTGCTGGAGGGGTCACAACGGTATTTGACATGCCTAATAATACGCCTGCTTGTATAAACAAGGAAAATCTGCATAAGAAAAAGCAGCTGATTGATCAACAGCTTAAAGAGGCGGATATCCCCCTGCGCTATTATCTTTACTTGGGAGCCGATGAAAATCACCTGCAGGAAACAGGTTTTTGCTGTAAAGAGATCATTGGCGTCAAGGTATTCATGGGTTCTACTACCGGAGATCTGTTAATTTCCAATGACGCAGCCCTCGATAGGGTATTTCAAATTGCCACGCAAGAAAACCTGATTGTTTCAGTCCATGCGGAAGATGAACACATCATTGAAAAAAACAGGGAAAAATTTAAAGACAGCCACGACCCTTCCGACCACTCCAAGATCCGCAGCCGTCAGGCGGCTGTTTCAGCTGTGAAGAAAGCCATTTTGTTAGCTGAAAAATATGGGACAAGGCTTGTGATTCTCCACATGAGCACTAAAGAAGAACTGGAACTGGTGCGGCAAGCTAAAGACAGGCAGGTATTGGTCTATTGCGAAGTGACTCCTCATCATCTGTTCCTAAATGAAGGGGATTATGCCCGCTGGGGCACTAAGGTTCAGATGAATCCCCCTTTGCGTACTCCTGCAGATCAGGCAGCCCTTTGGGAGGGTATTCAGAATGGTTCCATCGATATGATAGGTTCCGACCACGCTCCCCATACTTTGGAGGAAAAGAACCTTCCTTTTGGACAGGCCCCTTCGGGAGTGCCCGGCATCGAGACCACATTGCCGCTTTTGCTTACAGCCTATAAGGAAGGTAAAATTACTTTGGAGCGAATTGTCTCCCTGACCCATACGAATATTAACAATATTTTCGAATTGAAGCCTGTTCAGGATGCCGTGTTGGTAGATATGAACAAGACGAAAACCGTTTCGAACGAACGTTTAAAGACTAAGTGCGGGTGGTCTCCCTACGAAGGCAGAAACCTTACGGGATGGCCAGCCTATACCCTATTTAAAGGAAGAGTATTTCATGTTGAATCCCAGGACTGGTAGAACTGAACCAGTCATTGACCTTCCTCCGTGGACTCCACAGACACCCCCCATTTACGACATCTCCAAATCCTATTTGGAAAATGCCCTGAATGGCCCTGTTTTTAAAGGAGTCATTCCTCCGAGGGCCTTGCCCTCAAAAGAGCATTGGATCGATTTTTTGGGCTTTAAGGTGGCTTCAAGAATAGGAGTTCCCGCAGGACCTCTTTTGAATTCTAAATGGATTGGATTTGCGGCGGCATTTGGATATGACATCCTTTGTTACAAAACGATCCGCAGTTTTGAATACCTGGGGCATTCGGTTCCAAATATCATATACGTGGATGCGAAACAACCTTTGGATGTCCATAAGCTGCCGCTGCATCTTGTTGAAAGCAGCGGACCGCCTAGAGATCTTACGTCAATAGGAATTACAAATTCTTTTGGAATGCCTTCCCGGCCGCCCGAGTCTTTAAGGGAAGATATCCCTTTGGCACAGTCTAGTCTGCGGGAAGGGCAGGTGATGATTGTTTCCATTGTAGGCACGCCGCCTTGTGCTTTACAGCCGCAACCTTTTATCGACAATTTTATTGATACAGCTTCCCTGGCTAAAGAATGCGGAGCTCAGATTGTTGAAGCAAATTTTTCCTGCCCTAATGTTTCCACTGGCGAAGGCTGCCTGTATTATAATCCCGATGCTGTCTATTCCATATCCAAGAAGTTGGTCCAGGTATTGGGTTCCATTCCTCTCATATTGAAGGTGGGTGTTTTCCCTGATGACGTCATGATGGAAAAAACATTTTTGGCTGCAGCTAAGGCCGGAGTGCGAGCTATCAGCGGGATAAATACCATTAGCATGAAGGTCCTGAAGGCCAATGGCCAGCTGGCATTAGGCCCGCAGAGGGCCACTAGCGGCATTTGCGGGAGCCCCATTCGGGAGGCAGCGCTGGAATTTATCAGGAAGGCCCATGGGATCAATAAAAAGCACCATCTGGGTTTGACCCTGATTGCCACAGGAGGGATAACCCTTCCGGAACATTTTAACGAATTCTTGGAATATGCGGAGGCGGCCATGACAGCCACGGGAATGATGTGGGACCCTTACCTGGCTTTAAGATATGCCATTTGATAATATCATGTTCAGACTGCTGGAGATAGGCGCACTCCGTTTTGGCACCTTCACTCTCAAGAGCGGCATGTCATCACCCATCTATATTGATTTACGGCTTATTATTTCCTATCCGGATTTATTGGCAGACATTGCAAAAATTTTTTGGGTTAAAATAAATGCCTTATCATTTGACCTGATTTGCGGGGTTCCTTATACGGCCCTGCCCATAGCGTCAGCTATCTCCCTAAATTACGGGATTCCCATGATCCTGCGCAGGAAAGAGGCCAAAGAGTATGGGACAAAAAAGTTGATTGAGGGTGTTTTTAAAAATCAACAGCGGTGCCTGATCATTGAAGATCTGATCACAAGCGGTTCCAGCATATTAGAAACCATTGTTCCTCTGGAAGCCGAGGGTCTGGTAATAACAGATGCGGCTGTGTTGATTGATCGGCAGCAAGGGGGAAGGCAGAAGCTAGCTGAAAAGGGCTATCATTTGCATGCAGCCTTTACTTTGAGCCAGCTTGTGGATACCCTTCAAAATGCGGAAAAACTAGATCCTTCCATGGCAGTCATGGTAAAATCGTTTATTGAAGAAAATCAGGTGGAGTAATTTCATTATGGCGGCGCGGTTGTCCTTTCTGGAACGAAGTTCCCTGTGCACAAATCCCACAGCCAGACGTCTTTTTCAGGTCATGCATCAAAAAAGCTCGAATCTTGCCGTGGCAGCGGATGTAACATCCCTGCAGCAACTTTTTACTTTAGCGGACCAAGTGGGCCCTTCCATTTGTGTTTTGAAGATCCATGTGGATATCCTGTCCGATTTCTCCCTTTCCAATTTTCAGAAATTGAATGAACTCGCAGCGCAGCATAATTTTTTAATTTTTGAAGACCGCAAATTCGCCGATATCGGAAACACGGTAAAATCCCAGTACAAAGGGGGAGTCTATTGCATTTCTTCTTGGGCAGATATCGTCAATGCCCATATCGTACCCGGCCCAGGCATTATCGAGGGATTGAAATCAGTTGGAATGCCTTTAGGCCGCGGGTTGTTATTGCTTGCTGAAATGAGTTCCACAGGATCTCTTGCCAAAGGGCCTTATACCCAAATGGCCGTCAAAATGGCCGTGGAACACTCCGATTTTGTCATTGGATTCATTGCGCAGCAGAAACTGATAGATGACCCCCGTTTCATTCACATGACACCCGGGATCCATAGTGTCAATACCCAGGATAAGCTGGGTCAGAATTATTCAAGCCCGGATGAGGTTATCCGTACAAAAGGCTCAGACATCATCATTGTCGGGCGAGGTATTATGGAATCGCCAGACCCTGGCCAGAAAGCGCAATCCTATCAAAAAGCCGGATGGGAAGCCTATCGTGAGAGTGTGCAACGTTGAGAAATTTTTATTACTACAGAGCTCACAGAGAGCACAGAGAGGAAATTCGCTTGGCTCTGTGACATAGAACCGTGTTCTCTGTGTGCTCTGTGGTAATAGAAATTTCTCAACCCCGCAGATTTAATTGCACCCACCGTGCGAGTATATATTGAATATAATAGAAAGGACTCCTATATATTAGATTTTAAGGAGAGGGGAAGACAAATCGTAATGAGCATTTTAACTCAAGAATCCATTCAAAACCAGCAGAACAGTCATTTGTCAAACACTCACATTGTCGATATGGACTCTGTGGCGGCTATCATACTTGGAGGCGGCCAGGGCACTCGCCTTTTTCCTTTAACCCAAACCCGCTGCAAGCCCGCCCTTAATTTTGGAGGAAGATTCCATCTTATTGATGTTCCAATTTCCAATGCGATCAATTCAGGGGTAAATAAAATATTTGTTATTACACAGTTTTTATCCGCTTCCCTGCATCAGCATATCTTTAGAACCTATCGGCATGGAAATCACTTTAGAGGGTATATTGAAATGCTTCCTGCGGAGGAAAAGCCTTCCAAAAAGGAGTGGTTTCAAGGCACCGCTGATGCTGTACGGCAAAATTTGAACTATTTTATCGAGACGCCTGCAGACTATTTTTTAATCCTTTCGGGAGACCAACTCTACCGTTTCGATTTTCAAAAAATGCTCCATTTGGCCTTGGAAAAAAAGGCGGATCTGGTTGTGGGTGCGGTCGCCACTGATCAGGAAAATGCGAAACGAATGGGGATTTTAAAAGTTGACGAAGAGGGATTCATCTCCGATTTTGCCGAAAAGCCTCAGGAAATGGCTTTGTTGAAAAAATTGATCTGCAAAAAAACAACTTTCGATAATTTTTCCTTGCCGTATGATAACAATACTCCTTATTTGGGTTCGATGGGCATTTATTTGTTCAAACGCCAGACCCTGATGGACCTGTTATTATCTGACGTTCGAGAAGATTTTGGAAAGCACCTTATTCCCACCATGGTGGCCAAAGGAAATACGCTTGCCTATCTTTATAAAGGTTACTGGGAAGATATCGGCACAATAGAATCTTTTTACAATGCCAATTTGGCTTTGACAGGAGAGGCCCCCCCATTTGATTGTTACAATGAGCGGCAACCCATCTTTACCGACATGACCTATCTTCCAGGGCCAAAAATTTATGATACCCATATTATCAATTCCATTATTTGCGAAGGATGTGTGGTTTATGCCAAAACTATATCCCATAGTATCCTAGGGCCGCGGATCCTGGTTAAAAATGGCACTGTCATTCAAGACTCTTATATTATGGGAAACAACTACTATGTTCCCCCTCACTTTCACAATAATGCCAATGCCAAAGAGCTCTCTATAGGAGAAAATTGCAATCTTAAAAAAGTTATCGTAGACAAGCATGTCCATATAGGGAATAACGTTCAACTAATCAATAAAAACAACCAGTCTTTCTTTGATGGTGAGGGAGTCTATATACGGGATGGGATCATTGTCGTCGCAAATGGCGCTTCCATTCCGGATGGATTTGTGTTATAAGGGCCTCTATGACACTATGGGCTCTTGCCGATCTACATCTTGCCTTTGGAGTACCTGCCAAAATGATGGATGCTTTTGGCGAACCTTGGATTGGATATACTGATAAGATAAAAAAAAACTGGCTGGATAGAATTTCTCGGAAGGATTTAGTCCTTATAGCGGGAGATATTTCCTGGGGTATGAAACTGGAAGAAGCCCAACCGGACCTGGAGTGGATCCACCAGCTTCCGGGCACCAAGGTGCTCCTCCGAGGAAATCACGACTACTGGTGGTCTTCCCTGAAACAGATTGAAAAAATCCTTCCTCCTTCACTTCATCTTATCCAGAATAACGCTTTCTGCTGGGAAGATATTGTCATAGGAGGGGCGCGTTTGTGGGATACACCGGAATACCGATTTCAACCCTACATCGAGTATACGCCCAATCCCAAAGCTAAAAAAATGGAGGAAGAAGACCGCACCCATGAGGCTGAAAAGATATTTGAAAGGGAATTGGGAAGGCTCGAATTGAGCCTGCGGGAAATGGCAAAAAAGGGCACCCATTTTATTGTGATGACCCATTACCCTCCCATAGGCGCTGAAATGGCATCTTCCCGCGCTTCACGCCTTCTGGAAGATTATGGAGTGAAGGTTTGTGTATTTGGCCATTTGCACAATGTCAAAAAAAACATACCTATGTTTGGAGAAAAAGGAGGGGTAAAATATTACCTCACATCGGCCGATTATCTGGATTTTACACCCATGCAAATTCGTTAAATTAAATTGCCGAAATATCCATCTTCCTCCATAAAATTCTTAAAATCATCTTTAGAATAGTGTTTATAATTTGAAGGTGTGGCTTTGCAGTAAGAATTAAGACCTCCATAACTATGAGTGTAACCCTCGTAAGTCATATGCCAAATTGCAAATCCATTGTTTATTGATTCCTTAGCTTTGACTTTCAATTCTTTATTAAGTTGATTTAAAGCAAGTTTTACCAAAGTAGAAGTTTGTTCATCCATTGGATCAGAAGCTATAACTTTCAGCGACCATGGAGAATAACCATCTTCTTTCCAGATATGGTCATTGTAGGTGAAAACGAACAGTGTTTTAATATTCTCTATTTTGAGACTTATTGACACTAACTTGTTTTCAGCAGGAATGGTAATTTGGAATGTCTTTTGATCGTCATAAGAGTTTGGAAATTCGGATTTCCCCTCCTCAAGATTCAATACGGGATGAATGGTACTGTGGTTTATCTTTTGATCGTCATAAGAGTTTGGAAATTCGGATTTCCCCTCCTCAAGATTCAATACGGGAACTAAACTTCTGATTTGCAATACTAAGTCATCAAATTTTGATTTTTGTAATCTAATTGGTTCTTTACAGCAATCATTAAACTTCTTGCAAACTGAACCTAACGCCGATAGAGTCGATAGATTTGTACAATGAGGTACTACTGTAACATCAAAGATATCCATAAAATTCTGCCTTATAGCCATTTCAGCTTGATCTTCTTCTCTTTTTATAAAATATAAAGTACAGGCAGAAAGCAAGCCTAAGGCTGTAGTTGTAATATAATTCATATAAATCTCCTTTAATTAATATTAAATAAAACGATATCACAATTTTAATTTATTTATCAATATCAAAGATTCATTCAAAGATTCATTGGGCCTTATGTACGTCCTAAAAAGTCATGGCAGCACATGACTTTTTATGAGAAAGTAGCCAGGGCGTCCCCGCCCTGGTGCAGGCCGAGATGCCCTGGTTACCTTATCATGCTTCGCTTTGCCATAACTTTTTAAGGACGTACGGCCTTATGCGATATTGATTCTATTGACATTGAGCATTCACTCGAGTATGCTTTCAGATCAATTTAAAAGTGATGATGGAGGATTGTATGACTTTAAATATAGCTATTTCAGGAAGGGATTCTGGCAATGGACAGCTTATGGTAGATCCCATTGGCCAAAGTAGTCCTCTTCCTATCGATGTAGCCAGGATCATTTTGCAAAATCTAAAGACGGACCTTCCCGCAGTGGCTTTAGTTTGCAAAAATTGGAAGGCCTTGGCCGATGACGAGGTGTTTCGTAAAATGATACGCCCTGTCCAGGCTTTTGGAAGCAAGGAATGGATAGAATATATTAAAGCGGATGCCGGAGTAGAACTCTCTTTGCCAAGACGTGCTTATGGCGACCTGGAAAAAGAAGATAGCTTACTTACCTATATTCCTGAAACAGTCAAAGTGATAGAAAATGGTGAGGAAGTGTCTTTATATAGTCTGGAAGCCATTGGGAACCTGGTTAAAAAACCCATAACAGACCTTGAAACATGTTATACTGACGATTCTTGGTGGGACGAAGATAAAAGAAAATTGGAGAAACCCCACTGGGTATGGATAAAGAAAAAAGTTATAGGCAGAGGTCTAACATATGCTCAGCAGCAAAAGCTTGCCCTGGAAGAAAATAAAAAAGCATGCGGAGCGAATATTACCGGGCTAATAGATACAACGATCAGTGTTATTATGGAATATGCCAGATCTCGGGAGCGCAATTTTATATGGGATCCTTACAAAATGGAGGAGGCTACGTTTGTACGTGTTAATGATGAAACGGATTATGGTGGTCGATTAGGTTTATGTTTCACTCCTACCGGCCTCGGTATAGGTTCTTTCGAGAATCACCATGTCGGTATTGTCATTGTGCGAAAATACTTTGGCGCCTGTTCTTCATCTACAAAAACTTGATGTCGGTACCCACAAGGCAATGATGGGATGCTTTGTTCTGGCCGGATAGCAGGAAAGGCGTCAACGTCACCCTATATGAAGAACGGATCGATTTATGAAAAATCCAGTGCTATGGCAATTTAGGAAATATCCCCCATCCATCAGTGAAAGCTGATTCAATAATAATAGAACGTACATTAATTAAATGCTTACGGAAAGCAGAATAACTTATTTCATGCCGTCGCTGCAATTGCCCTATAATTATACCTGGATGCAGATGCATTTTTTAGGAGAATTCCAGGATTTTCTTTTCAGAATAATACGGTTTTGTTGAAGTAATAAAGTGTTCCAAATCGATAGAGGGAAGCAGAAACTCTGAAGCTGCTTTATTAGCAATTATTTCCCTTTTATGGAGCTTTGTTGTCTTTTCGATATTATAGGTTTTTCGCTGTCAACAGGATACCCTTCTTGACATTGCAGCATTCACTCGAGTATATTAGCAGATCGATTTAAAAGATATGATGGAGGATTGTATGACTTTAAATATCGCAATTTCAGGAAGGGATTCTGGCAATGGACAGCATATGGCAGATCCCATAGGCCAAAATAGCCCTCTTCCCATGGATGTAGCCAGGATTATTTTCCAAAATCTAAAATCGGACCTTCCCTCCGTGGCTTTGGTTTGCAAAAACTGGATGGCCTTGGCCGATGACGAGGTGTTTCGTAAAATGATACGCCCTGCCCAAGCTTTTGGCACGCAAGAATGGAAAGAATACATTGATGTGGATGCCGGAGAAGAACCGCACCTGCCAAGACGTGCTTATGCCGATCTGGAAAAAGAAGATGGCGTACTTACCTTTATTCCCGAAAAAGTCAAAGTGATAGAAAATGGAAAAGAGGTACTTTTGGATAATTTGGAGGTTATTGGCAAACTGGTAGGAAATCCAAAAAAAGGAAACAAAACAGGTTATACTCATGGCTCATGGCAAGAAGCCATTTCAGAAAAAAGAAAACAGGAAAAACCGCATTGGGTCTGGATAAAGAAAGAAGTAATAGGCAGAAATAAAACCTATGAACAGCAGCAAGAGCTTGTTGCCAAAGAAGAAAATACAAAGGCCCCTGGAGCTAATATCTCAGGTTTAATTGATACAGCCATCAGCGTATTTATGGAATATGTCAGATCAGAGGAGCGATATTCTTTTTGGGGTCCACCTGTCAATGATCGGTTAACATTTGTACGTGTTGACGGGCAGACAGATGGAATTCTGATACGTTTAGGTTTCGGTCCCTTCGGCCTCTATGTCTACGGGTCTGATTTTGGCTTTGCCTACGAACAATTTGCCGTTGCCCCTGCCCGGAAGTACTTTGGCCATTTTGTGTAACTTTATTTTTTTCTTTACATCTCACTTTTTTAACGAGATGTACGGCATTTTTTATCCAGAAAAGTCGCACATCGCGTTTTTTTAAAGATTCATTAAACTGGGTATCCTGCGAGAAAAATTTCTCGCGCAGAATTGCTGTGAGAATGTCTTTTGAATTGACATTGCAGCATTCACTTTAGTATATTTTCAGATCGATTTAAAAGTTATGATGGAGGTTTGTATGACTTTAAATATCGCAATTTCAGGAAGGGACTCTGGCAATGGACAGCTTATGGTAGATCCCGTAGGCCGAAATAGTCCTCTTCCCATGGATGTCGCCAGGATCATTTTTCAAAATCTAAAGGCAGACCTTCCCTCCGTGGCTTTGGTTTGCAAAAATTGGAAGGCCTTGGCCGATGACGAGGTGTTTCGTAAAATGATACGTCCACCACAGGCATTTGGAAGCAAGGAATGGAATGATTATATTAAAGTGGATGCTGGTATAGAACTGCCTCTGCCAAGACGTGCTTATGGCGATCTAGAAAATGACGATGGCTTGCTTACTTTCATTCCTGAATCAGTCAAAGTGATAAAAAATGGGGAGAAAGTGTCTTTAGATAGTCTTGAAGCTATTGGCGACTTGGCCAAAAAACCCATCACAGATTTAACAAGTAGTAATAATTACGATTCTTGGCCGGATATAATCAAAGAAATAATAAAATTGGAGAAACCACACTGGGTATGGATAAAGAAAGAAGTTATAGGCAGAAATCTACAATATTCTGAGCAACAAGAGCTAGCCAGAAAAGAAAATAGTATGGCATGCGGAGCAAATATTTCAGGGCTAATAGATACTGCCGTCAGTGTTATTATGGAATATGTCCGTACTAAAGAGCGCAATTTTATGTGGAATCCTCTCAGAGGGGAGGGCACATTTGTACGTGTTAATGATAAAGTGCATGGCTGTCATCCATTAGGTTTATTTTTCGCTCCTACCGCCGGTCTCGGTATAGGTTACTGGAATAATTCCCTTGTCGGTATTGTCATTGCTCGGAAATACTTTGGCGCCTGTTCTTAATTTAACGTGAGCTCGATGCATGAATCGAGCTTCACCACTGAGCCAGTGAGATCACTGAGAAAGTTTGAGATGGGAGAGAGGCGTCTAATGCTCTGCTTAAACAGTTTTTTTACTTTATAGTTGATCAATAGATCTATATCCTCCCCATCTCAAACCTTCTCAGTGATCTCACTGGCTCAGTGGTAAAGAATGACTTATGCATCAAACTCGCGTTAATTTACAAAAACTTGATGTCTGTGCCCACAAGGCAATGATCGGATGCTTTGTTCTGGTCGGATAATAGGAAAGGCGTCAACATCACCCTATGTGGAGCTCGGATCGATTTATGAAAAATCCAGTCCAGCTTTTTATTCGAGCTGAAATGGGTAGCCGATCTGCTTCCATCCTCCTGGTATCCACGGCTAATTAAATAACTTACCCTTGAATTCACGGGTTCCTGATCATCTTCATTAAAATCCCCGCAGATGAAAATTTCATGGATATTATCGGTATTTGTTTCCACTGTTTCTATTACAGTTATAAGTTGCTCAAGACCTGTCCGCATGGCTGTCCATTTTGTCTCTAGATTCGCTTCATTGGGATTATACCCTTTCAGATGCATGGAGGCTATGCGTGATATCATTTTGCTGATTTTATCCTTTACATCGACGTAAAGCTCTCCTCTAGTACCGTTGGGATGTCCTCGTAGGGATTTAAAAATCAGTTTGTGAACGAGATCTACTTTTTCATGGTTATAAAAGATGGTGACTCCTTCTTGAGGCGTCATCCCTTTAGGCGCATGAGGGGAGAGTAAAACAGCACGGAAAGGCTGTTTATCTGTCAGCTCAGTTACAATTTTATAGTCCACTTCCTGCAGGCAGGCGACGCTGAAATCAGAGCGGATCAGATTTTCAATCAATTTATCCTTTCTTTCTTTCCAATTATTCTCGCATCCTGTAGAGGTTTCTTGTATGCCTTCCGGGGTTTTCCATTTTAGGGCGAGCTTGGGATGTAAAATATTATAGGTGACAATTCTAAAGGGGGGAGAAGAATTCATTTTTTCCCTTTTAATAGGACCGCAAGGCCGCCCTCTTAGAATGGCCTTGGGTATTTTTGATTGGATCAGCGTATAGGGCAGGCGCCATTGGCGCAAGCCGCTTCGGCTGGTTCTTCGTCTCTGACATCAATTCCGGAATAGTCGATGTCCTTTAATTTGGAAGTGTAGGCCTCATAAATTTCTTTTGTCACTACTTCTTGGGGCAAATAGGCATAGCCCAAATCCTCGGCATTTTTGGTGGGATCATTCCTAAATAGGAAGGATACGCCTACATAACAATCCCAATTTTCCAAAAACCAGTCTATGATGGCCGGCACCTCCGAGGAGTCATAAGAAATGGTATTGGATACGTTTTGTTCGCACCAGGTTTCTTGGAGCTGCCGATACCATTCCAGCTGTTGGACAGCAGTATCGGTATTGACTTCTACTTCTTCCGACTTTACCATTTTTTCTGATAACGGTTTTTCGTGTAAAGGGGATATTATCATATTTTACAGGGAATTTAACCAGTACAGATTCCGGTTCAAAGGGTTTTTCTATCACATCATAGCCGGCAGCTGTAAATTTTTGCACTAAAGGATCATGTTTGGAGAAAGTGATATTGTTAAAAATATATTTGCCTAAAGGCATATGCACGCCTTCCGGAACTTCTCCCCATTCTTTGGTCCCCATAATTTTGCTTATAGTACCGCTGGGTTTTACACAGGTCACGTTTTTGGGCAGGGGCGCATTCAATTCATTTGCCATGCTGTAGGCGGCGCTGACTGTGATGTTTCGCATCCTTTTAAAATCGTATCGGGTCAGGTCCGGCCGTGCGCGGATCCCTGTCAAACCGACTCCGCAAAGGTGTAGAAACTGATTGTTAAGATGCCAAGCTTCTTGCAGGATTTCATCGCGAAGATTGACCATGGTCTGGCGATAGTTCATCCTTCCGGCGAGATAAAGGGCCCTTTCCAGTCCGACTTTATCGCCTTTGAAGGCAAGGACATTGACTTCCGTCAGGTTGCAGAAGCTCTTATTTCCGAGCAAGATTTCGACGCAAGGGTTGCATCCTTTAAACCAGGGCGCCCTTCTTTCCGCTTCTGCGGCGTTGATAAAGCCTGGTTCCGACCCGCCGGCTTCCATCATCAACTGGAAGATTTTTTCAAATTCCTGCCGTGTGGGTTTGTTTCTAAAGAGCAGGCTGTTATTCGATTGTTGCCGATGGGCGTTGCCTTTTAGCCACCATTCTTTCTTGGCCATGGCAAACTCTTCCCATTCTGGCTGGCCATATTCAAAAAGGGCAATTTGAGCAGACCGGCGGCTGGATAGGATGGTGCCCAGCCAATTCACGATGTCTAAAATATCCATACGGGTCAGAAGCTGGTCGGCCCGATCGGATAGGATTTTGGCAATGGCTTTGAACGCTTTTGCTATTTGTTCATCGCCGGAAGATATCCAGCCATACCCTTTCAGACGGGTGCCTGCCGGGCGTATTTCGGAGAAGTCTAAAATGAGGGTTTTCGCGGGAAATTTGCCTGCCACCAATTTGCCTACGGCTTTTGCCCAGGCAATGGCGGAATCGCCGACTTTGATTGTCCATGTGCTTGTCTGAGGATCGAATGTTTCGACATTGTGTTGGGCGCCGCCTTTTCCGGTGCGGTTGGACCGGACCACTTTGATTTCACGGAGAGGGCGGCGGAAGCCGTTCAGTGTTCCCGTGATGGGGCGGAATCCGACACCGCAGCCTTGTAGAAGCAGCCAAAGGCAATCTACGACATCATATACGGTTTCGACATGTGTAAAGGAGCAATTGAACATGCAGGATTCCCGGGTGCGGCTAAGTTCTGTTCCGCCCAGCCATAGGGTCCGTCCTGCAGGGGCGATATATCTTCCCAGGACCATGGTGCGCAGGTCGTCAAGTTCGTCTTCTTCCCTTTCATTAAGGCCCCGAGCCAAAGCCCGTTCCCAGAGCCATCGTTGATGGGAAATGACGCGGTCTACTACCTGATCCCAGGACTCCAACTGGGTATCCCCTTCTTTTACGGGGCGGTGATATGTCCTCAAGGCTGTCGCCATGGCGCGCGCTGTAGGTTTTGTCATATAAATACCTTTTTAACCATTCAGGGTTATTTTTTTAATTTTTGATTCTATCGCTTAAACCACAAGATCTTGTGGATGTTCGATAAAAAAACCACAAGATATTGTGTTTTTATGCTATTTGTATCGCGGTTTTCAGGATAAAAGTCAATATACAGAATTATTTTTACAATTGGCCGTTGAGAGTCAAGGGATTAAAAAACAGCATGATTCATGAGACTGCCAAATTCCATGAGATCGGGATCGGTGGGATGGATGGTTTTTTGCACATCAATAGAAGATCTCTTTTTTAATATGGAATCTATTTTTTTGGCAGTCTGTTCCTGCTGGACCTGTTGGCAGAAGTCGGAACAGATGATGAGAAGTTCTTTAAAGTCTTCTTCATATTCAATATGGAGCAAAGTTTGCTTTAAAAAAGCAATAAAGGCGGCAGTGTCCTCCTTTTGGCCTAAAAAATTCAATACGTCCAGGTCCAATTCCACGTCGGCTTGTTTATTCATATTTTTCAAAAGTTTCGCTAGTAGCTCGTTAGCTGCATCGGGATCGGAGGAATAGAGCAGGCGGATTTTTAAAAAAAGGAACCAATTAGAATTTTTGATATAGCCTTCAAAGTTCTCAAACAATTCACGGGCATACAGGGTATTGTTTTCATCCAAACGTTCGGAGATGAAATCATATAAAAATCCTTCGATATTATTGGCGCATTTAGAACAGATCAATTCAAAAGCCTCTTCCGAGGCAACTCCTAGTTCGATATTTTCCTCCAGGATTTCCCTCAAATGCTCCAGAGTGTCCTGTAAGGCTTCATAATTGTTCAAAGTGCCGAAATCGTACGAGTAGATCTGATAATCGAGCTCATCACAGAATATCGTTAAAGTCAGTTTTTCAGGAACAAGCCGGCGCCAGAGCTCAAAAACCAGAAGATAGATCTGGTCCTTGCCCTTATTGTCCACTTCCAGGTCTTTGACCAGGTTTTCCAGAAGGTCTTCCGGAGATTCCAACGGGTCGGATAAAGCGATGAAAAGAGGCCGCGTCAAGTGGATGCCCTGCAACTCAAGCCTGTCAAACAGAGCTTGGAGAGGTATCGCACGATAATCTTCTACCTGCCAGGGCTCTACAGGCATGTCGGGATTAAGCAGCCAGCTTAACCGCAATGAATTATAAAGTGAACGGCGTTCTGAATCCATCCGGATTTGATTACCTTCGGTTAGTTTAATAAATGGTCAATAATAACTATACTGTGTACTAGGGCTTAAGAGGATGTGTTTTTATTGGAAATTACGCATTTTTCCAAGGCCATCAGTTGTTCAAAAATTTGCGCATAGGCAGATTCCAAATGGCGGAGCCGGTCAAAAAAACACTCCATTGCCTTATAATGGTTATTGTATTCAAAAGAATGGCTTTCATTTTGAAGTGGCTTCAAAATATCGATAAGGGACATATCCGATAATGGGTTGCTTGTACCTGTCTTCATGGAACCATGATTCATTAATGTTTTCAATTTCAAGTATAATATATTTTTATATATCCTGCAAGAGCCATCGAAAAATAGACGTGACTGCCACTTCGGGAAATTCCGGATCGGCCTGTTCTTCATCCTGGGTCAGGATGAGTCCTTTTTCAACATGGAGCTCCTGCATCGCCTTGATTAGTGCTTTATATTCCCGTTCTTGAGTTTTTGGATCTTTTAAACTTTCGGTTACCTGGATCAGAAGCACAATTTTAGTACCTTCCCGAACAAGGAAGTCCACCTCTAAACCCTCTTTTGTTTTATAATAAAAGAGTTCTTTATACCTTCTTCTCAGTTCAAGATAGACAATATTTTCAAGATACCGCCCCTGCTTTTTGGAAAAATGGAACGCGATCTGTTTCACCAGACCTGTGTCAATGGCATATACTTTCTTTTGGGAAAGAGTATGTTGCGACACTGAAAAGGAAAACCGGTCCAAGGTAAAAATCAAATAGGCGTTTTCCAAATAGTGGATGTAATTTTTGACGGTATTGACACTGCCGAGGTTCAAACTGTTTTGCATATTTGTATAGGATAGAGGGGTTCCGATATTACTTAGCAGGTCGAGGGCCAGCTCTCGCATAGCTTTAATCTCTTTTATTTCGTAGCGGACGATGACGTCTTTATAGAGGATATTTTCATAGACATTTTGAAGGACCAAAGGATTTTTGTGCTCCAAATATTCCGGCATGCCTCCATCTTCTAGAAATTCATTAAAATGCCTTTTTAAGATGGCTTTTTCCTGTGTAATTAGGAAGCTATTTTTATTGTAGGTTATATGGTGGTAATGGAGGTATTCCTTGAATGAAAAGGGCAAGAGTTCAACAACAATGTGCCGTCCTGTAAGGCGAGTACTTAATTCGGAGCTTAGTAAAGAAGCATTGGATCCCGTAATGAAGATTTTGTTCTTTTCCCTGTGCATGCGGCGAACAAAAAGTTCCCAGCCTTCAATATTTTGAATCTCATCAAAAAAGAAAACGTGCTTTAACCCATAAAGTTCGATCAATATTTCATATAATGAATTGAAATCCTGAGTCGTAAAAGTGACAAAACGCTCATCTTCAAAATCGACAAAGTATATATCATCTGCATAATGTTTTTTGATAATTTGCCGCATGAGGGTGGATTTTCCGCATCGGCGTATCCCCGAGATAATGATGGCATGGGAGAGGGGAACAAGAGAATCGATGAGCGGCAATTGTTCTCTTTCAATGTCGTTGAATGTTTTTGTTTTTGCTTGTTCCTGTTCCAGGACAACCTGTTTTATGATCTCTTTATCCATAACACCCCTCTTTCTAAATGATAGGTTTAATTGTAAATTCTGTCAACCGCAATGACGGTGGATAATGACGGTAACACCACTGAGCCAGTGAGATCACTGAGAAGATATGAGATAATTGAGAGGGAAGGGAAAGATTCACCCTCTCCTAATCTCATACCTTCTCAGTGATCTCACCGGCTCAGTGGTGAATATCATTAGAATTCTCGTGCCAAATAAATGTTTTTCTGATATACGCAATACGAAGAAAATAATCATTTAGGAGATATATAGTGCGATGAGCAAGTCAATACCAGGACATATTTCGCGATCCAATTATTACAGCAATGTAGGAAGGGGAAATGCGCTTCCCGATTCCCCAAAGAATACTCAAAAAAATTTGCAGTCCCTTCTAGAAAATAAATTTATAGGTGCTTCACAAGTAAAAGAAGATAAGAGAATGGAAGCCATGAAGGAACGCCTGCATAAAAAACTGAGAAAAAAACGGGAGCAGGAAGAATTGCAACAAAGTAATACTGATGGAGTTAACTCTTCAATAACGTTAACTGGAATCCTAATGAACCACCAATAAATCCTTCTCACTCGCAAGGTATCAGGCGGATGGCGTTTCCTGGAACGTAGCCTAATGAGCCATCGGAAAGGGTAATTTTCAACCAGGCTCCGTTGTCTTGCACATCCAAAATTATAGCTTTTGCACCTGCGGGCGAGGGGGTAGTCGATACTGTGGCATACTGCTTTCCTTTATCGCGATAAAGGAAAGTAGATCTCATCAAAACACCCTCTACAGGCTCGATATAGCGGCTATATAGAAGGCTGGTAAAAAATACGAGGCAGACAAAAGCTGCCAATGCCATGACGTATTTTAAAACAGATGTTGCGGCAGGAAGCCACAACATTATGGAAATAATCGCCAACAAGGCCACCCCAAAATAAAAAAATAGCTGCAATCTCTCTGTAAGGGACAATCCATAATGAAAGAAAAACAGTCGTTGTATTGCTGAAGGGGATTCATTGGGTTGGAGGTTCAATTTTTTCATGGCTGCATCCAGATTATGCTGGATATCGGAATTGCCTGGCCTCAGATAAAGCGCCCGGTAATAATATAGAACGGCCAAGGGATATTCTTCCGCCTGAAAATACGCGTTTGCCAAATTGTAGTAGAATCTTCCCGAACTAAAACAAGGGCGGTATTTTTCCTCCATCTCGGTGTAAATTTTTATTGCGGTTTTGAATCCTTGCTGCCTTTCAGCGGGGGTAGTTCCTTTTTCAGCTTTTTGGTACGCTGCCATGGCTTGATTTAACTGTTCTGCAAGCTTCCGGTCAGAATCCTGAGTCTGGTAAAATTCATAAAATATAGCCCCTATGACAAGTCCTAAGGATAGGATTAATAGTATTTTTTTTATCATATTTTTCTAAACAGGTTTGCGGCTCTTTTAATAATTTCTTTTTCCTTGGCGGATTCCAGGCCTCCAAATAGGCTCTGTTCTATGTCATACAGCAGTTCCTTCACTTCCCCTTCTATCCCTTCAGATTTAAGCTGTTCGGGAGAATCCGTATCTGTGGAAATGAGGCCTTTTTCTTTCAATCCGGATAAAAAGGCTTGTGTCATGGCAAGGTAGAATTCGGTAGAATGCGGAGGTTTTGCAAGAGCTTCTTTGAAATAATCTCTGCTATTTTTGATTTTGGCAGCCTTAGATTTTATTTGAAGGATTTTTTTGATTTTAAGCTGAATCCCTATAGCTATAATTCCTATGGGGATGAGCCATAAGACCTTCCAAGATCCGAAGGGGAGAGGTAATAAATCTTGAGCGTGCAGCGCCCAATTTCCTAGTATTTCTATAGGAGGCAACGGCTTTTTCTTGGGAGGTTGTTGTGGATGAGCGGGAGAAGGGGAAGAGGGCGGAGCTTGGGTTTGCTTTTTCGATTCTTCTATGGGTTTGATAGTTATAGGCAGGGGATCGCTTTTCAGAGTCCCGTATTGCCCGCTTTCGGGGACAAAATACGAGAATTCGATGGATGGGATCTGGCTGACCAAAGCTGTCAACGGTCTAAATTCCACCGCAAAATGTTTGGTTTTTCCTTTGACCTGTTCAGAGGGGGGGAGGTCGCTTAATTGAAAAACACCGCTAAATCCGGGCTGGCAGCAAAGTTCAGGCAAGGGTACATTATCGACTTGGCCGTTGCCTCCGATATCAATATTCAAAAGGATTTTATCTCCAACGTAGATTGTGGAGGGCGAACCCAGAGTCACCTTGAACAGGTCAAAAGGGCCTATGGCGCCATTAAAGGAAGGGGGCTTGTTTTTGGCCGGGAAAGGGAGCACATGCAGTGTTATGGCGGGAGCTTCAGCTTGTAACAAAGGTTCCAGATAGTTTTTTCTTCCTGCATAATCCGTTTTATAGGCATATCCTTGAATGCTCGAGGCTTTAAATGCGTACTCGCCCGGTTGAATAGCCTCCAATCTCTGTGCAATTTCCTGAACATTAAATCCGTTTTCGACATAATCTTTTGTTTCTTTCGTTCCTATTTTTGAAAAGCCCTCAGGATCAAGCAGAGGCAAAGATTCTTCAGTCAGTTCGATGCTAGTATTAAAAAGGAATCGATAAATAGCCTGAAAGCGTTGTTTGGGATACAACATAGGAGTGCCAGTCACTTTAAGATCCAGCTTAAGTTCGCTTTTACCCTTATTTTCTTTTACAGGGGCGGCTGTTTTTTGAGGTTCGGGGGTTTTTTGAGGTTTTTGTACTTCATAGGTGGAAGGAATGGAAGCATACGCCTTGCCGCCAATATTTACCTGGAGTTCAGGTAATACATACAAACCGGCAGCCTTACCGGGAAGAGTGAATTGAAAGTATGAGATGACGAGAGGATTGGGAGGGGAGACCTGCACTTCCCTTACAGGCTCTACAGAAAGAGGCTGGCCCCCCAAGGTAAAACTGTTTGGATCGATGGCATCCTTTTTGTCATGGGTAATGGAAATCAATCCTCGGATGGGTTGGTCTTCCTGTATATTGGACATATCTATTTCTGCTTGGACACTTACGGTGGGTAAAGCATTCAAGAAAAGGGGGCCGAGTAAAAAATACAGGAAGAAAACTAGAAATTTTTTCATGTTTACCAGGGCCTCTCTACTTGGATGGGTGGGCTGGGGGCTTGTTGGAGCGAACTATCCGCTTTGCTCATTTTTTCAAGTTCTCTTGCCAGGTTTTCAAATGACGCCTCATTTTTGGTTTCACCTGAAGGTTTCATCGCATTATTACCAAAACAGGACCCTGAAAAGGGCTTTATAGGCTCATTTAGCTTTTCTTTGGTTTCCAGCCATGTAGACAGCGCCTGTTCTTGGGCAATCAACCTCTTTAACCCTGTCTCTTGGCCGGCCTGCCAGGCCTCCTTCCAACCACGATTGAACAAAGGCAGAATTTCATCCCAGGGCCGTGCTTGGCAGCATTCTTCCGGCGTTTTATTTCCTTTATTGATAAACTGTTTACTTTGATACTCTTTAACTGCGGGAAAAAAAGCTTTGGCAGTTTCAAGAACAAAGTCTTGAGGATTTTCAAAGGTAAAATTTGCCTGGGCCTCTTGAATCTTATATAGCAGGCGGGACATATATAGTGCCTCCCTTTGATCTTCGATGCTGTCATCCAAGATTCTTTTGGGTGCAGTTTGAGATTTCGGCTCCGATAACCGTTGCAGCAGGACAAGCTCATGGTACGCTTTTAAAAGATAAAGCCGCGCTAAGGGGGGATTTTGCTGAAGCGATTCCATGCTTTTATTCAACCAGGCATTAGAAGCTTCCCATACTTTTTTTTCATTTTCATTTAAATTGCCTCCGATGCTTTGTTGTTCCTTTTGCAGGCGGGATAGCGATGCTGCGGATATTTCCTCTTCGATCAACAGTATTTTGTAGGAGAAGATTAATCTCTGCAACGGGCTCTTAAAATTGGCTGCAGGGATGTTTTTCTTAAATTCATTTATCTGGCCTTTCAACTCTGATATATAATGATGGATCGCTTTTTCCATCAAAATCAAATTTCCTGAGTTTTCACATGAGGAATAACCCTCGGCCTGTTTGAATTCGCAATCGGCTTTTTTGGCTGAGTGGATGGCTTGCAGGGATTCCTGAAGATAAAAAAATTTCTCTGCCAAGGGGTCAAAGGAATTTCCTTTTATCAGCAGGCTTTCCTTTAGATAAGCCAAAGCCTGGTTTGTTTTCAATTCCCTTAGAAAAAGTTCTTGAGGTTCTTTGTCAGGATATATGCTATTGAAGAGGACAAGGGCTTTTAAGTTTTGCCCGGATGCCAGATACACAGATCCGAGGTCATACAGGATTATGGCTTGTTGTTCATCTGTCAGGGGCTGATTCAATAGGTCCTGATAGATTTCGGCAGCTTTGGAATAATCTTCTGCATCATAGTAAATAGAGGCCTTTCGCATATCCCCTTCAATCGTTTGCGCTTCTGCTTTAGATAAAAACAAAATAAAAAATAGACCAGCAAATAGAGAATTCGTCTGTTTCTTAGTTTCCGGAAATAAAAGGATGAATAAAAGTAAAAGCAGAGCTATTCCCAAGGGGATCTGGTAATAGTAATCATAGACTTTAAATTGTCCCGTTTGTGCCGCAGCATTGGGAATTAACGATTTTTCCGAATATAGTTTTTCCCTCCTAAGGTTTTTTAGGATATCTTCTGCTATTTCTATGCTGCTATAGGCATTGGCTTCATAATAATTTCCTCCTCCATGCCTGGCAAGCTGCCTTAGAAAGGTTTCCTCCAAAGGGGAGTGGACCCGCTCTCCTTTATAGGTAACGTCCGGGACGTCTTCCCCTTGAAGGGAGCCCATTCCTACCACAAAGACATCCACTTGGTCCTGCTCCAGTGTATCCAATAAAGAGAGTATTTCTTTTTGACGCTGCATTTTCTCAGCGCCGCCAAGCGTTTCGTATAGCGTGTCCCCTCCATCGGTAAACCAGACAAGGATTCTTTGCCGCGCTGAGGGACCGGTTAGATAGGTATGGATCATTTCTTCTAATGCCGCTTTGAAATCGGTTCCTGAAATATTACCCTCATTGATTTGCATCTGTCCTATCATCAAACGAACGAAAAGATAATCTAGAGTTAGAGGAGAAAGGGGGGTCAGTTCGGAGGTAAAAGCCAGCAAACTGACATTTTGTCCATTTAATTGGCTGACGATTTGATCTGCAATGTCTTTTGCATAGGACAAACGGCTTGTCCCATCCCGGCTGTCCTTGACGTCCATGGAAGCTGAAGCATCCACAAGTAAAAAAATGTCCTGTGCGGGCCTTGACATCTTAGCCGGCAGGGAAGCTTTGTGCTTTTGAATTTCCTCCTCGGGATATCGGGCATTCCCCTTAGGGTCCATCAGGGCCAATACGGCACCTGCCCATAGTAGCGTCACGGCAGCCGATTTTATCCAGAATATGGTGGGGGATCTGGACTTTAAAATAACGGAAAGAACTTCTTTATTTCCCAACAAAACCTCATTGCGGGATCGATAAAGATACAGTTTCCAACACAGTAAAAGCAATAAAAAGGCAAAAGGAAGCAAGTATATAGCTGAAGGGAGGCTATAGGTTAAATCCACCGGAATCATTGTTTCTGCCTTGTCATGATGCGCTACTTATGCAAAAATCAATACCCTTTGTACAAGCATTTTTTACAAGATAAGGAGGATCGCCTTCGGCGTCAGCCTCGTGTCGCACCCTGACGCCGAAGGCGATCCTCCTTATCTTGTTATTTCTTTGCTAAAAACGCAGCTGCCCACAGTTTTGTTTGCACCCCACAAACAGGGTAACTTTATATTTTTCTAGTGGGAATGGCGGAAATAATGGTATAGTTTTGTAAAACACAAAATGTAAACGAGGTTTTATGAATACTATGTCAATTGAAAATGTTAATACTACAATTAAAGGATATTTGAATGAAGATAGTTTTGGAAAAGCGAAATTATCGAAATTAAATGATTTTATTGATAAAAATTTAAGAACGATCCTTCAGCAAACAGAGACTTCAGAAGCGAAAGATCTGCAAGGCAATCTAGTGGCTTTGAGTAATAAGATAAACAAAGATATAAATACTCCTCAAGCACATGAGTTGTCTTTTAACATTATTGGCATTGCTTTAGGGCTTTTATCTGGTAAAAAAAATAATTATTTACAAGATGAAATCCCGTCCGACGTATTTTCGATAATTATAGACAATCTGAACCCGCGTAATTCGAAATCAGATATTAAATTTCTTAAATCTATCGAAAGAACCTCAACAATGTGGAGGAAAGAAATAAATGCCCATTTTATTCGAAGAATAAATGAAGACAACCTTTCGCTTTCTATTGTTGGATATAAAACGGGTTCGAAAGCTATCAATTACATTATTGAGAATAAGCTGCATTGTGCAAATTTATCCGATATTTCTGATATAACAGACACAGATTTGAAGAAATTAATTGAAAATTGCTCTGAGCTTCATAAGTTATATTTACGATCAAGTAAAATTACAAAGGTGTCATTTGAAAAGCTTAAAGCTCTTCAAATCTTACATCTAGAAGGGTGTACAATGCTTTCGGAAGATAAACTGGCAAAAGGGCTAGATCAACTTACAGCTCTTCGAAGCTTACATCTTGTAGACTGCATGCAGCTTTCGGGAGGTATATTGGCAAAGGCGCTTGACAAACACACAGCACTTACAAGCTTGAATCTTGCGTGGTGCACGCAGCTTTCGGCAGATAAACTGATACAGGCGCTTGGCAATCTTAGAGCCCTTAAAAGTTTAAATCTCTTTAGGTGCAGGCAGCTTTCAGGAAATAAGCTCTCAGACGCGCTCGGCAATCTTAGAGCCCTTAACAGTTTAAATCTCTATAAGTGCAGGCAGCTTTCGGGAGATAAACTGGCAGACGCGCTTGGCAAGCTTACTGCCCTTCAAAAGTTGGATCTTTCATACTGCACGCAGCTTTCGGAAGATAAACTGTCTGAGGCCCTCGCCAAGCTTACAGCCCTTCAAAGCTTGCATCTTTCACACTGCACGCAGCTTTCGGGAGATAAACTGGCAGAGGCACTCAGCAAGCTTACAGCCCTTCAGAGGTTGGATTTTTATGAGTGCCCACAGCTTTTCGGGGATAAAAGGGTAGAGACGTTCTGCAAGCTTACAGGCCAGGGAGTTAGAATCATTTTATAGACAATTGAAGAGAGGCTCTTAGGGCATTTTTTTCAGCAGGGTCGATTTAAGGATAATGGAAAAAAGAAGGCAAATAAGGCCGGCGAAAATGAAATAAGGGTATAAAGGGAAGCGGTGATAGAGATAAGGCAGATTTTCCTTTGAGAGGGAAGAGCTGAGGATGGGATTGGGCAATCGGCTTTTTTCCAAACGATTGATTTCTTCATATATATTTCCCAGTTGGTCCGGCGAGGCCATGGTAAAAAACTGGCCTCCGGTCAACTCAGTGGCTTTCCGCATCTGATACCGGAACGGGGCAAATTCTTCATTTGAGATGGAGGGGTCTATATTTACGATGTAAACTCGAACATCCTGTTGTTTGGCAAAGGCTGCGGCTTCTGGAATGTCTATGGTGCGCAAGGGGTTGCCGTTGTCCAGAGGATTGATTTCCTGCACGCCGTCAGTGACCAGGACCATAATGGCGCTTTTAATATCGTAATGACGGTCTTCTTTTGGCATATTTTCGGCAAAATGCCTTGTAGCAGCAATGAGACTGGCTATTTTATATATGGCATAACCAATAGCGGTCCCATCATGTGTTTTGTCTTTGACGACCTCAAGCTTTCCAAGCGGGCCAAGTAAAGAGGCATGGTCCAGCGTCAAAGGAGCCACAATCAAAGGGACTCTTGCAAAAAATACAAGCCCCAGAAGATCGTTAGGCCTCCCTGCAATAAAATCCGCTGTCAGCTGTTTTAAAAGTTGGATTTTAGTCTCATTGGGGTTTCCGGCAACGGGTTCGTTCATGGAACCGGATTGGTCCAATACCAGATAGATGGCTATCCCTTCTGTCGATTCAAGGGAAACAGAATTGGGATTGATGGGCCTTGGCAAAAAAAGGCGGGGATCAATGAATGCAAGTAGAAAAAATATCAAGGCTGCATAAGCCAGATATTCCGGCAACCAGGCCCATCGGGTTTTTATTCCTTTGGGTATAGCCTTAAAAGGAGTTAGGGTAGAAAAAAACAGGGTGGGAGCCTGGCGGGAAACCCGAGTATTTCGAAATAAATAAAAAAGCGCCAGGAGGATGCAGACCATCCCAAAGGCTTTCCAGTCAATTTCAAGAGCTTCAATTCCCATAGGTATCTTTAAATTTCCATTGAAATATATTTGTATATAGTGTTGTGATAGTTTTTTCCAGAAAAACAAAAAAACAACAAACGCTTGACAATTCACATAGCAGGATGGGTAGGACGCCTTCGGCGATAGAATTTGCGGGGTTGAGAATTTTTATTACCACAGAGCACACAGAGAGCACAGAGAGGAAATTCGCTTGCCTCTGCGATATAGAATTTCGTTTGTGCGCGAAGCGCACAAACGAAAAGCCGTCATTCAAGCCCGTTCCGGGCTTGAATGATCTCTGTGTTCTCTGTGGTAATAAAAATTGCTCAACCCCGCAAATCCTGTTTTTTTGTTTTTGATCTTTTTTCAACTATCAGTTAGTATATCCAAAAGCTCAAATTGAGGTATAAATGATTTCAGGTATTAAAAATATTCTAGTTTTATTTTGTTTGATCTTTGCTTCTGCTCCATTGATGGCTTATGACTACTGTGGAAAAGCAGAAATTTCCCCTGCCTTTGTTCATATTGACGTCCTGGAGTCGGGAAAAACAGTGCATCGGATGGACTTGGGCGCGATCAAATGCGATGCCAATTGGAATTTCTGGGGGCCAATGCTCCTAAAACCTACCTTTTTGTACGGAAAAGGCAAAAGCAAAGATGAAGCTATCCAGGCCGGCATAGGTCTGGCCGCCTGTTTTCCTTTTAGAGAGAAATGGTATTTTACTCCAGGAATAGGCGTAAATTGGGGATGGATTAAAACAGGGCTCGAAGTAGAGGCTCCTGTATTTGTTGAAAATCTGCCTGAACCGCTGCTTGTCAAATTGAAATTGACAGAAAAATTCAGGTCGATCTCCCCCTATATTAATTTTGAAGCCTCCTATACCTTTGTCAAGGGTTGGCGGGTTGTTGGCAACATCCAGTATTCCTACAGTAGGACCCATACTATCATTAAGCCCTTTGTCCACGACAAAAGCCACTCTGAAGGGTTCAGCTATTCAGGGATGCTTGAACATGATTTGAATGCCCATTGGTCTATCAATGCTGGCGGCGCGTACAACCTGAGCTTGACCAAAGAAAAGCATGGAATGCGCATCTGGGGCTTTAAATTGGGCCTTGCCTGTTGGTTTTAATCCTTATGTCTAAGTACTGACTTTGGATTTTGCTCTTTGAGTTCAGGTAATTTGGCCAGCAATGGGTTTTTGTTATGCTTTGCAACCTTAAGTATTAACTTACGGGAAAAATTTTCATCCTGTTTTTTAAGGGCCTCTAATGAATCCGTAAATGACTGTATTTCAAATTTATTGTCTTCAATATCTTTTGATGAAGGTTGAGTCTTTGAAATAGATTCAAAAATATACACTATCTCTGTCAATTCTTTAATTAAATTTTTTATGGCGGAAGCATTTTCTTTGTTTAAAGGTATCTGTAAGAACAGCATTCTGAATTTATCTATAGACTTTTCCAAATTTTTAATTTTACTTATGGAATTCATTTCAGAATTTAAAAGAGCTTCTTTCAAATTCTTATTTATGGATTCCAGTGCAGCTTTTTTTAATGTACCCATGTCATCAAGCGGGTATGCCAGTACATGTTTATATAGAGCTTCTAATCCCGCTTCCTCTTCAAATTCTTTTAACGATTTTCCTGTAATTCCTTCAGCATGTTTGGTTTCACCTTGTTTATTGATATGTAAAACGTCCACTCTTTCTTTAAAAACAGTAATCGTTCCGATTAATCTATCAACATCGAGTTCTTTTTTTAATTCTTTTAGTTTTGTTATTTCTTTTTCAATTTTAAATCGTTCATTTACGGCTTCAAGTTTATTTTTTTTAAGTTTAACAATTATTTTGTTTTTTTCTTTTGGAGTACTTTTTAATAGTTCGTTGTGTTCTTTTATTATAATATCGTACTCTTTGTCTAATTCTTTACGTTCATCTTCAAGTGAATTAAAGTCGTTGACTAATTGCTTGTATAAATCCATATCGACTTCTTTATCTGAAGAAAAGTCTGTATCCATTATATTTATCTTTTTTAAAATCTCTTTTTTTTCATTTTCGATAGAATCTATGTCATCCTCTAGCTCATTAAATTTAATTTTTAGATTGCTTGTTTTTGTTAATTTTTTTATTTCTTCATCATAATTGTTTATTTTGTCGTCATATTCTAGAATTAGGTTTTTACTTTCTTTTATTTTATCTTTAATTTTATTTATTTTTTCATCGATAGTCAGTTCTTTTTGTTTGCCTGCCTTAGAGGGCTGACTATACAATCCATGGATACTTTTTATTGTATCAATTCTATTCATAAACACACCTTTTTTTTAATTATTTTTTGCTCATCTCTTATTATAATATTTTGTAATTATTGCAGCAATAATAAATAATTTTGTTTTTAATTATATTTTAATTATAATTAAAGAAGGGGTTTTTGAATATAATTTCAAGGAGGATTTTTATGCAGGCCTCAGATAATGTGTCTAATAGAGGTTTTGGCAGCCCGTTTATCCGACAGGGTGACAAGTCAATAGAAAAAACAAAAAGAGGTTTAAAAACTAAACCGGCATTGCATAAAACGACCGCTCAGACAAATGTTTTTCAAAATATTTATCCCACGCTAATAAAAGTGGGTGAGCCTATAGGGAAAGTTAAAAAGCCTTATTTTCATGAAGATGAAAAAAATGGATATTATGAATTGGAAGAATTTAAGAATTTTTTAGGTGAATTATCCATTGCTATCCAGGATGTAAGTGGTGATTTGCGTTCTTATACAAATAAGACATGTGATGATATTGACGTTAAAGATTTTATTAATAAAAATAAAGTTAAATTAATAAGAATTGAAAATAAAATTAAATCTCAGCTTAAGAACTTAATGGCTATATCAGAGGATATATCCTTCGAAAAACTTTTAGAAAGCGATAAAGACGAAAAATATCAAGATTTTTTTTCAAATTTTAAAGAGATCAGTGAGAAAGAGAAGAATCGAATATTGGAGTCTTTGAAAAGAGTTATTACAAATATAGCTACATGCATCGCATCTTTTAATACTCTTATAGATGTTGATTCATTACAAGAAATTGCTGACGGTAATAATCGCATAGATGAAATCAGTGAAATGATTGGTGATTTAAGAATTAAGGTTAATGAAAAAGCGAAAAATAAAATAAATAAATTGCATAAATTAAACAAAATGAGGAGTTTGATTAAAGAGGATATATTGATAAAGAATAAATTGTTGTTACATAAAACAGCCAGTACGATCGAAATCGCAGATAAAATATATCACTCCCAACACAGGGATGATGAGCAGGATGATTCGGAAATAACTTCCACGGAGGATACTGAAACCGTTTCCTCTGATGAGATTCAGGTTTCTCCCGAATCGGATTCCAGATTGGGCCGTACATTGGATACGTTAGCAAAAGCAGGAATGTATGTTCCTGGACCAAAGATATCAAAAGAGGTGGAAAGAAGATTGAAAGAGAAATTGAAAAAGCAGGAAATGTGACAGATTTAACGATGATATTTCCCATAGTAGAAATAGATGAGCAGCCCTATGGCAAGCCAGATGATGAGCCGCGCCCAATTTTCCCAACCTAAAAAGGCCATCAGAGTGAAGCAGATGGCAATGCCCAATACTGGGACATAGGGAACAAAAGGCGTTTTAAAAGGCCTTGGAAGGGAGGGTTCCATATAATGAAGTACAAGGACTCCGGCGCATACCATGGCAAAAGCCAATAGAGTGCCAATGCTTGTCATGCCTCCCACAAGTTCCAATGGGGCAAAAGCTCCGAACACACCCACTAACAACATGAGAATGATATTGGAACGCCATGGGGTGTGGTATTTTGGATGGATTTCACAGAAAAAGCGAGGGAGGAGTCCATCTTTAGCCATAGCATAGAAGATTCGCGATTGCCCCAGCAGGAGAACCAGTATGACGGAAGTCAATCCGGCTATGATAGCTACTTTTACTAATTCGTGAAGCCAAGGGAAGGGGGTATGCTGAATGGCAACGGCAACAGGGGCAGCGACATTTAGTTCTTTGTAATTGGCAAGCCCCGTCAAGACATAGGCGAACAGGATATAAAGGATAGTACAGATCACTAGGGAACCTAAAATCCCTATAGGTAAATTTTTTTGAGGGTTTTTTGTTTCCTGTGCCGTTGTGGAAACGGCATCAAAACCAATATAAGCTAAAAATACAATTCCGGCTGCTCTGAGGACACCGCTCCAGCCAAATTCCCCGAAATTTCCGGTATTGGGAGGTAAAAAGGGGACATAGTTTTTGGGATCGATATAGAAGAAGCCTATGGCAATAAAAACTATTGTGACGCTGACTTTTATGAAGACCATGATGGAATTGACCAAGGCGGATTGTTTTATCCCTCGGATTAAAATAAATGTGAGGAACATCACAATAAGAAGGGAGGGGAGATTAATATAGCCGTAGACATCGGTCCCATCAGCTAATTGGGTCGGATGCCAGGGGGAAGCTATTATGTGCGGCGGCAGGTGGATGCCTAAATCTGCCAGCAGGGAAACCATGTAGGCAGACCAGCTTATAGCAACGACAGCTCCTCCAATGGCATATTCTAATACGAGGGTCCAGCCGATGGTCCAGGCCATTAGCTCTCCCATAGTGGCATACGCATACGTGTAGGCGCTTCCGGCAATCGGGATCATGGCTGCCAACTCGCTATAACAGAAACCGGCCAGCGCACAAGCTATGGAGGCTATGATAAACGAAATGACAATGGCAGGACCGGCATGTTCGGCTGCGGCAATGCCTGTGATGGAAAAGAGGCCGGCGCCGATGATTGCGCCTATGCCCAGGAGGACCAGTTGAAAAGCTCCTAGATGCCTTTGAAGCTTATGTCCGTTCTCGTTGCTCTCTGCCTGGAGCTCGCTGACAGATTTTCTGGTCCACAGTCCCATGCATTTCCCTTGGATCTTTCGCCCTTTCTAATCGAGGCGGTCATTTTAGGGCAAGAGATTATACAAGGATGCTTTTCTGGTGAATTTCAGATTCACCGAGCCAGTAGCAAAAAAGAGAGGCCGGAATTCGCATTAACGGAGTGGAATCATTTTTATCTGTCAATAGCCCTACATCATTGGGCAATTTTGTTAAGACATAGCCAAATAAGATATGTGGTTTTTCGCGGCATAGATCTATCAGACCGGAAACATCATCTCTTTGCACGGGTTGGGATTGATATTTGACCTCGAAAGGTAAAATTTGTCCTTCCAGCTCGATGATCAGATCTACTTCTTTTTCCTTATGGCTTCGCCAGTAACTGAATCGGGCCTGGTTTATATTGCTATGGGATGACAAATGTGCCATGACAGCCGTTTCCACACAGGTGCTTAAGGCATGAGCATCTTCAATCACAGTCTTTCCTTTCATTAAAATGGCAGGAGCAATGGCCGCATCAGCGAGATAGTATTTGAATCTTGCTCTTAATACTTCTTTGCCATATCCAAAAGGGGGAAGTCGAAAAACAAGATGAACGGATTCAAAGAGATCGATAAAATTTTGCACAGTAGGTTTGGCTATTCCCAATTCTTTTGAGATGGTTGCAATATCTTGTTGTCCTCCATCATGCATGCAAAGATATATGAACGTCTGTTCCAACTCAATGATTCTTCGTACGCCAAAAAGGGCTGTCATATCTCTTTTTAACACTTTATCAATTATATCTTCCCGAAGCAGTCGTTGGGATTGTGTAATACTTGTCAATTAAAGCTGTCTGAGGAAAACCTCCGCGGGTAAGGTATTCATGAAAATGGCCTGTGAGTGCCTGAGCAGCTTCAGTTATCCTCAGGAATTGTGCTGTCGAATAGTGAAACAGATCTCGAACCTCAGTGATGGAAGGGATCTGGGGAAGAGATATTTTTTTGATCTGTAGATACTCGTAAAATGAAAGAGTCGAAATACGCAAGGTATGCCATCGCCCCACACCAGATTCCTGATTTGCCTTCACTAGCGGCATGGCCGATCCAGTAAAAACGATTTTCCGATGTTTAAAAAAATCCACCTGATGTTTCACCCATGTACCAAAATCCTTGATGAATTGGACTTCATCTAAAAAAAGATATTCCAAACCAGGCGCCTTTGGTTCCAAATCTCTCCAGGCTTCCAACACAGCTTCTAGGCCAGCCAGTTTTAATACGGGATGATCGAATGTCACATAAAGAATATTGGACGGAGAAATGCCTGAGGTTACCAGGGCATCGATTGCTTGAAGCAAAAGTGTGGTCTTTCCTACCTGTCTAGCTCCAGATAGCATGACAGCCCTCATTGCCGGGGGATTTTCAATCCATGTCAATAGTTCATTATATGCCGCCCGCTTCCAGGAAGGGAGATCCTGAATTTTTTCATTTCGCCACCAGGGATTGAATTGGGAAAGAATTCCGATCAGATCTTCTTTGGGGATTTTCATACGTACTTTACCTAAAGTTGTTGGATAAGCATAGTATACTTTACCTATATTATCAAAATAAGTAAAGTATGTTTAAAAATCCACTTCTATTTTCGTACAGGCCGAGACGGCCTGGTTACCTTTTCATGCTTCGCCTTGCCATAACTTTTTAAGGACGTACAAAAAAACATATGGATTGATAATTGAATTAATTGTTAAATTTTATAAAAACATAACGGAGTTATCTTATGCAAATTAATAATACTAATGTTACAGGAACAAACCGATACGAAGTGCAATCTATGGCAGATCCCATAGGGGGGTCGTTGCCTACGGATGTATTGCCTATCATTTTCCAAAATGTGAGAACAGATCTTCCTAATCTGGCTTTGGTTTGCAAAAGCTGGAAAGCTATTGTAGATAATAAACAGTTTCGCGAAACGATTCGCCCTGTCCAAGCCTTTGGCACGCAAGAATGGAAAGAATATATTGGAGTGGATGCCGGAGAAGAACCACTTTTGCCAAGGCGAGCCTATGGCGATCTGGAAAGAGAGGGAGGCGGCCTGCTTACCTTTATTCCAGATAAAGTCAAAGTTATAGAAAGTGGAATAGAGGTACTCTTGGATAATTTGGAGGTTATTGGCAAACTGGTTGGCAAACCAAAAAAAGGAAATAAAACAGGTTATACTACTGATTCCTGGCCACTAGCTATTACCGAAAAAAGAAAACAGGAAAAACGGCATTGGGTATGGATAAAGAAAGAAGCAATAGGCAGAAATAAAACCTATGAACAGCAGCAAGAGCTTGTTGCCAAAGAAGAAAATAAAAAGGCGCCTCGGGCTAATATTTCAGGTTTAATTGATACAGCCATCAGCGTATTTATGGAATGTGTGAGATCAGGGGAACGCAATTTTATTTGGAATCCACCAGTCAATGGTCAGAGAACAATTGTACGTGTTAACGAGCACGCAAGTGGATATAGGTTAGTTTTAGGTTTCGAGTTCTCCATCCTCAATGTCGACATCGACTTGGATTACGACAGCAACGACGTTGCCGTAGCTCCCTCCCGGAAATCCATTGGCGATTGAAAACTTAGAACTTGGAAAAGGCCGTTGGTAATTTGATTTTTGCCTTTTGGGATCAAAAGGCCTCTCTCCTCCCTATCTCAAACCCCCTCAGTGATCTCACTGGCTCAGTGGTGAAGAATGAAATCCTATTTTCAATCCTTTAATGCCCTTTTTTTGGCTTTCATTTTTACGGCCTGTTAAAAATTCTGCGCAGATTTGATTTTCATCCCATACTACAGGCAATAAATGCCTGAAGAAAGCGGGTACTTTGGCATTTGTCCACCATTTACTGATCGGAGTATTTCCTGAGTAGGGAGCTGACAACAGGGCGGGGCCCAGATGGTATTTTCCTTCAGGAAGGCAGATTTCGCAGCCACCTTTCCAGGCATCTTTCCAATTAGTTACACTCCCTTTTTGGCAGTTCTCTACTTCTTCCACATGTACGTGCCAGGGCCCGTAATCAAACTGTCCCAATCTGATTTCACAGGGGGTCTCAGGTAACTTTAACTCTCTTCTTAGTAGAAACAGCCGGCCTCTGTCAAAGCATAGACGGTGGGGCCCCATAGATATTTCTTTATTGGCCGCATGGCTTTGAATCAGTTTTACTGCTACTTCCAAAAAATCTCGCGACAAATAAAAAGTCCCCTTTTTCACAGAATTTGCGGACAATAAATTTGATCTCATAGGGATGCAGAGGTGCGGCATGTGGTAAAATCCAAAAACAAGCCCCATGGTCCGGATTCTATGCTGTCCAATTCGTATTTAGCTGAAACATCAGATATTCTTTGAGTTCTTTGGATTCTAGCACCTATGCGTTCCAGAGACGTATTTATTTCCTTGCCGAATTCTCGGGCCAATTGTGGAAATATCCGCGTGCGCAATCGTCCTCGTAAAAATTTGGGATCTTTATTGGTGGCATCTTCAAAAGGGGATAAGTGCAAGGCATTGAGGGCTTCCAAGATATCCTTTTTATGGAAAGGGAGCAAAGGCCTCCAGAGCATCAGATTCCTGATTACTGTGACTTCGTTCAATCCGCAAAGATAAGGCAGGCTAGCCCCTTCAAGGACTCTTTTAAATACAGTTTCCACAAGGTCACCTGCATGATGCCCTAAAATGACCGCCTGATACCCGTGCTGTTGGCAAAGCTCTTCAAAAAAATGCAGCCGGGCTTCCCGGCAATCTGCTTCGAGGTTTCCGTTCATTTTAGAGGGATTTAATTTCTTATAAATGAAACGGGAGGCCGCATTGAGAAGCCAGTCTGGATAAACATTCTGCTTCAGAACCGCTTTCTTTTCGCCATCCGTGGTCCACGTGGGCTATGCCTAATTGAAGAGATAAAGCGACTTTCAGCTTTACCAAGAAGTGAAAAAGAAGAAGGGAATCAGGGCCGCCTGACAAACCCAATACTACAGGTTTATAGGGATCGAGATGGTTTTTTAAAAATTGTAGAAGGGCATTTTCAATAGAGGGCATTTTATTTTAACAGCAGATAAAGAAGATAAAGGATAATGAAAAGGGCCATAAAAACCCATATGTTGAAAAAGGGAGGATCTTTTCGGATGGCAAGCACTTCATTTTCTTCGATACGAGGGGGAAAGAATGCCACATTATCCTCATCTTCGTCGGATTTTTCATCTTTAAAAAGATCTTTCAACTCCGGGATGTTTCGAATGGGGAGCCATTGGGGAAACCCTTCTTTCCAGGCCAAGGTATCGGGAGTGATCCGATCATCTATTTTCAGTTCGAAAAAAGAAAAGGGCCCTTCTTTTTTTCCATCGATTATGATAAACCAGATTTTTTCCATGGCCTAACATCCGTTTATAATATACATAATTGTATCAAATTCCGCATTTATTGTATGCTATTATAAGAAGATATATATAAACCTGATTTTAAAGGTTGTTACAATGCCGATTATTTGGCGATATTTATTGTGTCATTTTTTTAAGGTGTTTTATTTTGCGTATTTTGGCGTTTATTGCTATATTAATGACTACTCGTCTGGATGAGATCGCCCATTTTGCTGCATTGAGCCCTCAAGTAAGCTATATACTCCTTTTTACATTATATCAGATTCCGTACATCCTTCCCATAGCTATACCGATTTCATGCCTGATTTCTTCTATTATTTTGATACAGCGCCTTTCCAGAACGTATGAAATTACGGCTTTCCGGGCTTCGGGTATAAGCATAAAAGCTATACTACTCCTATACTTTTAGCCTCTATCCTGCTGTCCTGGCCAATTTTTACGTTATTTCCGAATTATCAACAGATTCTCATCTTTCCACAAGCCTATTAAAGAATAAGCTGCGATCCATCAATCCGCTTTTGCTCTCGCATAATAGGCAACTTATGAAATTGAAAGGTGTTTTTTTTAACACTATGGGCGATTCGAGATTAGGAGAAAGCGCCTCGGATGTTGTACTTGGCCATGCCCAACAAAGACAACGACCGGATAAATGTACTGTTTGCGAAGAAACTGGAAGCTTTTCCTTCAAAATTTAAAGGAAAAGGAATTACAATAATTTCAAACAAGGGATCGCACAATCCGGAGGGGCCCGACCATCTTTTTGTGGAAAACATTCTGACTACCACGACTTCGATTGAAGATTTTACGAATATGCTCCAAAAAAAGGTATGGACGCTAAACAATGACCACCTCCGTTTTTCTTTTCTTTATCTGAAACTTAAAGAAGAAAAGGAGGAATTGAAAAAGCAGCAGGTATGAAAATAAACCGGAAAGCTATCAGAAACAGATAAAGAGGACCATAACCCGATCTTATAGGAAATGATCCGGCGTTTTTCTGTAGCTTTGGCGGTATTTACATTCACTTTAATGGGTGCAGCCTTTTGGATTGGCATCAGCCGCAATCCTTCAGGCAAAGGATTATTCATTGTCATCGTATTGGCAGCGATATACATCGTCGCATTTTTTAGCGCCAAAGGAATAGATCATTTGATGACAGCTGCCGCATCCCTCTATTTGTGCCGCATTTGTTATAATATTACTCTTCAGTGTGGACGCTGCGGAGGGCTTCCAAAGGAATAGAATAATGGTAAGCAAGCCTAGAAATACCTTTTTTTTGCCTTTATATACCATGTGGGGTAGATATTTTATCAAGGAAACTTTAAAGGTATTTTTTCTATTTATTTTTTGTTTTTACGCCCTTTATGTCCTGATTGATTTTGCCAGCCATTCCACCTCATTTCATCATAACCATATGACATTTAAGTTAGGGGAACTGTCCTTTTATTATCTCTGCGAGTTTATTAAAAGGGCGGAGGTATTGGTCCCATTTGCTCTAATGATAGCCACTATTAAAACATTATGCAGCCTAAACATCCACCGCGAATGGGTAGCTTTATTGGCCAGCGGAATTCCTCTAAAATCATTGCTCAGGCCATTTGTGTACCTGGGCTTGTTTTTTACGCTGCTGATGTATGTCAATACGGAATATTTTCTGCCACTGGATTGAAGCAGATAAAACAAATTGATACGAGTTATTCCAAGGAAAAAAACAGGACAAATGAACGCCCTTCTGTGCAGCATCTTATTCTTAAAGATGATTCCACTTTGCTTTATCATGATTATGACACGCTTCGGGAACGCTTCACAGATGTTTACTGGATCCGTTCTGCCGATGAAGTGTACCATATGAAGCATCTCTATCCCTATACCGATCAACCTTTGGGAGAATTTACAGATCATTTTATTCGCGATCCGTCCGGGAATCTGGTTGTTCAAGGTTCCACTTCTATTCAGTTGTTTCCCAAAATGCATTTTGACAGCCAAAAGCTCCTGGATATGTTGATTCAGCCCCAAGAGCTCTCCTTACAGGAACTCAACCAGAAACGGCAACATTTTGTCCATGCGCCCGGAGAAAAAGATGCGCAAGTCCTTTCCGTCTTTTATTATAAGATAGTGATCCCTTGGTTATGCCTTTTGGCCGTGATAGGTCCGGCTCCCTTTTGCATACGGTTTACGCGGCAGCTGCCTGTATTTTTCATCTATGCATTTAGCGTGTTTGGGCTAGTGGCTGTTTATTTGGTGATGGATGCGGCCCTGGTCCTCGGCTATCGGCAGGTACTGCCTCCGGCAGCAGCCGTTCTAATCCCTTTTACATTGTTTTTTGGATTTTTCTCCTTCCGTTATGTAAGGGACTGTATTATGAATAAATTGACGAGTTAAAAATGCAAGAACCGTCCCCAGACATTTATGTTATTTGATTTGTCTATAGCTCGTCGCTTTTCCGAATCCTATTTTTTTTAATTTGCTAGCTGTTACTAAGCTATTTAGGCGTCTTCCAGCAGTTGCTCTTGCAATTCCCAGCAAATTAATCACGTCTGAGATGGTTAGTTCCTCAATTTGATTAAATAAGTTAAGTATCTTTTCCTCTTCACTTGAAACGTCTGATTGAAGGCTCTTCTGCTTTTCTCTTGGTAAGATACACTTTATGAAGTTCTCTCCCTCGATGACTTCGGGGATTTTTAATCCCCAATCTTCGTAAGAGTTGAATAGGTTATGAAAACCTGAACCTAATTTTTCAATATATTTTGCCTGTCTAAAAATCTTGCTAATCCCGGGGTTGCGAATATATGTTAATCCAGAGAGCAAATTTGATATGTTAATGGGGCCTGGAAAATCACCTGGGCTAAAGATCTCAATACGATTATCGTAAATGGCAACTTTAATAGGAGCTTGAATGTGATAATTGCGATGTACAATCGCGTTCAAAAGTATTTCTCGAATGGCAACTTCAGGAATTTCTAATTTTTCTTCTCGTTTTTTTCCCCGAATAACAAAGGAACGGTGAAGATGTTTTAAGATGAACGCAAAAGCCATTTCAAATTGTTCAAAAAGCGTCCCAGTACAGTCTTGGGAGGCAATGGCTGTTCTGCCTGAAATACCGGAAAAGCGTGAGCATATAATAAATGCTTCAGAGAGGTGCTTTTCTGGCTGTTTACCAAACAGAAGCATTCCTGTAACTGTTAGATACTTGCTCTTGTGTTCTTCGTGAATTATATTAAAAGAGGCAAGAATAGCATTAATAGAGTTTTTATTGCTGCCCTTACGAAAGGAGAAGAAATCTTCGATAGCCGCCATATCGAGATCATTCATTGTGGTATGGTAGAGACTGGACATGTCATAGTGTAATCCTCTTGAACTCCATTTTAATTCTTCGATCATATCGGCATTTGCCTTCATAGTGCTTCTGCCCAACCTGACAAAGACTCCTTTTTCCATTCCTAGGGATTTGATGTAATAAGGTTTATTCATGCCTGAAGAGACTTCGATGAGAAGGATAACTTTATCCCCAACTCTTTGAGTGTGCACTAGTGGAATAATCGGAGGAGCTGAAGATTCATAAATCATTTTATCGAGATGCTCCATCTGCTTCTCAGCTTCACTTTCATTAATCCCTGTAATCTCTCCGTTATTAGCTATGCCAATCACGAGTTTACCACCAAACCTATTGCAAAAGCCAATGGTAGTCTTTATGATTTGTTCTTTTTCTGGAAAAGAGCTTTTCCACTCTACTGTAGAGGATTCTAACTCTGGGTATTTCATATGCGACTCATATTTTTAACTCATTATTGCATTTTGAGTTGATTGAGTCAAATAATATATAAATTACGACTCATTCGACTCAAAATTTAGAGGTGAGTCACAAGTTTCTATCAATTATAGTTCCCAGCAAAGAAAGGGGGGCAGGCCTGACATTTGGACATGTTACAAATAAACTTGAATAAGATATCGGTTTATGAGACTCTTCTTAAAAAGCTATGGCAAGGCGAAGCATGAAAAGGTAACCAGGCCGTCTCGGCCTAGACCAGGGCGGGACGCCCTGGCTACTTTCTCACAAAAAATCATGTGCTGCCATGACTTTTTAAGGACGTACGTGTTACGGTTGTTCTAAATTTTGAGGTGATGCAGAATGGATCCATTCGATTTAAGACAGTGGGAAGGGTTTTCCGGAGCGGGAGGAGAGGGGGCCGAAACTGCCATTGTAGACCAGATCACCATCGATTCCCGCCGCATCGATTCCCGGAACTCGCTTTTTGTAGCCTTGAAAGGCTCTTCTGAAGATGGCCATAAATTCATTGGACATGCGGCAAAAGCCGGGGCCCGATATGCCCTTGTCCGCAAGGATTTTCAGAGCGTCCCGGCTTATGACGGCCTAGTTCTTCTGCATGTGGATGACCCTTTGGCGGCATTCCAGGAAATAGCCAAAGCCTATCGCCGGTTTGTCGGTTGTCCGGTAATTGCCATTGCAGGTTCCTTTGGAAAGACGATGGTCAAGGACCTTCTGCATCTCATTTGCCAGACAAAAAAACGCACTGTAGCATCGCCTGAGAGCTTTAATAGTCAGATTGGAGTTCCCCTGAGCCTGCTTACGATAAAAAAAGAGCATGAACTGGCATTTATAGAGGTGGGCATTTCGAAGAAAGGGGAAATGGATGTGTTGAATGACCTGATTGCTCCCAATGCTTGCATACTGACACCCATAGGAAAAAAGCATTTACCCACCTTGGGTGATCTAAATACTATTGTTTCAGAAATAATGAAAATCTGCCGCGGTGTTCCCGATTCAGGATGGGTGTTGCTTCCGCACGACCCTTTGATCTTGTCCCATCAACCCAAGGTTCCCTATTATTTTTGGAACGGTGACAATGGAGATGCTTTGCTGCCTAAGGCAAAATCCCTTTCCATGGAACGAGGTTCTTCCGTGCCTTACACCCTGGAATTTCCTGATGGAAACCGTTATTCTGGACAGATCAACTGCGGATTTTATTACTTTATCGATCTTTTGAATATGGCTGTAAAAGCGGCCTGGCTGATAGGCATCCCTTCGGAAGACATAAAAAATGTACTGGCAAGCTATACTCCCGAGCCTATGCGCACTGAAATCTGGAAATCTCCTTTCGGCGCCACCTTCATTAATGACTCCTATTGTTCTGATCCGCAATCTGTCGATCCGGCCTTAAAACACTTTGAACACGTCCCGCCACAGAGCAGAAAAATTTTTGTATTTGGAGGAATGAAAGGGAATCAATCTCACTTGGAATCCGATTATCGCAGGGTGGGCCAAGCCGTCAATAGGTTCACACCCCACCTGTTGCTGCTCTATGGAAAACATCCGTATCATTCCCTTATCCAAGAAGTCAAAAGCAGCGGCCAGGCAACAGAGATTATCCAGTGCGAAGGGTATTCGGAAGCTCTTTATTTTTTGCAGACAATGCTGCAGAAGGATGACTTTGTCCTGATCAAAGGGGAGAAAAAAGAGTCCTTGGATACCCTGACTGAAGCCTTCAATGACAGCATTTGCAACAACCAGTGTATCATTAATCTGGCGGCCATTCAATCCAATATTGATACGATCCGGCACAGGCTTCCTAAAGGCGTCCGAATGATGGTGGCTGTCAAGGCCCTGGCTTATGGCACAGATGATGTGCGGATCGCCAAGTTCCTGAGAACGTGCGGAATTGACATTCTGTGTGTGTCGTATGTGGACGAGGGAATTGCATTAAAGCGCGCAGGTGTCAGACAGTCGATTTTTGTCATCAACGCACCCATATACGAGGCGGGCAAGATTGTAAAATGGGAACTTGAAGTGGGTATCAGCGATCAGGCTATGGTAGAAGCCCTTGCACAGGCTTCCTTGAAGCAGAACAAAAAAATTAAAGTGCACCTCCATGTCGATACGGGAATGGGCCGGTTCGGATGCAGGACCGAAGAAGCCGTAGGATTGGCCTTGCTGATAAGCAAAGCCCCTTCTCTTATATTGGAGGGAATCATGACCCATTTTGCCTGTGCAGACAATCCCGATGAGGACCCCTTTACCTGGCATCAGATCCATACCCTGGAAAAAGTGATTGCGGAAATTGAATCCCATGGGCTTAATATTCCTTGGAAGCATGCGGCGAATTCCAGCGGCGCCATCCGTTTTAACCTGCCCCAATTCAATATGGTAAGAATAGGGTTAGCTGTTTATGGATTGTATTCTTCGGAGGCGGTAAAAAGGGCCCTGGATCTCCGGCTGGCCCTTTCCCTGGTTTCCCGTATTGTAGGGATCAACACCTGCAAATCCGGCGATACGGTCAGCTATGGAAGGTCGTATGTGGTCGGGAAAGAAGTGCAGCGCATTGCCGTCTTGCCGATAGGATATTTCGATGGGTTCCACCGCAATTATAGCGGAAAAGGGCACGTGATTGTTCGAGGGCAAAAGGCCCCCATGGTGGGGAAAATCTGCATGGACTACATGATGATAGATATCACCGACATTCCCCATGCCGCTGTTGGCGATACGGTACTGATTTTTGGAGAGGATGAGTATGGACAATACCTTTCTCCCGAAGATCTGGCTTCAAAAGGAGACTCCATTGTCCATGAACTCATCACCTGTCTGGGACCGCGGATCCAGCGGATCTTTGTTTACGAAGAATCCCAGCAGAATCATTAAAAAAATATAGAGAGAACTTATGTCCACTACACAAAAAAACTACAAGAAATTACATGCATTGTCCCTTTACGCAAGTACCCTGGCGGGCATATCCTCGCTGCTGGAATGGGACCACGAAACGTTCATGCCGATAGGAGCGTCCGCCTTCCGGGCGGAACAGTTAAAACTGCTCGCCGGGCTTATCCATAAAGAAAAAACGGGAAAAAAATTTTCTAGGGCATTAGGTCAGCTGGTCGATTTGGAAACAGGCAAGCCTCTGGTGAACGACTTGTCAGCAGAACAAAAAGCGGCCCTGAGAGAATGGCATAGGGACTACAGGCGGGATGCAGCCCTGCCGGAAGAGTTTGTCAAGGAGTTCGCCCAGACGACCTCTCAGGCTCAGTCGGTCTGGAGAAAGGCCAAAAATGAAAACAGCTTTCCTCTGTTCGCTCCCTGGCTCGACAAAATCATTTCCCTGTGCCGCAAGAAAGCCGATTATTTGGGTTACAAAGAACATCCCTACGATGCCTTGCTGGACCTTTATGAACCCGAAGCCAAAACCCGGGAGATCGAAACGGAATTCAACCATCTGAAGACGCACATTTCTTCTTTATTGAAAAAAATCACCTCTTCAAAACAGGTGGACGACAGTTTCATTTATGGTAAATTTGATCCTCAAAAGCAGTTGGAATTTGGAAAACAGATTCTGGAGGATATGGGATATGACATGGCCAAAGGTCGTTTGGATTTGTCTGCGCATCCCTTTTCCTCTTCCTGCCATCCTACCGATAGCCGGATCACGACGCGTATCCATCCGACGTCACTAATAAGCAATATTTCCGTTGTCTTGCATGAAGGAGGGCATAGTCTCTATGCCATGGGCCTGCCGGTAGAGCATTATGGGTCCCCTTTGGGCGAAGCGATCTCTTTGGGGGTCCATGAATCCCAGTCACGCTGGTGGGAAACCCGCATCGGACAAAGCCTGCCTTTCTGGCAGTATTACCTGCCTCTTTTGCAAAAGGAATTCAAAGGAAATGTCTCTAAAGTAGATCTGAACGTTTTTTATAAAGGGATCAACAAGGTCGAGCCTTCACTCATCCGAGTAGAAGCCGATGAGGTGACGTATCCTTTGCATGTGATCCTGCGCTTTGAGCTGGAGAAATCACTCATTGAAGGTTCTCTCTCCGTAAGGGAAATTCCGGAAGCCTGGAATGCCGGGATGCAGGAACTTTTGGGAATAACCCCTTCAAACAATGCTGAAGGATGCCTTCAGGATGTCCATTGGTCCATAGGCGGTTTTGGCTATTTTCCTACGTACACCCTGGGAAATATGTATGCTGCCCATCTGTTCCCCGCTTTTGAAATGGCCCATCCCGACTGGCAAAAGCGAGTGGGCAAGGGAGAGCTCCTGTTCATCAAAGACTGGCTGGCAGAACATTGTATCAATATGGCCGCAGGTACACTAGCAAAGAGCTCCTGAAAAAAGCGACCGGAAAAAATTTCTCTGCCCAGGCCTATATAGATTACCTGTCTGCCAAGTATAAAGCTATTTATAATTTTTAAAATAAAAAATGGGGATTGTCAAAAAAAAGATCTTTTGATACAGTTGACCTCAATATGAAATCAAATTGGACTCTAAATTTAATAAACAGAACCGCTTGTCCGCATTTTGCAAGCGGCTCAACAAGGAGATAATGTATGTCGTCAACAGTGGAACATGCTAATAATATGTTTGGCACAATACAAGGGATCATAGACCGCCGCAATGAGATTGTGCGGGATGGCTTGGATAAAGTCGAAGGATTTTGCGAGTTTATTCGTAAAAAGGTCAATGTTTTGACTGATGAAGCTTATAAATTAATTGAGAAAAAAATCGGCACAAAAGCCGCTGAAATTTTTAGAGTTTCTGTCATTATAGCGCCCATGGCTATTGCCCTTTTTGCTGCCTATTCAGCTCTTTCCCTTCCAGGTCTTATTGTTACTGGCCTTGCCTTTACTGCAGTGGCTATTCTGACAAAAGAGAAAATAATTACCAATAATGCCAAAAACTATATTCTGGCATCAGGCATACCTGCTGCTGTCCTGGCTACCGTGGTAAAAGTGGTTTCTCTTCTCGCTGCCGGCTCGGGAATACTCCCCATAGCTGGAACCTTATTGCTTGGGGCCGCTGTAACGGGAGCGTTGTATTTGCTCATAAACCGAAATTACCCAACCTATTTGCCTAAGGAACTATAACGACCTTAACGACCTTAACGACCTTAACGACCTTAACGACCTTAACGACCTTAACGACCTTAACGACCTTAACGACCTTAACGACCTTAACGACAGTAAAGATGTCGTTAAGGTCGTTATCGTCGTTATGTCCTTTATTTGCTTGTTTTTCCGGTCACATTAGGTTATAACATTATATTTGGAAGAGTGGCAGAGTGGCCGAATGCGTCTGTCTTGAAAACAGAAGTGCACTCCGTGTACCGGGGGTTCGAATCCCTCCTCTTCCGTCTTCTGATTTCCCCCCCCCCCCTCACCCAATCGAAATAATGTATCGGGTCGCAGCACCCTCCCCCACGCGTTGTAATCTTTCCTTTTTCACTAGTTCATTAAGTATGCGATTAGCTGTTGACCGCGAAATTTTAAGGTGTGTCATTACATCGGAAATACGAATCTCATCACCTAGATAAAACAACTGCAAGACCATTTCTTGGCGTCCCATGACTTGCGCTTGTTTAGGTTCATGTACTGAGGGCCTTGGTAAAATGCATTTAACGAACCCATGACCTTCAATGATCGTTGGTAACTTAAGGCCTCTTTTACGGTAGGTATCGAATAAAGTCAGGAATCCAGAACCCAGTTTTTCGATATATCCGGCTTCGCGGAAAACACGTGCGATAATCCGGTTACGAACAAATGTTAGCCCCATTTCTAATTGATGTTGTAAGATTGGCCCCGGGAAATTTCCAGGACTGAAAATTTCAATGCAATCGTCAAAAATTGATATTTTTATCGGAGCAGATGAATGGTAGTTGCGGTGAATAATGGCATTCAGAATAACTTCACGGAGTGCTTCTTCGGGAATTTCCAATTCCTCAGAGCGCCGGCTAGCCCCTTTTATGATAAAGCTTCGATTCAATTGGCTCAAAACAAATGCCAGGGCTTTTTCATATTGACCAAACAGCTGTCCTGTAATATCCCTTGTAGCTAAAGCCTCGCGTCCGCTAATCCCTTTAAAGTGTGTGCAAATTATAAATCCCTCTGAAAGATATTTCTGAGGTTCTTTGCCAAATAACAAGATGGCACCTATTTTATGCGTTGCCTGAATGGCAAAATAGAGCGGATTCCACTTTTTTCTCCGTTACTATGGATTGACTTGAAATCGACGAATTGTCGTTTTCAAGTCATCATTTTCCGCTAAATAATTTGACTTCAAATCGACAATATGTTATTTTCAAGTCAAATAAGTTAGAAAGGAGTGGGTAAAATGTTTATTGGCCGTGAAGAAGAACTAGCGCAGCTAAAAGAATTCAAAAAACGAAAGGTTGCGGGCATCATCGTATGCTGTGGACGCCGTCGTATTGGAAAGAGCACTTTAATTGAACATTTTGGCGAACGTACTCGCTTTCTCGAATTTTATGGATTAGCACCGAGGGAACAGCTCACTAATAAGGATCAACTTGATCACTTCGGCGAACTTATGGGGCTGAAGTTCAATATACCTGCAATGAAATTTGACAATTGGAATCAGGCTCTTACGACATTAGCCGGGTTGACATCGGAAGGACGCGTGATTATTTTTCTGGATGAGATATCTTGGATGGCAGGCCGGGATCAAGATTTCGCCGCAAAACTAAAAGGGGTGTGGGATACAAAATTCAAGAAGAACAACGAACTGATTCTTGTTCTTTGCGGCTCCGTCTCTTCGTGGATACAGGAAAACATCCTTAATGACAAAGGATTTATGGGCAGGGTCTCGTTAACCATCAATCTGGAGGAAATGCCGCTTTATGATGCCAATAAGTTTTGGGGAAATAGAACGATCTCATCTTACGAAAAATTCAAGATATTGTGTGTAACAGGCGGGGTTCCCAGATATTTGGAAGAAATTCAGCCGGAACAAACGGCTGAACAGAATATTAAGAGAATGTGTTTTAGTAAGGGCGGAATTTTAGTAGAGGAATTTGATAAAATTTTTGGAGATATTTTTGGCCGTCGCGCAGACGATTATAAAAGGATTATTCAAGTTCTATCACATGGCAATCTTGATCAAACAGAAATCTGCGAAAGGCTGGGCGTTGCCCAAACAGGTGGATTCAGTAAGATGCTTACTGTATTGCAGCAATCCGGTTTTCTTGCTCGGGATTATGTTTGGAATGGAAATCTCAAAAGAGTCAAACTTTATAAATATCGTCTCAAGGACAATTATCTCCGCTTTTACATCAACTATATTGAACCGAAGAAGCAATTGATCGAGCAGGGTGTTTACCGCGATCTACATTTAGAGGAATTGCCTGAATGGCTAACCGATTATGGGATTGCAATTTGAAAACTTAGTCTTGAACAATTTGAGCGCCATCCAACGCATACTGCAAATCTCACCCACTTCCGTGCTAAGTATATCTCCCTACTTTCAACATAAAACCCAAAGAACGGAGGCATGCCAAATTGATCTTTTAATTCAAACGCGCCACACTTTATATGTCTGTGAAATTAAATTTCGCAAACAAATTCCATTGAGTGTGATTGATGAGGTTAAAGAGAAAATTCGTAAGATAAAAATTCCAAAAACGACATCAGTGCGTCCTGTATTGATATATGAGGGCGAATTATCCGGTAATATCAGATCTGAAAACTTCTTTAGTCATCTTATTCCTTTCGAAGATTTGCTGAATTAAAAGCAATTGACTGTGCTGGGCTGAGAAATTTTTATTACCACAGAGCACACAGAGAACACAGAGATCATTCAAGCCCGGAACGGGCTTGAATGGCGGCTTTCGTTTGTGCGCTTCGCGCACAAACGAAAATTCTATGTCACAGAGCCAAGCGAATTTCCTCTCTCTGCTCTCTGTGCTCTCTGTGTGCTCTGTGGTAATAAATATTACTCAACCCCTCAGATTTAATTGCACCCATTAAAAAAGTGCTTTAATTTTATTCCAGTATAGTGATAACCTTGCGTCATCACTTAAGCCATAGATCGGGGTAAATTCATTCAGGGGGTATCATGGATGCGGTTTCTTATGTGCATCGCCCAAACAAAAATTACACTTTGACCTTTCGCGATCATTTGGCCCCGGAAGAGACTAATAAAGTCTATCACATTTCATTTTTGGCGTCGGACATCCTTGAACAAATTGGGCAAATGCCTATTTGCGAGATCCGTCAATTACCTAATTGGGACCAAGTGGTGCATTATGTTATGGATCCTGAGGCTCAAAAACTGATCGAATCTTTTCACCGGTATGGAATGCAAAAGCCCTTACCGCATAATCCATGTCCATTCAAAGATGGGTCGTTAAGGAACAGATTTACCACACTCATCGGGCAAAACAATGTGATGGCTGTGTATGAAGAGCAAAGCCAAGATTATAGAAGAACCATCATGGCGTATTTTAAGCACCAAAAATTAGAAGAATTAAAAATTAAGTGGAAGGAATTTACCAAAGAGTGGCTTTGTCAACTGATCACGCAAGATAATGTGAACCTCTTCGAGGCTTCTCTCCTCTTAATTGGTAAATGCTTGATCAAGGGGATGCTTGGCTATAAAGAATGCAGTGATGCCGATATTACTTTCAATACTGAATTTTGGAAAAACCTATTCAAGCTTTCTCCGGAGGAAATGAAATCTGTAAAAGAGCTGGAAGCTCAAGGGATGCCTCCGCAGCCCACAATAATGCGACAGCTCCTCGAGTATTCTTGGAGTATATGTACGAGCATGGTACAAAAAACGTATATGTACTTTTCCCCCTCTATGGATCCATTAGATCAATTAGCACATAAAATATACAAATCTACGGTAGCAGATTCCCAGAGTTTGTGCGGCTACTTGGCGGGCCAGGGATGGAATGAACAGAGAATTGTTGAAAATGTCAAAATATTCATGCTTGCCGGCCAAGAAACTGTAGGGTATTTTTTAGGGTTCATGCTCTATGAATATGCCAGCAATCCTCAGATGCAAGAAAAACACGTTGCAGCTACAGATGAAATCGAAAAAGCTTTTCTAGAGACCCTTCGTCTCTATTCTTTGGGCGGATCCTTGCGAGAAGCCAGATATGATATGGTGCTTAGCTATCCTAATACCCAAGGGACCTTGAATCATCATTTTATTAGAAAAGGAGAAAGAATCAATTGCGCCCCATACCTTTCAGGACATGATGCCCGGCAGTGGATCCATCCCGAACAATTTAATCCCGATCGCTTGCAATTGGAGAAAGTCAAGAAAAATCCCCATTTTGGCTATGGCCAGCATCGATGTATTGGAGAAAAATCGGCGCATCGGGAATTGATAGCTATTGTAGAGGAAGTGTTATCAAATACGAGGTTGATGACAAAAGAAAAGTTGCCGGAATTATTGGACACATTTACGTTTAGGCCTATACATGATGTTAAGGTCCGTTTTGACGTCGAATATATGTCGCTAGAATATGCATCCATCAAAGATGTGCCGGTCCCTTTGCGCAATCATCACATTTATCTTACTTGTGTCAAAAACAATGCCTCTGAGCTTCGGAATATTCCTGAAGAACATCGCGATGCTGAGATTTACCTGGCAGCTATTAGACAACATGGCCGCTGGCTATTTAATGTGCCGGATAAGGTTAAAACCGCTGAAATGTGCATGGAAGCTGTCTCAAAGCATGGCCTAGCTTTGGAAGCTGTTCCTGAGGCAATGAGAACTTCCCAAATCTGCCGGACAGCAGTAGCACAAAATGGATTGGCTCTAGAATTTGTTCCGGAATCGGAAAGGTCGGAGGAAATCTGCCGAATAGCCTTGAAACATAATTCCATGGCGCTACAATTTGTTCCTACGGTTCTCAAAACGTACGATTTGTGCTTGGAAGCTGTCAATAAATGCGGGTATGCCTTGAAATATGTGCCTGAAGAGATGAAGACGGATGAAATGTGCATGGCTGCTGTTTCGAGCAATGGATTGGCGCTTGAATATGTGCCTGAAAAGAGAAGATCCCCTGCAATTTGCCAAATGGCCGTTAAAAGAGATCCATTCGCTATGCAGTATGTTCCGGATGAAGTGGCAACTCCGGAGTTTTGTCTGGATGCGGTTAAACATAAGGGATTTGCTTTGTACTTCATCAAAGCTAATAAACAAACTTCAGAAATTTGTTTAGAAGCCGTCAAAAGACACGGTTCTGTATTGAAATATGTACGTAAGGATTTGTTAACAGAAGAGATATGCTTAGCCGCTGTAACAGATTGGGGATTGGCTTTATCAGATGTTCCGGACATATATAAAACTCCAAAGGTTTGTATGGCTGCTGTGCAAAGGGATGGTGTGGCGTTTGACAGTGTTCCTGAAATGCTAAAATCTCCTGGCCTTGCTGCCGTCAATGAATACGGTCTGGCTTTGGAACATGTTCCGGTAAATTTGCGTACGCTTGAGATTTGCAAGGCGGCATTGAAGCAAAATGCCCTTGCCCTTCAATTTGTTCCTGAAGCTTTGAAAACAGCTGAAATGTGTTATGAAGTTGTGCGGAGGTGTGGGAGAGCTCTTAGATTTGTTCCTGAAACCATGAAAACCATGGATATTTGCATGGCAGCAGTTAAAAAAGATCCATGGGCAATCTTTTATGTTCCTAAAGAGAAAAGGACTCCGGAACTTTGCCTTATAGCTGTAAAGGGCCATGGGGGGACGTTAAGGCTTGTTCCCAAAGCCAAGCGGACCCAAGAAATATGCTTGACTGCTGTTAAAGGATATGGAGAGGCCATTCGTTTTGTTCCCCTGCAGCATAAAAAACCTGCTCTCTACATATGGTCCAACAGAAAAAAAGATAAAAATTATCTTATGGATGATATGATACGATATATGCGATCCGGCGAACCTACAGTCATTGTGGATCCTCGGATTAGGATGCAGTTCTTGACTTCACGATAGTTTGAATTTAATTCATATAAATATTGGGAAAGTGGTCTTGGATCCAGGCTTTATCTTCAGAGGTAAGTGAAGTACTATAGCATTTCAGTGTGGTTAATTTTTTGCTGATATTGCCAAGGACTCCTATGCAATATACAAGGGTCTGATTGGTTTTGTCCGGATCTTTTTTTTGAGGTTCCACACCTGAAAAGCCAATAAGGCCTTTAACAATCACTTTGGATATATGGCTCACTTTTGTAATGACCGGAACATGAGGTAATTTGACTCGTTGATGGGCTATTTCCTTGCCAATTCCTTTGACCTCAAGTTCCTGTACATTTTTCAATAGAGGGGCAATAGAATTGAAAGATTTTACCCAGGACTCGCGGTCAAGCCAGGCAAGAGGCCTCAAGTCAAAATAGGGAGTTACCAACAAGAAGTCTTTATGCTGGTCCAGAAGAGAAACAAGTTGTTTTTTAAAAGCATTGTACGTGAGAATATTTAAATTCATTTCGGAAAAGGCATGGGCAAAACGTGTCATCTGATTTGAGAAGATGAAGGCCTTTTCAAAAGAGTCGCCGCAAAGGGTTTTTAAATCCAATTGTGGATATTTTTGTGAAATGAACAACCGGTAAAGCGGCGTTTCATGCGCATTGATCTGCCACTTCTTACATACTAAGGGAAAAGAGGCCTGTTTGAGATCGAGTTGAGCCAGGTCGAAAAATATCTTGAAAATGACTTCAATAGGCAAATCTATAATATTAAGCCCTTTAGCGGATTCTTCCGGCAGAGTTAACGAAGTACCGTTATTTACGGTGTGCAAGCTTATATTTGAATTCATGAAGACCTTTATGTTCTTAAGAGGTTTTAACGCGCGGATTGTTCACTGTATCGTCGAGAGTTTGCATTACCTCATTTTTAATGGCATTGAGTGCGCAAACTGCCGCCCTTTTAATGATGTTGTTCCGGCTAAGGTATAAGGCGATATTTTTAATACTCCTTGCTGTAAAGGAGAGGCCATCACTTGTTTTTTCCATAGCAAAATAGAGGATGCTGTACCCATAATAATTGTAGATAAGGGAAGCCGGTACATTCAGGTTTTCTAACCGAGAAACCTTATTTTTTGAGGGTGAACTGTTCAATTTCTTGTATAAGTTATTTAAACTCATTTCAGTGATCTCAGGGGTATTTTCCAATCGCTGTATTATATCTGTCATGGTTTTCAGATAGTGCATATTTTTATTCTTGTCCAACGCCTGTTTGATTTTTGAATACTTGTTGCATTCATTCCTGAATGCCCCATAGCCTATAACTGTACCCACAACAGGAATTAGGCTGACCCCTGTGAAAGCCGCACAACTTAGTGTGATTCCTCCATGGCGTATCATCTGGGCATAATGGATCTGGGATTTCTCAGGATGGTTTGACAGGCGTGAAAACAGAGAGGCTACACCATTTAATGCAGTGCGGACGGCACCTTCTGCAGTTCCAAGCCCCCATATGATTATGGGAGCTGAGTAAAGGATCAAACCTGTTTTAGCTGCCCATCCTAAAGGGGCCACATAGGCCATGGCATTTTGCATCATCAAAGTTCTCCAATAAAATATAGATAAAAGATAATTTTATGTCCTTCCCAAACTGGCACTTAACAAGGAAAGAGCTCCTGATACTACAATTCCAATGACATCACACACAGGTGCAACAACGTGAGTGCAAACTGGCTTAACTGTATGATTGAAAGTAAACCGTATACATTCCCAGAACTTGAGGGCTATCAAAACATCATTGGCCCTACGTGCCACTTCACATGCTGTTGAGGCTGTCTTTTTGATTACTTCTTTTGGAATATAGTAGACATAATAATCTTTTACGGGAAGCTTTACAAGAACGGCCCATCCAGTGATGGGAAACAAGGCGGCCCGAACCATGCCTGTGGTACGGCGGATTTCCAGGTCCATGGCTTTTTTATGTTCGGTTGGACTGGACGAAGAGTTATTCTTTAAACTAAGAAGAGCGGTTCTAGCACAGCTTTCCAGGGTTCCAGCAGTACAAATGGCGGAAGGCAGCAGATTGGCTGCTAGCAGGATTCTGACGAAAGTGTTGCCGTTATTCCAGAGTGCGATAGGCCCGCCCAAGGCATATAGTGCGACAGGCATAGCGACAAGTAAACCCGCCTGGAAAGTTTTTGTCACCATCCTTTCAGCGGTATGGGAGGATGTAGTCATATAAAAATACCTTTTAAATGTAGATGCGATTTATTTACGAAGTACTGTTTTAGGAAAAATTTGATCAATTGTCAATATATTTCAAGCAATTCCCCTAAAATGGGATGCAATTAAAAGTGTGGGGTTGAGAAATTTTTATTACCACAGAGCACACAGAGGCACAGAGAGGAAATTCGCTTGGCTCTGTGACATAGTTTGTATGTTTTTATCAGGCAAAAACAAATATGAATAGTGGATCAGCAGCCTTTTCCCCTACCGGGGAAATGACTGTGAATGCATTATACTTGCAAAAACGGATTTTGCAAATATTAATTATTGCCTCACAAAAACATACAAACTATAGATTCAAGCCCGGAACGGGCTTGAATGATCTCCGTGTTCTCTGTGTGCTCTGTGGTAATAAAAATTTCTGAACTCCGCAGATTTAATTGCGCTATTCGAGTTGTTTCCGGATGCGGCCGTCGATAATGGTCCTGAACTGATCAGGAGAGGTGTATTCGGCGTGCAAAGTATATTCGCCATTCTCTTGTAGTTCATAAATTTCGAAGCCTTCCAGTCCGCCGCGGCCGTGGAATTCCCAGGCGATATTTTTGGGATCGATAACGCCAGTGCCTCTGACCTGGCCCAGAACTTCATTCTCCAGGTCAATGATGAAATCCTTTTCGGTAATTTCCGTTAAAAGGAATTGATTTAGCATGTAAGGTTCATTGCCCTGAATCTCGACCCTTTGCTCACAGGCAATACTGCGGGGTGCGGGATTTTGCACTGTCCAGCGGGTATAGAATCGCAAAATTTCCGGAGAAACGCTGAACGAGACTTTGCCTTCGCCGATCCAATGTCCTGCCTGGAAGAGAAAGGGGTGCGAATTCATCAAAACATGAACCTCCGGCTATAAATGCTTTGTAAAATCCCTAAAGCCGATAGGGTTGCTACCAGAGATGAACTGCCGTAGCTTACCAGAATGAGGGGTATCCCTGTAATGGGAAGCAATCCGCTCATCATCCCCACATTCAGTAGAATATGCATGGCCAAATATACTGTTATCCCTGAGGAGAGCAGTCGGCCAAATGGATCTCCCGCAACGGCGGTCACTTGAAAACTAAAATATATCAAAGTATAAAAAAGAACCAGCAGCAAAAGGAGTCCGGCAAAACCAAATTCTTCGGCAAAAGCGGGAAAAACAGAATCTGTGCAGGGACCAAACAACCACCCTCCGCCAGTGTAATCGCTTTTTCTCCATCCTTTGCCCAGGCAGCCTCCTAAGGCAATGGCAGTGGTCGAAGCCTTTTGGTGGTGTGTATTTGGATCTAATCGGTTAAACTGATATTCTTTAAGGACAGGGGTCACATAAGGTTTAACAGTATCATGAGGGAGAATTTCCAAAAAAATCAAGGCTACAAAAAATAGACAGATCCCTCCGGTCCAGCTCATGGTTTTTATGACTAAAGGATGGACATCTCCAAAATAAAACATAACCAGGGTTATAGGAAAAAGGACTAGGGCTGTTCCCAGATCGGGTTGCTTCAGGATCAAAAGGAATGGAATGGCTACTATGAGGATCCCATAGAAGGCTGTACTCCAGGCTCTGGCCAGGTGGCGTCTTCTCTCTAAAAACCAGCTCAAAGTTATGACTACAACCAATTTAGCGAATTCGGAAGGTTGGATGCTGGTATGAATAAAAGAAAGACGGTACCAGCGATGCACACGCGCAATGGGATCCGTGAAAAACAGTCCCGCGAGAGAAAGCAGCATCAGCCCATACAGTATCCAGGTCCATTCCCGAAGCTTATTGTAGTCAAAGGCCGCAAACAGGACAAAACAGGCGATTGCCAGGATATAGCCTTGGATCTGATGTGTGACCATGGGTGTAAAAAATATTTCCTCCCCTTCGGGATATCCGGGAATAGAATGAGCCGAGATCACTACAAGGCTTATCATCATGAGGCTTAACAATAGGGGGATGATCCTAAAATCGATGCGGGAAAGTGTTGAAAAATTCAGCATGGGCGGCTGCCTCTGGAGTCACAACTTTGACAATGGAAAAATAATATATTTATCCACTTAAAGTAAACACAAAGTCGAGTTATTTTAGGAGTTCTCTTAAACCTGGAGTATTATATTTTTCGTGTCCGAGTCCGTGTCCGAGTCCGAGTCCGATTCATTTTTTTTAAAATAGGACTCGGACATGGACTCGGGCACGCACACGGGCACGGGCACGATTTTTATCGTATTGAAAAATTGGATGGACAATAAAGATTCTATGCTATATAAATACTCGTTATAGTGAGGTGTTCATGGCTTTAAGTCGGCCAGCGTCAAATCACGTTTAAAAAATTTGTTGTTTTTTTCGAAAACAGAAACATGAGATTAGGTTATAAGGCATCATCATGATTACGTCTCTTTCATTGATACGGTTATTGTTTATTGTTGTTTGCACACTCTTTACAACGTCATTTGCAATTATGCAGACAACGGAAGGGTTCACCCTGACCAATATGGTCCTGGGATTTTCAGGGGGCATCATATTTGCGTTTGCAATCATCGGCCTGGATTTCTTTTTAAAACAGGTGAATCTTCGCATGTTAAATGGTGTCATACTGGGTTTGATTATAGGTTATTTTTTAGGCGAGGCTTTGATGCTTGTTCTCAATGCAGCCTTAAATCTGGATGCTGTCTCGAAAGGAAATGAACTGCTTTCATTTGTCCGGGGCATTGTGTTTTTACTTTCCATCTATATGGGAATGACTACTGTGGCCAAATCGGCAGATGAAATCTATCTCAGCATACCTTTTGTTCGGCTGAAACCTTCAAACCAAAACAAAAAAGATATTCTTGTCGATTCATCGGCTTTATTGGATCCGAGAATTGTCGATCTGGCTGTTTCGGGCCTGTTGGACCATCATCTTATTGTGCCCCGTTTTCTAGTCAAAGAGCTTAATTCCCTGATCGAAACATCCGATGAAGGGGCTAAAATACGAGTTAAAAAAGGACTGGAAACGTTAAAAAAACTGGAAAGCATTCCGACGCTGGGCCTTAAATATAGCGATACGGATTTTACCGAACTTAAAGACTCGATGTCCAAATTGATCCGATTGGCCAGGGTAATGGATGCAGATATCATTACCGCGGATGTGAGCAGGGTCCAGCAGGCTTTGATCGAGGGAATCCGGTTCATCAATATTCATATACTGGCAAATGCTCTAAAGCCACTGACGCAAACCGGTGAGTTTCTGACGATCAAGATCCTTAGGTATGGAAAGGAACCGGGGCAAGGAGTAGGCTATCTAGATGACGGTACGATGGTGGTTGTGAATGGAGGAGCTGAATTTATCAATGAGACCATTAGGTCTCAAGTGATTTCTGTTAAAAATAATCCAACAGGTCGCATGATATTTTGCAATGCTATGGAAGACCATTTAAATGGATTGGCCGAATCCAAATCTCCCCATTCGGAGCTTGAAAGCACACATAAGAGTTATTTTGCATTATGATATTGTGGGATTAGGTTGCGATATTATAGAAATTTCCCGTATTGAAAGGAGCATCGCAACCTATGGAAGCAAGTTTATAGATAGAATATTCACACCAAACGAACAAAATTATTGCCGGCTCTATCGTGACCCTTCTCCACATTATGCAGTCCGTTTTGCCGCCAAAGAGGCGATTTCCAAGGCCTTAGCGGTAGGAATTGGTTCCAGGCTTTCTTGGTTGGACATGGAGATTTCCAACAATTCCGGTGGAAAGCCCTCAGTCATCCTATTAGGTCAGAAAGCGATTCAATTCAATTATCCTGACATTGAATTGACTTTAAGTCATTGCAAAAAATATGCTATGGCTGTTGCCCTATGGAATAAGGAAGAATCTCATGGAATCTGAAGTATTTAGCTTATGGCTGGTGGAATATGGTTGCCTTGCTTTATTCATTTTACTTGCCCTGGGAATAGTTTTGCTTCCTGTGCCGGATGATACGCTGATTATTTTTACTGGAATATTGATACATCAAGGGAAGCTGCCGCCTGTGTTGGCTATTGTTTCGGCATATGGAGGAAGCATATGCGGCATCACGATGAGTTACTTGGTGGGCCGTTTTGCTGGAGATCTCATTATAAAAAAATATGGCAAGTATATAGGGCTTACTGAAATTCGCATGGCCAGGGTTCATTGGTGGTTTGAACGTTTTGGGAAATGGTTTTTGTTTTTTGGCTTCTTTATAGCAGGTATCCGCCATTTTACTGGGCTTTTCGCTGGTTTGAGCTATATGCAGTACAAACATTTCTCCCTTTATGCTTATTGCGGGGCTATTTGTTGGGTGAGTTCCCTGTTGAGTTTGGGATATTTCTTTGGAAAGTGCTGCAATCAGGTTATAGAGTATGTGGAAGGCAACATCGAACTCATAGCAGTAGCCTTTCTGGTTTGTTGGATGGCCTATTTAGGCATCAAATACCTCTTTTTCTCAACGAAACAGGTTTAAAATTTCATGATATTTCGCACATTTTATACTCAAGGCCTTGCCATATATTCGTATTTGATCGCAGATCCAAAAACCGGGCAGGCGCTGGTGATCGACCCCACTCGGGATATTAACAGGTATCTGGAGTATGCCAGGCAAGAGAATTTGCGCATTACAGATATAGCGGAGACGCATGTGCATGCGGATTTTGTTTCCGGAGCCTCCGAATTGAAGCAGGCCCTGGACGGGATTCCCAAAATCCACTGTTCCGCTCTTGGAGGAGACCATTGGGTACCTGGATATGCGGACCGAAAGATCCAGAATGGGGATATCATAGAATTTTCTTCATTATTTTTTGAGGCAATGCACACTCCAGGGCATACTCCCGAACACATGATGTGGCTTTGCCATGACAGAAATGGAAATCCCGCAGTGCCCGCGGCTGGCGTTTACCGGGGATTTTTTGTTTGTAGGAAGTGTAGGCAGGCCGGATTTGCTGGGAGAGAGGGAGGCTGGAAAATTATCTAAAGAATTATATGATTCCGTGTTCAACCGGCTAGCAGCCCTGCCTGATTCCCTTGAAATCTATCCTGCACATGGGGCGGGTTCTTTGTGCGGCAAAGCACTGGACGCGCGTTCGATGTCGACTTTGGGATATGAGAGATTGAACAATCCCATGCTTCAAAAGAAACCCTATGAGGAATGGCTTGCGAGCTTGTATCACGATATTCCGAATGTGCCTCCCAATTTTGCAAGAATAAAGAAAATCAACCTGAGAGGGCCCTCTTCTTTGGAGCCGCAAACAAAAAGCAATCCTGAGGTATGGATTGATGTTCGAAACCCTGAAAAATTTTCCCAAGGACATATTAAAAATTCGTTAAACATTCCTTTGGGGGCTTCTTTTTGCAACTGGGCCGGTTCGGTCCTTTTTGAAGACAGAGACCTCGGTATCATGGCCGATAATAAAAAGGATCTGTCAGAGGCGAGAGATAATCTTAAGCTGATAGGTTTTGACCAGGTGTGCACCGCCAGGATTTGGCATAAAGAGGAACTTGCAAAGCAGTTTGTTATAGAGACACTGCCAATGGAATCTGTAAACGGGTTATTGCATTGGCTCAAAGAGGCTAGCGCCTGTGTTATTGATGTCAGAACGCAAGCTGAATGGAATCAGGGACATATTCTGGGGGCTCTGCATATAGAGCTGGCTACACTTGCTGGACAGAGGCAAAATGTACCTCAAAATCAGCCGCTTTTTGTCATTTGCGGCAGTGGTTTTAGGGCTTCTGTTGCAGCTTCTTTCTTAAATAAAATGGGGTTTTCCTCTGTTCACAATGTACAAGGGGGAATGCATGAATGGAATTTTTCCGGATTTCCAATGGTTAATGAATAAAGTATGTTATTTCTTTGTGCTTATAAATATGTTTCAGGTTTCTCTTTTTGGATCTGATATTGCCTATTTGATTGAGAATGAGATTAGCGAAGATTTTGTTTTAGAAACGAAAAAAATAGAGATACCAGGCTTTTCCGGAGCTTTTAATCCTTCCATTATTCGATGGAACGATTCTTTTCTCATGTGTTTTCGCGTAAGAAATCAAAAGCTAGTTTCAACATTTGAAATTGGGCTTGTGCTGCTCGATGATCAGTTTAACCCTATATGTCCCGCCCAGATCTTAGATCTCCGTTCGATAAGCCCGAATAAACATACCAAGGAACAAGATCCAAAACTGGTGTGTATAGGCGGCCAACTCTACCTGATTTATAGCAATGATATTGAAATAGGTGAGCAAGGCTCCCCCCTTATTACTCGGCGAATATTTATGACAAAAATCCGCTTTGACGGCCTTGTTTTTTCTGCAGAGCCTCCAGAAGGCCTCTATAAGTTTGAAGGGGAAAAGAGTACACGATGGGAAAAAAGTTGGGTCCCTTTTGAATATGATGACGCTTTGCTTTTAGCCTATAGCATATCTCCCCATAAAATTTTCAGACCTTGCGGCGAAGGTTATTGCGAGACCGTAAACTGCAGTAAAAAATCGTTGCCCTGGCCATGGGGAGAACTTAGAGGGGGAACTCCTGCCCTGAAATTGAATGAAACACACTATTTAGCTTTTTTTCATTCGTCTTTAAAAATGGCCAGCAGTCATTCAAATGGCGCTGTAATTCCTCATTACTTCATAGGGGCTTATGTATTTAATTCCATTCCTCCTTTTGAGGTTACCCATATAAGCCCTCGGCCCATCATTGCCCCATATTTTTATAGCGGCATCAGTTACAAGACGTGGAAGCCTGTTTGCGTTGTTTTTCCCGGGGGATTTATATTGGAAAAGGATTATATCTGGATTGCATATGGAAGGCAAGACCATGAGATTTGGGTTGTCAAGATCGATAGGAAGGGGCTTTTGGACAGTCTGATTCCTGTATAAGGGGACGAAAGCGACGAAAGGGACATATTTACCACTGAGCCACTGAGACCACTGAGAAAATTTGAGATAATTGAGAGGGATTATACTTTAAGGGACGAATGGGACATATTTACCACTGAGCCACTGAGACCACTGAGAAGATTTGAGATAATTGGGAGGGATTATACTTTAAGGGACGAATGGGACATATTTACCACTGAGCCACTGAGACCACTGAGAAAATTTGAGATAATTGGGAGGGATTATACTTTAAGGGACGAATGGGACATATACCACTGAGCCACTGAGACCACTGAGAAGATATGAGATAATTGAGAGGGATTATACTTTAAGGGACGAATGGGACATATACCACTGAGCCACTGAGACCACTGAGAAGATATGAGATAATTGAGAGGGATCAACTTTAAGGGACAATGGGACTATTTACCACTGAGCCACTGAGACCACTGAGAAAATATGAGATAATTGAGAGGGATTATACTTTAAGGGACGAATGGGACATATTTACCACTGAGCCACTGAGACCACTGAGAAAATATGAGATAATTGGGAGGGATTATACTTTAAGGGACGAATGGGACATATTTACCACTGAGCCACTGAGACCACTGAGAAGATATGAGATAATTGGGAGGGATTAACTTTAAGGGACGAATGGGACATATTTACCACTGAGCCACTGAGACCACTGAGAAGGTATGAGATAATTGAGAGGGATTAATTTAAGGGACGAATGGGACATATTTACCACTGAGCCACTGAGACCACTGAGAAGATTTGAGATAATTGAGAGGGATCAATTTAAGGGACGAATGGGACATATTTACCACTGAGCCACTGAGACCACTGAGAAGGTATGAGATATTGGGAGGGATTATACTTTAAGGCACGAATGGGACATATCTACCACTGAGCCACTGAGATCACTGAGAAGGTATGAGATAATTGGGAGGGATCAACTTTAAGGGACGAATGGGACATATTTACCACTGAGCCACTGAGACCACTGAGAAGGTATGAGATAGGGAGAGATCATACTTTAAGGGACAATGGGACATATTACCACTGAGCCACTGAGACCACTGAGAAGGTATGAGATAATTGGGAGGGATTAATTAAGGGACGAATGGGACATATTTACCACTGAGCCACTGAGACCACTGAGAAAATATGAGATATTGGGAGAGATCAATTTAAGGGACGAATGGGACATATTTACCACTGAGCCACTGAGACCACTGAGAAGATATGAGATATTGGGAGGGATTAACTTAAGGGACGAATGGGACATATTTACCACTGAGCCACTGAGACCACTGAGAAAATATGAGATATTGGGAGAGATCAATTAAGGGACGAATGGGACATATTTACCACTGAGCCACTGAGACCACTGAGAAAATATGAGATAATTGAGAGGGATCATACTTTAAGGGACGAATGGGACATATTTACCACTGAGCCACTGAGATCACTGAGAAGATATGAGATATTGGGAGGGATCATACTTTAAGGGACGAATGGGACATATTTACCACTGAGCCACTGAGATCACTGAGAAGGTATGAGATATTGGGAGAGATCAATTTAAGGGACGAATGGGACATTTTACCACTGAGCCACTGAGACCACTGAGAAAATATGAGATATTGGGAGAGATCAATTTAAGGGACAATGGGACTATTTACCACTGAGCCACTGAGATCACTGAGAAAATATGAGATATGGGAGAGATCAACTTTAAGGGACGAATGGGACATATTTACCACTGAGCCACTGAGACCACTGAGAAGGTATGAGATAATTGAGAGGGATTATACTTTAAGGGACGAATGGGACAAACACCACTGAGCCACTGAGACCACTGAGAAGGTATGAGATAATTGAGAGGGATAATATTTAAGGGATCTAATGACATATTTCAGCATGATAAAATTGATTAATGGCCCTTTATCTTCCCTATCTTATACCTTCTAAATTAAGTACAATAACTCTCCCTATCTCATACCTTCTCAGTGATCTCAGTGGCTCAGTGGTAAGTGCCTTATGATCTCTCCCTATCTCATACCTTCTCAGTGATCTCAGTGGCTCAGTGGTAAATTGCCTTTGATAACTCTCCCTATCTCATACCTTCTCAGTGATCTCAGTGGCTCAGTGGTGGATGCCTTTGATACTCTCCCTATCTCATACCTTCTCAGTGATCTCAGTGGCTCAGTGGTGGTGCCTTTGATCTCTCCCTATCTCATACCTTCTCAGTGATCTCAGTGGCTCAGTGGTGGTTGCCTTTGATCTCTCCCTATCTCATACCTTCTCAGTGATCTCAGTGGCTCAGTGGTGGTGCTTTGATAACTCTCCCTATCTCATACCTTCTCAGTGATCTCAGTGGCTCAGTGGTGTGCCTTTGATCTCTCCCTATCTCATACCTTCTCAGTGATCTCAGTGGCTCAGTGGTGGTGCCTTTGATCTCTCCCTATCTCATACCTTCTCAGTGATCTCAGTGGCTCAGTGGTGGTGCCTTTGATCTCTCCCTATCTCATACCTTCTCAGTGATCTCAGTGGTGAATATGTCCCTTGTCTCCTTTTCCTGTTATGGTATTCGGCGGGTATAGACCGGCTGAAGGCTGTTTAAAAGCCCTTGACGATCCATTTTGGCTATCCATATTTCGTGATCCTGCCTCCCATAGGATAACCAGATGTAATTATCATCAAAAATATATCCGCAGGGAAATACTGCCTTGACAGGGTTCCAGTAAGGCTGGTATTCGATTCCTGAATAGAAGCCCGTGGCTATGATAGGGCTGGAACTGATTTGCGTTATCTGAAAAGGCGGGTTGTTGCTGAACGTATAGGCGCCGACGAAATAGTGTGGGACAGTCAAACCATCTGATTGAAGCGAGGGCGTTTTCAGGACTGAATGAAAAAATCCAAGATATTGTGTATTGTCAATCTGCAATGCGGGGGTTCCTCCCCTAATGGTTCCCCAATTCCACTGGATCAAGCCTCGGGTAAGGTACACGGTTTCACAAGTGCTTTGACCTATAAAGGGAAAAAGAATTCGGTGAGGCAGTATGCTGTAGGACAAAAGGAGATCGTTTTCCCAGACAAAAGGCACCCAGTTTTTTTCTTTCCAGAAACGGGCATCCCGTTCGAATTGTGATAGGCAATCCTGGCTTACGACCCAGAATTGATTCCCCCATTGTTCCAGTTGAGCGATATATATCCTGGTCCCTTCGATCCCGGAATCCAATTGCTTATTATCGCTATAAATCAGATATAGAATATCGCCATTTGCTATAAGCCGTGCATCTTCTGGCATAGAAGGAAGAGAGGAATCGGCTTCAAACTCTAAAAATTGCGGCTCGCTTATGGGATTAAAGTTCTCGTCCAGCCAAATCAATCCAATATTGGAAAAAGCTAGCCCCGAGCCTTCACCCATATAGGCAATAGGATCAAAGATATCTCGGAAGCTCATTAAAATGGCCCCTTGCCAGCGGATAATAGAAGCATTGCAGGCATTGGGATAACCCGGGATTTCGATTTTTTGCGTATTGAGGATAAAGGGTGAGGGACTCTGTTCCAGGTCAATGAGAACAGGCGTCTGTGCTGCTGCAAAAAAATTGGAAAAAACGAAATACAAATAGGCGAGGAATACTGTTTTACTTTTCATAAGTACTTTCCTGTTTTAAAGTTTTTTTTGTTTAATTGGAATCAAGCTTTTCATTAAACCTTCACGATGAAGTTTTGCGATCCATATTTCATGGTCTTCCCGTCCATAGGCAATCCAGATATAATCCTTGTCGTAAAGGTATCCACCCGGAAAAATCACCCTTTGTTTTTTTTCCCAGTAATAGGACGCATAGGGAGTTCCGCTATAAAATCCTTTTCCAACAATAGGTTCGGGGCTGATTCTATTTATCTCAAAAGGGGGCGTGGCAGAAAAGGTATAGGCTCCCATAAAATAATGTAAAATCGTGTTTCCTTCGGAATGGGCTGTCAGCATAGGTTTGGAAGAATGAAAAAATGCAAGGTATTCCGAATCTTCCATATTCAGTGCCGGCGTCCCACCCCTAAGGTGTCCCCAATCCCAATTGATCAAGTCATTTGAAATTGCATGGGTCATACAGCTGCCCGTTCCTATAATCGGTTGGAAAATGACGTGGGGATTAAGACTGTAAGCTAGCATCAAATTTCCATTATAGTCAAATGGAACCCAATTTTTTTCTCGAATATCTCTATTTTCCCCTTCGAATGAGGCCAGGCATTCTTTATTTATCAATTCAAAGGAATCTTCCAGGCAAATAATTTCTCCTATATAGACCCGAAATCCTCCTCGGATGACTTTTTCTTCGGTGTTATTGCTGTAAACCATGTATAGTTTTTCCCCCACTTGTACGAGGCGTCCGTCTTCAGCTCTGGAAGGGATGGGCAGCAATCCTTTTGTATCGAGAAAAAAAGGGGTGGAGATGACATGGAATTCCTCATCCAGCCAAACAAGGCCAATTTCAGAATCAAAAGGGGATTTGGGATTGTGGGTGATCCTGAAGTTTAAAAGGGGGGATCCTTTCCATCGGATGATGGAGGGATTGTAGGCATGGGGATACCCTGGAATATCGATTTTTTTTGATTCCAAAACAAAATCAGGAAGGGTTTCCTCAAGGTCCATTTCCCCATATAATGGCGGGAAACAGATGAGTCCTGCCAGGTTAATCAAATGGAGATATGGATACAAGGCTTTCAAGAAGGGCCTTCTTATCCAGTTTAACAATCCAGGCTTCATGGTCTTGCCTCCCATAAGAAATCCAAATGTAATTATCATCATGCACAAATCCCATTGGAAATACCACTAAAAGAGGTTTCCAGGTAGTATGTAACGGCCCATTGTAGAAATTTTTACCCACTATGGGCTCCGGGCTGATTCTCGTAATCTGGAAAGGGGGTTCGGAATTGAAAGTGTAGGCCCCCATAAAGTAATGGTTAATTCTCTTTCCTTCCGATTGCACAGAGATCAGATCTTTTACTGAATGAAAAAAGGCCAGATATTCATTATTGATTTTTAGTGCGGGTGTGCCTCCTCTGAGGATTCCAAAATTCCACTTAATATTCGATGGGTTAAGGCTGAAGGTAATGCAGATATTTGTTTCTGGAACGTGGGTTAAAACATGATGGGGATGAATGCTATAGGCAAACATCAAGTTGCCATTATAATCAAAAGGCACCCAGTTTTTTTCCTGTTTATTTGGATCCTGTCCATCAAAATCCAGCAGATTGTAGGGGGTGTCAATAAAAAAAAAACCTTGCTCTTCGATAAGTCTGGAATAGGTCATTCTTCTGTTAGATCCGGTGGATGCTGGGCAAAATTCATTGTATGCCATGTAAAGTTTTGAATCTATTTCGACCAACCGGGGGTCCTGAGTCATCGCTAGAGGGGAATGTCCAGCTTCCATTTGAAGGATTTGAGGAAGAGATTTTGGATTGAACTCTTCATCTAACCAGATAAATCCGATCTGATTTGTGAGTAATGTAACGGGGTCCCTTATTCTAAAGCTCATTAGGAGAGATCCCTTCCACCTGACTATGGAGGGGTTAAAAGCATCCGGGCAACCCGGAATTTCCAATTTTTTTGTCTCCAAAACAAAATCCGGAATATTTGATTCCAGATCCCTCAGGGCATGCCCTGTGATTTCAATCGAAATTGACAGCAAAGATATCAAAAAAAGAAAAAATCGACAGTGTCTTTTTAGACTCATGACTTTTCTCACTTATAAACAAAATTGGGTTTTTTAAAGTATGTACTAGGCCAAAATTCGAAAGGAAAAGCATCATATAGCTTTTCTAGATCACATTGAAAAGGGGGAGCGCCTCCCATTAGCAAAGCTTCCCCAATGGAAGAAGCATAAACAGTTTCAGAGCGGTTTGTTCCCAGATAATAGTCCTGAAACTTTATCAGGGGTTCTTTTTCGTTCACTCTGAGAAGCCTTGCGGGTATCCCAAAAGCTTCTGCAACAATGATTCCATGAAGTGAACTGGAGATGACAAAGCGGCTGTCCAGAATTTTTTTTACTACGGTATCCCAAGGTTCAACTGCATATACAATTCTGCCTTTGGCATCTTTTGGAAACAGGTTTAAATCATTGTAATGGACGACGACAATATAATCGTACGACGGATTGTCCGGTCTTTTAAATTCAGGAAAGAGGTATGGCATCAACAAGGCGGGATCACCATAAATTTCAGGACAAGGAATGCCATGCCGTTCCATTAATATCTGACGGGTCAAAGGGCCTCTGACCGCCCGGACATCCAGCATTCTAAAGTCATAATCGTTTTTGTCAGAACGCTTTTCATTGGTTCCCGTACCCCATAAAACATCGTAATCATTGGCTGCGAAAAGCAAGGAGCCCAGGGCCAGAAATTTTCTTTGTCCTGGCGGAGCCCGTTTATTGCTGAGTTGGACTTTTCCATCCAATATCCTTTCGACAATTTTTAGAGAGATATAATCTCCAAAATTCTCGAACTTTGGATGCCGGTAATAGTATAAAGGAAGACCTTCTCCGGGAACAGTTTCTGCAAAAAGCAGCAGCGGAATGGAGAAAAAAAGCAGTCCGATGAAGAGGTTGCTTTTATGCATGGCGTTCACCCAAAGCAACGTCCTCTCCGAACCTAAAGGCGGAATAGGGATTAAGCACTTGGTACTGCATAATAGTGGATATGTAGCAAAGTCAATTCGAATTTTCAATAAAAATCTATAAGAATTTAGATTGGAACATAATTTTTTAATTGCAAAATACAGGGATTTGATATATGACTTCGGGTTAACCGAATGAATAAAAAAAACTACCAAAATCAAGGAGTTAAAGAATGAAAGTCCGCCAACTATTACTTTCTTCCACTCTGGGCCTGCTGGCTATCTTCTGCAGTGCACCAAGTAAAGCGGAAGCTATTTTTGCAAGCGTAAAATCTTTAGGCATGGCAGCAACGGCAGTTGCCTACCCGCAGGATTCTTTTGCCGTTGCGTATAATCCCGCCGGAATGATCGCTGTAGGGAACAGGGCGGATATAGAAGGCGGCTGGGTCCATGACCAGGGCCATTCAAGGGTATTTGGAAACCTGGCTCCTATCCCTCCATATGAGCCGCAAGCCAATGGCCATTTCAATCTGATGCGCAGACATGATTATGGAGTAGGTAATGCGGGATTCAATACAGACTGGTGCACGAACATTTGCAATTGTTGGGATTTACATTGGTCTTTTGGGGTCGCTCTTTTCAATCGGGATTTCCAAAAAGCCACTCTAAATAAAATTCAGCCTTTGTTTGGCACAAGCAAAGCCGGGATAGAATATGTCCATGAAGAACTGGCCACTTCAGTGTCTTTTGGCATATGCGACGGCCACGCCCTTGGAATTTCCGCGGACTGGCATATCGCCCGCGTCAAGGTGAACGGCGTTCAAAATTTTAGCAATCCCGAATTCAGCTCCCATCCAGGGCATGTGTCAAACAAAGGTTATAACTATTCCCATGGCCTTGGCTTCACAGTGGGATATTACGGTCAGCTGGCAGACTGGCTCTCCATCGGCGCCACATACCGTCCTAAAACTACTATGGACAGGTATAAAAAATATGACGGGTTTTTTGCTGAACATGGCAAGATCGATATCCCAGAGAAAATAAGTGGAGGCATCGCCGTAGACCCATGGCCCTGTTTGACGATTTGCTTCGACGTCGAGCATCTTCGCTGGCATGGGATCAAGGCGCTTTCAAATAAACTGATTATGGATGAAGAGTTCTTCATCGCAAATCCCCTTGGCAGCGATAATGGCACAGGATTCGGCTTCCATAATCAGACATTTTACCGCATCGGTGCGGAATATAGATTGTGTGATGCTCTGACGGTTCGCGCTGGGTTCCGTCACGTGAATGCGCTCTTTTCCCGTTCTCAAACAGCTACAAATACCCTTATAGACGATGTAGTGCTCAATTACATCACTTGTGGATTTACCTGGAACTGGTGTAATTGCGGGGAATTTTCGGGATTTTACGCTCATGGTTTTGAACATTCCATTCATGGACGACATGACATTCCGGACTTTTTGGGGGGCGGCAATGTTAACATCAGCGAAACCAAAGATGTTTTAGGTTTTGCCCTAGCCTGGAAATGGTAAATTAACCAGTGTTCTCTGTGGTTAATAAATTTTAAACCACAGAGAACACAGAGAGCACAGAGAGGGATCCTTCCTCTTTGAAATTCGATCATGCCGCTGTAGCGGCATGATCGACAGCTATCAATTGCGCGCAAAGCGCGCAATTGAATGTTTTGGGGATATGAATTTTCGAATATTCAGCTCTCTCTGTGCGCTCTGTGGTTAATAAATTTTGCCCGTGCGAAAAAATTCAACAACAGGAATTACATTATGCAATGCAAGCATTCGACCATGGTTTTTATTTCCGGACTCGTTTGGTTGGGGGTGGGGCTTTTTCTGATGCCTTTAGGGGTGTCTCACCTTCTCTCGACCCTTGGGATAGATCACACGATCGATCGGAGCTATCCTCTCATTCAGTCTTTATCTCCTTTAGCCGGCGGACTGGAGCAAACGGTATTAATTTTGCTATGCCTCGGTTTATTGATCGGTTTTTTAAAAGGAAGATTCGTATTGGGAAAATCGGCTCAAAAGGGAATTGAAAGAATCCGACAATTTTCCAATCCTACTTCATTGTCCAATCTTTATAGCCTTAAATATTTTATTCTTATCTTAGGCATGATAGGCCTTGGAATGGGGATCAAATGGGCAGGGGTATCGAATGATGTAAGAGGTCTTATAGATGTGGCCATTGGTGCTGCCTTGATCAATGGAGCTGTTATCTATTTTCGTTCCGCATTTGCGTTACGCAAACTAGAAAACAACTAGGATTTAAAAATGTATGCGATAGTTCAAACAGATTACATGCCCATTCAACTGGAGATGAGTCAATGGGTTGGTAAAGAAGGTGAAATAATAGACAAGGTATCAGAGATTACCCAACGGATTTTTCCTGATTTTTATGAGATCTTTTCCTGCAAGCTGCATTCCAATTTCCTTATAATCTATAACCAGAACAAAGAGATGGGGGTCTTTTTACAAAATCTAAGATGTCGCCATATCACAAACTTTTCGCTGTCTTTATTGTTTCTAATAGCTGGTATGATACAATTTATCGCAGGAAGTGTATTATGCGGTAAAAACCAATGTTTAGAAGGAGTCATTTTGAGTGTTTCTGGTTTTGTTCCGGTGTTGTTGAGTTTCGCATTTCTTCGCTGTAGTTTAAAACATCAAGAAAAATATCCCCTTATTTTTAATAAAATTCAAGCGGCAGAACATGAAAAAAAAGTTTTGATAAAGCTTCTTGATTTAACCAATGCCGTATCTGATCTTTGCAGGTTTTTGGATGCTTTTCAATATTCACCCTCTGAAGATAAGATTCAAAATCTTTTCTTGCTGTTGTCTAAAGTCCAGTCGAATTACAGTTTATTTATCCAACAAATATCAGAAATATCAGGCACATCGGATCAAAATCCATATAAGGAGATGCTCCTGCCTGAGAAAACAGATCTTTACGATCTAGTATTTGGAAAAGTAGCTTATCTGTTTCTTATGGACCATATTGCAGATTTACTAAAAACAAGTTTATTGGCAGATAGCTGGAAAGAACTTAAAATTGCAGTTCATAATGATACGATGAGGGAAAAAACCTCTGTCGAGCCCTGGCATTCCATACTGATAGAAAATCCTTCGGCAAAGACGTACGAGCTATATTTTCTAATCAATCAAAAGCGATCTGTGAACAACCTTTCTCAAGAGATTCAGAAGAAATTCAACCTGCTGCTATCAGATTTTTTTCACTACTTATGATATTTTGAACCCTTGGCTATTTCCAGGGCCCTATAGATTTGTTCCAACAGTATCAGACGGGCGATCTGGTGGGTAAAGGTCATGGGAGACAGGCTGATAAGAGGATATCTTTTTTTTATATGGGAAGGCAGGCCTTCGGCTCCTCCTATGATAAATGTCAGTCTGGAGCCTCCATTTTCCAATGCTCTTAATAGAAACTGGGAAAACTCTTCGCTGGAGAGGGAATTGCCTTTCTCATCCAGGCAAATGGCTGAGGCCTCATGGTCCGCCCAATCGATGAGCTGCTCCTCATTTTTGGCCAGCAGAAATTCCACATCCGCTTAGAGGTTTTAGTCTTTTCACATATTCCTGGATAGCTTCATCCAGCCAGGTTTCCTTGGTTTTACCTACAGTCAGGATTTTTATTTTATACATGATTGAGAGTATAACAGATTAAACTAAAAGTTTCTTTATCAAAATAAATGGATCAGATAATTTGCAAATAGGATGCCTTTTTTATGGGGAAGTATGCTAGAAGAAGTTTTACAGCGCGTTTCTGTCCTTGGAGCCGGCGGAAAAATGGGAAGCGGGATAGCCTTGCTCCTTTTGCAGGAAATGGCCCTTCTCGAGGCTGAATCGACGGAAGATATCGGATCGGGAAATTTCAGGCTGGTTTTAATTGATGTCAATGACGCCGCTTTGAATGCTTTGTCGATAACAATGAAAAATCATTTGGTAAGGTATGCCGAGCGTCACATCAACAGGCTGAGACGATGTTTTTATTCGAAATCTCATTTGATTGGCAATGCAGAGATTATCCAGTACTTTGTGGATGGAGCCCTTCGGATCGTGCGTTTTGAAACAGATTGGTTAGCTGCCAAAAATTCCCATCTTGTCATCGAGGCTATTGTCGAGAATTTGGAAATTAAAACGGACGTGTTGTCTGAAATTGCCGGACAGGCCAGTCCTGAGATCATTTTTTTCACAAATACATCTTCGATACCCATTCATCTTCTTAATGAAAAAGCTCATTTGCATAACCGACTGATCGGATTCCATTTTTATAATCCTCCCCTGATACAAAAGTTGATCGAATTGATTGTTCCAGATCAGGCCGATCCTAAAGCGGCATCTTTGGCCAAAGAACTGGCAAATAAATTGGATAAGACGGTGGTGGTTTCAAGGGACGTGGCGGGTTTTATTGGCAACGGCTACTTCATTCGGGAAGCGATGTATGCTGCAAAACAGGTCAGCGAGCTTTCAAGGAACTATTCTCATCCCTGCTCCATTTATATGATAAATAGAGTGACTCAAGAATTTTTAATAAGACCTATGGGGATTTTTCAACTCATCGATTATGTGGGCATCGATATATTTGATAGCATCTGTCAAATAATGAGCGCCCATATTTCCAATGAACTTTTCCAGGATCCACTCTTTGACAAGATGATAAATTTGGGCATATTGGGCGGTCAGAATTCGGATGGCTCTCAGAAAAATGGATTTTTTCAATACGAGAATTCCATGAAATCAGGTATTTATTCCATTTCAGATGAAAAATATATTCCTATATCGACTCCCTGGTCGTCCGATTGCGATGACGTGCTGGGAAAATTTCCCAAGGGCCACGCCTCGTGGAATAAATTGAAAAAAGACCCTGCGCCTTTGGATAAACTGAAAAACTATTTTTTTGAGATGGCTCAGGACCACACTACAGGTTCCGAGTTAGCCCGGCAGTATTTGACCCATTCCAAAAATATTGCAAAAAAGCTGGTCCATACACGCGTAGCTAATAGCGTCGAAGATGTAGATGCCATCCTGAAACTCGGTTTTTACCATCTGTATGGGTTGCAGGATGTGGAATTAAGCGTAAATTTGAGGTGTTAAAGTGGCTTCTTTCAGAAAAAAAGTCTATGCCGCAGCAGGATATAACACTGTTTTTTTGGGGCCTGGCCGCAAGGAATTCGATCCCGGAAGACCTCTGCGTCCCTTTGAAGATTACCTGAAAGAAACAGCAGAAGGGACATGCCGCCAGTTGCAGCATCCATCTCTTGATGAAGGACTATTGGGCAGTTTTATGTCTTCTCAATTTATCAGGCAGGGCAACCTGCCTGCCTTTTTGCCTTTTATGCTGCCTTCATTATTGCATAAACCGTGTACAGGAATAGAGGGTGCTTGCGGTACAGGCGGAAGGGCCCTGTCCATGGCTGTTCGAAGCGTCCTATCCGATATGTCTGATGCTGTTTTTGTGGCAGGATTCGAAATGCAAAATAGGATGAAGTCCCTCTATGGGGCCGATGTATTGGCCGGAGCTTCCTATTACGGAAAAGAAAGAAAAGAAGGGCATGCCTACTTTTTCCCGGGGATTTTTGCAGAACGGGCCAGGGCCTATTATGAAAAATATGGGCACGATTTTTCAAGACGAGGCATGGCGAAATGGTATGAAACAGCTATTTTAAATGCACGTAAGAATTCAAAAGCCCAGGAGTATCACAACACCTCGCCTGATCTGTTTTCCTTGGGCATGACGCCGCCGGATCCCGAGAAGTTTATTCCCTGGCTGAATTATTATGATTGTTCGAAAAACAGCGATGGAGCCTCCTCACTGGTCATACTATCTGAAGAAGGACTAAAAAAATGTGGATTGCAGCCTCAGGATGCCGTTGAAATTGTCGCTATTGGGGAAGCAGTAGACGATATAACAGTTCCGCCCAGGGATTTAACCATCCTGAATACAACCATAATAGCTTCTAAAAAGGCTTTTGAAATGGCCCATATATCCATAAACGATGTCGCCCTTCTTGAACTGCATGACTGTTTTACCATTAGTGGATTGCTATCTTTGGAAGCCTTGGGAATAGCAAAGCCTGGACACGCGCCGGCTTATGTCATGGAAGGGCATGCCTTGAAAGAAGGACTTCTCCCTGTCAATCTGTCCGGTGGACTCTGTGGATTTGGCCACCCCACCGGAGCCACAGGCGTCAGACAAATGGTCGACCTGTTGCATCAACTGACAGGCAAGGCTGAAAATCAGGCGCCCATCCAAAAACCTTTTGGATTGATGGTCAGCATGGGAGGCAATGATAAAACAGTCACGGCTATTATAGTGCGGAAATGCTGATATCATCTTTTGTTTGATTTAAAAAAAATATTTGGTATATCTCAAGTTATATCACCTAAAATTTATAAGGAGGAGAAAAGATGAAACATCATCATAAAATTTGCGGCGCCCATGAATGTCATGAGGAAGGACATGGTCACCATGAAACATGTCCTTGTTGTTGCCATGAAAACGTATGCGGTCATTTCCATGAGGAGCATAAAGATTTTTCCAGTCAGCTGATTGAACTGGCCGATCAAGCCTGGATGGAAGTCCTCAAAGACAAAATCAGGAATCATGTGGAAAAAACAGCGGGAAAACACCTGGATGAATTAGCCAAATTTGTAGCGGAAACGAACAACCATAGATGGAAAATGAAACTGCAAGCAGATAAAGCCTGCAAAGATTTCAAGCAGCACATCAGCGATTTTTTCCAAAAGAAATAGCAGTAAAGGGACAAGGGGCATAACCACAGAGCCAGTGAGATCACTGAGAAGGTTTGAGATAGAGGAGAGTTAGACTTCAGACCCTCTCTCAATTATCTCATACTTTCTCACTGGTCTCAGTGGCTCAGTGGTTATGTCCTTTTCGTCCCTTATATTTTTTCAATGATCAGAGGGGGATATCCTTTAGCTTGAAGGATTTCATTTTCTTTTTCCAATAATCCGTGCCCGGCAAATACAGCTGTAGTACCACTTTCAAACCGTGGTGCGACGTGTTTGCTTATGGAAGATACGATTTCCTTTTTCGTTAAGGCAAGCAGCCGGTCTCTAAAGGCTTGCCGGATGGCTGGTGTTTTTCCTTCTCGGATCCATCCATAGGCATGTTCTCCGCGCAGGCCGGGGGGTACCGGTTCATCCAGACTTTGAATAATTTCAAATTTTGATTCTTCCACATCAGAATCATGGAAATAACCTTCTATAAGATTATTTAAGGCAGTTTCAAAAGCTTCCAATGTCTTGCTGATATTGGGATCACGGTGGGAATAGAAGTAGAAATTACCTGAAATGGCATTCGAGACCGCTCCGCTGCCATAAGCCCCTCCCTGTTCCCTTACCAGTGGATGCAGCGTGAGATTGTCCATCAGGCAGGCAGCCAAGGCCAGGGCTGGAGAATCGGGATGGACAAAACTGACCGTTTTGATCACTTTGCCTATAAAGGCTATTGGGGAGGCAATGATTCGACCTTGCGACGGGACTTTTCTATGGGGATAATCGCCATTCCATTTTTCGAAGGGCTTGGCGGGGATGTGTGTCAGACCATAGAAAGAGTGGTTTTTCAATTCATTGTACAATTCAATATCGCAGGTAAGGACCATGTCGGGGTTTTCCAGTCCTAATAGGGTATTTTGAAGTTCCTGCATCTTATGGGAAAGAGGAGTCAAGTGCTGACGGAGGTCTGTGGCAATTTCTTTTATTTTCCAGAAATAATCCAGTCCATACCAGGTATTGGCCAGTAATGAGGCCGCATCGAGGCCGCTCGCAGAAAGATTGATAGCGTAGCGCAAGGCATTTTGCGCCAGAGTGGATTCCATAGAGGTATAGTGCTTCAATAACACTTCCTTAAGACGATGAAGGTCTGTAAAGTCTACAGATTGCGTGAGATCGCCCAGTAAAGTGAAGAGTTTGGCGGCTTTTCGGTAAAGAGCTTTGCCTCTCAAGTGAAGTGAGGGGTAGAACTGATGCTGGTCCTGGGCTTGCAGGTTAAAGGTCAGGGATGCGCTGACACCTCCCGTATTGGCCTGAATAAATTCCAGGTTTTCCACATAACTCCGTTTCCCGCAGCCCATTTGGGTCAGCAGAACGCAAAACAGTCTTACCAGTGGCAAATCTTCATAGGGAATGGCAGGCAGGGGAAAGACAAGGTCGGTATAAAGGATCTTGTTTGTAAAGCAATCGTGATGAAAAACATTCAGGGGGCCTATTTTTTCCCTGGTGAGTTCAAAATGCCTTGATTGTTTCGGGATATCTTCCAAATCCAGTTTAGGAAGTACATCGATATTTTCTTCTTCCTGATTTTTTTGAAATTCCGTCAGTTCTTCAGATTGCTTTATGAGTTTGTTGATCTCCTTTTTTGAAAGCCTGGAACGGAGTGTTTCGAGAAGGCGCTGTTCTTCTTCATGTTCTTTTGCTGTAAGGTCTTTGTCAGGCTTCATGACAAGGCGAACTCTATGGGGATTGTCCAGCAGATATTTCTGGATGATAGTGGAGAAATAGTTGGGATCATTCACGGCTTTCTTATGGATCGCATCAAAGAGGGAATGGATTTTTAATCCTTCTTCAGGCAAAACTTTGTGTTGCTTGAGCAAACCGGCGCGCATAAAGAGGGACAACCCGAAGGGGGCTTGGTCTCCCCCAATTTCGCTTCGATAAATTTCCAGTTGATGAATGGCATTTTCTACCATGTGAAGAGGCACTCCATGAAGGGCGATCTCCTCCAAGGTCTTGTTGAGCAGATGTTCGCATTCTCCCGCCTTGTCCGGCTCGCAGCCCCTCAAAGTAATGATCCAGTTGCCTTCATGGATATCTGTATCGATATGTGAACTCACGAGTTTGCATAAACCGGATTTGAGCAGGGCCATTTTAAGGGGGGAGGCATCGGTATCTAATAAAATGATTTCCAGGATGCTCAAAGCCAATACCTGTTCTTGGTCAGTAATGGGGCATGTCAGCCATCCGAATGCGACGAAACCTTTTGCCGAAGGATCCTCATCGTGGGCGATGGGGTAAAAGGCTTCAGCATATTGAGGGGTTTCATATCTTTTCTGGAAGCGCAAGGAAGGCAGGGGTTGGGCCGGCGCCACTCCTTTCAGGGCTTTTTCGGCTATAAAATCCAGATGGCCATGCAGGGGTAAATTGCCATAAAAGAAAAACAGGCAGTGCGCCGGATGGTAAAATTCCTTGTGAAAAGCGATGAGTTCCTCGTAAGTCAATTGTGGAATAATTTGGGGATTTCCTCCAAAATTGATCCCATAAGTCGAATGGGGATATAAGAGGGCATGAATGACCTCGGACAATCTGGAAGAAGGGGAGGCCATTGCCCCTTTCATTTCATTGAATACCACTCCTTTATATTCAAGAGGCGAGGAAGGATCCTTCGGATCGGCAAACTCCAGACGATGCCCTTCCTGCAAAAAACTCAGATGCTTGAGATTGGGAAAAAAAACGGCGTCGATGTACACATCTAGAAGGTTGTAAAAGTCTCTCTTAACTTGTGTGGCTGCAGGGTAGCAGGTAAAGTCGGATCCTGTCAAAGCATTCATGAAGGTGTTTAGGCTGCGGCGGGTCATTGAAAAAAACGGGTCTTTCACAGGGAACTTTTTTGATCCGCATAATACTGTATGTTCCAGGACATGGGCCACTCCATTGGATTTAGCAGGAAACGTCTGAAAAGAAAGACAAAAGAGGTTTTCAGTATCTTCGTTGGCAATGTGCATGACTTTGGCTTGTGTGGGCCTATGGACAAGTTCAATCAGATGGGCTTGCAATTCAGGCAGATCCACATAGCGGGCGACTTCAAAATCGCCATACTTTTGACCTACTGTATTAAAATGTACGGGTTTGGAATGCATGGATTTACTCGTTTTTAAGTGATTGTATCATGTTTCTTGTTCAATAGTTAGCAAAAAAAGCGCTTCATTAAAAGGGGGAACTTCCGTTATAATTAACGTGTATATTTTATAAGAGTTCATTCCATGAAACGCGTTCATTTGCTTCCAAATGTAATTACAGCTTTCGGCCTTTCATGCGGTCTGTTTGTGATATTCAAAATGAATATGATCCCTATTGGCGGCGCCAATTTGCATGTTTTGACAGCTGTGGCAGGCATACTCGTCCTGGCCGCTTTTGCTGATGTGCTAGATGGCGCTGTCGCCAGGGCCATGAAAGCTGAAAGTGAATTCGGCGGATTGTTTGATTCACTGGCCGATGCTATTACATTTGGAGTTGCACCTTCCGTCATAATTCTGAAAAGTTTGTCCATTACCCCAGGTACGGAACAGTCCTTTTTAATAACTATTGCTGCCATGGTCTATTCTGTCTGCGGGGTTCTCAGGCTAGTGAGGTTTAATGTCATGAGCAATCAGGCCAAGCTGGATCCCGCTTTGCCAGATTCTGGCAACAGGAATTTTACGGGCTTGCCGATTCCTGCAGCAGCTGCAGCAGCTGTTTCTCTGAATCTGTTTTTGGTCTCCGATGAACTGCATAGTATACTGGCATTGACTGAAAGCACAAGGGAAACGATTTTATTTATGGCCATGATTACCCTAGGCTATTTTATGATCAGCCGTTGGAAGTTTCCCAGTTTCAAAAGCCTGCAAATACGTGTGAAATCTTTTCATGTCGTTTTTTTGACTGTCTTGGCAGCGGTCTTCATTTTTTATGGAATCCTTAATCATTTCCCCGTTGTCTTTTTAGTCATCTCTTGGTTATACCTCGTTGTTTCCTGCATTTTATCTATAGTTAAGGTAATTGCAGGGAAAAAACTGAAGACTCTGGAAGATTTCGAGCCCGATCCTGAAGATGAAGCGGAGTAGGCCTCTTTGCATTCACCACTGAGCCAGTGAGATCACTGAGAAAGTATGAGATAGGGAGGATAGACGCGATCATCTTTCACATATAAGTTTGAAGCATGAGAAGCATGACATTAGACGCCCAATAATATAATCCCTCTCAATTATCTCATATTTTCTCAGTGATCTCAGTGGCTCAGTGGTTTGAAACTATATCGCTAAGCGAACGTGTGGTTTTATCTACGGTATTCAGGGGCTCTATTTCTTTTTCGTTTCCGGCGCCCAATTCCTTGAATTTGCGGGCCGTGACCAGAACGCGCCCTTCAATAGAGCCAACAGCTTTATTGTAAGCATCTACCGTAGCATCAAGCCCTTTGCGAATAAGGTCCAGGTGCTCTGCTAAAACCCTGATCCTCTCATATAATTGCTTTCCCAATTCCCCCACTTGCTGGGCATTTTTTTCTATATTCTCCTGTTTCCAGCCATAGGCAACCGCCCGTAATAAAGCAATCAGTGTGGAAGGTGTCGCTATGATCACCTGTTGGTCTACCCCGCACTCGATCAGACTGGGATCCTGCTCCAGGGCTGCGCTATAGAACGGATCGCCAGGTAAAAAAAGAATGACAAATTCCGGAGTGGGCTGAAATTGGTCCCAATACGTTTTGGCTGATAACTGGTTGATATGCGTCCGCACTTGTCGCGCATGGTCTTTGAGACGCTGCAATTTTTGGACTTCGTCCTGCGCTTCCAGGGAATCCAGGTAGGCATTCAATGGTGTTTTGGAATCAACGACAATTTGTTTGTTATTGGGGAGTTTGATAACAAGGTCGGGACGGAATCGTTTATCGTCCTGGGTAACGGATTCTTGCTGTAAAAAATCGCAATGTTCAATCATGCCCGCCATTTCCACGACGCGGCGCAATTGGATTTCTCCCCATCGTCCCCGTACAACAGGCATGCGCAAAGCCTTGACCAGATTGCCCGTTTCGGTTTGTAGCTGCGTTTGTGTGGCTGCCAGGGATTTGACCTGTTCAGTTAAAGAGCCATAGGCCTGGGAGCGGTTTCTTTCTATTTCCTGGATTTTGGAATCCACCCGCTCGATAGTTTCCTTGATGGGCTTGACGAGGGCGTCAATGGCTTTTTGGCGCAGTTCCAGGTCGCCTCTGGCTCCTTCCTGAAATTGGGACAGTTTTGCAGTGGCCAGATTCAGGAAGGCGTGGGAATTGTGGTTGAACACATCCAGAGAAATCGACTTGAATGTTTCGGACAATTTGGCCTGGGCCTGGTCTAGGATGATCTGTTTTTCCGAGGCCATCTTCTTTTCCTGTTCCAGCTTTATTTCCGCTTCGAAAACTTTGGTTTTAAGGTGAGCTATTTCCTGACAGGCTTTTGAAAGAAAACCTTCCTTCTCCGCGAGTTGCTTTTCCATCCGGATTTTATCCCGATGTTTCATAAAAAGAACCACCGCTGCAAAAAATGCCATGCACAGGAAAAACAATAAGATTAAAATTTCATACGGATTGGTCATGGGGTTATTTTATATGTATATGCGCGTCATTGTATCACAACATTCTTTTATATCCATGAATTTATTTGGCAACTGCTCATAAAGTTGAGGTAAAAGGAGTAGCCAAGCCGTCTCGGCCTGGACCAGGGCGAGACGCCCTGGTTACTCGCCCTGGTTACCTTACCTCAACTTTATGAGCAGTTGCTTTATTTGAGTAATGTACAACATTAGATCGATTTTAGTGGTATATTTGTGGTATTGTACAACATTAGATCGATTTTAGTGGTATATTTGCGGGATTGTACAACATTAAATCGATTTTAGTGGTATAATTTGCGGTAATGTACAACATTAAATCGATTTTAGTGGTAACAAGGCCACGAGCTAGGCTGGAGATAATTTTATAGGTGTATGGGCGTGATTGTATCTCAACATTCTTTTATATCCACGAATTTCATTTATCGAAATGCAAAGTGGCTGCTGCCCCTTCTTTTGATGGCAGTCCTAACTCCTTTTACTCCTTATTTGGATAGGGTTCTGGAGTCCTATTTTTATTTCAAGGAGCCCCCGCATTTCAAGACAAACGCTTTCAGCGATTTCATGTTTAACTATGCGGTCTTCCCGGCCCAGATTGTTGCTGTTGGGGCTTTAATTGTATTCATTCTGTCATTTTTTCTTACTGGCCTGCGGAAATGGCAGAATGCAGCCCTAGCTTTGGTCTTGACCATGGCGCTTGGAGCGGGATTAATTGTGCATACTGTATTTAAGGACCATTGGGGACGGCCCAGGCCCCGCCAGACTGTAGAATTTGGCGGGAAGCAGGCTTTTCGGCCCTACTGGCAGCCCAATCTTTTTGAACAGCCCGAGCCGTCCAAGTCATTTCCCTGCGGCCATTGTACGATGGGGTTTTACTTTTTTTCCGTTGCGTTGCTATGCAAAAGGCTAGGACATAAGGGATATTACTGGTTTTTATTCGCCATTGCCATCGCATTGGGGACAGCGTTAGGTTTGGCTCGGATGATGATGGGAGGCCATTTTTTTTCTGATGTGTTCATGTCAGGGGTGATTATGTGGTATACCGCCTGTTTGTTTGATTATTTACTTTGTTCCCATCTTTCAAATCCAGGAATAAAACAATGACAGGATTGACCCGGCGACAGCAGGAAGTGGCAGACTATATCCATACATTTATCATTGATCACCACTATTCTCCTAGCTATCGTGAAATTGGTCTCCATTTTGGTTTTCAGTCCTTGGGTACAGTCTACAAGCATGTGCGGATTCTGAAGAGAAAAGGCATCTTGACAAATGAACCAAAAAAAAGGCGTTCCCTTGCTCTTGCCAGCGACAGACATCAGCCCCAGACAAAGCCTTGGGAAATTCAATTGCCTTTTATTGGCCATATAAAAGGGGGAGAACCCATTTCCACTTTTCCCGAATCACAGACATTAAGTGTCCCTAGTTCCATGGTATCTTCACCCGAATCTACCTATGTGTTTCGTGTAATGGGGGATAATCTGATAGATGAGCATATTGTGGATGGGGACCTATTAATTGTGGAAGCCAGGCAGGAGGTCCAGCCCGGCGAAACAATTGTGGGGTTAATCCATAAAGATGAGCTTCTCATCCGGCGGTTTTATCCTGAAGGGCAATATATCCGTCTTCACAGCCATTCCACTCTTCAATCTCCTATCATTGTCAAGCAGGCAGAATTAATCGTGCAGGGGGTATTGGTAGGATTGATCCGGATCTACGGTTAGAACCGGTTTTTCTTTTTCTCGCGTGGTGCTCTTTTATTATATCAATGACGCCTTATTTGATCTTTGCTAAGCGCAGGCTCAAAACAAGGGACTCCCTCATGAGTAAAAATATTCAAAATTTGGGCATGACACATTCGTCATGCCCAAGAAATGTCGATTTCTTGTGCATGAGACATCCGGATCTACGGTTAGAACTGGTTTTTCTTTCATTCGCGTGGTTTTTTTTGACTTAACTTTTAGATTGAGTTATAATATAGGTATAAATCAATTATAGGTAGATTAATGGAATTGCCGAAAAAATTTGATGAACGAGGAATGTTGCCTCCCGGAGATTATGAACTTACGCTTGAAGCTTTGCTCTCTTCAATTTTAGTGGAGGGTCCCGATCCTAAACCCATCCATTGGGATACTCACTGGAGACGAAAATTGGTGATAAACCTAGCGATCATAGCAAATCAACTGTGGAGCGTTGGCGTTGATAACTTATTTGTTGATGGTTCTTTTGTAGAGGAGAAAAATCATCCAAATGATATTGATGGTTACTTTGAATGCGATCCGAGAGAATTCAGCAGGATCATCCGAACCTTAAATGAGATTGATCCGCACAAATCGTGGATATGGCCTAGCAATGACCACCCCAAAATGTGGTATATGTACAATATTGAACTTTTTCCACACTTGGGGCAAAAGTGCGGCATTGATGATGTTACCGGATATCCCTTAGAATTTCCGGCGGCATTTAGGCAATCTAGAGATTGTGAACTACCTGTCCCTAAAGGGAGCAGGCTTCTGGAATTAGCCTAAGCAACTAATTCTTTCTTTTTTGACGCTTCTCTGCTGCGTGCACAATTCGCATTCGCTCCTTGCGTCTTATTTGCAGCTCCACGTCCTATATCTATCAGATACAATCCGATAGACAACTCCGTTCCAGAGTAAAATAAATTGATTGCTAATGTACGTACCAAAATTTATTGCCGTTAGGCATTGAGTGTAGCCACAATCAGTACACTCCAGTACGCCCTAGCCTTTTACCGTAGAAGGATTTTCTACGAACCCAATAGACTGTCAGATAACATGCTTTTTCTATGAAAAGCATCTTATAGGTAACATTATTGAGAATAAAATGAAAGAAAAAAAAGAAAAAAAATAAATATAAGATACAAAAAGCTCACTTGACCCTCCCCTAAAGGAGAGGGATTGCGTGAGCACTTGTTCAACCAAAAGGAATAATAAAAATTATTCCTGAAAGGAGGAAGAAATGATTCGAACAAAACGAGAGTATGAAGCAGCGCTTAAAAAGTTAGTGCAAAATGATGAGGCGTTATCCAAGCAGAGAAAAGAGCTTGAAAGACTGGAACTGTCAAAAGAAGATATCGATCTTGCCATGTCACCCCTGGTAAACTTCAGGAACCAACTTAAAGAAGAAATTAAAATTTATGAAGGGATCAAGAATCGTGACTGGAATTTAATCCTTAACTTAGCTGATCCGCATCATATAGGTCGGTTTTTGATTGCTCTCCGAATAGCCTATGACCTCTCACAAAGGGATCTTGCAAAATTGTTAGGAGTAACAGAGGCTCAAGTTTCAAAAGATGAAATTAATGAATATCATGGAATCTCTTTTGAATCGTGCTGTCAAAATTATGGAAATTTTTGGAGTCAAACCGCTTTCTCCGAAAATTAATAAAAATTTGAATAAAGAAGATTTGTTTGCTGTATAATGAATGAGCTATAAAGAAATCAAGTTCTATACAAGTTATTTTACTGTATAAATAATATATACTTGTAAATACTTAACGTTAATTGATAATTGAATTTGTTGTAAGAATCTTTTTAAACAAAATGGAGTGTTATTTTATGCAAATTGATAATTTTAATGTTTCAGGAACAAACCGATACGAAGTGCAATCTATGATAGATTCCATAGCGGGTTCCCTTCCTATTGATGTGTTGTCTGCCATTTTCAAAAATGTGAAAACAGATCTTCCCAATCTGGCTTTGGTTTCCAAAAACTGGAAAGCTTTTGTAGATAATAAACACTTTCGCGAAACGATACGCCCAGACAAAGCTTTTGGAAGTTGCGAATGGAAAGAATATATTGGAGTGGATGCGGGAGAAGAGCCTCAGCTGCCAAGGCGAGCCTATGGAGATATGGAAAAGGGGAACTACTACCTTACTTTCATCCCTAAATCAGTCAAGATAACGCAAGAGAATGGAAAGGTCGACGATAATTCTATTGATATTGAGGTGGTCAAAGAAGTTCAATTGGATAGCCTGGAGGTTATTGGCAAACTGGCAGCAAATTCAATAAAAGGAAATAAAATTGGTTTTACTCAAGGATCTTGGATAGAAGTTCTTCAAGAAAAAAGACATCTTGAGAAGTCGCATTGGGTATTGATAAGCAAAGAAATCATAGGCAGAAATAAATCATATGAAGATCAGAAAAAGCTAGCCAAGGAGCAAAATAAAAACATATCTGGTACTACCATTTCAGGATTAATGGACACAGCCATAAGCATCTTTATGGAATATGTCAGATCTGGAGAGGGCAATTATATATGGGATTCGGCTAAAAATAAACACAATTGGGTACGTGTTAATGAGCTAACTAGGGGATGGCGACTCGGTTTAGGTTTCGCGCCTTCCGGCCTTAGTGTCAATCTCTGTGACAGTGCCGAAGTTAGCGTCGGCTTTGTCCTTGCGCGGAAATCCTTTGGGATTTGATTACTTGGCGCTACAAAGAACTCAAGTTCCATACAAGTTATTTTACTGTACAAATAATATATACTTGTAAATACTTAACGTTAATTGATAATTGAATTTGTTGTAAGAGTAAACAAAATGGAGTTATTTTATGCAAATAGATAATATTAATGTAACAGGAACAAACCAATACGAAGTGCAATCTATGAGTGATCCCATAGCGGGTTCCCTTCCTATTGATGTATTGCCTATCATTTTCAAAAATGTAAAAACAGATCTTCCCAATCTGGCTTTGGTTTGCAAAAACTGGAAAGCTTTTGTAGATAATAAAGAGTTTCGCGAAACGATACGCCCAGCCAAAGCTTTTGGCAGCCGCGAATGGAAAGAATATATTGGAGTGGATGCCGGAGAAGAACCTCAGCTGCCAAGGCGAGCCTATGCAGATATGAAAAAGGGGAACTACTACCTTACTTTCATCCCTAAATCAGTCAAGATAACGCAAGAGAATGGAAAGGTCGACGATACATCTATGGATATTGAGGTGGTCAAAGAAGTTCCATTGGATAGCCTGGAGGTTATTGGCAAACTTGTATCCAATCCAATAAAAGGAAATAAAATTGGTTATGATCCAGATTATTGGCCAGAAGCTCTTCAAGAAAAAAGAAATCTTGAGAAGCCGCATTGGGTATTGATAAGCAAAGAAATCATAGGTAGAAATAAATCCTATAAAGATCAGAAAAAGCTGGCCAAGGAGAAAAATGACAAAGTATCTGGAACGAAAATTTCAGGCTTGATAGACACAGCGATCAGCTGGTTTATGGAATATGTCCAATCCGGAGAGCGCAATTATATATGGGATTCGGCTAAAAATGAACACAATTGGGTACGTGTTAAAGGAGGGCGACTCAGTTTAAGTTTCGCGCCTTCCGGCCTTCGTGTCTTCCTCATCTCTGGCCATCCCTCTGGGAGCGTTGGCTTTGCCTTTGCGCGGAAGTCCTTTGTGATTTGAATCCTTGGCCTTTGGAAACGGCACTTGGAAAATTGAATTTTGCTTCTTGGAAAAAAAATTTCCGGCTTGCCGGAAATTTTTTTTTAAATAGACCTTTTTAACCTGAACTTTGAGTAAATCAGTGGAGCTTTGTTGCCATTATCTCAGGTGCGAATGAATGCAAAGCGAATTCTTCTATGGTGGTTTTGCCACGGTGTTCAGAGGTCATATCTTGTGTCAGGGTGAATTTTTCTTCGTTAATGGTCTGATACATTTCAAGCAACAGCTGAGCCGGATTCAGTTGGAAGCCTGCTTCCAACATTCCTTTTTGGACTTCTGGATAGGAAAATTGCCTGTATTTTAAATCGGGTTTATCAATTGCTTTTCCTATTGCGGTTACAGCTTCTTCCATTGTAATTTCTTTGGGACCAATTAATTCGAACACCGTTTGTCCTTTGAAGTTCAATGCTTGCAGAAACTCGGCGGCTTTAAGGCTAATATCACGCGTAGCAATCATAGGAATAGGGAGGTCCGGACGAACTGCAGTACCCATAATCCCATATTTTTTAAGGAGAGGAATAGACCAATACAGGTTCTCCATAAAATAACCAGGGCGCAAATGCAGGACATTCAAGTTAGGGATGGTATTCAGACGTTTTTCATGCCGCGCCAGACCCTTGATCGGGCCAGTACCCTGTTGCAAATGAGCTCCAATGCTGCTGAGATTTAAAACAAAAGGAACTTTCGTTTTTATCAAAGCTTGTTTGATGGCTTCACCTACCTTGTCTTGATAAACTTCATAATTGGTTTCTTGATAATTTGGAGGTATAAAGCTAAAAACTGCATCACATTCTGTAAAAGCTTTGGTTAAAGCAGAAGAATCGTCGAAAGCAGAGATTGGGAAAATTTCAGCCCCTTTTTCTTTTAAGTTTTGCAATTTGTTTTTGTCGCGGCCAATGGAATGGACTCGATTCCCTTTTTTTAGCAAAGTTTCAACCAAAACCTTACCAACATGACCAGTTGCTCCCATAATGGCATATGTTTTGTTCGCCATAATTACCCCCTATAAACTGAATTTTTGTATAACTTGACAATGACTATTTAAATTAAAAATATCAATATATTTTTCTAAAACTGGTAAGTCATATTGAGAAAATACCCTTTATAATTTTTATAACCCCATTGGTAGGCTAAAGCCACGCTTAAACAATCGTAGCAAAGGCAAGGGTTCAGGTAGCTTGTTATCAACGAAAGGGCCACTTCATCATAATGCCTCATGAAAAGGCGGTCTCCTGCAAAATAGGTATCTACTACGGATATCTTAAAATTGATGGGCCTGCTGCAAACTGTAAATGCTTTGCAAGAGGTGAGGGATAAACCGTTTTTGATGGATCCATTGTGCAAGTGATAGTTAAAGTTCTCCCCTGTCATCCAAAAATTTACTGAAGTGATATAGCTGGCATAATTTGTCATGCAAAGGGAAAAATTCCCTATAGGGTATCTATAGGTACTTGTAAGTCCTGCCGAGATGAAACTTCCTGCAGTACATAGGTCCAAGCTTCCTCCGGCTCCCCACCTGACTATAGGGGTCAGGGACCATCCGTCTGTTACGGGGATTTGCAGGCCCATTCCCAAAGATCCCAGCAGGGAGGAGGCGCCTCCATTCCTGTTATATGTGAGTGGAGCATCAAGAATCAAAGCCCATTTAAGGTCCGGCGACCAAGAATATCGCAAAGGCAAGGTAACGGCTGTAGTATCATAACCGTGGGTAAAAGTACGGCCGATGCAGGCTCCGGCCTGGAACTGGTGCACTATGGGCTGGGCTCTCCAGCAGCTTGCGCAACCGGCCAATGGAGATAGGTCCCCTGTCAGATAATCGGCCTGGGCCATCTGTGCCATAAGGCTGTTCGGATTTCCTGCAATGGGATCAATCGGAGAATATCGTGTGTAGCCTTTGAGTATTTTTGACAAATTTTTGCCTTCCTTGACATATTCTTTGAACAAGACCAAGCTTTGATCACGTGTGGCAGCGGTAAAAGATTGGGTGATGCCCGCATTGGGAATGGTAACGACCAGCGTAGTTGAATTGGCTGCAAATGAAGCCAGTGCCTTAAGGCCTCTCAAATTATAACCTATAGAAACCGCAGAGGTGGGGGTGTAGATGGGAATGAGCTGTTCAAGGCTGGTTGTTCTCAAATCATTGGTTAAATCCACCAAATTCGAGGCGCTGACTGTGGCGCTTTCGTTGTCGACAGTGGCTTGGGCATGATAGGGTTGGCGGGAATACAGACAAGTGGGCAAACCAAAAATGATAAGTGCGCATAGTAGTGACAGGTAATTTTTATTCATTTTTCCTCTTTGGAAGTAAAAAAATAGATATTGATGATATAACACAAAATACCTATATATCAAAATAAAATTATATATTTTGGGGGATTAATGAATACATTGGGTAAAAGAGTCATGACGTGGCTTTTTGCGTTCTTTTTCCTGTTGGGAACTACTGCATTGGAGGCACAACAGATTCATGGAATCTCTGGTTCTCCCGATGCAACTATTACCATTGATGGGTCGTATCTGCCGCCGCCGCCGCCGCCTTTTAAAGGTGAAATCAATCTCAATGCCTATCAATCGACTCCATATTGGCTTCCGCGCACCGTACCTCCCGAAGGGGCGCCTAACATCCTGCTCATCATGACAGATGATGTCGGCTTTGGAGCTCCCAGCACTTTTGGAGGGGCTATTCCTGCTCCGGCTCTGGACAGGATCGCCAACAATGGCCTAAGATATACCCAATTTCACTCTACAGCCCTTTGTTCGCCTTCGAGGGCTGCCTTGATCACCGGCCGCAACCACCATTCTGTGGGTTATGGCGTAGTGACCGAGATGTCCACAGGATATCCAGGATATGACAGTATCATATCAAAAGATGCGGCAACCATCGCAGAAATCCTTCGGCAAAACGGTTATGCCACTGCATGGTTCGGCAAGGACCATAATACACCGGATTTTCAGGCTAGCCAGGTGGGCCCTTTTGATCAATGGCCTAATGGCATGGGATTCGATTATTTTTATGGATTTGTCGGAGGCGACACCAGCCAATGGCAGCCTAACCTGTTTCGAAACACCACCCCCATCTATCCTTATGTGGGAAATCCCAAATGGAACCTTACGACGGCTATGGCCGATGAAGCCATACAATGGCTGAAACAGCTAAAAGCCGTGGCGCCTGCCAAACCCTTTTTCCTATATTATGTTCCCGGCGGTACCCATTCTCCCCACCATCCGACACCCGAATGGATAGCCCGATTCAAGGGCAAGTTTGATATGGGCTGGAACAAATACCGTGAAGAGACCTTTGAAAGGCAGAAAAAGCTCGGAGTCATCCCTCAAGATGCCGCATTGACCCCCTGGCCAAAAGAGTATTTGAAAGAATGGGAGGCTCTTACACCGGATGAAAAGAAGATGTTTACCCGCCAGGCAGAAGTCTACGGCGCCTATTTGGCCTATACCGATCATGAAATCGGACGGGTCATCCAGGCCGTTGAAGATGCCGGAGAACTGGACAATACGTTGATCATCTATATCAGCGGCGATAACGGATCGAGTGCTGAGGGAACTCTTATCGGCACACCCAATGAGGTTGCCAGTTTCAATGGAGTCGAAATCCCTGTCAGCGATCAGCTTAAATATTTTTACGATATTTGGGGAACGGACCAAACCTACCCCCATATGGCAGTAGCCTGGACTTGGGCATTTGACACGCCCTACAAATGGACGAAACAGGTAGCTTCCTTCTTTGGAGGCACCCGTCAGGGAACCGCCATCGCCTGGCCGAAAAAAATCAGGGACGCCGGCGGATTGCGCCACCAGTTCCACCATGTAGTAGATATCGTTCCCACCCTTCTGGAAGTGACCGGCATCAAGGCTCCGGACTGGGTCAATGGGGTAGCCCAAAAGCCCATCGAAGGGGTAAGCATGGCCTATACTTTTGATAAAAATAATGTGGATGAACCTTCCCGCCATCATACCCAGTACTTCGAAATGTTGGGAAATCGGGCGATCTATCATGACGGCTGGATCGCCAGCACCGTGCCCATCCAGCCCCCTTGGGAACTCACTAAAAAAGCGAATCCTGATGTGATGAACGCCTACAAGTGGGAGCTGTATGACCTGAAAAATGACTGGACCCAGGATAAGGATCTGGCAAAATCTCATCCAAAGAAATTGCGCGAATTGCAGGAGCTTTTTCTTGTAGAAGCAGCTAAATATCAGGTATTCCCGCTGGATAATTCCTTGTCTGAACGGTTGTTGACTCCTCGCCCCAGCCTTACGGAAGGCAGGAGAGAATTCACCTATGTGGGCGAAATATCGGGAATACCCCATGGGGATGCTCCAAGAATTCTTAATACATCCTATACCATCACAGCAGAAATTGAAGTACCCTCTCAAGGTGCTGAAGGGATGCTTGTAACGCAGGGAGGACGGTTTGGAGGCTATGGACTATATATCCTCAAAGGAAAGCCTGTGTTTGTATACAATATACTGGACCTTAAAAGAATACGTTGGGAAGGGGCGGAAAAGTTGACTTCAGGAAGCCATACGGTTGTATTTGATTTCAGATATGATGGAGGAGGGCTTGGCAAAGGAGGCGTGGGGGTATTGAAAGTCGATGGAAAACAAGTTGCCCAACAGCGCATGGAACATACCGTTCCTTTCATATGGCAATGGGATGAGACCTTTGACGTGGGAGTAGATACGGGAACCCCTGTGGATGACAGGGACTATCAGGTGCCCTTCAGATTTACAGGCAAACTCAAAAAGGTCACACTGCATTTAGAACCGGAACAACTCTCTCCGGAAGATCAAAAGGCCTTTCAGGAAAAAGGGCAAAGAAACAACGCTGCAAGTGAATAGGGGGATATGAAAATTATAAAAATAATATATTTGATCCTTATGGGCTTTTTGATAAATGCCCAGGCTGAAGGCATGGAAATGGGAACTAAAGAAAAGCGTCCCGTAGTCTACCTTCAACCAAATACAACGCAATTATTTACCGAATTGTATCAAGCCTATGGATTGCTTCATCCGCCTGCCAGAACATTTTTTGAAGGGGCACTCTACCTGGATCAATCCACCTACCCTTCCACGCTTCCCTTACAACCATCAAATCAAGCTATTTTTGATCATGCCAGCAAAGTCCTTTCCCAATTCCATAGACGTGTTAATGATCTTGAGCTTTATGTGGATCCAGATAAGCCCAAACCGTTCTTTTATACAGCATCAGGATCAAAACATCTTATAGTGGCTCTTGTATATGGCATTGTCATGTCAGAACCTGATAAAAAATTTCTTTTTGTTGAACAGGCTCCGTTCTATTCAGGCCATCCTAATGCTGTTTCAGGATTATATAATTACCCGAATGCACGATTTCTTTCTTTTCATGATCCCTCTGAAATTAAGCTTGAACCTGAAGAAGTCCTTGTAGAATTTGTGACCTCGCCAAACAATCCCGATGGAAAATTTCGAAAACCCCTCACAAAGGCTCAAATAATCATTGCAGATTTTGTATTTGCATCCTCAGCATTTGGAACTGATGGGACGGGATATCGCGATAAAAATATCGAGTGGATCAGGCAAGCTCGTGCCGAGGGTAAACATGTATTTAGTTTTAATTCAGCCTCTAAACAGTTTGGAAAAACAGGAACTCGCTGTGGATATATCTGGTATCCGATACATGATGACTATGCCGCATTGATTTTTAAGAAATTTTTTAGTTTTATATCGTCTTCAACAGTTGCAGGAGGCACCACGGGATTGGCAGAATTCCTGGATCTTATACAAGCCTTTTTAGATCTTCCCGATGTTGGAAAAGCACTTCGAGAGGATTGCAGAAAGTCTTTGATTAAACGACATGAATTAGTAGAGAAGGAATTTCTAGAGCGTTATTCAGGATCAACTATTTTAAGCCTACCTGGAAGCCCAACTTTTTTTGCAAAAGTTAAAGACACCCGTATTCCATCTAAAAGAGCTTCGGATGTTATCCTTGAAGATTTGGATGTCTTTGTCAATGATGGAGAGCCTATGGGAGAGACACATGACTTCATTCGATTGAATTTGTCAGGTTATAGTCAGATCCTAGTTGAATTTCTTAATCGTCTTGCAGGTAAAAACAAATATAAGGTTCAAGATGTCTTAATCTCCTCTGCCCATGTCTGTTCTCATTCGATAGTTACTGCAAAAGAAGTGCCTAAAACGACCTACATTGTGCACCCAGGAGATTGCTTGATTGAAGCAGATGCATTCAAAGGCACTATAGAAATACAATGTCCACCTTTTATTGATTATGAAAAGAGTGAAATTATTACGGTGAAAAAAATCGATGCTTCCAATCATCCAGTAGTAATTAATAGTGACAATTTTACAATTACCCTCAACAAACTTGGCGAAAGTGTGGATATTCAGTGGAATCAATCTTTGAATTTTAATGGCCGCTGGCAATCGGTCAAACCGAAATTTAAAGAAGGGAACGGATAACGCCGCCTTCAACTCGCAAGGGGGCGCCATTTATGGCTGCACCCTGCTTACTGCAAACAAAGGCTGCTAAGGCACCTACCTCATCAATGGTTGCAAAACGTTGAATCAGCGAACTGGGCCTGACTGTCTTAAAAAAATCTTCTTCTACTTGCTGTGGAGTTATATTTTTTGATTTTGCAATTTCAGAAACAAATTGTTCTACACCCTCAGAGTAAGTAGGGCCGGGTAATATCGAATTGACTGTTACCCCTGTGCCTTTAGTCATTTCAGCAAGCCCGCGTGCAATAGCCAATTGTGCAGTTTTGGTCATTCCGTAGTGAATCATCTCTGTTGGAATGTTTACAGCGGATTCGCTTGAGATAAAGATAATGCGTCCCCAATTTCTTGCTATCATCCCAGGAAAATAATGACGGCAAAGACGGATGCCGCTCATGACATTGATATTAAAAAACCGAAGCCAATCTTCGTCAGTGATATCCTCAAAGGGTTTAACCTCATAAATGCCGAGATTATTGATGAGAATGTCCACATTTGGGAGAATTTTGATTAAACTGTCGATACCCGCCTTATCTTTTAAGTCGAAAGGCGCTGCAAACAGCTTCCCGTCTACCGGATTTATTTTTTCGATGGCGGCCTGTACTTTTTCTGCAGAACGTCCATTGATGTAGACGCTGGCTCCTTCCTGGGCTAAGGCTTTAGCTATTGCGAATCCTATACCTGTTGTGGAACCCGTCACTAAAGCGACTTTATCTTTCAAATCAAAATCCATAAGATTTCCTTGTGCTAAGGGACAAGGCGGGCAAAGCGGACAAATTGGACGATGCGGACAAGATTTAATTTGTCCGCATCGTCCAATTTGTCCTCTTTGTCCGCGTTATACGTAATGATACTACTTTGCATTTCTGGAAGCAACACGCATTTTGTAAAGAGGTCCGGTAAATCCACTTTCACAAAACTATAGTAGTTTTTGTGAATTTTCCGTTTGACTGAATTAAAAAAACGTAATTTTTTTTGATTGGTCAAAATTAAAAATGGCTGAATATTACAAAAAAATGATTATAAAGACGAAGAAATAAGTTGTAAAAAACGTCTGAATAATGCAATAATCAGATTATACAGACAAAAATAAGGGAAGTAATCATGTTTTTTGGACGTGAATCTGAGCTGGAACAATTAGAAAATTTTCTAAAAAAACCGACAGCTGCTATTGCCGTTTGTTGTGGTCGACGCAGAATTGGGAAAAGTACCCTGGTTGAACAGGCTGCAAGAGGATACCCGTTTTACGAATTTTACGGTTTATCTCCTCGGGAGGGTATCACAAATCAAAACCAGTTAGATCATTTTTCGCGTTTACTTGCAAAGCATTTTTCCGTTCCATTTGTCCTTTTTAGTGACTGGCAAGAGGCTTTTGATATGCTGGCAGGTTTGACCAAGCAGGGATGTTATGTAATTTTTCTCGATGAGATTTCTTGGATGGGAGGAAAAGATAAAGATTTCCCAGGAAAACTGAAGGGGGTGTGGGACACTCAGTTTAAAAAAAATAAAGAATTTAAGCTAATTCTTTGTGGTTCTGTTTCTTCTTGGATTCAGGAAAATATTTTGCAAAGTAAAGGGTTTCTTGGGAGGGTATCATTAACAATTGATTTAGAAGAACTCCCTATTAATCAAGCGAATCGTTTTTGGTCCTCAACGCCCTATATTTCTTCCTATGAGAAGTTTAAAATCTTGTGTGTAACGGGAGGAGTTCCAAGGTACTTAGAAGAGATCAATCCAAAGATAGATGCTGAAAAAAATATTAAACAGTTAGCTTTCTCTGCAGGAGGACTTCTGGTAAACGAATTTGACAAGATCTTTTCTGATCTTTTCGGAAAAAATGCGGCAGAATATCAGGCTATTATTCGCACAGTGGTTCATCAACCACAAAATGCAGAAGAGATTGCCCGGTCTCTTAACATTGAATTGTCAGGTCACCTAAGCCATAAGCTTAAGGTATTAAAAGAATGCGGTTTTTTGGTGCGCGACTATGTCTGGCATGAAAAAAAGTGTCTCAAAAAATCAAGTAATTATCGTTTAAAAGACAATTATTTGCGGTTTTATTTAAAATACATTGAAGATAAAAAAGAATTGATTGAAAAAAAGTTGTATCAAGATGTGGATTTAGAAAATCTACCAGACTGGTCAAGTATGATGGGATTACAGTTTGAAAATTTGGTTTTAAATAATCTAAACCAGATCGTAAGAATGCTTGAAATTTCTCCGGAATCGTTATACAGCGCCTCCCCATTTTTTCAGAATCCGACAAAATTGAACCCTGGCTGCCAAGTTGATTTATTGATCCAGACGAGATATACCACCTATCTTACGGAGATAAAATTTAGTAAAACGATTGGAACAGAAATCATCAATGAAGTCGTACAAAAGATCAAACGTCTCAAGATCCCAAAAACTGTTTCCCTCAGACCTGTCCTTATTTACCAAGGCGAGTTGTCAAAACAAGTCATCAAGGAGAATTTTTTTAGCAACTTGATCGCCTTCGATGACCTACTAATCGATTAGATTGCGCCTGTGGTTCAATACATTGTTTTTATCAAACACAAAGGCACAAAGACACATAGAGAAACGCAGGATATAAGGGAACTATAGTACGATGATTGGATATAAGGATCATCCAACTAATTGGAGGTGGAGAGATGCATTCAGAACTTTTGATTGGAGTAGAATAAAGATCCTAGGTGTATTGGCTTCTTCTAATCGAATACAGAAAGTTAATGGGACTCCCAGGTGATGGAACCAGCACCTTGGAAAAACAGAGGGGGTATGCTCCTTAAATAGAAGCGGTACCTATCCATATTTATAGAAATCGTGTTACAGAGAGAGACCTCTATTATTAAACAAGAAATTGAAAAGATCCAGGCGGGGCTTGTAACAGCCGTTCAATTAATATCGGAAAAGCTTGCATGCGTCGTTTCAAATCTTCTTCTGTCCAAGGATAAATTCCCATATCTGTAAGAAATTGAATTGCTGAAAGGATAAACTCTGCACATTCGAGAGGGACTTCTGTTTTGAAGATTCCCTCATTGCAACCTTGTTGGATTATTTCTGCATATAGCGGAGCCTGTTTCATCAAAGTAGCGGCAAGGAGTCGGCTATGCAAGGCGTCATTAGCAGGTTTGTGAAGCCGCTCTATTATCTTTTCGTTTTCTTTGGAAATATTTCCCGCTTTTACCAGAAGTTGAATTTTTTCTAAGGCATTCTTTGGGCTATTCTTTACCAAAGTCCTCAGGTGTTTAATATTTTCTTCAACGATATTTTCGATGACTGCCTCAAACAGGGCTTCTTTAGACCTAAAATAATGATATATAGTGCCTTTAGCAATTTCTAAAGCATCCATGATGTCTACCATGGTTGTTTTATCATAATCTTTGGTTAGGAATAGGTTTCGAGCAACTTTAAGAATCTCTTCCCTACGATTTACGGGCTTTGTCATGGGTATATCCTTTGTTTAGATAATCATAACACTTGACCGACGGTCGGTCAAGTGTTATGATACTGACGATTAATTGATTATTTACATGGAAAAGGCAAGTATGCTCATAAAGAAATTTTTAGCGTTGGTTTTGGCTGTATTTCCGATCATGAACTTAGCCTCTGTAGAGACACAAACAGAACTATATAGTGAGGCAGTAATGATGGAAGATAAGAAAATTCTTATATCGGGTGCTGGAATTGCTGGTTTTACATTGGCTTACTGGTTAGAACAGCGGGGTTTTTCTCCAACTATTATCGAAAAACACCCTTATGTGAGAGGAGGAGGATATAAAGTTGACGTGCGTGGCACGGCTCTTGAGGTAGCGAAAAGAATGGGGATTTATCAAGATCTCTTGGAAGCTAACGTGAATCTTGTATGCTCTAAATTTGTCTCTTCTGATCAGAAGGTCTTTGAATTTGATGGAGATATTTTAGGGCACTCTTCAGAAGGAGAAATAGAAATTAATCGATGGGATCTTGCTCAAATCTTGTCTAAAAAAGTGGGTGAGATTGAAATCATTTATGGTGATTCCATCACAAATATAGATGGAAAGATGGTTCATTTTGAACAGATGGAACCGAGAGAGTTTGATATTGTGGTTGGGGCTGATGGGCAATACTCGAATGTGAGACGATTGGCTTTTGGAGAAGATGCGACATTTCTAAAGAGATACGGTATTCGATTTTGTGTCTTCCCCATCCCAAATATTTTTGAACTCGAGCGTTGTGAAATTGTCTATTTTGATAAGGGAAAGCTAGCAACAGCTTATGCCGTAGAGAACCATTCTTATGCATGTCTTGCGTTTAAATCTGAAGAGGAGACACTTCCTCTTGATAATTTACAAGCTGTATTTGAAAAGCAGTTTCAAGGTTTAGATTGGGAGATTCCTCGTCTTGTCTCTTTAATGAAAGAGAGTGACGAATGCTATTTCAATTCCATCGCTCAGGTTAGAATGCCTTATTGGTCTCAAGGACGAGTTGTGCTTATTGGAGACGCTGCTCATTCGGTTCAAGCAATGGGGACAAGTCTTGCTATGGTTGGAGCTTATGTTTTAGCACAGGAAATTGACGAATCGAATGGAGATTACACTCTTGCTTTTGATAAGTATGAAAAAAACATGCGAAATTTTGTTGAAGCTGCACAAAATCTAGCTGAAGATAATCAACAAGCTTTCACAGAGTCTTCACTACGTATGAAAATTCAACTCTATTTAATGGAAATTTTGCCTAAAAAAATCATTCAGTATTTCACTGACAGAGGAAAAAGGCAAATGAAAGAAGTTGCTAATGGTTTGACCTTAGAATCCATTACCGAGATGCAGGGCCAAGATGATTCTACTCATGAATCTTATTAGAAAATGAATAATCTTAAAGAAAGATTATTTCAATTTCACTGTGGGCATGTTGTATCTTTGGATCTGGGTCTCCTTCTAGGACTTTAGCTTGTTGGAATGTTACAATTTGAAGGGAACTTGCTTTACGATCAAAAGAGTATAATGTGCCAGGGAGTACCGCATGAAGTATCCGTGCTGGAGCATTAACAGGATTATTTAAAGGGTTTTGTGCATATGATAGATAGATTTGATATTGTTGGACTCGGGCAAAAACCTCTTCAAACGGATCTTCCGATAAGGCTGAAATAGGAGAGAGTCCTTTAAGAGGGTAGAACCATCCAAAGCTTAGGGCGTGAACAACGTATCCATCAACAGTGTCATCATGCGGTCGGAGTTTTTGAGCAGGGAAGAAATTAAGCTTGTACTTCCGATTCAGTAATTCCAATTCCTCTCCAATAATTCGGTAGGCGCTATAGTTCTTATTTTCTTCCCATAATCCAAAGTATAGTGCTGATAAGTGGTCAAACCATCTGCGATCTAATTCATGGTCACCAGTATATAATTTTGATATCAAATATCCACCATATCGATAAATAGCTTCTAGAGAGAGGTCGTGAATCAGCTCTTTTCTGAAAACGTCATTTAAATTAGCCTTTATGAACTCATACTTGTTAAGAAAAAGAGGGCTGGGATTTGAAAGCTGCTGTCGTCTATTTTCTATTTGACCCAGGAGATTTTTCAAGGATAAATCGGATTCGACATTCCATAAATGCTTGAAAAATCCATTATACAGGATATCTATAGTGGCATCTAGACCTTTACCTAGCTTTCTCGATTCTTTCAGAGTTTTGGAGCTACGCTTGAAATCTTTAAGAAAAGGAGCGATTGCTTTTTTGGCTTCTGGGTAGAGAGAAGGAATTATTTTTTCTAACCGTTGATGGATTGCTTTTTGTGGCAACCAGAATAGTTCAACAAAGGCTATGGGGTGTTTGATAAATTCTTTTTCATTAAAGGTATTTAAAAGTCCTTGGGCTTGAAGGTTAGGAGATTTCCCGAGCTGGCCAATAAATGCGTCATACCGATCTTTTTCTGAAAGGTACTCAAAAGCATTGTTATCACAATATAAAGGATTGTTTGTCATTATTCGATCTTAACTTTTTACGATGGTATTTATGGTTGCATTTTTAGAGCTATCGAATGCCCACCGTCAACAGTTAAGATCTGTCCTGTCATCCAGGAAGATTCTTCTGTTGCAAGGAAAAGCGCCATAGATGCCTGATCACTAGGAAGTCCTGCACGTCCTAGAGGAATATCGTTAATAGCAGGATCAAACTCAGAGCTTTCTTCATAAGGAGTATATCCAGGGGCAATGGCATTCACTCTGATCCCATATTGGGCTAGTTCCAAGGCCATAGTTTGTGTTAGCATGTTTAATGCAGCTTTACCTGAGGCATGTGCGACTCGATTCATCGTTGGGCGGGTGCCAGAAATGGAAGAGATGTTGATGATATTCCCTTTAATTTGCTTTTGTACCATTCCTTTGGCAACAAGCTGTGATAAGAAAAATGGCGTCATTAGGGTGACTTGCAACAACTGTTCAAAATCACGAGTTGTCAATTCAAAAAAGCCTAATGTGTTATAGCCTCCTGCATTGTTCACCAAGACGTCTACATGTCCTAAAATAGATAAACATTCTCTGTAAAATTGTTCTACACCTTCATGAGTGGAAAAATCTGCGTACAATGCGCTTGCATTTCCATTTGTCTTTTGAATGCAGTCAATAATCTCTTCAGCTCCTTTTTTATCAGATCTATAGCTGATGACTAATTCGGCTCCTTCTTTAGCAAAGAGCAAGGCAATTGCTTTTCCAATGCTGCGATTAGCGCCTGTCACAATTACTTTTTTCCCTTCTAATCTCATAAGTTATCCTTTGAAAATGTTTCTTTTTGCAAGTGTATTTCCTTTTGATATGCAATCGAATGATCTTCTTGGACATCACTGATCCAATTATCTTTATCCCAAGAAGAAAGAAAATTTTTAGTAATTGGTAGATGCTTTTCCAAGGGATTGCCTGCTTGCCATTTTCCAATTAGCTCAGTGAACGGAATTTTAACTGTAAAGGGACCATCAGCAAATCCACCCACAGCATAAGGTTGAAAAACTAAAATAAGAGATTCGTGATCCACCACAAATGTTTTAATCAGTTCTTGATCTAGGTGATCACACAATGGATCAGTTCCTTGAAAGTAGCTACAATCGGCATGATGTTTGAAAAAGTTTTCGCAATAGCTTCTTAGAAATTCTTTTTGACTTGGTTTTGGGAATAAGTCATTTAAAGTGATTTCTTTGAAAGAGCCATTTATTTTGACATATGTTTTGCCTTCATATTGCGTCCAGCCATGTGGCAGATGAGCAAATACAAAAACATCTCCCATAAGGCTCACAACGTTATCTGAAAATAGAATGGCTCTTAGATGATAATTCATTTGAAAAGGCCCTTCATCTAAAACGCTTTCGGTTAAAATAGTGGCGATAAAATCCTTTTTGATTTCTTCAATATTATCGAATCCTTTATTCGAGTCTGAGGAACAGGCTGTAAAGATAAGAAGCAAAAAAAGATAACTTATTTTCATAAAACACACAATTTTAGGTGATAATAACAAAGCTATGTTGGCCGTATTCGGGGCGTAGATAATGATTTCCATTTTTCATGTGCACGAGAGCGGCATGCAACTTTCCTTCCATAGTCCACTTAATAGCTTCTTGTTTTGGCAGCCATATTGACTCTTTATTGATGCAAACCAAGTACTCCGTGATCACTCCTCTTTTTTTATGCACTCCTGAAATGATCCATTTTGGAATGAAATCTTCTTCGCCTACAATCCATTTTTCCACAAACTCTATAGCCTTCCAGAATGCTTCAAATTCCTCATCATTTAATGATTTGATAGTACGCTTTGGGTCTAATTTTGTGATTTGTACGATAGTGTCAATATATTTTGGGTTTTTACGGTCGTATTTTTTAATGGCTGCTCTTAGCGAAAGAGGAGAATACACAGAGCCTTTCAAGCATAACCACTAATGCTTCATGTCCAGTTTCATAATTAGGATAAACTGCGTATTCATCTACATCATCAGTTGCAGTGCCTATAGAACGACGGCTTTTTCCAGTACTATAGGTGCTTCTATTAGATTTCCTGGATTGTTACATCTCCATGCACGAGTACCGCCACTTCGAATGATCATGTTGCCTTGTTCATCGAAATACTGAACTGTGAATATACTTGGTGAATCTCCAATATTTGGAGGACCTGATTTAGCACGCACAAAGACCATACGATCACCTAATTTATATTTTTGATTGTAGTTACTACAACTGGGAATGAGTTTATGTTTTTCTTTAGGAAGCTGCCTATGCATTACCTTTTGATGAGTCATTCTATGACAATTTAGGAAAGGTTGCAATTACAAAGTTGCGTAAGGTTTGCTATTAGAAATTTCTCGTTCAGGAATTTTTCTGAAAAATAATCGTATTCCCTCTACTTCCGTTCTGACCAGTGAAAATCCCATTGAAAATGTCTGTCGTTTTGCGGTACATTTCCGTGTTTAATATTAAGCGGTTTTTGACGATGAAAGATGTAATAAATGTTTTAAATACTCTTTTGAAAGACTTGGAATCTACTGATTCCTTAGAAGGTCTTATCCATGCCGTTCGTGATCTTATCAACCTTATCGACTCCCACGAATACCTGCAAACAAGTATCGATGAATTATCCAAAACCAAAATTCAGGATCAAAAACATTTTGAAAATATCGCAGCAGCTGTCGTTAAAGATGTGCATCGTGCAGCATCAGAACTAAAGAAAAAAATCGACTGTTCCTCTAGATTGAAGAAGGGTATTAATGCATCATTTTTTGCTGAAATTAAAAGTAAGGTCAAGCTCACTGAATATCCTATTGAAGAAAGACCCCTTCTGCTTATAGACCCTCTTCTCAAACTTCTAAATGCCATTCTAGATTGTGGAGAGAACAGAATATCTCATTGCACCTTATGCTTCTATAGCATCCAATAATGATCGCAAGTTCATCAGAGAAATTACCTTCTCCGATAATATCAGAACTTTTTGTAGAGACGCTGAGCATTTTCGAGCAAGAAGAGAGATGGCTTTGTGGAACATGTGGGAAAGGATTAGTTTCTTCCATGAATGGACAAAAAATGGAATAACCAATTCAGTTTCAAGGGAGAAACTCGAAATCTTCTCTATTAAAAATCAAATAAGATATGCCTTTCAAAGCCATTTGTCGATATCTACTCTCCAACTCTTCTGAAGTCAAAACCAGTGAGATGAGTACTTTAATCCCATTATCCTTGATAAAGGGAAACTTGAACACATCTTCCCAGCTGAAATCTGAAACATTCATCGTCCTTGCTTTAGAACTATTTATTGAGCCTTTTGAATGCCAGATATGGATTCTTTCTCATCACAACAATGGAGAATACACCCCTCACTTTGTAGCATGGTGTAAGGATGGAAGTAATCCGCACCAATTTGCGATGCATCTTCGTTGCCTGAATAAAGGGACTATTCTTAATGATGAAGATTTACCAAGAAAAAGAAATGATTTAGGGATCAAGGGTATACTGAAGGATATTTTCTTTCTAAATTCAAAGATCTTCAATGGAAGCTATGTCAGAATTAGCGAATTGCCATTTAAGATTTCTAATGAGCAATTGTTAGCTGCTCTCCCAACAACTAAACAACGAACTCCAAGATTCCCTATAGATGCCTATAAGGAACATGGAAAAAATCCATCTTAATTTCTTTCCATTCTCAATTTTTTAATTCAAAGATCTGTTTCTCTTATTCTTTTTTCAAAAAGTTCTGACTCATTCCGTCGGAAGAATTCCCTCTCTCCTCTGAATAAGCCATCGAAATTTATCAAATTCCGACTCATTCCTAAACGAAATAACCCTGCTCGTTTTCATGCTAAAATTTCAAGCATGAAGCAAAAACAAAAAAATCACACTTCACCCCAAGCTCAAAATGCCAAGGGTTGGTCCGATGACCAGTCCAAGCATCAGGTTTATGATTTTTTTGCTTTGCTTATGAAAATTGATAAACGTAACAACCCGAAAAACTATGAACATCAAAAAAGTCGAAATAGTGCCGATCAAACCTCGTGAGGGATTGATTGGATTTGCCAGCATCGTGATAGGCGACTGCTTTTACTTGAGCTCCATTGGAGTCCATACCCGTCTTGATGGGAAAGGGTTTCGAATCACTTATCCAACCAAAAAGGTCGGTGATATCAATGTTGCAATTTTTCACCCTTTAGAAAAGGAACTCAGCAAGGAAATAGAGCAGGCCATTTTTGAGAAGGCTGCTCAAGTGTTTGCATAAACGTAAAGAAAGAAGTAATCCACAACAATGGTAATCCCGTGATTGAAAATATCAATAGGCCAGATGAGCCACAGCCAAACATAGCCTCAAAGTTTTTGACTCGTTTTGATGAAGAAGGATTTTTTACCTTTCAAACATTTGCTGATTGTAAAACGAGCAATGCCTCTTATCTGACTCGCATTTTACATGGAACATTTGATGAGCATCATGCTGAATTACTTCGTTTGAATCAACAGGGAGCAGGAATCTTTTTCACGGTTAATGCCACAGATGGCCGAGGACGCAGTGGAACTAACATCACAAAAGTTAGAGCTGTATTTGTCGACCTTGATGGAGCTCCTTTAAATGCTGTCTACGATTCTCCTCTAGAACCTCATCTCATCATTCAATCTAGCCAAGGAAAATACCATGCTTATTGGATTGTAGAAGGATTGCGCGCTCGATCAATTCACTAATATTCAAAAAATCTTAGCAAAGCAATTTCAAGGAGACGCTAAAGTTTGTGATCTTCCTCGAGTCATGCGACTTCCTGGTTTTCATCATCGTAAATCAGAACCATATTTAACCCATGTCATTCAAGAAAATCACCATCAATCCTACGGCGTTGAGCAGTTTATGTCTGCTTTCAAAATGGATGTAAATTCAGTTTCTCAAAAAGAACCTCGGTTAGGTGTAGAACACGATCCTATTTTAAAAGCCTTACAAGAAAAAAATATGCTTCGAAATCCCATTCCCAGTAAGCCTGGAGGATGGGAAATCGATTTGTCCATGGGCCTCTTCTCATACCACAAATGATTTTGGTACTCATTACTTTGAGGCCCACACAAATGGATACGCAAAAGCTGGATTTCATTGTTTCCATTCTCATTGCAAGGATAAAAATATCGAGCATCTCAAAAATTGGCTCAGAACCAAATTCTTCAAGGGTATTGAATAATGACTGGGCAATCCCAATTCCTTTGCCAGAAAGTTTGCCAGAGGTCGCGCAATTTAACGAGGCTCTTCTTCCGAACTCTTTGAAAGGGTGGATTATGGATATTGCCGAACGAATGCAGATTCCTCCTGATTTTTCAGCTGCGGCATTGTTTGTGATTCTGGGATCATTAATCGGCAGAAAGCTTGGCATCTATCCAAAACAAATGGATAACTGGATCGTTGTTCCCAATCTCTGGGGCGCAGTAATTGGTCGTCCTTCTCTTCTCAAATCGCCTGCCATTGCCGAAGTTATGAAACCTCTTGAACGATTAATTTTGGAATCGATGGAAGAGCATAAAATTCAACAATCTCATTTTGAGAAGCAAAACATGATTATGGATGCCCAAAAAGCGGCCTTAAAAGAAAAATTGAAACAAGCCGCGAAAAAGGAGAATAGCCAATTAGAAGAGATGGTCAAGAGCTATCAAGAATCAGTGATTAATGAACCAATTTTAAAACGCTATAAAACAGAAGATAGCACTGTGGAAATGTTAGGACAAATTCTCTTACAGAACCAACAAGGAATATTGGTTCATCGAGATGAACTGACGGGATGGCTGACATCATTGGATCGTTACGGAAGAGAAGGCGATCGCTCATTCTATCTAGAATCATGGAATGGAACGGGGAGCTTTACAGTGGATCGGATTGGAAGGGGCTCTTTGCATATTCCTGCTTTATGCTTATCCATTTTAGGCGGAATCCAGCCAGGACCCATTAGTTCTTATGTTTATCAAGCAACAGCAGGAGGTGCTGGAGATGATGGACTTCTTCAACGATTTCAAATGACTGTGTGGCCTGATGCTCCAAAGAATTGGAAAAACATCGATCGCTTTCCTGATAACCAGGCTAAAACTCAAGCTTATGAAATTTTTAAGCTATTGGATCGTCTTGTTGTTGATCATCATAGAATGGAGGAAGGCGAAATACCTGCCTTACGTTTCTCTCTAGAAGGCCAAGAGATTTTTAATGCGTGGCGCACAGATCTCGAATTGCGCTTAAGAAAAGGAGAACTCCTCCCTGCTTTAGAAAGCCATTTGGCAAAGTATCGCTCACTGATGCCAAGCATTGCCTTAATCTTTTATGCCGTGGAGGCACTTTCAAAAGGTCAATCGTTAACTTCCGTTAACCGTGAAGCTGCTACTCAAGCTGTTGCATGGTGCACCTATTTAGAAAGCCATGCGCATCGTCTCTATTCTTCTGCTAAAGATCCTGCAATGGAAGCTGCACGTGCTTTATTAGATCGAATCAAAAAAGGGGATATTCAAGATGGTTTTGTACTTCGAGATATTTATCGGAAACAATGGTCTCAGTTGAATTCATCAGAGCTTGTACATCAAGGAGCTAAAATTTTAATTGATTTTGGTTGGTTAAAAGAAGATTCCATAGAGCAAAATGGAAAAACCATGCGTATTCATCCTAGCCTAAAGGGAAAGCCATGAATATTTATACACACCAGTCAAGGAACTGACATCACTGACAGCATATAAGCTGTCAGTGATGTCAGTTCCTTGACTTAAGCTTCAAAAAATAAGAAATGAGGAGAAGACCATGACCAACCCCAAAAAAGACATAGCTATCACAAACCAAATCACTCTTTTAGTTGAGGCAATCAATTGCGACAATCAAGAGACCGCAAGACTATTGGTAAGACGGGCATTGAATGTGGTTTATGATAACAAAAAATCTCAATGGTCCTTTGATGATAAAGCTGATGTCGAGGTTGACAGTGGTGAATTCGATGCTGTGGTTGCTTTAATTCGAAGCGTAAAACCCAAGGACTCTGTTGAAGCTATTTTAGCTGCTCAATTTGTCGCTCTTCACCTTCAAGGAATGAACGCATTAGCCAATGATTGTGGAGCTACCAAGGGTCATGGAATGATGATGGTTCGTTTAAGTCATCAAGCATTGGAAGTACTGCAACGCTACCGAGAGAAGAGTCAAACAATCATCGAATCGAATTAAGAATAAAAAAAGGAGAATAGCCCATGGCGTTTGATTTCACAAAGTTACCAAGATGTGGTGCTAAAGCGCGAAGCAATCATCATCAGCCTTGTCGGCAAGCTGCAATGCCAAATGGACGATGTTATTGGCATGGTGGGGCAATGTTGATAAAGCATGGTCACTGCACAAAGAAGGCAAAAGCTAAGCGCGTTGAGTGCCGACTTTTGATCAATGACTTGAGAAAGTCTCTTGTATCTTTGGAGGATTTTATCTATGTGGGATGACTTAAGATATATTGACAAGGACTTTGATATAGCCAAGGCAAATAAACATCATTTGAAGTATCTCCGAAAGATGCGTTCGGAATGCCCTCATTTACCTGAGAGCCTAGCTAAAAAGTTAGCACTATGGGAAAGACATTTTATGGGGGACATAGAGGCTACTAAAGAGGTTTCAATTTTATGTGGTCTAGCTAAACGAGGAGATTTTGACTTTGAGCAAGAAGAATGGTTTCAGCCTGATTAGAGTCGAATTCTAGTTGCAAAGTTCTGCAAGCATTGATATTGTTTAAAATCAATAATGGAGGAAACCATCATGGAGAAGATTGACGATTATCTACAGATCAATGAAGCCGCAGCCTATTTGGGTATTTCACCTAGCACTTTGCGCAATTGGGAAAAGCAAGGAAAGCTATCAACTCATCGCAATCCCATAAATAGTTATCGCCTCTATAAGAAAAAGGATCTTGAAAACCTTCTGAAGTCAATTCGCAATTCAAGCACCTCTAAATAACCCGCAAGGACCTCTCATGGATCAACTAGAATTTGAAGAGCTATTAAATCTCATACAGAATGCTGATGAATCGGAAAGGGTTGAGGTCAAACGATCGGCTGAAAAAATTGGGGATAGCGCGTTAGAAACTATCTCTGCTTTCAGTAACGAACCTGGCTTGGGTGGTGGCTATCTAGTTCTCGGACTTACGAAGAACGATTCTAATAAAGCTCCTCGCTATAAAGTTACTGGAGTTTCTAATCCTGATAAACTTCAAAGTGAACTTGTGACCTTATGCCGTCAAAATTTTAATAAACCCATTCGACCTGCTATTGACGTGCTTCTTCATCCACAAGGGCCTATCATCGTTGCCTATATTTCTGAAGCTGAAACTTATGAGAAACCTATTTTCATTAAAAGCCGAGGAATAGAGAAGGGAGCTTATCGAAGAATTGGACCTACAGATCAATTATGTACCCAAGAAGATCTCGATATGCTTTACCAATTCAGATCTCAGAAAAAATTTGATAAAACAGTGTTGGAAGAGGCATCCTGGAAAGATTTCGATCCGCAAGCTATAGCGGCTTATCGTATGTATCGAAAAGAAGTTAATGCCAAGGCTAAAGAGCTTGCATGGAATGACCAAGAACTCATGATTGCCTTAAGAGCTGCCGTGGAGATCAAGAACGTAATTAAACCAACAGTGGCGGGGATTATCCTGTTCGGAACTGAAATGGCTCTGCGTCGATTGTTTCCGATTTCATCGAGAATAGATTATATCACTGTCGAAGGAAGAGAATGGGTGCCACATCCTGAAAAACGCTATTCGCAATGTTATGAATTTGGCGAGGCTCTCGTTTTGGCAATCCCTCGTGTCATTGCCAATATTATGAGAGATATCCCCCATGCTTTTTCGATGCAGCCAAACAACATTTTTCGTAAAGACATCCCTCTGATACCCGACGTTGTCATTAGGGAGGCTGTCTGTAATGCTGTCATGCATCGTGACTATAGAGCTGGTCAAACGATTCAAATTATCCGCTATGCAAATCGCATCGAATTTTTGAATCCAGGGTATTCATTGAAACCCGAGGATCAACTTGGACTTCCTGGATCAATAACGCGTAATGATCAGATTGCTGAAGTGCTGCATGACTTACAAATTGCCGAAGTAAAGGGCACGGGGATTCGGACAATGCGTGAAGCAATGCGAGAAGCTAATTTATCTGTCCCATTTTTTGAGTCAGATCGAACAGCTAATAAGTTCACACTGACATTACTGACACATCATTTTTTTGATGAAAAAGACATTGAATGGCTTAAAAATTTTAAAGAATTCGATTTGACTGATGAAGAAGCTCGAACTCTCATAGTGGTTAGAGAAATGGGAGCAATCACTAATGCAGACTATCGAAACATTAACTGTGTGGAAACCTTGACGGCTAGCGCCAGCTTACGACGATTGAGAGATTTGGGTCTTCTGGAGCAAAAGGGCCGAAGCAATGCAACCTACTATGTTCCAACAAGTAAATTATTAACTGGTCATATAAAGCCTAACCTTCAGAGTTCAAACCTACCTAGCTTAGACTCAAACCTACCAGTTCCAACTCAAACCTACCTAGCTTGAGCTCCAACCTACCTAGTTCCGCTGGTCAGGTTGTATCTTCATTATTTGCTTCCATTCCATAAGATTTAAAATCAAAAATTGAAAATCTTAGAAAAAAATCTGATATTGAAGAGGTTAAATCTTTAATTAAAGATCTTTGTTCTTTACGTCCGTTTCGCATTCAAGAACTCTCTGAGATATTAAAACGAAATCCAAAATATATAAAAGAAGTCTATTTAAAAAGTATGATTGAATCAGGAATCCTCGAATACACATTTCCTCATCAATCAAGCCATCCCCAACAAGCTTATCGGACAAAGAAATAATGAAGGCTCTATTACTGGCTCGCGTTTCAAGCAAAGAGCAAGAGGAAGGACAATCTATCCCTGCTCAGGAGCGGCGTTTAAGAGAATATGCCGAAAGAAAAGGTCTGATTGTTGAGGAAGTTTTTAAAATTACCGAGTCATCGACTAAAAATTGTACAAAGTCGAGGCTTTTAGATCTCTGATAAAATGAGAAAATTTAATAATTAAAATTACTTTATTTAATTTCATTTATTTTGAAATAAATGCTATCTTAATTTGTAAATAAGATAATGTTAACCTTTAATTAAAGGAGGAACTATGAATCCGTGGGAATGGAGTGACCATCCAAGTGAACGTAATTGTGAGTATGATTTAGTAGGGGCATATAAAAGTAAGACAATCTATCCACAATGCGATAAAAGAAATGCTTCGTGCCAATCGTTGGTGTTGTTATACCAAAAGTGGGTTAAAGACCAATGCGACCTGAGTATGAAACAAGCTTATGATATTGAATTTTATCATGTTTTATGGGGTGGAATCCCAAATGACTATTTTCATTTGAGAAGACCCGCTGAAATTGCTTACGATGAACAGGTACAAAAAGTCGCTCAGTTAGCCTCTACAAAAAGATTTCAGCAAGATTGTGTGAAAATGAAACGGGAAATCTGTCAAAGCGGTTTGCCCAAAATATTTAACGATGTACCCCATGATTTTTTACAAAAGCTTTGCAATGATAAAAATTAGCGCCTGATTTTACAGCAATTCCCGATAAAAAAATCGTGATCCGAAACCGAAAATCTAAAGGAAACATCGACGATGTGAGGTAAAGTTGATCCCTATGCACTGTATGTAATAGGGAAGGAGTGGTATCCTTATTTCTGTTTGGCTGCAGGGATTATTGAATCCAAATCTAAAGAGTTTAATAGGTCTGTTATTTCTTTTTTTTGGTTTTCTGGTAAATTCGGTAACTCTTTAAAGGCTTGTTTCCAAAAGTAAGCCATCGCTTTTTGATGGATGTTTCCGGCAATAAAATATAGCCCTTCATTTGCGATGTAGCTTCCTCCAAGGGACATTCCAACAATCAATAATTGTGACACCAAAGTTTGCGGTTGGGTGATATATAAAGCTGCAATACTTGCGATGGCTGTTATGGATGCAAGTGAGGTTAGTTTAGACACTCCATTAAGAGCTACGTTGAATGCTGTATTTATTAAGTTTGTTTTTAAAGTTCCAATCATTTCATGGATATGTAATGACATTCAATAATCTCCTTTTTTCGGTTCTTAAGAATTGGGGCGTTGATTGAAAGCGAGCTGATTGTAAATTAATCCTTTGTCTTGATCTACGCCAACACATTAACCCATACAGGCTTAATGGTAAACGCGGAGAACGCAGAGAAGCGCGGTGGACGCAAAGGGAAGAATCTTCGCGCCCTTTGCCTCTCCGCCCAATCCGCGTTTTCTCAAATTGCAAGAAGGGTTGGAATGAGACATATGAAACTAATTAAATATCAACCTCGAGACTCTCTATGAAAACGCGCCCCCAATTCTTCCTAAGAACCCTAAAAATACACGTAAAGAGTTTGAGAAAATTTTAGAACGTATCCGCAAGTCACGTGAGATCGTTGCTTTAGTTGCTGATACAATCGATAGAGTTCAGCGTAGTTTTAAGGAATCAGTGGTTCTTGATAATCTGAGAAAAGATGGAAAAGTAGAAATCCATTTCATGCGTGAAGGATTGATCCTCAATCTTAGATCAAATAGTTCTGATATTCTACGATGGGATATGGGCGTCATGTTTGCCCGCAGTTATGTTCTCCAGTTAAGCGACAATATTAAACGTAGCAAGGAGCAAGCCGCAAAACGAGGCGTATGGATGGGTTTAGCTCCTACAGGTTATGTGCATGTCAAGAACGACAAAGGAGAAAAGACAATTCTTCTCGACCCTGACCGAGCACCTTTTATTAGAAAATTGTTTGAAATGTATGCAACAGGAAATCACTCTTTGCAAACATTGAAAACAGCAGCAATTGAAATGGGATTGCGAACGAAGCAAGGAGAACCACTTGCTATCTCGCAAATCAATAAGATTTTAAAGAAGCCCTTTTACTGTGGAATGATGGATACCAAGTATGGGATCGTTGAGCATCGTTATGAGCCTCTCATCTCACAAGCATTATTCCAGCAAGTTCAAGATGTGATTAATGGCTTTCATAAAAAACCCCATAAGACGGCAATTAAGCCATTCATCTTTAAAGGACTGATCACCTGTTCTGATTGCGGATGTGTGGTTACCCCTGAAATTCATAAGGGACGCTATGTTTACTATAGCTGTACCAATGCAAAGAAGATTTGCAAGCGAGTCTATGTAAAGGAAGAGGAACTGGTTAAGACTTTATCAGAATACCTGGATCAAATCGCTTTGAGTGAAGAGCAAATAACTAGCGTCACCAGATACCTCAAAGAAATTCATGAATCGGAGAACCAATTTCATGAGGAAAGTTTGACTACTCTGCAAAAAGAACGGGACAAGATTCAAAAGAGATTGAGCCAAATTTATGATGATAAACTTGATGGGTTGATCGATGAAAAGCTCTATCTTGAAAAAGTTCGAGAATACAAAAAACGTCAGATTGAGATTGCCGAAGAGATGAAGAACCACGAAAAGGCAGACCAAAACTTTTATGTCACGGCGAATATGGTCATGAATTTGGCGGCACGGGCCAGAGAAATCTTTGAAAGTTCTGAAGTGGATGAAAAACGAGAATTGTTGAATTTGGTGTTTCAGAACTTAAAATTAGAGGGTAAAAAAATGCTCACGGAAGTCCGTGAGCCATTTTCTACTATGATTGGATATAAGGATCATCCAACCAATTGGAGGTGGAGAGAATTGAACTCTCGTCCTGGGTAAACTACATATTAACTACTACATGCTTAGTGTTCTGTGCAAGGGTTGATCCCGATGCAGAACACCCCACTAGGATCAACTTGCTTCATTTTATCTTGGTCTATAGATCTTAGAAGCGGCAGGTCTATAACCACACCAAGTGAATTACAGTAGACCCCTAAACCCTTGGTCCAATTTAAGGCTACCGAGCTTATATAACCGTTAGGTTATAACAAGCTTAAGCAACTGCTAAAGCTTCGTTTTCGAAGAGAGCAATTACTTCTGCACCATTTTTGTTGGCACTTGTTTTTTTTTCGGCTTTTTAAGGAGGCCAACCGAAATCCTCCGCATGCAATCAATACTTGATTTCCCAGTCGAAACCGTGACACCCCCGTATGAATGATTGATTTATACTATTATTCTACCTCACAGGGGATTTATTTGCAAGAAAGTTGAATTTTAAAAATAATAATTATTTGAACATGATATGATGCAATAAAGATTACCAAGGAAGGCCGTTATGATGGAATTGAGTAGAAGTACCCCAAAATCGTCAGCTATTGCGCAGCGTTGTACGCTTGAACGGTCTCCAATCAAGAAAAAGGCCATGACAGATGTATCCTACCTAAAAGAAGACAGCCAGAACATACCCCTAACTTCTTTCACCCCAGCTATGACCTCAAGTAAATCAAAAGAAAAAAAACTAGAGCAAAAATTAAGCAGAAGTCCTGCGAGGATCTCGTGGAGTGCCTCCCAGTCAGCACTGGCAATAGACAGGAAGGTGATAGCTTCTTTATTTGATGACAAATTGAAAGAAATCAAGGCAAATAATCTGGAGGCTGTTAAAATATCCCGATACGACTTTCCCAACCTTAGAAATTCCTACATTATTTTAAAAGATGGCACTATTATCCGTTATTTTCACAAGTCAGGGAAAAAGAGTGAAGCGGTCCACGATAAGAGCGAAGGGATGGTGGGAGAAGGGGGAGTTAAAGTCGTGAAAAAAATGTATAACCTGAAGGGCCATATCTCTTATGTAATAGGTATTTTGAAATCGGGTTTTTCAGAAAAAGTCATAAAAGAGGTTATTGGGGTCCAGCTTGAAATTGCCGAGGAATTTCGCAAGGCTCCCTTTCTTATGCCGGGTAAATATATTGAATGGAAAAATCATAGCGGACAAATCAAGCGGGGTTTTCTAACTCCCAAAATGGACACTTTTGATACAGAGATCAGCCCTGATGATGTCTTTTCAGAGGTTATTCCGGCCTTGCCTGCCCATTTCACTTTTTTGCAGGGGATTCATCTTTTTTGTGATGTGGCCCAGGGATTGAAGACTTTGCATGATAAAGATTGGGCACATCTCGATATCAAGCCCTCCAACATATTCTTAAAACACATGCAGGCCTGTCTGGGGGATTTTGATTTTGCCCGCAGGTTAAATGAATCCTCTCTGATACCCCGCATAGGAACTCCAGTATATATGGCTCCCGAGTTGCTCGAAGGGACGTGCAAGGGGAAAATAGGGGGGAAGCGAGCAGATATCTATTCGCTGGGGATCAGTTATGAGGAATTATTGCTGAGAATGCACGTTCACATCGATTCACAGAGCGGGTTGGACATGGAAGACATGCGGGTTTTCCATGAGATCAAAGCTGTGACAGACAGGATGTGTTCCATCGATCCTGAAAAAAGGCCGACCATTGATGAAGTCATTGTTATGTTAAGAGCCGTAATTCAAAATATCTAAAACGTGATGGCTTTGCTGATGCTATGTTGAGGCGCGATGCACATATCCAGCTGAATGCCATGTTCCTGCAGGATTTCATTAATGACATTCATAGCAGTTTCAGGGGTATTGCATTCGCTGGACAGGTGGGCCAGATGGACATGTTTCAGATTGGAATGGGCTACGCGGTCAAGCAGTTGCCCGCAGGCTTCGTTGGAGAGATGTCCGCTTCGGCTGAGGACTCTTTGTTTATAGACCATGGGGCGTGCGGAGGCGTGTACCATCGATGGTTGGTGATTGGCTTCCACATAGAGGTAATCGCATTCTTTCAATTTATTTTCGACAAGAGTCGTGACAAAACCTAGGTCGGTGCAAAATCCCAGTTTCAGGCCATGCGTGCGGATGGTGAAAGCGACAGGATCTACCGTATCGTGCTGCACGCTGAAAGGATGGATTTCCAGATCGCCAAACTCAAAGGTTTCTCCTGTAGAGAAAATTTTAAATTTGGGGCAATCGTGAAATGTCTCGACAATTCCCTTGGCTGTTTCATGGTTGGCAAATACGGGTATTCCCATTTTAAGGGCCAGTACTTTCAATCCTTGAATGTGATCTATATGATCGTGGCTGATGAGGATCGCATCAATATCTCCAATATCGACATGGATTTCTGAAAGTTTGGAGATCAAGGCTTTGGCGCTAAGGCCGGCATCGATCAAAATTTTTGTTTGCGGGGTGCCCAAGTAAATGCTGTTCCCCTTTGAACCTGATCCTAAGGGACAAAATCCTTCCATTGTTCATTTCCATTTTTTGTTATTCATTTGCATCCATCTCAAAATTATCTGAAAGCTCTGATTTGGCCTCTGCCGCAGCCGTTCTGGCAGCCAATATTTTCCTGGGTTTGCTGCCTTCTGCCGGTCCTACGATGCCTCGAGTTTCCAGCATGTCCATTAAACTTGCAGCGCGGGCATAACCGATTTTCAATTTTCTTTGCAAAAAAGTGGTCGATGCATTGCCTGTATTCAATACAATATCCAGAGCGCTTTGGTACAAATCATCGTCGTCTTCTAAGGTTTCTGAAAAGGCTTCTTCATCTGAAATAGGCAGTCTGTCAAAAGATTCAATGATATAATTGGGAGGCGCCTGGTCGCAGATATATTTAATGACGGCATTGATATCTTCGTCCCTTATGAAGGCGCCTTGGGCCCTTACCAGATGGGAGGTTCCTGGAGGCAGGAATAGCATGTCTCCATTGCCCAGCAGGGTTTCAGCTCCGGTTTCGTCCAGCACAATCTGGCTGTTGACGCGGCTGGCGACTTTGAAGGAAATCCGAGTGGGGAAATTGGCTTTGATCAGTCCGGTGATGACTTCGCGGGAAGGGCGCTGCGTGGCTAAAATGAGATGGATCCCTACTGCACGGGCCATTTGGGCAATGCGGGCAATGGGGGTTTCGATATCATGGCTGGCTACCATCATCAGGTCGGCCAGTTCATCGATAATGCCAACGATATAGGGCATCTTTGCGGGGATTTCAAAGCCCGTTGAGGCTTCCGTTTCCTTATCGGGTTTTCTGCTATTGAATGCTTCGATATTTCGGTTTCCGGTCCTTTTCAGGATTTCATACCGTTTTTCCATCTCTTTGACCAGCCAGTTCAAGGCAGCGCAGGCTCCTTGCGACTCGGTGATGACAGGGGCCAGCATATGAGGCAGCTTGGAATAGGGGGTCAATTCGACTTTTTTCGGGTCTACCATGATGAGTTTTATTTCATCGGGTTTTGCGTTCATCAGGATGGACATGATGATGGTATTGATGCAGACGGATTTTCCCGATCCTGTGGCTCCGGCGATAATGCAATGGGGCATTTTGGTCAGGTCGCTCATCACATTGTCGCCATTGACGGCCTTGCCCAGAAGAATGGGGATATGGAATTTTCTGGGCCCTTGCTGGTAAGCCTGCAACAGGTCTAAAAAAGCCACTTCTTGGGGCTGCGGATTGGGAACCTCCACGCCTACAGCTGCCTTGCCGGGGATGGGGGCGATGATCCGGATGGACTTGGCCTCCATGTTCAGCGCGATATCATTTTCCAGGATTTTGATTTTCTGCACCTTGACCCCTATGGCAGGATGCACCTCAAAGGAGGAAATGGTAGGCCCGCAATTGATCTGGCCTACTTTGGCCTCTATCCCAAAGCTTTGAAGGGTTTCTTCCAAGACTTCAGCCTGCTTTTTCAGATCCTTTTTCAGGGAATTCTGGTCCACTTTTTTAGGGACTGTCAGCAACTTTTCAGGGGGGAGCCGGTAGGAGGAGAAATCGCCATTGTGGACTTTTTGCGCGGCAAGGGCAGCTTCCCTCTTATTCAGAGGCGCTGTTTTCTCTGCCTCTTTTGCGGGCGTAGGCCTTGGATGGGCCCCGAATTCTCCGGCAAAGGGAATGGATGTCCCCGGACCGGCGGCCTCTTTGCCTGACACCGAAGGGCGGATCTTTGGGTTGGCTTCGGGTTGAATAGCCAGTACATCTGCCGGAAGGTTCTGAGAGTGCGTTTCGGGCGGTGCGGCATTTGCGGGAATCCTCAGTTTGACCAGGCGCAGCGGATCCTGCCCCGGTTTGGCTTCTTCATGGTTTTTAAAGGCTGTTTCTGAAGCTTCTGCCGGAAGAGGAAGGCGGGAAATGAACTCCGGCAAGGTTTTCCACAGGTTCTTAAGGGAGCCAAAAATTTCGGCCGGATGGATTTTGGCGAGGAAAATGCAACTGGCTAAACCTGTGCAGGAAAAAATCAGGAGGACTCCCAGGCTGCCCAAGATCCTGTGTAAATTGTAATATGGCATGTCGATAAGCAGATACCAGGAAAGGGCCCCACCCAGGTGATATTTGAGCCTGCCTTGAAGCTGTGAAGGATAAAAGAACTCCCGCAGGGAGGCCGCAGTTGAAGGGAAGCGATATTCAATGACGCCAAGCAGCAGGTCGCAAGAGAAAATCAGAATAAGGACAAATACAGTTTTGGCAAAGAGATGATGAAGCGATTTATTAAAAAGGGTGCGCCATCCGATCCAGCCGATGAAAAGCGCCAGAAAGTAGCTGCCGAATCCAAAGGAGGCGTGAAAAAACCATCCCAGATTATACCCTACAAGGCCCAGCCAATTTCGGCCGGGGTGGCCATAGGCGAAACTGAGCAGGCTTAAAAACAAGGTCAGTGCAAGAGAAAAGACAAGGATGCCTCGCACGGGTATGAGATAGGGGGAAGGGTTGTTTCTGGCCGTTTTTTTTCGTTTTTTTTTTGACATAAAATATGGAGGACCGTTTTACGCATACTATACTTGAATGGCTCTTTTTTTGGTAGGTCGCATTCCCCTTGGTCAAATAAATAAAAAACAGGATGGGCAGGATGCCTTCGGCGGCTAAAGGGACTAAAGGGACCTAAGGGACCAAAGGGACATAAAGGACATAGTTAGTTTACCACTGAGCCAGTGAGATCACTGAGAAGGTATGAGATAATTGAGAGGGGGCTGAAACATATGTCAAATTTAGAAAAGGAACCTAACCCTCCCTATCTCAAACTTTCTCAGTGATCTCACTGGCTCAGTGGTAAACTATGTCCCTTAGGTCCCTTTAGCCGCCGAATAACTGAAAAAGATAAAGAATGGGCGATCGACGGGGCTCGAACCCGCGACATTTGGATCCACAATCCAACGCTCTAACCGACTGAGCTACGACCGCCATAAACACATCCATCATTAATTATATTCCATTTTTCGTCAACAGTTATCTTTAGATGTTTTCTTTAGATATAATTGAAATCGCCTTTCTCTTCTTTCTTTTTTTCTTTTTCATGATGCAGCCAAACCCCAAAATAAAAGATGGTAGATAAAAAGAATATCACGGCATAGAGAGGTATGGATTCTACTGTTAAAGCCATATCCAGGGTGCCAGGCATGTTATAGAGATAGTCCAGCACAAAACCGGTGTAACTGCTGTTAATGGAATGAATAAGGTCTCCGACCGGTGAAAATAAAAGGGATGCCAAAGTCCCAAAAACCAGTAAAAGCATGCAGATGCTGACCATAAAAGGAAAAAACAGGTTGTACACGATGCCGATGAGTGAAAACTTGTGAAAATGGTAAAGCACTAGAGGAAACGTAGCCAAATGAACGGATAGCATTAAGGCTAATCCCTGACGGCAATATCCAAGCAAAAGATATCCATGCTGGCTTATAGGATTTAACAGGATCGCTTGGCTTAATGGCCTTTTAAAAAAAATCTGCTGCAGCCGATTGTCTATTCCAGAGTATAACATCAAAATGGCCAGCGTGGCTAAAAAACTCAATTGAAATCCCATTTGGCAGCACATGACAGGTTCGCATATTAAAATGAGCAGCATGGCAAAACCCAATGAATTCAGTCCATTGCTTCTTTTATTCAAAAGAAATCCCCCCAAGGAGGCCGAAATAGCAATCCAAGCTCTCATGACCGAGGGTGCAGGGCCTAAAACCAGAAAATACAGGCTCATAAGCAATAGAAGCACCAGTATAGCTATTTTTTGCGGCAGGGCCATGCGAAAGAAAAATCCCAGGATCGACGCCAGAATGGCAAAATGAAACCCTGATATGGCCATGATATGCTGCAGGCCAAATCTTCCAAACTCAAACTGCATATGCCTGTCGTCAAATTCTCCCGTAGCCATTCCCGTCAGGAAAGTCGCTGACAGGGGATTTTGAATATGACATCGAATGTAATTTTCTATATGCCTCTTCATTCCATGGCGCCATTCCCCCAAAGACCAAGAATCTTTGACCTTGGACCAGGGAGTTTCCCTGTCCACATGCAACAGATACTGCCCCTGCGAGGCGGGCTTTAAACATCCTTTGACAACATAATCACAATGGGCCAAAGGGCGTTCAATGCCTGCATGTGAGGGCAAGATCAATTTATAGGGAAGCCTATATCCACTAAAGGCGCTTTCTTCCGCCCTTTCGGGAACAAAATGGGACAAGGTCCCCTTATACACCCACTGCTTTCCATAATGGGTGGTGGTGGTGGAAAAAGAGTGTACCTGAATATGGGCCCTGCCTGTGATCCCCTCCAAAGGCAATGCCGGCATCTTGTAGATCGATGCCGCATATAAATAAAAACAGGCCGCTAAAGCAATAGCTATTCCTGTCTGAATCCAATAATTTTTTGAAAAGGAAAAGTCAAAATTAAAAAAAAACAGAAGCGGCGCTGCCAGAAGCAACCAATGGAAATGAAACGCTGCAAAACAGCCCAATAGCGCAGCAAATCCATAGAAAAGAGCCGGATGCTTGCGCCAAAACCGTTCCATTATTTACCGCATAAATCATTCTTCACCACAGAGCCAGTGAGATCACTGAGAGGGTTTGAGATAGGGAGGATAGAGGTCTATTGATCAACTTTAACCTAAAACTGTTGAAGCATGGCATTAGGAGCCTAAATATTATTGTCCCTCTCTCCTATCTCAAACCTTCTCAGTGATCTCACTGGCTCAGTGGTGAAGATACAGAGCTCACATCTGCAAAAAGCACAACTTTTTTTGCGAGGGAGAAAGGGTGGAAAAAGGATCGGACTGGCTTGCATCATGGATTTTATCGGACACGATTTTTTCCAAGTGCTTTCTTAAATGCAGGGCATGGGGCGCCGGAACGCAAAAAGAATGCCCTATTTTACTGCCGGCCGGTTTCCCAAAAGGGGAAGAAATCATTCCTGGCTCTTGAATTATCTCTCTCACATTCAATACATCTATCATCAAAGCATCTTTTAAAGTATGAAGCACCGTACCTTCTTCATCTTTTTGGTCCATACCCGCTACAAGAATCAAATATTTATAGGTAACTCCCCGCCCATCTTCTAAAATAATCGATTTCCGCGCCATATTGATCTCCAATATTTCACCCAGCAAGGTAAAGGCGGGATGGGGAAGAGATATGAATTCCTGCCTTAAAAAGTCTAAATCTTCAAAAGAGGTGAGATTATCACTATTGAGCTGATAAAGGACTGGTTTGGATCCATTAGGGTTTTGATCCAACATAACTACCTCAACATAAAAACGTTGCGTATGAGTATGTATTCCCTCTTTGGGATCTTTAAATTCGGAACGATTGATTCCTGTAGTGAAATCCATAAACTTACTGGTCCTTTTCTTCTTATTATAAAGAAATTGTAAATTCAAATCAAGGAAAAAATTATGATTTTAAAGGAATTGTAAAGATGCATAAATCATTGATGTTTAAGTGGTTTTGTTTTTCCATTTCAAGAACCGTTGTAAAATAATTTTTTTAGCAAATTAGGGGGTTTATATTTGCAAAATAATATTTTTATTATAGATTATCATAAAGGAGTTTCATATGACTTTAACTTCTGCAATTAAGTTGGGAACAAATCCCATTAACGGAAGGACTATGATAGATCCAATGGGCTCAAACAGCCCCTTGCCCATAGATGCAACCCGGATCATTTTCCAAAATTTGAAGAGGGATCTTCCTAAAATAGCCTTGGTGTGTAGAAGCTGGCGAGCCTTGGCCGATGACAAGGTTTTTCGTATAATGATACGCCCAGCCCAGACTTTTGGAACTGAGGAATGGCAAAAATATATTGGAGTGGATGCAGGAGAAGAACCGAGGCTGCCAAGGCGTGCCTATGGCGATCTGGAAAATGAGGGCGGCCTGCTTACCTTTATTCCTGAAAAAGTCAAAGCGGCCCAAAAAAATGGGGATGTTGAAGAAGTGACCCTGGATAGTCTGGAAGCTATTGGCAATCTGGTTAAAAAACCTTTAACAGATCTCGAAACGGGATATAGTGATTATTTCTGGAAAGAAGCTATCCAGGAAAAAATAAAATTGGAAAAACCGCATTGGGTCTGGATAAAAAGAGAAGTCGGCGGCAAAAATAAAACTTATAAACAACAGAGGGAATTTGCCGGGAAAGAAAATGCAAGGATAAGAGGTGCAAAAATTTCGGGGCTGAGAGATACAGCCATCACTCTTTTTATGAAATATGTTAGATGTGGAGAGCCGAATTTCCTTTCGGATTCGGACAATGAGAACAACTATGTACGAGTCAATGAGAAAGCTAAAAGAAATAGCTGGAGATTAATATTAGGCTTTGTTCCTTCTGGCCTCGTTGTTGACTACGACACTGGCCGTGCCTATGAAAACGTTGGCTTTGTTTGTGCGTGGAAGTTCTTTGACTCCATTGCGCCGTTTACAAATCGACAGGTCCAATTCAAAGTGAGTTGAGAAAAGCAGGCTATTTTCACAATTTCGTCATAGGCGCCATTCTATTCTTAAGGTAACCAGGGCGTCCCGCCCTAATTTACAGGCCGGGACGGCCTGATTACCTTGATATCCGGGCGCATGACGAAATTATGAAAATAGCCTAAAAGCAGACATGGCCATTTTCTTAAATGCTCCCATATGATACATAATAATTGGGGGAGGGTGAACTCATGGGCAACAGTATAAGGGATTATTTTAGCAGTGCTTCGGATGATCTGCCTAAAGGTAATTTTCATCGGGTGATAGCACTTCATGAGGATCCTCATTTAGAATGGGAAACCCTGCATAAATCCGCTCCTAATTTATGCCGGGGGTGGTACGAGCTGGCAAAACTGAATAAAAAAGATAGGATAGAATTTTTAAGCGAATATTGGATGAATAAACTTCCCTATCGCCAGGGAGTCAGTGAATTTTTGGCCGGCTTTTTGCAAAACCTGGATGATATTGGCGTCTATATAACCCAGAGAGTTTTCGATGCCACTTATGAATGCTATCTCGTTTATTGTTTGAAAGAGGACAGCGGTTTTTATAAAGGCCTTCCTCCGGCTACGGATGAACAGGTCCAAGCCTTGCTAAAACAGTTTCCCGATTTAATGCTTCCACCGGATTTTTTAGCTTTTTTACAGATCCATAATGGATTTAGCAAAACTACCGACTCTACTGGAATCATCCCTTCGGGGAGTATCTATGAATACTATGAAAAATTCCAGGCTTTGCCGGCAAATGAAGTGATCAAGACTTTGGCCGGCAATGATGTCAACCCCTCGGCGCTCATTCCCTTTTATAAATCATTTGGCATGCCCTATTATCAATGTTTCTGGAGTGAATGGTATCCTGAAGGAGAGATGGGGAATGTCTACTATTCTGAGCAGATAAAAACTATTTTCATCAATGAGAATGAAGGGGTTACCGAAGAAAGCATGGCCTTTCCCACTTTTTTGAACTGGTTAAAATTCTATCTTGAAAGAATAGAATAACTGGACTTTAGCCATTCGAAATAATAGTAAATAGTATTTTATTTTCGTGTCCGAGTCCGTGTCCGAGTCCGAGTCCGATTCAATCCTTTTTAAATCGGACACGGACTCGGACACGAAAAAGCAAAATAGTGTTTAAAATTCCTATAGAATAAAAAATAAAAAATTTCTTCCTTCTTTTTGTGTTTCGCTTTATACTGCCGGCTTATGTACTTGGTAGACGATCTATACAAACAACATGGGGAGAGCCTTGGGCTAGAACTGATTGCGGGGCAGGCTGGGGTCAAAAAACGGATCCAGGTTCCCGAGGCGCACCGGCCTGGCTTGAGTTTATCGGGTTATTTGAAAGGACATGCGGGTAAACGGATCCTCATTTTTGGAAAAGTTGAAATTGAATACGTGCGTCATCTGGATGCCCAGCTGCGCATTCAAAGGCTGGAAGCTATATTAAATTCTTTGACTCCTGCCGTCATTGTCGCTCGGCGCTACCGCCCCCCAAAAGAGCTGGTTTCGCTCTGCGAAAAACACTCCATTCCCCTCCTTAAGACCAATATGAGCACCATGAACCTCATCAGCAAACTGACCCTTTTGCTGACAGAAGAATTTTCTCCCAGCATGAGCTGCCATGGTACCCTGGTGGAAGTTTTTGGGGTGGGAATCTTGATCCAGGGCGATTCATCCGTAGGCAAAAGCGAAGCTGCCTTGGGATTGGTCGAAAGAGGGCACAGGTTAATTTCCGATGACATCGTAAAAGTAAAAAAACGGGAAGGGAATTACGTCGAGGGATTTGGAGCGGAGCTGACCCGCCATCACATGGAGATCCGAGGGATCGGCATTATCAATGTCGCCCATTTGTATGGCGCCGTCTGCGTAAGGGATAATAAGAGCATAGACCTTGTCGTCAAGCTGGAAGCTTGGGATGACCAGAAATTCTACGATCGGGTGGGATTGGATGAAAAATATGGAGACATTTTAGGGGTCAAGCTGCCTTATCATGTCCTGCCGGTCAAGCCCGGCCGCGATGTGGTACTATTATTGGAAACCATTGCCTTGAACCATCGCCTGAAGGGTATGGGATATAATTCTGCTAAAGAGTTCAAGACCAAACTGATGGAAATGATAGCCGATAAACAAAAAAGAAAATCGTACAGATGAATGAAAAAAATAAGGAATCGCAGCAGCTGGTAAAACAGCTGCAAATAAAAAATTCTCAGGGTCTTCATACCCGTCCGGCGACGTGCATTGTCAAATTGCTGCAAAATGCAAGAAGTGAGATCTCTTTTACCTATAAAAAATTGACTGTTAATGCCAAGAGCATTTTGAGCCTATTGATGCTGGCCGCCAATAAAAACTCCACCATAAAAGTCACTGTTCAAGGCGAAGATGCTGAAGAGGTCATGAACAAATTAAGCGATGCTTTTGAAACAAATTTTGGAGAATAGAAATTATGACTTCAAAAGACCACGAAACCTATCTTCATGGCAAGCCCTTGTGTCACGGAATAGCTGTCGGCAGGCCTTTCCTGTTTGCATTCATCAAAGATGACATTCCCAATTTCCGTATAGCCTCCCATGACATCGACAAGGAAATTGAAAGGTACAAAACAGCTATCAAATACGTGGAAGAAGATATTATCAAATTGACAGAACAGCTGGAGGATGAACAGGCTCCAGAGGCTGCCCAAATTTTAGAGGCGCATCAACAGATCATCAAAGACCCCATTTTAACTGCAGAAATAGAAAAACAGATCCGCCTCACCGGAAAAAATGCGGAATTCATTGTTTCCTCCATCATCAAACAATATCAGAGAAAATTCAATTCTCTGAACAATCCCTTTTTCAGGGAGCGATTCAAGGACCTGCAAGATATTTCACGCCGTGTTTTGGGGTATTTGCTGAAAACCGTACGGTTTTCTCTAGTGGACATCCCGCCGCAGTCCATCATTTTTGCCAGGGATTTCACCCCTTCCGATGTTGCAGAAGCCAAACAAGCGGATGTGCGCGGCCTGGTCTCCCTTTCCGGCGGCGCCACCTCGCATGCCGCAATCGTTGCCAAAGCCAATGGCATTCCCTTCATGACCAATGTCAATTTCGAAAAGATCGCATTCAAACCCGATTCTCTCGTCATTGTGGACGGAAGGATGGGCCATGTCATCATCAACCCCAAGCCTGAAACACTGTCGGAATATGAGCGGCTATACAGTGAAATCCATGCCCGCTCCATTCACTTCGACAAAATTGGACAGCTTCCTGCAGAAACCTATGATGGCTATTTCATTCGCGTTTCTGCCAATATAGATGTCGTGAATGAGACGGAAACCCTTCATCAATATGGCAGCAGTGGAGTCGGGTTATTCCGCTCTGAATACCTGTTTTTTTCCAATGAAAGGTTTCCCGGAGAAGAGGAGCAGTTTGAAAGTTACAAAAGGATCGTTGAAAGAATGCGTGGGCTTCCCGTAGTCATTCGTACTTTTGACATTGGCCTGGACAAGTGTGCATCGCAGGAAAAAAGGATAAGGGAAGATAACCCCTATTTAGGCTGTAGGGCCATTCGCCTGCTCTTGAGGGAAAAAGAAGTGTTTAAAACCCAGCTGCGGGCTATCGTCCGCGCGAGTTTCCATGGCGATGTCAGCGTCATGTTCCCGATGGTCTCTTCTCTGACGGAGCTCAAGGAAGCCAAAAAGCTCCTGGATGAAGCTAAAAGCGAGGTGGAAAAAGAAAACGGCAAAATGCCAAATCCCGTGCGTGTGGGCACGATGATTGAAGTCCCTTCAGCCGCCCTGATTTCCGATCTTTTAGCCAAAGAATGCGATTTCCTGTCCATAGGGACCAATGACTTGGTCCAATACGCTTTGGCTGTAGACAGGGACAACCATATGATGACGGGATTATATACCCCTACTCATCCGGCAGTCATCCGATTGATAAAAATAGTAGCCCAGGAAGCCCATCGCCATGGCATTCCTGTGACGGTATGCGGCGAAGTAGCGTCCGATCCCAGATTTACGGCGTTGCTGTTAGGACTTGGAGTGAATGAACTTTCCGTGGCCGCTCGTTATATTCCCCTAGTAAAAAATGCCATTCGAAATACCAGCATTCTGGCCGCATCCCAATTGGTCAATGAGGTCATGAAGCTGTCCACGGCCCATGAAATAGAAGAATTACTTACCTATGAATACCGGCAAGCCGTCCCTGAAGATGCCCTGTAGATACGAATCCAGGGTTATGACCTCGCCAGGTATATTTAGTTCTTTCATTCCGGCTTGTAGAGCTCTGTTTTCCCGTTCCATGGTTTTTGGATCCTGCACTTCCCAGGCCACCTGGAATAACTTTTTATGTCCCGCTGGAGTCTGAGCCAAAAAGTCAACTTCATACCGTTCGGATGTAAGGTAGTAGTTGACCTGGCATCCCAGGCGCCTTAAATCAAGATAAACAATATTTTCAAAAAGCCTTCCCATATCGCTTTCATAGTCCAATGTCAATGCCCTCATGATGCCCGAATCAATGGCATATAGTTTTTTGGGAAGCGTCTGCGCCTTTCGAATGGATTTTTCATAGAGGGGGACGGGAAAAGCCACATAGGCATCTTCAATATGCTCTAGATAGTCATATAGGATGTCTTTTCCAATCGAATAACCCTGACTTTTTAAATCATTATAAAATTTGTTCACGGCAAACGGTTTGCCGACGTTATGGATCATGGATAAGATCATGTATTTGATCAAGGCCGGATGCTTAATGTTATGCCGTTCGATAATATCTCTGTAAATGGCCACATCGAGGTATTCCTGCAGGGTCTTTTGTCTGACATCAGGGTCAAAAGAAATTATTTCAGGAAACCCGCCGCTGGATAAATAGGCATGAAACACCTTTTTCAGCCTGTCTTGTGTTTTCTTGTCATAGAGGCTTTGATCGAAGGACAGTTTATTGGCCCGAATAAATTCATTAAAGCTATAAGGCCAGATTTCAGTGGCTAAAGATCGCCCTCTTAAGCTGGAGGCGATTTCTTTACTGAGCAGTTTGGCTGAGGACCCCGTAAGAAAAATCTCAACGTTTTTGGTGTCATGCAGCCTTCGGATGACTATCGGCCAGTCAGAGACATTTTGAATTTCATCAAAAAATAAATAGCATTTTCTATCGTGATTTTCAGGATAGAGGGAATAAAAAGCATCTACCCATGACGCCAATTTCTGCCCATTCAAAGGCAGAAGCCGGTCGTCTTCAAAATTAAAATACAGAATGGATTTTTTGTGGATTCCTTCCTCTATCATTTTTAGGATCTGCTGATAGAGAAAGTAGGTTTTTCCTACCCGCCGCATTCCTATGGCCACTTTAATTTTGTTCGGCGCTTTAGGAAATTGGGCGTCCCTTTGTACAATATCTTTAAGCAGGTTTAACTTGTCGTAGAATTCTCCTAAAAGGATTTGGAGTGTTGACATTTCATTCATGAGATGCTTTCCTTGTTATAATGATAATATATCATAAAACTGTCATTATTTCAAGGAAAATATACAGATTGATATTTACAAATAATCAATATTCATAAATACTAATTGATCATTGAGTTTGCATTACAAATTAACATAAAAATTAACTTGAGATTTATATGACTTTAAATACAGCTATTGTTTCAGAAAGAGGTCCAATCCATGGAGAACCTATGGAAATAGATTGCATAGGCACATTTAGCGAACTCCCTATGGATATAGTCTGTATTATTTTTCAGGCCCAGAAAGCGGATCTTCCCGCTATAGCTTTGGTGTGTAGAAAATGGAAAGCCTTAGCTGATGATGAGGGTTTCCGTCAAATGATACGTCCTGCACAGGCTTTTGGAACTAAAGAATGGCAAAAATATATAGGAGTGGAAGTTAAAGCAGAGCCACGCCTGCCCCGACGTGTCTATGGCGATCTGGAAAGAGAGGGTGGCTTTCTTACCTTTATTCCTGATAAAGTCAAAGTGACCAAAGAAAATGGAGTTGTTGAAGAAGTGGTACTGGATAATCTGGAAGCCATTGGCAATTTGGTCAAAAAACCTAAAACCGGCTTTAAAACGGGTTATGGGTCATGTTATACTGAACATTCGTGGGAAATAGTTGTGAAGGAAAAAATAAAACAGGAAAAACCACACTGGGTCTGGATAAAGAACGAGGTCTTGGGCAAATATGGAACCTTTGTAGGGCAGCAAGAGATTGCTAAAGAAGAAAATAAAAAAATATCTGGAACGAAAGTTTCTGAGCTGATAGATACAGTCATCACTCTTTTTATGGAATATGTCAGATATGGAAAGCGCCATTTTATTGGGGATCCAAATACCGCCCACACCCAATGGGTACGTCTCAATGATAAATTGGGAAAAAGTTTATTTTTTTCTCCCGAGGGCCTTCGCGTTCATCACATGTATGGCCATCCCGGCAATAACGTAGGCTTTGTCCTTGCACGTAGGTTCTTTGGCACTTAACTGGAGATCTATATGACTTTAAATACAGCTTTCGTTTTAGAAAGAGGTCCTATCTATGGAGAACCTATGGAAATAGATGGCATAGACCCATTTAGCGAACTCCCTATGGATATAGTCCGTGTTATATTTCAGGCACAGAAAGCGGATCTTCCCGCTATAGCTTTGGTATGTAAAAAATGGAAAGCCTTAGCTGATGATGAGGGGTTCCGTCAAATGATACGCCCTGCCCAAGCCTTTGGAACTAAAGAATGGCAAAAATATATAGGAGTGGAAGTTGAAGCAGAGCCGCGCCTGCCACGACATGTTTATGGCGATTTGGAAAGAGAGGGAGGCTTTCTTACCTTTATTCCAGATATAGTCAAAGTGACCAAAGAAAATGGGATTGTTGAAGAAGTGATCCTGGATAATCTGGAAGCTATCGGCAATTTGATTGAAAAACCTAAAACCAACCTCGAAACGTGTTTTCGGTGTGGCAATAATAAATTTCCAACGTATTTTCAATACTGGTTTGAAAAAGCCATTCAGGAAAAAAGACCCCAAGAGAAATCCCACTGGGTTTGGATAAAAAAAGAGGTCATAGGCAAAAATACCGATTATGACAGGCAACAATCGCTTGCAAAATCCTCAAAAGGGAATATTTCAGGGTTAATAGATATTGTCATCGCCGTTTTGATGGAATATGTAAGATCAAATGAGCGTCATTTTATTTTGGATCCAGGCAAAAATAGAGATACATTAGTGCGAGTCAAAGAAAAATGTAGTGTGTTTCGAATGAGTTTAGGTTTTAAGTCTTCTGGCATTTATTTATTTTGCACTGATGACGATGCCTTTACTAACATCGGCTTTGCCCTTGCACGGAAGTCCTTTTAGCTTTAGTACGTCCTTAAAAAGTTATGGCAAGGCGAAGCATGAAAAGGTATCCAGGCCGTTTCGGCCTGTACCAGGGCGGGACGCCCTGGCCACTTTCTCACTCACCTTACGCAAAACATGTAGAAATCTCGTCTTTTGGTTTCGCTTCATCTGCGATATTTGCCGCCCAGGCCAACGGCCTGGTTTGTAAAAGCCTAGGGCGCAGCCCTAGGTGAATTCAATATATCAGTTTCAGGCTGAAGGCCTGATTATGTAAATCCTGGGGCGAAGCCCCAGGGAAATACAGGGCAGGCCTTCAGCCTGCAATGGTTTATTACTGGTTTCCTAGGGCTTCGCCCTAGGCTTTTACAAGCCAGGCCGTTGGCCTGAGCGGCAAGTACCCATTAAACACAAACTTAAACCAATAGGCGAGATTTCTACATGTTTTGCGTAAGGTGAGTTTCTCATAAAAAGTCATGTGCTGCCATGACTTTTTAAGGACGCACAGCTTTACTTGCCTTCCAGAATTTTTTTTGAACATCATTGATATTTACAAATAATCAATATTCATAAATACTTAATGAATCATTGAGTTTGCATTACAAATTAACATAAAAATTAACTTGAGGTTTATATGACTTTAAATACAGCTATTGTTTCAGAAAGAGGTCCTGTCTATGGAGAACCTATGGAAATAGATGGCATAGACCCATTTAGCGAACTCCCTATGGATATAGTCTGTATTATTTTTCAGGCACAGAAAGCGGATCTTCCCGCTATAGCTTTGGTATGTAAAAAATGGAAAGCCTTAGCTGATGATGAGGGTTTCCGTCAAATGATACGTCCCACCCAGGCTTTTGGAACTAAAGAATGGCAAAAATATATAGGAGTGGATGCCGGAATAGAGCCTCGCCTGCCTCGACGTGTCTATGGCGATCTCGAAAGAGAGGGAGGATTTCTTACCTTTATTCCTGATAAAGTCAAAGTGACCAAAAAAAATGGGGTTGTTAAAGAAGTGATCTTGGATAATCTAGAAGCTATTGGCAATTTGATTAAAAAACCTAAAACCGTCTTTGCAACTGGTTATAGTAAACATTGTTCGGAAACAGTTATTAAGAAATCACAAAAACAAGAGAAATCGCATTGGGTCTGGATAAAGAAAGAGGTCATAGGTAGATATCAAACCTATGCAGATCAGCTAGAGAGGGCTAAAGAAGAAAATAAAAAAATACCTGGAACGAATATTTCAGGGTTGATAGATACAGTCATCACCGTTTTTACTGAATATATCAGATATGGAAAGCGCCATTTTATTTTGGATGTGGATAATTGCGAGTTTACAAGGGTACGTGTCAATGAGCAAATTGCTGGAAGGCGACTAAATGTTAGTTTCTTTCCCTGCGGCCTCTTTGTCGGCGACAATTGGTGCGATACGGGTCATTACTGCTTTGGCTTTGTCTTCGCACGAAAATCATAGGTTGAGTCGCCCTTCGCTGCGCTCAATGTCATCAACTTAAAATAATTTATACACACCTTCTTCGTGTCCGAGTCCGATTCAATCCTTGTTAATAGGACTCGGTTATTTTAAGTTGATGACATTGCGCTGTGCTCCGGGCTTAATTTGCGATATTTGCCGCCCAGGCCAACGGCCTGGCCTGTAAAAGCCTAGGGCGCAGCCCTAGGTGCATTTCAATATATCATTTTCAGGCTGAAAGCCTGACATGTGAAATCCTGGGGCTTCGCCCCAGGGAATTACAGGGCAGGCTTTCAGCCTGCAATGGTTATTACTGGTTTCCTAGGGCTGCGCCCTAGGCTTTTACAGGCCAGGCCGTTGGCCTGGGCGGCAAATATCATTAAACACAGATGAAGAGAAAGGATTTTGGGCACACGTGCGTGCGCCCAGGATTGAAAAGATAGGCGAATTTAGGCGCTAGTTTGGCCAAGGATTTGCGAAATGGTCTGATGCAGGGTATACCACACTTGTTGCAGGGCGCGAAGGTTTTCATTCTCTTTGCCATCGGCCGAACCGGCAAATTGCTGGTTTTGATCTTTACGATTATTCATCACTTGTATGCTGTATTGGCGAGTTTCCTGAGGGCTTCGTTCCCACTCTTTCCAGATGCCCCCGCCTTGGCCCAAAACACTGCCAAATGCAGAGATGCCTTGTGAAGTACTTGACACTTGCGCAATAATTTGAGTTGCAACTTTAAGGGCATTATTGTTTATGGCATCGGCAATCCCGTAGGCGCCATACGCTGAACCGATTATTTGAGCCAGTCCACCTAGCACCGTTAAAACCAATACAGGCACGCTTTGGTACGAACCCGCTTGCTCTTTAACGATATTTAAAATTTCAGGAAGGATCCTTTGGATATATTCCCGGCACATGCGACTATTTTGATGCGAGAGCAATGTCGCTATCATATCTACTTGAGCCTGAATTTCTGCGAGATCGCCCGCTTTGCCGGCCTCGCGGATTTTTTTCATTATTTTATTCAATTCCTGTTCAATAACGGTTTCATCAGGAATATAGATATCGGTATCCTCAGGAATTTTATACGTCCCTTGATTTTTAAGGGGATCTTCAGGATTAAGGGTAACAGTCATAATTAACTCCTTATTAATTTATTTTGATACAACCCGCATCGTTTTGTACAGGTTGTCATTCATTTGTTTAAGTAATACAAATATTTCCAAAGCTTTATTGAATTCACTGGAGCTTGCTGTAGACTCCAATCGCAAGGCTTCATTTAAACGCTTGTGCCTATAATTTGTCAATTCAATTTTGCCTTTGAATTCGCCTTGCTTCCAGTCCAAACCGCCCTTCACAATAGCAGCGGTTCCTCCGGCAAATCCGGCTCCAAATCCAACCACTTTAACTACTAGGGGGATAGCGCTTAAAGCTGCGGGAAGAGTGATTCCACCGCTGGCCAAAACGCTAATGGCAATAGAAGCCACCATCGCTGCGACAGCCACTACTGTGGCGACGGTGCTTACGGTGCTCCAAAATTGCTTGTCTTTTTCCAGTTCAATATTTTGCCCCTTCAAATCGTTTTGCTCTTTCCTAAGCTCACGGTCCTTTTGCTGATTGAAAATAAATTGAAACTGGATGTTCAGCATCCCGTCCTTTCGGATCTGATACTGTACCATGTAATAAGCGATAAACCGTTTTTCATCCTGAAGGTTTTGATCTTTTACTTCATTGCTCGATTCTTCGATCCGCTTGGCATGCTCCTGGAGCTCTTGCAACATTTTTTCAAGTTCGCGTGTATTTACTTGATCAGGAGATGGCAATGAAGGGGTGCTGCTGACAGCCTGGACTCCAGCATCCGTTGCTTTGGCGGCTACCGGTTCTGCTTCTTTTTTGCCGGTGAAAAGGCCGCAAACCCAGTCCCAAGCCTTTTTACACATGTCGACAATTGTATCGAAGCTGAAAGTAGACCCGGACGTGGTGAGGTCTTTGTGTTCGCTGCTGACAGCTGTGGGGCTTGAAGGATTGGCTGAAGCGATGCTGTCGACTTCGGGAAAATTCATCGATTTCTTTTGGGCATCCTGCCAGTTTTCAAGGCTGTCGATATCTTCAGTTTTATTGTAATCATCCATATCCAGCAGGTAATTTTTTGAACCTGGGATAGGATAATCGGCGGGCCTGCTTTTTATGGGCGAAATACTGTCTACTTTTCCTGTCATGGTCACCTCATTTTATTATTTTAGATTTCCATGTTTTATAAACTAGATTAATATGCCTGGACAGATTTTTTAAGGAATCGGTCGCAGACTGGGTCTTTATGGCTCTTTTAGAGCATTCCAGGGCAAACAGGGCGTCTTTGACATTTCCCAGATCGTGTAAGCAGTTGGCCGCGTGGAAATGCACATAGGGGTCGGTCGGTTCCAGGGCAGCGGCGATCTCATACGCCTGGATAGCTTTTTGGAATTGCTTCTGCATTTGCAAGCTGGCCGCGAGTCCCATCCAATGTTTTTTGGTGCGGGTGTCCAATCGGGTCAAAAACCGGAAGTAATTCGCTGCGTCTTCGAGCTTGCCCTGGTTATAGCACCCATAAGCCATAAAATACAAAGCTTCAATTGATTCTTTGGAAAGCTCAATGTTCATTTTACCGGCTGACAATATGTCTTGCGAGGTTAATATTAGCATCTTGCAATGGTTTAATAATGCTCCTGGCCAACTGATACGATTCGTACCGTTCATTGGTCATGCGGGAAATCATTTGCAGCTGCATATCATTCTGCACATTCAAGTCTTCCACCGTCATGCGAAGGTTTTCCACCAACCGTTCCCTTTCGTCATTATTATAGGACATTTTATTTTCGTCCAGATCTACTCCCATTTCCTTGGCTTTTTTTAGCATTTCTTTCAGTTCCGGATGGGAAGAAAAATCCACATTTCCCTTATCTCCAGTAGCGGTATTGATGGTTTTCATCAGTTTGTGGAGGAAAGAGACCTTTTCCTGGCGGGTGCGGAGTTCATTCAATTGGTTGCGGCTGTCTTCTTCCAGGCGGTGGAGCCTTTCAGCGGTTAGCAATAGCACCAAAGTTTGCACAGACATGTTATCTGTGTCTTTGGGACCATTAGCTACTTCTTCGACGTGATCCGTTAAAATGGGGCTGGTGGTGTTGTCTTCAGGCATTTTTTACCTCTTTATTAAAATATTGTAATTTTTACTGCCTTTTTGAAATCTAAGTGTAACAACAAAATTGATTATTATGCAATACAAAAAAATACAAAAAAATAAATAAAAAAACAGGTCAAAATAAAGTATATTAAAAATGCATGACAATCAATTTTTGATATAAGGAAAAAAGATAGTAAAGAAAAAACAAGATTAGGAGGATCGCCTTCGGCGTCAAGATAGCTATCCTGGCGCCGAAGGCGATCCTCCTAATCTTGTTTTTTCATTCCTATCTTATTCATCCAAAAGATTTTCTATAACAGACGGATCGGCTAGGGTGCTGATATCGCCCAAATTTTCCAGATCTTTTTCCGCAATTTTCCTTAAGACCCTTCGCATGATTTTTCCGGAGCGGGTTTTAGGCAGGGCTTTGGCAAATCGGATTTTATCCGGTATGGCCAATGGCCCGATTTCTTTTCGGACATGGTCGCGGAGTTCTGCCGGCAAAGAAGGGAGTTCTTCCGCTTCTTTCACCAAAGTGACAAAGGCATAAAGGCTTTGCCCTTTGATCTCATCGGGAATCGGCACCACGGCAGCTTCTGCCACATCGCTATGGCTGACCAGGGCGCTTTCAATTTCTGCGGTGCCTATCCGATGTCCTGAAACATTCACAACATCATCGATACGACCCATAAGCCAATAATCTCCGTCCTCATCCACGCGGCATCCGTCACCGGTAAAATACATATCTTTAAAGGCAGTGAAATAAATATTGAAAAACGGTTGTGATCTCCCCACATGGTTCGCATGATGCCCGGCCACGGTTTTTTGATGCATAGGCTGCCTCCTTCATTTGCACCGCAGATCTGTTCCATCATCCCGAATAATACGACGGGCTCAATGCCAAAGAAAGGGCGGTTCGCGCTTCCCGGTTTTAAAGTGTGGCATCCGGGCAGGGGAGTGATCATGATGCCGCCGGTTTCTGTTTGCCACCAAGTGTCGACGATAGGGCACTTTCCTTTTCCGATCATTTCATAATACCACATCCATGCTTCGGGATTGATCGGTTCTCCAACAGTCCCAAGACCCGCAAGGAGTTAAGTCTGTATTTGGCCGGGAATTCATTTCCCAAGCGGATCAGGGAGCGAATAGCAGTCGGGGCAGTATAGAAAACAGTGACCTTGTATTTATCGATGATTTGCCAAAAGCGTCCCGCATCGGGATAAGTGGGGACTCCCTCGAACATCAAGGTGGTGCAGCCATTGGCTAATGGCCCATAGACAATATAGCTATGACCCGTGACCCAGCCAATATCGGCCGTGCACCAATAGATATCGTTATCATGGATGTCGAAAACATATTTGTGGGTGAGGCGGCATAAAGAAGATATCCCGCTTGGGTATGGACCACACCCTTTGGCTTACCCGTTGATCCCGAAGTATAGAGGATAAATAAGGGATCTTCGGCATCTAAAAGCTCTGCAGTTGCATTTTGTGAGGCTCCTTGGCATGTTGTCATGCCACCAGACATCTCTGCCCGGCTTCATAGAGCAAGGCTGTGTTGTCCTTTGAAAAACAATCACTTTTTCTATGGAAGGGCAGTGGTGGAGTGCTTCGTCGGCAATTTCTTTAAGTGTTATTTTTTTGCCGGCCCGCAAGGAGGTATTTGAGGTGATGAGCAGTTTGCATGATGAGTCTTGATGCGATGGCTAAAGGATTCCGCGCTAAATCCCCCAAAAACAACTGAATGGATAGCCCCAATCCGAGCGCAGGCCAGCATCGCGATAGCGAGTTCCGGGACCATGGGCATATAAATGCAGACGCGGTCTCCTTTTGAGATGCCTCTGGACTTGAGGACATTGCTGAAGCGGCAGACCTCTTCATATAGATCGTTAAAGGTTAAAGAGCGCGTTTCAGAATCGTGGTCCCCTTGCCAAACTATAGCTGTTTTGTGACGGTTTTTTCCTATGACATGGCGGTCCAGGCAATTATAGGATACGTTGATCAAGCCATCCTCGAACCAGGTGTGACGGATATCTTTTTTTTCCGAGTTCCAGATATAGTTGCAGCCCTTTGTCGGAGGCTTAAACCAGTCCAGCGCGGGGCATTGCTGCAGCCAGAAAACATCGGGATTCTCTATGGAAAACCGGTACATTTCATTGTATTGCGCAAGGCTGTTGAGATGAGCTTGCGCTGCAAAAGCTGGAGGAGGAGGAAACTGTCGGTCCTCAAACATCAAATGAGTTACGCTGCTGCTTAATTTGTCCATGAATTTATCGGAAAAGTAACAAGCAAGCCATATAAACATAAAGTGTTAGCCCGAAAAGAGCTGATAATATTCCCCATTGCATAACCCAAAATTTGTTTTGATTTGTTTGTAGTTTTTTAAAGAACAGCTTAATTTGAAACGCAAAAGTAAAGGCATACATCCATGTTACCACAAAAAGAATGATGATTTTTTGATAAAATTCCATTTCTAGGTGCTTTCCAATGCGTGTCAGTGATATAAGTACATTATAGAATTCGGAATTTTGTGGATATGATAATTTTACTTAAGTTTTCATGTACGTCCTTAAAAAGTCATTGCAGCACATGACTTTTTATGAGAAAGTAGCCAGGGCGTCCCGCCCTGGTACAGGCCGAGACGGCCTGGTTACCTTTTCATGCTTCGCTTTGCCATAACTTTTTAAGGACGAACGAAGTCCGTGAAATTGAAGGAAAAAAACAGTGTCATCACCTATCTGTGCATTATGCGGAATGGAAGCAGGTTCAAGTGGAATTGAAGAGGGGAGCGATCTTTTTTGCTGCCACGGCTGCCAAACAGTGTACAGGCTATTGTCCGCTAAAAACCAGCTGGATAATTACGAGTCCCATCCCGTATTTCAGCAGGCTTTGCAATCAGGTCTGATCTCAAATCCAACCCTTCTAGATTCCCTTAAAAAGCGACAAATCGAGTTTGCAGACTTCGAAATCAAACAGCTTCACATGGAAATCCAAGATATGTGGTGCCCTTCCTGTGCTGAAGTGATCCATTTGCTATTGATGCAAGAGAAGGGGGTCAGGCGCTGTGTCGTCGATTACGCCACCGATATGGCCCTTATTGAATATGCTCCACGGTATATTTCCAAAGAGGCTGTTTTCAGGGTTATTTCACAAACAGGATATACCCCTCTTTCTATTGAGGACAGATATAAAAACAGCGGGCGGTTTTACCTGTACCTTAGGTTTGTCATCGCGGCTTTTTTTGCAGCCAATGTGATGATGTTTGCCTATCCTTTGTACTCCACCTATTTTTCCTATGACGGTGAACAGGCAGGACGGCTTTTTGCCTGGCTTTCTCTGCTGGCTTCTCTTCCGGTAGTAATTTATTCTTTCTGGCCTATCCTAAGACGTTTTCTCAATAGTTTGACCCTGGGGCTGTTTGGAATGGAGACCCTAGTGGTCTTGGGTGTGGCCTCCTCATTCGGCCTTTCACTTTATGAAATGGCTCAAGGCTCGAATAGAGTCTACTTTGATTCTATGACAGTGATCATTGCCTTTATGCTGCTGGGAAAGATCATTGAATCGGAAGCCAAATATTCCACAAAAGAAGCCTTGTATCGATTGAACAGGGCGTTGCCCAAACGGGCTCGTAAAAAGTATCCTGAAGGCAGGCAGGAATTTGTTCCGCTTAAAGAAGTTATGCTTCATGATCTCATAATAGCTCTCTCAGGTGAGAAGATAGTTTTGGATGGGATAGTGGTGGAAGGGGAGGGGAGTACGGACGAATCCTTAGTCACGGGAGAAGCTTTTCCCGTTTCCAAACAAATGGGCTCTTCTGTAATTGCAGGAAGCGTCATAACTCAAGGGTGGCTTGCCTATCAGGTCACTTCTCAAGAAGATACCTCGACTCTTAAACAGATCCTCTCCCTTGCAGAACAGGGGATAGGGCATAAAAGCCAGTATACGCGGGCAGCGGACCCTATAGTCCGCTGGTTTGTTCCTGGAGTCATCCTATTGGCCTTTGGAGCTGCCGTCTTATCCATCTTATCGGGCCCGACGGATACCTTACATCCCATTCAAGAGGCTGTCATCCGGGCCGTTTCAGTGCTGTTGATTTCATGCCCTTGTGCCATAGGCATAGCTGCCCCGTTGGCGGAATCTCACCTGTTGAATGCCTTTACCAAACAGGGTGTTATTGTCAGGAACAGAGGTTGTCTGCAAGATCTGGGAGCAGAAACGTGTTTTGTTTTTGATAAGACAGGTACGGTGACAAACGGAAAATTATCTGTCATACAAGGATTGGAAAAGTTGCCTCCTGCATTAAAAAAGATTCTGAAAGGCCTCGTTTCCTTTTCGAATCATCCCCTATCTACAGCTATATTTCAGGCTTTGGAACAGGAAAGGATTCCTCCTGAAAAGGTGGAAGAAATCACAGGGAAGGGAATGAAAGGGATATTTCAAGGACAAGAATATTATTTGGGATCTGAAAATTTTTTACGAGAACAAGGGTTTGATGATTTTTACCAAATAAAACCGGAAGGTTCCATTGTGACGGTAGTCTATTTTGGAGTACCTGGGGAAAGTCTTTTTCCCATTGTATGCAGCGACACCATTAAACCGGAAATCAAATCCTTGCTGGAACACTTGCAACCCGCTGAAACCATTCTACTTTCAGGTGATGCGCCGAATACAGTGGCAAGAGTCGCCCGCGCTTGCGGGTTCCAATCTTATTTTGCACACAGGAGCCCTCAGCAAAAGCAAGAGCTCATTACAGATCTGAGAAGGCAGGGCAAAATCGTGTGCATGGTAGGGGATGGCATTAACGATGCACCGGCCTTGTCAGCTGCACATATAGGAATTTCTGTGCTAACTGCAACGGATATGTCCATACAGGTTTCTGATATCTTTTTAACGACGGATAAGCTGTCGATCCTGCCTGAAATACGCCGTCTTGCCGGAAAAGCCCGGAGGATCATACATCAAAACCTTTTTTGGGCCTTCTTCTATAATGTCATAGGATTGGGGTTGGCATTTTTTGGCTGGCTGTCACCCATTTTTTCAGCTTTTGCCATGGTCATGAGCAGCTTCATCGTCATCTTCAATGCCCGGAGGCTAAAGTAGAAAAGGAACAGGATAGGCAGGATAGCCTTCGGCGGCAGGATAATTTTTATTACCACAGAGCACACAGAGAACACAGAGAGGAAATTCGCTTGGCTCTGTGACATAGAATTTTCGTTTGTGCGCGAAGCGCACAAACGAAAGCCGTCATTCAAGCCCGGAACGGGCTTGAATGAACTCTGTGCTCTCTGTGTTCTCTGTGGTAATAAAAATTATCCTGCCGCCGAAGGCTATCCTGTTTTTATGTGAATAGCTGCGATCTTGCCTATCCTGTTTTCTTTTAAAACAAGATATCTTCCATCTTCCAGGGGCATTCTTTAGGAAATACTTCAATATCCAGTCCAGTTTCTGAGGCCGCTTTAAGCCGGGCAGCTTTATAAGCTTCTCTGAGTATTTCTTCTATGCAATGATTAAGGCTGGGGCTATCGTTTAAAGCCCATTCTATTTCTATGCTGGCATTGGCCATCGATTTATCCCATGACCTCGTGCGTTTATTGGGTTGGTATGTTACTTTTAGCTTGTGCATCAACCAGTTTGAGATATGACTTCTCAGCGCGCCTCGTTCTCGTTTTCCCAAAGATTCGATCTCCTCAATTAGATTTTTTACGTCCAATTTATCCAGTTTGCCTTTTTTCAACAGGTCCGCTTGTGTGTTTGCCCAGCTGAAAAAATCCTTGTTATATTCGACATTTTTTTTGACTGCTGCAGGAGCACACACAGACAATCTTTTAGGTCTGGCCCTTACTTTTGTTTTGATCGTTTTCATATTTTCCCCTTTCTCATAATATACTCAAAATGATTTTTTTACTATTTTTTTATGTATTTGCGTAAGGTTAAGAGATGCTCTGTCATGGGGACCATTTCCTGACCATGATTAAAAACAAAGGATTTCAGTTCATTTTTGGAGAGCCATTTTAAGGAAAGATATTCCCAGGTAGGGGTTAAGGGTTCTCGTAATATGGAATAGTTCACAAAAATTTCTCCGCATAATTGATAGTGGTGGTGTTCAGGATCATATACAATGGCAAAACACTCCACCCGTTTGATCTCTGTTGTGGAAATTCCCGTTTCTTCAAAAAGCTCGATCTCAAACTGGTTTTTCAAGTTAATGCATCCTTCCTTCAGGGCGGAAGGCTCTATCCCCCCAGAGGGTACGCATTCATACAATTCCTGGTATAGCATCACTTCCGGAGAGCGCTGTCCTATCAGAATTTTATCTCCGGCAGACGTGATGCCGCTGATCCCCAAAGGACAGATATTTAAAGCCTCTTTGTAGTACGGGTTTCGAAGCTGCGCCAAATAAAATTTATATTCTATGAACTCTCCAACCCACGGAGTTCGGTCGCATTGGACCAGATTCAACAGCTTGCCATTGACCAGATGGCCGCTTCTTTCCCTGAGCTCCTGATTCCAGATGGATTCTATCCCTTCTTTTTCCACATCGGACAATTCAAATCCGCGTGACTCAGGCAAAACCCTGATGCAAAAGCTGTCATCAATTTTTATTGTTTGATAATTTATCATAAGCAAGCGAAGAGACGGTGAATGGTTTCCCAATTTTTTACTTCCACATATTCATCATGAAAACGTGGGGCATCGTGTGAAAATTTGGGGTAATGTCGGATCACATACATACCTGCTCTTAAAGCTGCTTCTACACCATAGGGGGCATCTTCAATGACTATAGCCTGATGCGGCCATAATCCCGTCTGCTTTAAAGCCAGCTTGAAAATTTCCGGATCCGGTTTTCCTCTTTCTACCTTATCCCCCGTGACTACCTCACTAAAAATACCCTTAAGGTTTGGATTTTCTAAAACCATATCTACCAGGGATTGTGAAGCCGATGTTACTAGGACAAGTTTAAATCCCCTGGATTTCAAGTATTTCAGGGTTTCAAGGGCATGAGGAAATAGGGGAGGATGGCTTTTGTAAAATTCATAATAAAGAGATCGGTATTTGTTTTCCAATTCCTCGCAAGAGAGAGGGAGATTATGCCTGAATTGAAGCAGGTCAACCACCTCTCTCACGATAAGCCCGTTGAGATCATTGAATTCGCCTTTGGTCCCTTTGACGTTGAATTCCGCAAGGAACTTTTTATAGACCTGAAGCAGGCCCGGCAACGTGTCCAATAAGGTGCCATCCATATCGACAAAAACGGCTAATATATCCTCAAGATCAAAATCGGACATTTCCTGCCTTTTTTTGGCTACTTTCACTATTTCATCAGGGATCGGCCGACTGCAAAGCGCATCTGCCAAAGGTCGCTCCTCGGAAATAGCTGACGCTATTCCCTCGTCGCGATCTTTGACATCTGCATCTTTTCGTACGGCCGATTCCAGTGACGAAATTATGAAAGTAGCCCTTTTTTTTATAAGGATTTCTGTTGGACGTGCGCATTAATGTTCATCCATTCAGGGTGTTTTTCCATTATATTGCCTATATCCTTTAAATCAAAATCCGGTTTTTTTGGATAGAGATGTTCCAGGATCAGTCGGATCAATTTAAAGTCGTCCTCTACATCTACAGTGAGTCGGTACTTAGACATGTCGGTGTCATTTAAAACATTCTCCAGTTTAAACAGTTCAGGATGTAGATAATAGTACGAGGTGACATGCTCCCGTTCCGAGGGGGTGCGAGCTTCCTGTGCGACTTTTTTGAAAGATCCGAAGGAGAAAACCTCGACATCCATTCCTCGTGGAAACGAGCGTTCGAGGGTATTGGAAACATAGTCAATGGCAGGGGACCTTTCCAGATAGCGCTGTATCACCTGATCGACAATTTCAGGATCAATGAGGGGGCAATCTCCGCAGATGCGCACGATAGCGTCTACATTATAGTGCAGGGCGCATTGATAATATCTATCCAGTACATCTTCTTCGCTTCCACGAAAGCAATCCCAACCATGGGAGGCGCAATAGTCGGCTAATACGTCATCTCTGGAGTTGGCTGTCGTCGCCAATACGACTTTTTGCGATCCTTGAACTCTTTTTAGCCGTTCCATGAGAAAACCGACGAGCGGTTTGCCGAGAATAGTCCTCATGGACTTGCCTGGCAGCCGTGTAGAGCCCATTCGCATCTGCACTATAGTCACTATGTTTATCATTAAATCAAACCCTAAGCAATTTTAAGTGTCCCTTTTCGGAAAATTATGCATTCCAATCTTCTCAGTCTAATACACCCAATCATCCATAGTTTCTGGCTATTTTCACAATTTCGTCATAGGCGCCATTCTATTCTTAAGGTAATCAGGGCGTCCCGCCCTGATATACAGGCCGGGACGGCCTGATTACCTTGATACCCGGGCGCATGACGAAATTATGAAAATAGCCTAGTTTCTTTTAAATCTTGATCGTTTTCAGCTTCTCTAAATGCAACTTTGTAGTCTTCATTGCATATATCCTGCTTTTATTGTGTTAAACGCAGAATATATTGTCTATATATTTTTCTTAAGATGCAGATTTCAATTAATTAAATTATTTTACTTGAATTTACTTGAATATTTATGTTATATTTTGATTTATAATTTGGAGAAATAATGGATGTATTAAACTCAACAACATATTTAAATGAATTTAAGGGAATGCCCGAAGAGTTGGCTATTATCGAAGCTGTGGGCAGTACCAACTTATCTTATTCTATTTCATTAGAAAAGATTAATCGAACTGCCATTGAGAAACTGAAAGGAATTGCCCAAACTAAAGTAATATCTCAAGCAATTACTCATGAAACCTATCAAAACATGCAAGCCGGTTTTACAAAAATATTGGAAACTGAAGAGTTGAAAGAGAAAATTATCGATATCATGAATAGCAACGATGTTAATCGTTTGAAGCTAATCTTATCCAACCACTCCGATCTGATCACCCACCCTTTCTTTGCCTCACTTTTCTTGTTATGTTGCCAAAAGCTAGAGATAGCTCAACTCCTTATTGACCACGGCCTTAAATTCGACTTCCCTGATGACTTCAATCAACAAATGATTAAAAATTTGGTTAATAAAAAAGAAATCTCTCTTTTAGATTTTTACATTAAACAAGGACTACCATCAGTTTTTACCATTGATAAGACTTATTCCATATCCATTGAATTTTTAGGATGTGTTTCTAAAAACAAAGAAGATACAATTAGTGGAAAAGGATCTGTATCTAGTTATCTTAATTATCCACACATTAAAAAAGCTCTCCATGAATTTGTGAATAAAAGCTTCAATCTCAAAGCTATTGATGATTTAAATATAATAATGAATCACTATACTACATATGGAGACAAGGAAGGAATCTCTGAAGTGATGCTGAAATTAACAAAAAACAAACAAAAAAAGATAAAAGATCATTTAATTAATAAATTAAAAGACTATCTATTAAATGCGATCCGTTGGGGCCATATTTCAGTGATCGAGGAAATTCTGGCCTATGTGCCTTTGTCTAGATTTTCTGATGAGGCACGTAGAGAAATGTACAACTTAGCAGGAAGTTTAGGATATATCCATATAGAAAATCTGCTTTCGAAAGGAGTGGAACTCTCCACAAAAGAACAAGAAGACCTTGCAGAGCATCAACATTGGTTCAATGGAGGAGCAGAAAGAGAATTCCCTCAACTAAAACATTATCTTCCCTTGGAAAGAACGTTAAATCCCCAACATATCGATTTGTATGGAGGAAACTCCGTCCAAGACAAGTATCGTAGCTACCAAAGAGAGAATGTATTTCACGCTCTATCGAAAATCAAAATGTTAAACGAATGTCTCAAAAGCCATACCCGTTCATCAGGGTTATTTGTTCAAGGTGGATTTAGAGAGTTGTTAATCTCCCTAGGCCGCAGGCGTGGACATATTGCCGCTATATGCGGATCCCCAACTACCCAAGCTTTTGGACAAGAACGTGACACTCATTTAATCACTGTTTTAGCCGGTAGCTACCAAAAATACGATGCACTGCTCAACTCTACTTCAAAAAAGACCGAAATCACTTTGGGAAATAAGTCTGTTATCTTGAGTGAACTAAGGAGAAGGTCTCCAAAAGAAACTGGATTGGTTGCTAACGTATATGATACTTTCTTTCAAACTGGAGATCCTGTGTATCAATATGTAGCGGACATATACGGAAAAATAGCGACCTCGACGTTCAGCAGTCCCGAAGCACTGGGGAAAGAAATCTCTAAACTCCACTGGCATTTAGCGCACATCTCACCATTCATTCGAGGCAGCGCATCTATTGCAGAAGTGATTACCGACGCGCTTTGGCTGTACCATGGCTATCTTCCACAACCTATTGAAGCGGGTAAATCGCTTGACCTTGAGGCGATGTTCTCCCCTTCTTTGGAAGCCTACCAGGCTAGCTACCCCGTCGGCAAAGCAAGTATTTAACTTCGGGAATAGGGACCAGGAGCCACAAAATTCTTACGGTTATTATATTTTTGCGTTTAATTTGTTAGCGCCATAAAAGCAATCCCAACCATGGGAAGAGCAATAGTCGGCCAATATGTCATCTCAGAGTAAGACGTCGTCGCTAATACGACTTTATGGGAACCATTGATACGATGCAATCTCTCCATTAAAAAACCGACGAGCGGTTTGCCCAGAATAGTCCTCATGGACTTGCCTGGCAGGCGTGAAGAGCCCATTCGCATCTGCACTATAGTCACTATGTTTATAGAATTAGCCATTATTTACCCATAATTGTCGTTAGTCAATATTGCCGTTTTAAATTAAACGCAAGGCGCAAAGGGCGCAAAGACGTTTTTTTGGAGTAACAAAGAGTTATTAAAGAAATGGAAAGGGTTGAAGCAGACTTACAGACCATTGGCAATTCTTGCTATTCCATCTTTTACAAATTCATTACCAAAATTTATCAATAATCCCAGTTTGATACCTGTCATTCTTAAATAAGTAAGTAGTTGGGTTTCAAAAATCGGGTTATTTTTCTCAGTTGCCTTCACTTCAATAATCACTTTGTTATCGACCAGAATATCTATATAGAGGGGATCCTTAATTGTTATCCCCTTATAAAGTACTTGTACAGGTAGCTGCCTTTGCACATTTATACCTTGTAATGTTAGTTCGTAGAATAATGCCTCTTCATATATGGTTTCAAGAAGTCCGGGCCCACCCAAGGTCTTATGAACTTCAATTGTTGCGCCAATGATTTTATTGGATAATCTATTTTCCATCATTTCTCCTTCAACCTTCTTAAATAACTCTTTGTTACTTCAAAAAAACGTCTTTGCGCCCTTTGCGTCTTTGCGTTTAATTTCAACACTTGTTTTCCATTATTTCTCCTTCAACCCTTTCCATTTCTTTAATAACTCTTTGTTACTCCAAAAAAACGTCTTTGCGCCCTTTGCGCCTTTGCGCTTTGCGTTTAATTTTATTTTTATTTAACGCTATTTATCCTTTTATTCTTTTCAGCTCCTGTCTGCTTTGTTCCAGGGTGGCTTTCTGCTTTTCAACCAGCGCAGCAGGGGCATTCTTGGTAAATTCTTCATTGGCTAACTGCTTTTCCAGCTTTTCAATTTGAGCAGCAAGCTTTTCCGATTCTTTTTCGAGGCGAAGTTTTTCCTGCTGCTTAAATTCTTCGGGCAGGGGAACGACAATTTTCAAGGTGTCCACCACTCCCATAGAACTAAATCCTAGAGATGGTTCTTCGGTAACACAATCCATTTTATTCACTTTGATCAAAGCTGAAATAATATCTTTGTTCTGCCGGATACTTTCTAATGAGGGATCTTGCGGAGCGCCCACAATATACACATCTGTGCTTATACCTGGAGGGAGCTTTAATTCACCTCGGATATTGCGGATCATATAGACCACCTGGCTCATCAGATCAAAAGCCTTATCGATTTCATCATTTCTGTCTTCCGGACAGATCACTTGAGGATAAGGGGCGACGATGCAGGCTGGGGAGTTCCATGCGGCACAAAATTCCCTGGTATAGGCGTCTGCTTCAGGCTGCAGTTTTATTCCTGCCAAGCGCTCTTTCAATAGATGGAACAGCTCTTCCGTAATAAAAGGGGCCATCGGATGGATCAGCCGGATAGAAATGCCCAAGGCTATTGCCAGAAGCCTTTGTTTATTTTTGCGTTGGACTGTAGTCCCGATTTTGCCAAACAGGATGGGCTTGGATATTTCGACATAGTAGGAGCAAAATTCTTTCCAAAAAAAGTCATAGGCTTCCATGGCGGCCTGATCAAAGGCATAGGTTTCCAGTTTGTTATTGACGCTCTGGATGGTGCGGTTCAATACCGACAAAAGCCATCGGTCTTCCAGAGTCAAAGCTTCCTTATCAATGCCTTGGCTGAATTCATCTGCTGTCAATGAAGTGGTCCCTTGCTGGGGATCCCCTTCCAGATTCATGAATACGAAACGAGCTCCATTCCAGATCTTGTTTGCGAAATTTTTAAATTCTTCAAATCGCCTGAGGTCCAAATCTATTTCCCTTAACTGCGGAGAACTGGCGCAAAGGGCCATTCGCATGGCGTCTGTGCCATACCTGTCGATAATTTCAATCGGATCTATGATATTTCCTTTTGTTTTCGACATCTTTTCCCATTTCGATTGGACATCCTTTGGAACCGGTTTGCCAAACTCATAATCGTGTCTTTCTTTTTCGGAAACATAGGTAATTCCTCCTCCTGGATTATTCCTCCAGTACGACTTGCCGTAAATGAGCCCATGCAAAAATGCCTTCGGAAAGGGAACCTCTCCCATGACCTGCTCTCCCATCAATATCATGCGAGCTACCCAGAAAAATAAAATGTCATGTCCGGTCACGAGGACAGAATTGGGATAAAATGTCTTGAGTTCCGGGGATTTTTTCAGGCCAGCCCAGAGACGAAAAAGGCCACAAGGCGGAAGAAAACCAAGTATCTAGAACATCGCCATCCTGTTTCCAATTGTGAGGCGCTGCGGCGACTTCTGGGGGCATGCCTTGCCCATCATAGCATATCATTCTCTCAGGGTCATTCAAATGGTACCAGATCGGAATGCGATGCCCCCACCATAGCTGCCGGCTGATGCACCAATCCCTTAAATTGTCTATCCAGTGATAATAGGTGTTTGCCCAGTTTTCCGGTATGAGCTGCACCCTGCCTGTAGAAACTGCTGCGCGTAATTTTTTTCCGAATTCCCCCATCCGGACAAACCATTGCTTGGACATATACGGTTCAATGGTGGCTTTGGACGGTAAGAGACCCCGACCCTGTTGATATGCGGTTCTATTTTTTCCAAAAATCCCAACTGTTTCATGGCTTCTACAACAGCCGTGCGTGCCTCCTCCATGGTCAATCCCTGAAAGCGCCCCCCATTTTCATTGATCCTTCCATCAGGGGTCATGATGGTGATAAAGGGGAGGCTATGGGTCAGCCCCATCTGGTAGTCGTTAGGGTCGTG
>CAWACC010000017.1:0-100033 GCA_963780445.1 uncultured Parachlamydiaceae bacterium
CTTCTTCCAATGTCGTTGATTTGCAGAATCCAGGAATATCTTGATAACCATCTAAAAAGAAGGGTGATCGACTTTTTCACCGCGCCACGAATGATAAGCGCTAGCGATATATTTGATGTCTGTCTCGAGATCAAGATCTTTATGTGTGCGGTCTGCCATAAAACCTAGCTTTCGAGCATCGATAAACAGGATTTCGCCTCTGTCGATCTCGAAGTTTATTTTTAGCTGCTAAACCACCGCTTCGATCTTTTGATAAGAACCAAAGACAAACAGGGATTTGAGTTGAATAAAATAGCTGACCTGGAAGAGCTACCATGCAATCAACCAGATCTTCTTCGATCAAGCGTTTCCGTATTTCCCCTTCACCGCTCGTATTCGAACTCATAGAGCCATTGGCAAGAACAATGCCCGCTACTCCATGAGGAGCAAGATGATGAACCATATGTTGAAGCCAAGCATAGTTTGCATTTCCTGCTGGGGGCACACCAAATTTCCAGCGCATATCTTCACGCAGGTTTTCACCGCCCCAATCGGAAATGTTGAAAGGTGGATTTGCGATAATGTAATCAGCTTTTAGGTCTTTATGTAGAGTCATTGTGAAAGGTGTCAGCATTTTTTGAACCAATATTTCCTTCAATTTGCCGAATAGCGAGATTCATTTTACAAAGACGCCACGTAGTGGGATTTGATTCTTGACCATAGATAGAAATATCACCAATTCTACCGCCGTGTTGTTCGACAAATTTTTCAGATTGAACAAACATTCCTCCAGATCCACAGCAAGGGTCATATACACGGCCTTTATAGGGTTTTAGCATCTCAACGAGGAGCCGAACAATTGACTGTGGGGTATAGAACTCTCCACCACCCTTGCCTTCTGCGCTTGCAAAGCGAGAGAGGAAGTATTCATAAACCCTTCCAAGAACATCCTTTTGTCCTTGGGTGCGCATACTAATGGTGCTCATTAAGTCTACCAGATCACCAAGTTTTTCTTTATTTAATGCGGGGCGCGCGTAATCTTTAGGCAAAATTCCTTTAAGTGAGTGATTTTCTTTCTCAAGCTCTGACATGGCTTCATCAATAATCGTTCCAATTTTTGCTGAACGCGCATTTGATTTGATATTATCCCAACGAGCAACCTTTGGAACCCAAAAGACATTCTCGGCTAGATATTCATCTCGATCTTCAGGATCTGCGCCTTGTTCGTTTTTAAGCTTATTGTATTTTTCCTCAAAGGCATCCGAGATGTATTTGAGAAATATTAAGCCTAATGCAACATGCTTATACTCAGCAGGGTCCATATGACCGCGCATTTTATCTGCAGCAGCCCATAATTGTTGCTCAAAACCGATGTTTGCACCTGATGCGTTACCATTTGTTTTCGTTTTCATTTGTTACTCCTTCACCGGCTTGATTTTTAGCTCTTTTCCATTCCCGTATTTTTCTAGGAATTCATTAAGCGCATATCGTATAACCCATGCTGTTGACACGCCATTAAGTGAGGCTAATTTAGCTATAAGCTCATGCTTTTCTTCGGGAAGAATCACAGAAGTGCGGATAGTTTTAGAAGTATCATTCATCGATCGCTCCAAATTGCATATTTTTGGAGTATTTTACTCCATTTTTTCCGGATTTGCAATCATAAATATATCTTTATCAGTCATTTATTGACGAAGTGTATAAAAACATTTAAATTTAGATTCAGTCATTTTAATAATAGAAAAGGGGGGAGCTGTGAAAGATTTACAGAGCAAGGAAAAATTTATACAGCTAAGAGCGCAAGGACTTTCTTTTGACAAAATTTCAAAAGAGATCGGAGTTTCAAAGCCAACTTTGATTAAATGGAATCAAGAAGCTTCAAAAGAAGTGGCCAACCTTTTCTATTTTTACTCGGAAGGTATAATCGAAAAATATAAGTTGCTTAAAGCTCAAAGACTTGAAGCACTAGCATGCACGTTAAATAAAGCCCTAGAAGAACTTGAAAAGCGCAATTTTGAGAATATTGCAACGAAAGATTTAATCTCTATTGTGTTTTCTCTTGAAAAGCGCATCAAAGATGAATTGATTAATGTTCAATGCTTTACGGGTATTACAGAAAGCCCTTTTGCATTGGATTCTGAGACTTTCAAAGAAAAAACTTTTCCAATTGTTTACTAAAATTTTACCAAAACCTGTCACTTCATCAATGAATTATAAATTTTGATTTTTTCTTGCAAAATTGTTACGTATATGTAATATTTCATTTTTATTACAGAGGATCTTATGCAAGAAAACGAATCACTTCAAGAACAAAATGATGCTGAACCGGCATCTCTTCGAGCTTCTATGCTTACTATTTTTAGAGGGTATAGGTTTGTTTCGAATCTAAATAAACTAATCAACTCAACGCAGGCAATGAGAAATCTTGAAGTGCTTTCTCAACGAAATTGTGAATTGAAAATTGATACGCTTTCGTACCGAACACTGCACCATTGGGATTCGATTGGATTGATTGAATGTCAACGAGAGTCTGGATCTGGTTGGAGGAGATTTAATTTAGTAGAAGCCATTTGGGTACATGTGATCATTGAATTAAGAAATATGGGAATTTCTCTTAACTCCATATCAAAAGTTAAATCTATTTTTTTTGAAAAAATCCCTGATTCCCACTTGAAATTTTTTGATTATTATTTAATTGACGCCTTGTATTTTAAAACACCCACCTTTTTTGTAATATCTTCTGAAGGAGATTCTGAATTCCTATCTTACGAAGAAATGATCGGTGTAATGGAAGTAGGTCTTTTGAATCATTGTACACTGATACATTTAAATCCTTTAATGAATAAAATCTTCAAAAAGATCGAAATAGCGTCAGAGTATCCCCTTAAGCGGACATTAAGTGATGAACAAAACAAAATTTGCGATCTTATCGATCAGAAAGACTTTGATTCCATAAAAATCTCGAAGAGTGATGATAAGATATCAAATATCGAGATCGAAAGAGGATTTCCACGAAATGTGCCCTATAAGGAGATCAGAAAAAATCAAAAAGATGCCATCATTACAACAAGAGTTGCTAATGGGGTTGATGTATCAACAAAGCTCACAACAAGAATAAAATTGGATTAAAAGGTAATAAAATATGCATAGACTGACCATCATGCTTTTAGGACCGACCATGCTTCACGCTGATCACGGAATCATTGTCACTCACTATGGATATAGTGATGATTTCATTAAAAACTTGCCAAGAGATTCTCCATAAAAATGGAAAAAAATACAGCGAAGCAGAAATCAAGATTATTCGAGAACAATTAACAAAATTAAGCCAAATTGAATATGAGTTTTACAAACAAATCCAAAGGGATAAAGAGGGCTCTCATCTACACGAGAGTGTCGACGGAGGAACAAGCAATGCATGGGTATAGTTTGGGATACCAGGAGGAAATACTTAGATTACATTGTCAAAAAGATGGCGTTGAGCTTGTTAAACATTTTCAAGATGATGGTTATTCAGCGAAAGATTTCGAACATCGTCCAGCTTTTACAGAGCTATATGAATACATTCTTGTCAATCCGAAAACAATTGACTATGTTTATGTCGTTCGATGGGATCGTTTTTCTCGTAATGTAACTCAAGCTTATGTAGAAATAGACCGCCTTGAAAAATTAGGTGTTCAAGTCAAATGTTTAGAGGAGACAATTTCTCCAAAAGATCCTGCTTTTCCTTATGTTCGAGCCCTTAAGCTTGCTGAAGGAGAAATGGATAACAGACGAAGAGCTCTTAATACCACTACAGGGATTGTTCGAGCACGAAAAGAAGGAAGATACACAGGTCCGCCACCAAAAGGCTATAAAAGAGAAAGAAATGCTAATGGTAAGACGATTATTGTTCCTGATGAAAATGCTATTCTAATTCGAGAGGCTTTTGAAGTTGTATCTTTAGGTTTATATCCCATTGACAAGATCCGAAAAATTGCTTTCAGAAAAAGGGCTTGAAGATAGGAAGAAGTGCTTTTTACGATTTACTTCGAAATCCTACGTATATGGGATTCACAAAAGTGCCCGAATTTGGAGAAGAAGAAGAGCACTATGTTCCGGGATTACATGAAGCTCTTGTAAGTGAAGATCTTTTTCATCAAGTACAGGCTGTACTTAAAAAGATTGGTGAAAAAAGTTGCATTCCTGCAGCTAAAACCAAACAACGTGAGGAATTTCCTCTTCGTGGATTCCTTGTATGCCCTGAATGTAGATCGAAATTTAACTGGAAGTCTTTCAAAAAGCCGTAATGGCAATCATTACGGCTATTATCATTGCCAAAATACTTGCAAAACAAGATTCAAGGCTAGATTTTTTACACGATAAACTGGATGATTTTCTAAAGTCTTTAACGATTCCATCCGAAGTTTCTGAGCTCTATATGGCAATTCTAGAAGACACCTTTAAATCAAATGAAGGTGATCGCAAAAAGCAAATTCAAGGGTTAAAAGAACGAATTCGCGATCAAGAAGAAAAGATCACCACGATGCGATGAAATGTTGTTGAATCGAGAAATTGATAGAGAGACGCATCAACGCATGATTCCAAAATTGAAAGAAGAGATTGCTATTTTGCGGAAGAAGATTGAATTGCAAGAGAGCAGCGAAACAGGATTCATGAAGTATTGTCGATTTGGCATTCCGCTTTTGAGCAATCTGAGTGGATTTTACATGAACGCTAATGTGGAAATTAAGCAAAAGTTGCTTGGTTCGATATTCCCGGCAAAATTGCATTTTCGGGAAAATAGTTATCGAACCACCCCATTGAACCCAGCGCTTGCACTTATCCTACAGAAAAACAAGGGGTTAGAAAATGAAAAAACCGGACAAATCCTCTTTGAAGAGAGTTTGTCCGGTGAATTGCCGATGACCGGACTCGAACCAGCACCTTGTTGCCAAGAGTAGATTTTGAGTCTACCGCGTCTACCAATTCCGCCACATCGGCGATGCACAATGAACGTATTCTACCACGCAAAGAAAAAAAAGCTCAAGTTAAAAAATAAGAATTAAAATAAAACTACCCATTTCACTGGAATCGGGCAGGAAGCCTCCTGCCTGCATTTCCCACATCTCAGCATAATGGCCTCCCATTTCCAGCAACTCCTCATGGGTGCCTTCTTCAACTATCTTGCCATCCTTGAAAACCAGAATCCTGTCCATTCCAGACAGTGTGGACAGCCGATGCGCTATCACTATGCAGGTCCGCCCTTGCATCAAATCCTGCAAACTGTCCTGGATCAGCCTCTCGGTCACGGAATCCAAAGAGGATGTGGCTTCGTCCAGGATCAATATTTTGGCATCCTTCAGGATGGCCCGCGTAATCGCTATGCGCTGGCGTTGGCCTCCAGATAACTTGATGCCGCGTTCTCCAACCAGAGTATCATACCCCTCAGACATCTTCCCGATAAAGTCATGGGCATGCGCCTTTTTGGCGGCTTCCTCGATTTCTGTATCGGTAGCTTCCAAGCGTCCATAACGGATATTTTCCATCAGCGACCGGTGGAATAGGGAAGCGTCCTGCGGGATAAGAGCTATCTGCTCCCTCAGGGTATCCTGCGTGACTTCGGCTATGTCCTGGCCATCGATCAGGATCCTGCCATTCTCCACATCGAAATACCGGAGTATGAGATTGACAAAGGTGGTTTTGCCGGATCCGGAAAAACCTACCAGACCGACCTTTTCACCGGCGTTAATGGTGATCGACTTGTCCTCGAAAATATTGGCCTGAGGCAAATAATGAAAGGTCACATTGTCAAATTTGATTTCCCCTTTATTGACCTTCAGGGGTTTGGCTTGCGGGGCGTCCACGATTTCAATGGGGTTTTGGATAATGCTCAGGGCTTGCTTGCATATGCCGATTTCCTTGTATAGGGTTGGCAATTCGAGAGAAGCTATCCAGGCCATCATCACAATATTCCAAGAGGTGTTAAAAATAAATACGACTTCTCCGGCTGTGATAGTCCCTTGCTGCCAGCTGTACAGCATGTACCCATTCAGGGCCAGACCGGCGCCAAAAAAGGAAGCGATGCCCATTGCTATCTTCATCTTTTCAATATACCAAAGGGACGCCCAATGTTTGGCCTGCTCCTTATCCTGAAACTTCGTTAAATACTTTAACTCATATTTGTGCCGGGAAAACAGGCGCACATTGCTATGATTGGTCAGACTGTCCACTATCTTACCTGCCAAATCGGACCGGGCAGAAGCATGGATATCTGCGAGGCGGGCGCATTTCGGGGCACATACAATGGAAATTCCCAGGTGCACCGCCAGCCATCCCGCTAAAATAAGCGCAAAATAGATGCTTACACACGCAAAGAAACAGATGGCAATAATCAAAGCCAGGAAAACGGGGAGGAAGAGCTGGATCACAAGGCGGAGAATATTCTCCAGGCTTTGCACCATATCGGATATCTTGTTCGAAATAGAGCCCGCAAAATTATTGCTAAAGTAGTTGTAGGAGTGCTTTTCCACGTATTCAAACAGCGCCAGGCGGACATCGGCGTTAATCCTGGGAATGGCTTTGGCCAATGCAATGCCCGATATACGGAACGCGATCTCAACAAAGATCCATAGCGATATCCCCATGATGATGGGCTTGGCTAAAATCGACCATATGTCCGAACGATCTCCTGCATAGGTGGTGATGGCGTCAATTAGCAGCATGATCACGTAGGGCCATAAGGTGTGATCTAACGACCAGGCAAAAGCAAATGTCTGGGCTATGGCAATTAAAATCCAATGTTTTTTGATGAAGTGCCAGATGAACGGGCGAAGTGTCTTGGGCATAAAATTGATTAAGGGTTGATTATGTATTTAGCATACCTGATGAGGATATTTTTTAGCAACTCTTTGATTTTCAATGATAAAAATGAAAGTTAAATAGCTCGGGACAAATCATTGGACAAATAAATCGCCGGCCTAGTAATTTGAATCAAAAGTTAAATAACTTCATGGTCATTATGAAAAGAAAAATCTCTACTTCGAAAGCTCCTGCAGCTATCGGCCCCTACTCCCAGGGAATCAGTATTTCGTTGGATCCTTCTCAAAAATTCCTGTTTGTGTCAGGCATGCTGCCTTTGGACCCGCAAACAGGAAAATTGGTGGAGGGAGATATTCAAATCCTTACCCGTCAAGTCCTTATGAATCTTGAGGCAGTATTGAAAGAAGGGGGTAGCTCCTTGGCCCATGTGGTCAGGACCGACGTATTCCTAAAAGATCTAAAAAACGACTTCCAAGGCATGAATCAGGAATACAGCCAATGGTTTAATCACGATCCCGCACCTGCCAGGCAAACTATTCAAGCCGCTGATCTCCCTTTGGGATCCAGGATCGAAATTTCTTGCATTGCGTGCACTGCCAATTCCCCATAAATTACGTACGTACTAAAAAGTTATGGCAAGGCGAAGCATGAAAAGGTAACCAGGCCGTCTCGGCCTGGACCAGGGCGAGACGCCCTGGTTACCTTACCTCAACTTTATGAGCAGTTGCTATAAAATTCCCATTATAACAAAACAAGATTATCTAATAATTTAATAACTGTTTTATTTTTTTTGTTTTTTAAAATTTAAAAAACAAATTATAATTATAAGTGTAATTAGTTAATATATAATAATGAGGTTGTTTTATGCATAGACTTCCCGATTCAGTTCCAGGTTCAGTTCCAGGAGATATCCCTTTAGAAAATTTTCCTAAGAAATTAAGCGATACGCAACAAAAAAAGATATCAGCTACTAAAATAGACCAGGCAGGACCAAAAGTTAAAAAATATCTTGATGAAATAACTAATATGGAGTACAAAATTATAGGTCAAGGAAAGGCAAAAACGGTTTTAAAGCATGAAAATTTAGAAGGTCGTGTATTCATAATACCGAATGACGTTACATTTCTTGATAAAATTATGAGGCCAAAACAACAGGAACTGAAAGAAGAGCAAGCAACATGCGATTTGATCAATAAAAAATTGGAAGGCAAAGAGGGCGAGAAGTATCTGGCTACAGACTTGGAAGTACATGAGAAGCAAATTGGAGGTCTATTGACTTACACTACCGAAGAAGCGTCAGGCACTCTAGACGGAATCATTGAAGATAAAACCATTGGTATAGAGACGCGCCTTAGGCTGGGAGGGCAATTTTTAGAGGGACTTGATAATCTCCATTCGGCCGGGTTGGTCCACGGGGATTTGAAGTCAGAGAATATTCTGGTATACGGTGATAAAAGCGATAAGAATACACTGAAACTTAAGATATCAGACTTTGGAAAATCAGTTGAAATCGGAGAGAAAGAAGAGAAAGCGTATAAGGGAAACCTCCGTCATATTCCACCAGAAAAAACATTGAGCAAATCCGGAGAAGTATTCGGAGCCGCTCTGATTTTAATCCAACTGCTTGAACATCAATTTTTAGATGAGGATGAAACAAAAAATTTAACCGATATAACGAACAGGGATCCTGGATTCGATAACAAAAAACACGGTTTAAAAGGAATCGAAAAATTTCTTTGTGAGAATAAGGATTGTGTTCAGACGCTCATCACGGACCCTCTTAAAAGGATTACATTTCAGTTGTCCTCCTCATCGGCGCAAGAAAAACAGACAGCGGAAATGGAGATTAATCGGTATATCGGCGTATTACTAGAAAAAATGGGAAATAAAATTCCAGAGGACAAAAAGCACCAATTAGGAAACTTGTTGAGAGGAATGATCCATTCCGATCCAACCCTAAGGCCCCTAATGAGTGAAGTCGTTGAAAAATATAAAGCAATTTTTAAATAATAGCGCAGCGATTCGTACATAACTGCCTAACTTTTTCTTTTATATATTTATACTGAATAATAATAACTGAAAATAATAATTTATTTATTATTAATAATTAATTTGTGTATAATTAAATTGTGAGTTGTTTATTGTTATTATTTTATTAATATTATTTTGAGGTTAATATGCAAGTAAATCAACCATTCAATCAAAGAGATAATAGTGACAATGTAAATAAAAAAAGAGATAATATTCAAGAAAAGAAAATGAAAGTGGAACATAAAAATCAACATTTAAGGGTCTCTTATTCGAAAACCAAAAAGTTTAAAGATCCCGGTTTAACAGCTGTTGTCGATAAAGTTAATTCAAATATAAAAGATCCGTCTAGAATATCCAAAGGCCCGTCGTCTATGGCGCCGGCACCTGTACCAGCGACAGTTTCCGAGACTGGGAATTTAATAGATTTAAATATACCCCAACAGCCAACTCTTGGACAACAAGATTTAGTGCAAGGAGTGCAAGGGCCTATAATAGCCCCAAAGCTAAATGCAATACCAGAGAGAGAAGTATTTAAAGACATCTTTTCAGGTATAATTTCAGATATAATTGGAAATGAAACCCAATTTGACTATCGAGCGATTGATATGGTATTCACCAATAAAACCCCAAATACATCATATATACTAAGATCTGTCATTAAGTTGTTTCTTAAATTAGATCCAATCACAGATGAATATAAACAGCATCTTGTTACGTTTTTTGAAATAGTCAATGCCAATGATACAGCTGGTAATTTAATTGGAAAGTTAAATAAACTTAATAATGACATAATAGAATATTTAAAAAAAGCAGACTTGCCTATTGAATATTCAGAATTACTAGTTGAGGTCTCACATAAATTAAATGATGCGATTAATGTTGTTGAAGCTAACAAGGACATTGTCAATGCAAACTTTTTAAAACATAATATATATGATGATATTAGAAAAAACTTTTTAAATATAAAAGAAAGTGAATTGCATAAAAAATTAATTAGTTATTCAAACAATGAAAATAATAAGCCGATGTCAATAGATAAATATAATAAATGCATGTCAATAATTAATAAATTAAGAGAATTTAAGTTTGTTGAAAAAAATAATTATAACATATTAAAAAATGAATTCGATAAAGCTGTTGTTAATAATATAAAAAAATGTAATTACAGTAATGAAATCAAACAAACTCTTGAAGAAATTTACAAAAACAATCCCAAAGTAATAAAAGCGAATCATTTGACTAACGCTTTTATTGATGGTAAATTAAATCAAGAAAAGTGGAACACGTTGCTACAGACATAATCTTTGATGAGCAGTGATAGGGGCCGGTTCTTGCATAACTGCATAACTTTTTCATAACTTTTTCTTTCAAATATTTATAATGTATGCTACCGTCTTGTCTCTATGCCTAGACGTAGACGATACACCCAATTTTATTCCTGTCATCACGTTATGCTTCGAGGTAATGCGGGAAGATCCATCTTTTTTGATGATAATGATAGAATACGGTTTTGTTTGATTTTGCAAAAAGTTACTGAAGAACATCATTTGGCAGTTCACGCATTTTGTTTTATGGGCAATCATGTACATCTCATTTTGGAGCCCACCCTCCACCGCTTTTTATAAGTGTCCATGCCTTTGCCGGAAGATATGCTCAATCTTCTTTGATTGGCATCCTTGGCAGTGCGGATTTTATGAAAGATTTTGACGAATTCAAGAAACTGTCCACCTTATTTGTCCCTGTCTCCAATGTCCCTTTTGTCGCTTAAGTCCCTTTTGTCCCTAGTCGCTAATTTCTTAGAGGTATTATGAGCCATTTTATTCCTCAGCATGGAGGCTATCAAAAACTAATCACTTACCAACGCGCTGAAATTATTTATGATGCTACAATATATTTTACTGGGCGTTTTCTGTCAAAAGGTGACCGAACCATCGATCAAATGGTTCAGGCTGCACGATCTGGCAAACAAAATATTGCCGAAGCAAGCATGGCTTCCGGAACATCCAAGGAAACTGAAATAAAATTAACAAATGTGGCTCGGGCAAGCCAAGAAGAATTATTGATTGATTATCGAGATTATATGAGAAATCATGGCTTGATCGAATGGGATAAAGACCACCCCTATGCGGTTCGAATGTCCGATTTAATTAGAAATCAGCCGGCCAATTACCAAACTTTTCAAAAAGGGATTGAAAATCCAAGTCCTGAAATATGCCCAAATGTTATTGTGAGTCTTATCAAAGTCACACAGTTTTTGCTGACACGACAGATAAAATCGTTAGAAAAAGACTTTGTGAACAATGGAGGTATACGAGAAAGGATGTCTCGCGCTCGTCTGGATGCTCGTAATAGACAGTAGTGGAAATCTAGACAAAAAAGGCACATACAAGCGACAATAGAGACCTAAGCGACCTAAGGGACATCGGCGATCTCAAGCGACATTGGCGACCTAAGCGACATTGGCGACCTAAGGGACATTGGCGACCTAAGCGACATTGGCGACCTAAGGGACTTTAGAGACAGGGACAATTTGTACTATTTGTCCCTGTCTCTAAAGTCTCTTTAGTCCCTAGGGGGTCCCTACTTTCCCACAATCTTTAAAATCCCACAAATAATATTATGGGATTATGGAGGTTTCTAATGAGAAAAACAAACTAAGAAAGTCCAAATGTCGCGCATCGCGTTTTTTTTAAAGATTCATTAAATTGGGTATCCTGCAAGAAAAATTTCTCGCGCGGAATTGCTGTCGTGATTTGAACAGTATTTACAGAAAATAACAAATGTGTTAACTTACAGGAAAGGAGGTTATAATGACTACACATTCCGATCATGCCAGAATGACCTTGGACTTACCTGTTCAAGAGCATAAAAGGCTCAAAGCAATGGCAGCATTTATGGGTATATCTTTAAAAGAGCTCGTGCTTACCTGTTTAAGAGAAAATTTACTCGGATCCGTGGATGAACCGAACGAGGAAACGATCAAAGCTTTTAAGGAAACTGATGAGGGAAAAGGACTCGTTCATTGCGACGATTTCGATGACTTTGTTGCAAAACTGGGTCTAAAATAATGCTAAAAATTTCTTACCGCACAAAATTCAAAAAAGAGCTCAAATAGCAAGAAAACGAGGAAAGAATCTAGAAATTTTCGTAGATATATCGAAAAAGCTAGCTAAAGAAGAGCCATTAGACCCAAAACACCGCAATCATAAGCTAAAAGGTAACTTTAAAGGTCGATGGGAATGTCATATTGAGCCAGACTGGTTATTAGTTTATTGCAAAACGAATACTGACATAATCTTCGAAAGAACAGGATCACATTCTGATTTGTTTAAATAAAAAGGAGCCCAGGCAACAGCCTGGGCGCCAAATATCCATAGCCGAGATTTCAAACTCCTTAATACAAAATACAACTTTTTCAATGCTAAGGAATAAGGTGTGAAAGTTATGCAGTTATGCAAGAACCGGCCCCAGACATGCAAGAACCGGCCCCAGACATTTTCATTTAAGGGTTGCCTAATAGCGGCTGCGGCCGATTCGAATTTACATAATTGGTCCACTTTTCAGAATCAACCCCATTAACATCATCAAAGAGAGCAGTCAAACGATCATTTTCTATTACTTTTTTATTATTTTTATAGATTTGATCAAGGGTTTTTTTGATTTCAGGAGTGCATGGACGTTTTTTTAGATCGTCAATAACTGCAACAACGATATCATCTTTTATTTTTCTTTTATTCTTTAGAATTCCAATTTTACTTAAATTATCTATTATAGACATGCAGTGATTATACTTTTCAATTGACAATGGATTGTTTGTACTTAGTTTTACATAATTTAAAATATCATCTTTTCTTATTGCTTTCATCTGTTCTTTTAAGTGGTTAGTATTGATATTCTCTTTTAGATCATTAGTAGTTCTAATGTTATCAATTACTTCACTTAATTTTTTTTCGATTTTAGCCAAATGCGCTGATACTTGCACTGTTATTTCCGTTGATGTATTATCGATTATCATTTTTGTACTAGTACTATTATTTAATATAAGAGTCTTAAGTGTAGTTAATTGTGAAATTAAATCATTGGAATTATAATTTTTTTCACCTATTTTTTTTATTTTATCATGGTAGTGGATAAGAACTTTTGATGTCCGCCAACTGAATGGAAATTCATACAAGACAGGCGTTAAAATAACGGATGTTTTAGGGGTATTCTTGTCAAATACCTTAGCAAACTCCGCATCGCTATATTGGTCTATTCCAATAGTATTAAAAATCTCTTTAAATACACTTTTCTCTGATATCTGCACTCCTACAGGCAATGGCTGAGGAGGTGGTGGTAGCGCTCCTGCATGCAAAGGCGGAGGAGGTGGTGGTAGCGCTCCTGCATGCAAAGGCGGTGGAGGTGGTGGTAGCGCTCCTGCATGCAAAGGCGGTGGAGGTGGTGGTAGCGCTCCTGCATGCAAAGGCGGTGGAGGTGGTGGTAGCGCTCCTGCATGCAAAGGCGGAGGAGGTGGTGGTAGCGCTCCTGCATGCAAAGGCGGAGGAGGTGGTGGTAGCGCTCCTGCATGCAAAGGCTGAGGAGGTGGTGGTAGCGCTCCTGCATGCAAAGGCGGAGGAGGTGGTGGTAGCGCTCCTGCATGCAAAGGCGGAGGAGGTGGTGGTAGCGCTCCTGCATGCAAAGGCGGAGGAGGTGGTGGTAGCGCTCCTGCATGCAAAGGCGGAGGAGGTGGTGGTAGCGCTCCTGCATGCAAAGGCGGTGGAGGTGGTGGTAGCGCTCCTGCATGCAAAGGCGGAGGAGGTGGTGGTAGCGCTCCTGCAGGTGCAGCTGCTATTGGGGCAATTGCAAGATGGCCTGCACCTGCACCGTGTTGGAGATGATAATCATGTTCAAAACTGCGTACTGCTTGCTGAATGCCCTGATGAGCTATAGTATTTATTATATCCAATGTCTTGCTTCCAGTACCTTGGAGTAAGGTCTCTATCCCAGTTTTATTTTTAGTAACAGTAGGATCTTGTGGATCAGCAGGATTAAACTTACCTGAGGCAGTGAAATCATCCGTGCCGATTTTTTTCTCCAAAGTAAATTTGTGATTAGCTAATCCTGGCTTTTGGTTCAAATCATCATGAACTTGTGCAAGCATCTGGGCTTCCCGGATAAATTTTTGTGTGATTATATTTATTTTCTGAGCTGTAGCTGCAGCATCCCCAAGCGTAGCAGTCAGATCTTGTTTCTCCCCTGCTGTCAATGAATATGTTACTGAATAGTCTTTATCGCCCCATCTAATTTGTGTCTTTAACGTATGGGTAGCTGCTTCGTGCTCGACCGTTATATTCTCATCAACAGGACCCTGCATAGGGTTTCCCCCAGCGTCTGTTCCTCTTTTCCAGGTATCAATAGGTACATTTGCACTTGGATTTACCATAAAAAACCTTCCTTTTATTTTATATTAAATTATTATCCTCTGAATAAATTATAATTATTTTTTTATATAAAAATCAATGGTTTTTTTTGATTTTTTAAAATTATTTTTTATTATATTTAACAGCCGGAAATAAAGTAATTTTAATTATTTAAAATAGCGGGATTTAGCAAGAGACGATAGGGGGCAGGGGAATATTGCGAGAATGATAGGAAGGGCCGGCGGATTGGATGATGCCGCCTCCGAGGCACGTATTCTGATCATAAAAAACGATAGACTGGCCCGGGGTCACGGCGCGTTGCGGAATCTTAAAAGAAACATGCAGGGTATCGCCGTCTAACCGGGTCATACTGCATTCTTGGTCTGCTTGGCGATAGCGTACCTTGGACCGGCAGGTATAGGGGGTTCGGCTTATTCCCTCGGGTGCGATCCAGCTTAGCTGCGTCGCCGTGAGTTCATCGCAATAAAGTGCCGGATGGCGCGCTCCTTGGTCCACATAGACCACATTGCATTGCGGGTCTTTGCCCACCACATACCACGCTTCACCGGCTCCTCCTATTCCCATTCCCTTTCTCTGTCCCAATGTATAATAAGCGACTCCGTCGTGCCGCCCGACGACTTCTCCTTTCAGATTTTCAAAATTGCCGGGTGTGATCGCCAGATACCGGCTTAAAAATTCTTTGAAATCCCGTTTTCCAATGAAACAAATCCCAGTACTATCCTTCTTTTCCGAGGTGGGGATTCCGTGATCGCGCGCGATCTGCCTCACTTCCTTTTTATGCAGATGCCCCACAGGAAATAACACTTTGCTGAGGATATCCTCTTTCATCGTATATAAAAAATAGGTTTGATCCTTATTGGGATCGTTGCCTTTGACCAGAGTCGATCGCCCGGCATGCCTTATATGTTGGCAATAATGTCCTGTAGCCAAGAAGTCGGCTCCATATTCCAGCGCTTTTTCGTACATCGCTTTAAACTTGATTTCCCGGTTGCACAGGATGTCGGGATTCGGCGTGCGGCCGAGCTCAAATTCCTTTAAAAATTCGGAAAACACCGAATCCCAATATTTTTGGGTGAAGTTGACGGTATAACACGGAATCTTCAACACGTCGCAGACTCGAAGCACATCTTCATATTCTTTGGAAGATTGGCAGACGCCGTCCGCATCCTGCTCTTCCCAGTTTTTCATGAACATGCCGATGACATGGTACCCTTGCTGTTTAAGAAGCAGGGCCGATACGGAGGAATCGACGCCTCCGGACAATCCGACTACCACTGTTTTTGATTCAGAACTCATACTTATCCGGGCCCCGCGGCACTTGAAGAAGGTTTTTTGGGAATGGCCAGCAGCGTTTGTTCTCCTTCCGACCGGGCGACCAAGACCGCACAGGCAGCCGTACCCAATACATTCACCGGCGTGCGGAACATATCCAGGATCCTCTCGACCGCCATGATCATGCCGATCGCCTCGTTGGGCAGGCCCAGCGACTGGAGGATCACCATGATGGAAAACAGGCTGGCCGACGGGATGCCTGCGCTGCCCAGGGAAGTCACCAGGGTAAGCAGGACGATCACCGCCAGCGAAGGCAGCGAGAGGCTCAGCCCATAGACCTGGGCAATAAATACGATGCCCGCGCATACGTAGAGGGCCGAACCCGACAGATTGACCGAAGTGCCTAACGGAAGGATGAAACTGCTGATCTTGTTGGATACGCCCGCCTTTTCTTCGACGCATTCGAAGGTGATTGGCAGAGTCGCAGCGGAGGAGGTCGTGGAAAACGCCGTCACCATGGCGGGGGACATCGCGCGGATATAAGCCAAGGGGCTGACCTTGGCTACGAAGCGGAGCAGAAGCGGCAGCACAACGAATGCATAGATGGCCAGGCCGATCAGGACCGTGAAGAAATAGGAGATCACCGCATGGATTGCCTCCAGGCCCGTCATAGCGATCGCTTTCGCCACCAGGGCGAACACACCCAAAGGCAGTAGTTTGATGACAAGATGTGTGATTTCCATCATGATTTTGGCCACACCCGTCCAAAAGCCCAGCATAATTTCGGAAGCCTGCAAGGGGAGCTTAGTGCAGAAGTATCCGAAAAGCAGACAGAAGAGGATCAGGCCCAGCATCTGGTTTTGGGCCGCTGCGGAAACGATATTGGAGGGGATAGCCTTGAGGAACAGCTGTTCGAACTTGGCGAAGGCTCCGCTTTCCGCTTGATGTTTTATTTCAGCCAGTTTTGAGGCGTCCAAGGAGGAAACCGCGGAGAGTCCCGTTTTAGAGATTCCCGGTTCCAGGACAAGCGTGATGAGCAGCCCGATGACGATAGCCAGGAAGCTTGTGAGGATAAAGTAACCGAAGATTTTTCCTCCGAGGGAACCGAAGGAACCTCCCGACCCTAGCTTTGCCGTGCCGATGATGATCGAGGCGGAGACCAGAGGCACGACCACCAGGTTGAGGGCATTGAGGAATAATTGGCCTATCAGGCTGTAGAGTTGGAAATAGGTCACGCCGAGGAAACCCTTGTCGGTGCCCGAATATAAGCCCGCAGCGACAGCGAGGAGGATGGCAATAAGAACCTTGATAAGGATAGAATTTTTCATAATTTATTTTAGTCCATTTTATAAGCATTATAGTATAAGTCGACCTTTTTTTAAAAGATTTTATTAAGATCGACAAACGACTAACGACGATAACGACCTTAACGACCTTAACGAAATTTTTATTAACCACAGAGCACACAGAGAGCACAGAGATCATTCAAGCCCGGAACGGGCTTGAATGACGGCCTTTCGTTTGTGCGCTTCGCGCACAAACGAAAATTCTATGTCACATAGCCAAGCGAATTTCCTCTCTGTGCTCTCTGTGAGCTCTGTGGTAATAAAAATTTCGTTAAGGTCGTTATCGTCGTTAAGGTCGTTTGTCGTTTAACTTCCTCGTTTAACTTCTCGTTTAACTTCTTGTTGTAAAAAAGGAGGGAATAGGTTATCTTCGTTCTTAATTGACTCATTTTATTCCCAGGATTGTGTATGAAAGGTGTGCTTTGGGTATTACTTGTTTTGCTTTTCTCGGGATGCCAAGAAAAAAAAGAAAAGTCGGACAACAATGCCTTATTGGAAGTCACAACGGTTACAGTAAAAAATGAAACGCTGCCGGCCGATTTTGAGTATTTTGGATTTGCAGAAAGTTCCCATCCGGTAGAAATCCGGGCCCGTGTGGAGGGGTATCTCAACAAAATACTATATAAAGAAGGCAGAGATGTAAAGCAAGGGGACAACCTTTTTGAGATCGATCCTTTGCCCTTCCAGGCTGCTGTCAATAATGCCTTGGGAGATCTTAAAGCCCAAGAAGCTATATTGTGGGAAGCTGCTGTAACGGTGGACAGGCTCCGGCCCCTCTATGAAAAAAAGGCGGCCAGCCAAAGAGACCTCGATAATGCCATAGCGACAAAGCTTGCGGCCGAAGCCTCTGTGGAGTCTGCCCAGGCCCGATTGAAATCGGCACAGCTCAATCTGGGCTACACCGTCATCCGTTCACCTGTCACTGGACTTTCGACCCTGTCCAATTATCGGGAGGGGGCCCTGATCATTCCGCAGAGCGGGTTATTGACTACCATTTCCGTCATCAATCCCATATGGATCAAATTCAATGTATCGGGGAATGACCTTCAGAGATTGGCAGCCCAATCTAAAGAAGGGAGGATTGTGCTTCCCAAGAATCAGCATTTTGAAGTGGAGCTCACCCTGGCTGATGGCTCCATTTTCCCCTATAAGGGAAAAGTGGATTTTGCGGCGCCTACATTGGACCCTGCCACCGGGACATTAGTGTTCAGGGCGACCCTGTCCAATCCTGATGATCTGGGCCTCAGTCAGTTGAAGCCTGGGGAGTTTGTGAGGGTAAAACTGTCCGGAGCGGAATGGCGTTCAGCTATAGCGATACCCCAGACAGCCGTGCAGCAAGGTCAAAACGGAATGTATGTTTTTGTCATAAATAAGGAAGGCCAAGCGGAAACGAGATCTGTGGAGGTAGGCGAATGGTATAAGGACCGATGGCTTATTTTGGGCGGATTACAGCCGGGAGATGAGGTGATTGTGGAAGGCGTCAACAAAGTCGTGGCCGGTCAGAAAGTAAAGACGAAACCCGGGGCGCAGTAAAGCGATAACGATATGATTTCGAGATTTTTTATTGACAGACCCATCTTTGCCATGGTCATTTCCATTATTATCACTTTGGCAGGGTTGGTGGCGATGCGATCGCTGCCCATTGACCAATATCCCAATATTGTCCCTCCTTTGGTCCAGGTTTCCGCGTCCTATGTGGGAGCTGACGCCAGGACCGTTTCTGAAACCGTCGCCGCCCCTCTCGAGCAGCAGGTCAATGGCGTTGAGAACATGATCTACATGTATTCCCAGAATTCATCTTCGGGAGAGATGGGGCTGAGCATCTATTTTGACATTGGAACCAACCCGGACCAGGCTCAGGTAAATGTGCAGAACAGGGTGAACTTGGCCATGGCCTCCCTGCCTGAGGATGTAAGGCGGTATGGCATTTCTGTTACAAAGCAAACACCCAACATCCTCATGGTCATTTGCCTGCAATCTCCCGATGGACGGTACAATGATATCTATACCAGCAACTATGCCAGCATCAACATTGTGGATGAGCTCTTGAGGGTGAAGGGGGTCAGCAATGCCAATATCTTTGGAGCCCGCGACTATTCCATGCGGATCTGGCTTCGGCCTGACATGATGGCGCAGCTGGGGATTACGACTCAGGATATTATCTATGCAATACAATCGGAAAACAAGCAGTTTGCTGTGGGGCAGATAGGGCAGGCTCCCACGACGACGCCTGTGTCCCTGACAGTGCCGATTTCGACCATGGGCCGGTTTACTGAGCCTGAGCAGTTTGACAACATCATCATAAAGGCCAAGCCGGATGGCTCTATTGTCATGATCAAGGATATCGGGTGGTCGGAACTAGGGGCCCAGAGCTATGACATCATAGGAACTTTGGATGGCAAGCCGACGACGCTTATTGGCATCTACCAGCAGTCGGGTGCGAATGCACTGGATGTGGCGGAACGGGTAAAGGCGACTATGACCGAGCTGTCACGGACTTTTCCGAAAGGGCTGGAATATACTATTCCCTATGACACCACCAAATTCATCAAAGTTTCCATGCATGAGGTTACGAAGACCATTTTCGAAGCGGCAATACTGGTTGTCCTTGTGGTTTTCATTTTTCTGCAGAACCTGCGAGCGACATTTATACCCATTTTGGCCATGCTGGTCTCTATTATCGGTACTTTTGCCGGCATGTACCTGCTGGGTTATTCCATCAATACCCTCACCTTGTTCGGAATGGTCTTGGCTATAGGTATTGTGGTGGATGATGCTATCGTCATTATTGAAAATATTGAGAGGAATGTGAGGGAAAAGGGACTCGGAGCTAAAGAAGCTGCGATTATAGCCATGGAAGAAGTAACCGGACCCGTCATTGCCATCGTGTTCGTCCTCTGTGCCGTATTTATTCCTGTAGCTTTTTTAGGCGGTATCGCCGGCCAGCTCTATCGCCAGTTTGCCATTACGATCACTATTTCCGTAATCATTTCCGGAATTGTAGCTTTGACGTTAACCCCTGCCATTGCCCCCTATTTTATTACTCGGCAGCACCGCCCTTCCCGTTTTGCCGTCTGGTTCAACCATGGATTCGACAAGTTGACGGATTTTTATATTAAAATATCGACCTGGATTCTGCGGCGACCTTGGGTAGGCGTGGGCAGCATGGCAGTCATGCTGGTATTCCTTTGGGTAGCTTTTCAAGCCGTACCTTCCAGTTTTGTTCCCACCGAGGACACCGGCTATGTATTTGCCATCACCAACATGCCCGATGCCGCCAGCCTGGAGAGGACGGAAATGGTTGCCAAAAAAATCGACAAAATTGACTCCGAAGAACCTGGAGTGGATTCCACTATCAGCATAGCTGGATTCAGCATGCTCGATGGGACCATCCGCAGCAGCGCCGCCACCGCCTTCATAGTTCTGGAGGATTGGGATAAAAGGGATACAAAAGATCTGCAGGCGGATTCCATTTTAAAAAAATTGAATGGCAAGTTCAGCCCTATAGTAGAGGGGCAGGTCATGGGGTTTAGCCCACCGGCCATCATGGGACTAGGAGTGGTGGGAGGTTTTGAATTTTGGATCCTGAACAAAAGCAAGGGAGGAGAAAACTACCTCTCGAATGTGGTAAATAAATTTATGGAAGCTGCCAGGGCCCGGCCGGAAATCAGCGGACTTTTTACCACATCAAAATCTGACAACATGCGCCTGTTTATTGAATTGGACCGGCCTAAAGCCAAATCCTTGGGCGTTTCGATCGATGATGTCTTCATCACCTTGCAAAGCCTGCTGGGATCGGTTTATGTCAATGATTTTACCAAATATGGGCGGGTTTACCGGGTCATGGTCCAGGCAGAACCGGACTTCCGCACCTCCATCAAAAATATCGACGATATGAATGTTCGTTCGAATACGGGACAGATGGTCCCTTTAAATTCCCTGATACAAGTGCGCTACGATAAGGGACCTGTGCTGATCAGCAGGTTCAATGGATTTGAAGCGATCAAACTGAATGGCCAGGCGGCTCCCGGCTACAGTTCCGGAGATGCCATGCAGGCTATGGAGGACACGGCCCTGGATGTATTGCCTGAAGGGATGGGCTTTGCCTGGAGCGGCGAGTCGTACCAGGAAAAGACGACCGGCGGAAGCTCCTCCAAGGTATTGGTCGGCGGTTTGATCATGGTTTTTCTAGTGCTGGCTGCTCTGTATGAAAAATGGATCCTTCCGCTGGCTATCCTGCTGGCTGTACCTTTCGGGATTTTTGGGGCTTTGGCAGCGGTTTGGCTGGCAGGCATGTCGAATGACGTATATTTTCAGGTCGGACTGGTGACTCTAATCGCCCTTTCGGCAAAAAACGCCATCCTCATTGTCGAATTTGCCGAAGTGCGGCATAAGGAGGGAGCAACCCTTTTTGATGCAGCCATTGAAGCAGCCAAGCTTAGGTTCAGGGCTATATTGATGACCTCGCTAACCTTCATCTTTGGCGTTATCCCTCTGGTGCTGAGCACTGGGGCAGGAGCTGCCAGCAGGCGTTCAGTGGGAATGGGGGTTTTGGGAGGCATGATTGCTGCAACCGCTTTGGCCATTTTCTTTGTTCCGCTCTTTTTTATTCTGTTCGAGCAATTGTCCAAGAAACTGAAAAGGACACCTGTTTTGCCTCCAGAGGATCACCATGTTTAAGAGACTAGGTCTATTTTTACTTTGCTTTTTTATGGCCCTTTTTATGGCCCCTGGATGCGTTTTGCATAAACCGTATTCGAGGCCTCAGGTCGAGATGCCGCCGGTGTGGCGGTTTACGGCGGAAGAGGGGGACACAGTTTGTAATATCAAATGGTGGGAGCAGTTTGGCGATCCCGTCCTTTCTGACCTTATTGCGGAAGCCCTTCGAAACAACCTGGACCTGAAGACCGCCATTGCAAGGGTGGAAGAGTATTTCGCCAATTATATAATTGTCCGCTCGCAGCTCTTTCCGCAAATTTCGGGCATGGGGTCTGAATTCCGCCAAGAGCAATCGTTGGCGCTGGGCCCCTCTCCTACAGGGAAGCGTATATACAACACCTATAATCTGGGATTGAACCTCAGCTTTGAAATCGATATTTGGGGCCGTTTGATCAGCGAATCTGAAACGGCTTGGGCGATTTATCTTGAGACTGTAGAAGCGAGAAGGACCGTTATTCTGACCTTGGTCAGCTCCGTCGCCAGTAGTTACATTCAATTGCTCCAATATGACAAACAGCTGGAAATCGCGAGAAGAACGCAGAAAACAAGGGAACAGGCATATGATTACGCGGACAACCGTTATAAGGGAGGCCTGACTTCTGAAATGGAAGTCAAACAGGCAGAGTCGGAAGTGGATTCGGCAGTGGCTGATGTGAAGCGGTTTGAAATCTTGCAGAACCAGACAGAAGATCTTATATGCGTGCTTTTAGGCAGAAATCCCGGTCCTGTGGAAAGGGGATTGACTCTGGACCAGCTGGGTATGCCCTTGGATGTACCGGCAGGGCTGCCCGCCGATCTGTTGGAGAACCGTCCCGATATCTTGCAGGCGGAAGATCTCCTGATCGCCGCCAATGCCAACATAGGTCAGGCCGTCGCTCAGGCGTTTCCCAACTTTTCCCTGACAGGCAACTATGGAAGCGCCAGTTATCAATTGCATCAATTATTGACCGGATTTGCCAGGACATGGCAAATAGGGACCTCTCTCTTCCAATGGTTGTATACCGGCGGGCGGATTACCGCTCAGATAGAGCAGGCGGACGCCCAGTTTTTAGAGGCGTTATATGTGTATGAACAGACGATACTGACCGCATTGCAAGAGGTCAATGACAGCTTGGTGGCCCATCAGAAATACCTGGAATTGACCCAAGTGTTAAGGCATCAGGTCGAGGTATTGAACCGGTATCTTGAATTGGCCAATTTGCAATATAACAATGGACAGACCGATTATTTAAATGTGTTGGATGCCGAAAGAGGGTATTTTTCCTCACAGTTAAACTATGCTGAGGCAACTTCCAATTCCTTTTTAAGTTTGATCGAATTATATAAAGCTTTAGGCGGGGGATGGGTCATTGCAGAAGATCTCGCTGTAATGTCTGATTGATTCTTCACCACTGAGCCAGTGAGATCACTGAGAAGGTTTGAGATAGGGAGGATAGAGGCCTATTGATCAACTTTAACGAAAACTGTTGAAGCAAGGCATTAGACGCCTAAAAAACCCAAAGTTCAGGTTAATAGTATAATCCCTCTCTCCTATCTCAAACCTTCTCAGTGATCTCACTGGCTCAGTGGTGAAAAATGACTCATGCATCAAGCTCAAGTTAATTTAAAAGGAGGTTGCAGGTGATACAGTTTTACAGGGGCCTTGTCTGGGCCGGAGATCAGTTCAGTCATTTTTTGCTTTTGCTTATACGTCTTTACTGGGGGATAACACTATGCATGGCAGGATGGGGGAAATTTGTGAATCATACGCACGTGGCAGAGTATTTTCAGGGGTTAAATATTCCATTTCCTTCTCTCAATGCTTATGCTGCCGCTTCAACGGAATTCATTGGAGGAGCCTGCCTGGCTTTGGGATTAGCTTCCCGGCTGGCCAGCCTGCCGGTCATTTTTACGATGGTTGTGGCTTACCTTACAACGCAGCTGGACTCCGTTAAAACCCTGTTTTCAAATCCCGGAGATTTTGTTTCACAGGCCCCGTTTAATTTTTTGCTGGCCGCATTGATCGTCTTTAGTTTTGGTCCCGGAGCTTTTTCTATCGATGCGATTATAAAACGTTTCTTTTTCAAAAAGAAGTCATAGTAGGATAAAATCGATCATGGCTTGAAAAGGGGAGATTCTGTACTTGTAGCTGAAAGACGCATTCTTTTGATGGATCAACTCTTTTAACCTCCAAAAAGCTTTCGCGGCGACTTTGTGTCCATCATAAAGCAGAATGACGCTGTTTTTACATTCTTCGGGATATTTGGCAATATATTTTTGGGCTTTCTTATCATATTTAGCTACATCCTGGTAGTCTTTAATGCATATGGCGATATTTCCCAGGATGGGGAGCATGGCCACTATTCCATAAGGCACATTCCATATCCCCCGATTGAATTCTCTCCAATGATGATGCCGGTTATCGGAGTCGAAAATGGCGCCGGTCAGGTGGATGATGGAATGGATGATTCCCACCAGGGCCAGACAGAATCCCGTAACCGTGCTGACGACGGGGATCCATAAAGATATTCTCCACCCATTAAAGGGGAGGGTTTTGATCTTATCCTGAAAATAAGGCGTTTGGGGAGGGTTGATAATGGTAGTGAAGGCCGGGTTGTCCACAGAACCCGGTAAAATGGCATCCGTTACAGAACACATAAATAACTCAATTAATAATAAATGAAGATTAATTATACGGACGGACTAATTAATCTTCAATTAAATTAAAAGTTTCCAGCTATTAACAATTTTCACCTGATCCCAAAATCCAGGACGATTATCGCCTGTATAACCAAAATTCTTAGCTGTTTGATCCATGCAATCAAACCCTTTGGAAGCTACTTGTACTCCGTCATAAAACAGAATCACATGATCTTTGCATTCAGATTCATTGTCCTTTTTATATTGTGAGGCCATTTTACAATACTCATTTGCATCCCACAGATCTTTGACTAAGATGGCGATGTTGCCCACTATAGGAAGCAGAGCGGCAACAAGACCATAGGCAATGTTGCGTCCGCCCAGTTTGGCTTCTTCAAGATGCTGTTCGCGATGGGCGGAATCGAAAATGGCACAGGCCAAGTGAACGATCGCGTGTATGGTACCCGTCAAAGCCAGAGCGGTTCCTGTAATGGTGCTGACACCGGGAATCCACAAAGACATCTTCCAAATGCCCATTTGGGTGTCAACCTGGACATCCACGGTGGGCATCAGCGTTGTGAAATCGGGATTGGTTTTTGAACCGGGTAAAATATTGAATGTAGCAGAAAACATATATATCCTTAAATTAATGGGTTAATGATAAAACATACGGGTTATTCTACTGTGTTGCCTTCATTGTGTCAACTGAAAAAAAACAACTACGACAAACGACCTTAACGACGATAACGACCTTAACGACTATAAGGACTAGTTTACCACTGAGCCTGTGAGATTGCTGAGAAGGTATGAGATAATTGAGAGGGGTCTGAAACATAGTCAAAAAGACAGACTTAAATATTATGGAGAGCGTATAACCCTCCCTATCTCATACCTTCTCAGTGATCTCACTGGCTCAGTGGTAAAGTATGTCCTTGTCGTCGTTAAGGTCGATATTATATTCAAAGACGGCACCGTAGAAGCCGTCCATGCCGCCTTCAGAAGGCAGGCTTTGGAAGGGGGCCTGAATGAGTTTAATGGGATAGGTCTTTAAGAAATGGGCGGTCTGTTCTTGATTTTCTTCATTTAACAGGCTGCAGGTGGCGTATACGATCTTTCCTCCTGGCTTCAGGAAGCTCAAAGCCTTTTCAAAAATGATCCGTTGCTGACCAACTAGCCTTACTAGCATCTCTTCGGTAAATTTCCATTTCATATCCGGATTTCTCCGCAGTGTACCCGTACCGGAGCAGGGGGCATCTACAAGCACCCAATCCATTTTCTTTTTAAGCTTTTTTAATTTGGGGTCGTTTTCCTGGGCTATCTGCGCATTCTGGATGCCTGCTCGTCGAAGCCTTTTTCGGCTTTCTTCCAGGGCATGGCCTCGCACATCATGTAAATAGATTTGGCCTGTGTTCCGCATGGACGGAGCCAAGGCCAGTGTTTTGCCTCCGGAGCCTGCGCAAAAATCCAGAACGAGCTGTCCGGGTTCCGCCTGCACCAGCTCTGCAATGAGCTGGCTGCCCTCATCCTGAACTTCGAACAACCCCTGTTTGAATTCCGGCAAGGTAAAGAAATTGAGTTTCTTTTGGAATACAATGCCAAATTTTGCAAAGGTACAGGGGAGTACGGAATAGAGAGAACTCCACTTCTCCAGCAATTCCTCTCTTGTGGTTTTGAGGGCATTGGCCCTGACTGTGGTGGGCGCCACCTGGTTGCTGGCTAGACACAACGTTATGGCCTTTTCATAGCCATGGCTTTTGACTATTAATTCAAATAATTGCTTGGGGAAACTGACCCGAACAGGTGGGGGAATTCGCTCGTCCTGTAAAAAATTGCGAGGATTGAATCGCGTAAAAACATCCCATCTTTTTTCCCATGAGACAGGTTTTTCACAAAAGTAATCCAGCAACCCCTGCCAGCGTATCATGCCATAAATTGTTTCAGCTAAAAAGGCCCTGTCCTTGGACCCTAACGCTTTATGATTTCTAAAATAGAGGTTGATGAATAGATCCAGAGGGTAGTGCTGTTGCTCATAGCCATGCAGCATTTCTAATAGATGATGTTCACGAAAAGGACGTTTTGACATAAAAAAGATTATAGCAGATGAAATTTTACCTCGTCAATTTTATTGTGTAAAAATATCATTTGATACAATATGCAAATAAAGATTTAAAAAGAGAGGATTTTTTTATGTGGAGTTCCATCGGTATGCTTTTAGGCCGGATCTGTTTAAGTGCGATATTCATTCTAGCCGGAGTGGGAAAGTTCATGGATTATGAGGGGACAGCTGTCTATATGGCGTCCAAAGGATTTACCATGATCCCTCTATTTTTGTATGCCGCGGCTATAGTTGAAATTGTGGGAGGCCTCTCCCTTTTGCTGGGGGTCAAAATCAGATGGGGAGCTATACTGCTCCTGTTGTACCTGATATGCATCACAGTTATTTTCCATGACTTCTGGAATGTTGCCGAACCCATGGCCAGAAAGATGCAGATGATCAATTTTATGAAGAACCTCGCCATTTTTGGCGGTCTTTTGTATGTCGTCTCCTGCGGGGCTGGCGGATGGGCTTGCGATGCCTGCTGCCGTAAGAAAGGGACATAAGGGACGAAAAGGGACCTAAGGGACCTAAGGGACCTAAGGGACATAGTTTACCACAGAGCCAGTGAGATCACTGAGAAGGTTTGAGATAGGGAGAGGAATGCTCCTTTTCTAAGGTCATAATATTTAACTCGATGTGCGAGTTTTTGTTGCAGCCTTACAGGCTGCATTCTTAACTAACTCATACCCAGGGCGTTGCCCTGGGCTGTTGCACTTTCAGACCTTCGGTCTGAGTTTAATTATTTTTGTCAGCCTGAATTATGTCTAGCTAATTATTGTCTTAGTTATTGTCTTAGTTTTTCTTAGCCTGAATTATTGTCTTAGCCCGAAGGGCTTAAATTGCAACAGCCCAGGGCAACGCCCTGGGCTTAAGCAAGTTGGGGATGCAGCCTGAAGAGGCTGTCAATAAATCACCTCATAACAAGGCTCACCATTTCTTGGATTAAAAAAATCCAAGAAATTTTATCTATTGAGCCTCTGTATTAATATTATTTTCATGACATTAATTCGCTTTCCCATTATTTTTGGGAGTTTTCAACGTCAGGGATTGCATTTTCGGCAATTCATGCTACTTGAACGCGCGATTATTCAATCCTAGGCTGCTTGAACTTGCATTTTTCGCAGCAAATCCCAATATCGACAAATGTTATGAGAAATCGCATGTAAATTTACCATTCCTCTTACCTTCTCAAACCCTCTAACTAAAAATTCCTGCATTCCATGATTTTTGGTCTGAGCGTTACTGAATTCAGCTGTGCTACATCGATTTTTGTACGATTCTTTCATTTCTTCAGTATCGAGTGTCTTTCTCCACTTCTTAACAGCCTCAGAATCATTTTTTTTGTTTATCTTTGGATCAACACCCCTTCTTGGCTTAGCTGGAGAATAGTAATTGCACTCAGGAAAAAATTCAGCTGCTATTTCAACATCTTCCTTTGAAGAGTAGGCTGAATCAGCATTCCAATTTTTGATTTTTGGCATTCCCAGTTTCTCAAGCGTTGAATGAACATTCTGCATCATCTTGGGGGAAGTTCCTGGATCAAGCGTATTTACAACATCAGTACCAAAAATTACTCTAGATTTGGTGCTCGTCGCAAACTGCACATTAAATGCCAATCGAAATCCACCATCTCCCATTTTCATTTTTCGTGCTTCAGGATCTGTTGTAGAGGCTCTTGTATCTTTTAACTCCTCATCTTTTGGAGGTTGTCTAGTTTTTTTTCCTGCTTCTATTTTTCTTTTTTTGCTTTCTTTTAAATTCGCTAAAGCTTGATCTACACGTTCCGATCTTTCGCGTATTGCCCTTTTTTGCGCTGCTTGTGAACGAGTCTCATATGCTTTAGGGTTTTTTAAATTTTCTGAATCTAATTGTTTTATGTGCCTTGACATTTCATCTTTAAGTACTTCGAGTGTTTGTTCTCGACGAAATGAATTAAAACCCGCATTAGCTTTAACCCTTGTCCCATCTTGAGAAAAGTCTTGATCTGAAAGAACATTGCTTTGGACCATTACTGCTAGACAGCTTGTAAGGATATCTTCGAATTTATCTGGATTATGGCTACGAAAGTCCGATATCATTGTTCGATTTATAGGTGTGCCGCCTGCAATCCACTTGTAAGCATCATGGTATAAACAAAGCTCTTCAATTTTTCTAGCACTAATATTTCCATCTAGAATGGAATAGATCCATAGGCAAAGTAATATTTTTGGAGAAGTTGTTGGGCGTCCGGCTGCATTTTTGTAAGACAATATTTCTTCAAAACAGGCTGATAGATCCATTTTTTCAACAAATTCCCAGACCGCCCGTGCTTTATGATCTATTGGGAGCAAGTCATCTAAAGATTTCAATTGCATTTCCACTTGATTCCGGCATGGATTGAGAAGTTTGTATTGTTGTGCAATTGTATCAGTATTCATAAAAGGCTCCTTAGTTACTTTTAGACATGCTATGCTTCCAAGCATACGTGTAGATGTATGTAAATTATCAGTAGTCTAGCATACATTATCATTTTAAAGTACTAAAATTTAATACTTTAGATTTCTTGACAGCCTGGAAAGGCTGCAAGAAAAACTCGCACATCGCGTATATTTAAGTATGTCTTTTTGACATATGTTTCAGACCTCCCCTCAATTATCTCATACCTTCTCAGTGATCTCATTGGCTCAGTGGTAAACTATGTCCCTTTCGTCCCTTAGGTCCCTTTCGTCCCTTAGGTCCCTTTCGTCCCTTTGGTCCCTTTGTCCCTTCTTTGTTTTTATTTACAAGATTTTACAAAATGTGACATTATTGGAAGCGCGAATAATCTTGTTTAAATAAAAGGAGAATGAAATGCAAGATTCTATCCCCCGTTTATCTTTTGATGCAGCTAGTCATGTTTTTTCTTGGCTGCCTATAAAAGAACTTGCCAGCTGCTCTCTTGTTTCAAAAGAATGGCTAAACATATGTGATAATGCACCCGAGTGGAAGAACACAGCACGGATTTTAAGAATATTACAAAAGGAAGATAACGCTTCTGACAAATCTGAGAGAATATTGGTAGGAGAACACATTAAGGTCTTAAAATCTTTGGCTGTTATAGCTGAGCCTCTACTAGATGTAAAAGTAAAGACAGCTGCTGAATTTGATGCAATTGGTTATCCCATCGTTTTTAGATCTATTTCGTTAACAGATGAAGAAAAAGGAATGCTCGAAAGTTTAGGGAAAGAGCAGCTTGATAAGATGACTTTGTTTGAGAAGATTGGAAAAGGTTTTGATGCCAATATTATTCTCAGAAGGGTGGGATTATCTACATGGGAGAAATTATATCGGTTTGCCATCTTGCTAAAACAAAAATATGGTAATGCTGAAGCCTGGACCAAACTGACCTGGGAGAAAATAGAGGAAAACGACACAGAGGGTGCGCTCAAAATATCGAATACACACTTAAAGAACGATTATTTTGTAAGAATGGCAATCAACGAACAAATTATTCAATACTATTGCAACAAAGGTCAAATTATTGAAGCTATCGATTTTTATAAAAAGTATTGCTCAGAAAAACGTGATTATCATGACATTTCCAGTGATGTGATTTTTAACCGCGCTTTAGATTTAAAACAATTTGATGCTGCGGAACGATGTATTGATGAAATCGATACAGACAACAAAGACAGTTGGAAAAAATCTTGCCATATCTCTTACCAGATCTCATTTTTGGTGGATGCATTGCTTAAAGAAAATAGAATCGATAAGGCCCAACAATGTATTCTAAAATACGACGGGCGGTGGGAACTAGTGGACCATGCAATGGATGCCGTGCCTAGGATTTCTAGATATGTGAAAGCAGGTTTCAACGAAAAAGCCTGGAATTTGGCGTTGAAGTGGAAGAATGAAGATTTTGTATTGAAGTGTTTTCATAAGGCATTATTGGACAATTATCAATTTGAAGAGGCAAAAAAAGTTGAAGCCATGATTCAAAAGGAATAACAGAGCTCATTAGGCTTTAAAACAGGATAATTCATATAGCGACAATATCGCTAGCAACAATATAGCGCCTTATTATCCTGTTTTCTCTGTAAATAATTTATTCGTTTAGAATTGATGTTTTTTGGAATGCATTTATTGACAGCATTCACGCTATTTGAGATAATGATATTTCATTATTTAATAATATCATGAATAGATTTGTCAAAAATGCATCTCAAAAACAGGCTATTCTGCTGTTTTTTATATCCCTCATCCTTGTAGGTTTTGGGCAGCCGGCTTGGAATAGCGCTTTCTCTCTGATGGCAGCTGCCTTCGGCTATGCCCTCTTTTTTAGTTTTCTTTGTAAACTGCAGAGCCCTAAAAATAGGTTTTTGACAGCTTTTCTTTGGTTTACAGGCGTTCAGCTGATACAGCTGTCTTGGCTGGTTTCCCATCCCTACCTTTATATATACTTTGTCTATGCGGGGCTTTCTGCCTGGTTAGGAGTGCAATTCGGGATTATCGGCTGGTTGGCCGATTCCCGCCGCCTCACGAGCTATCGCTGGATCTTGGGGCTATCAGGCCTTTGGGTTTTATTGGAATGGAGCCGCCTATTTGTATTGTCCGGCCTCTCCTTTAATCCGATTGGCTTGGCCTTGACGGCCCATCTATATCCCATGCAGCTGGGTTCACTCATGGGCGTCTATGGGCTTTCTTTTTGGGTCTTCATGGTCAACCTGATAGCCGTAAAAGGTTATCTCGAAAATTTTAAATGGAAAACGGCAGCTGTCTGGTTTGTTTTAGCGGTATTTCCGTACCTCTACGGATGGGGCCATGTCGCCTGGCATGATAGCCGGAACAAAACGAACGAATCCCTTACAGCCGTTCTGGTGCAGCCGGCATTTCCAGCTGAAGAATTCCTGAAAATCACAGACCGCAACCAGTTCCTGACCCTGACCATACATGAATGGCGTCAGATCCTAAAGATATTGGCCCGGCAGAAGGGAGAAAAAGCCGATCTGATTTTGATGCCGGAAAATATGCTGCCCTTTGGCACCTATTCGTTTGTATATCCTTTGGGTATGGTCAAGAAAGCCTTTTACGAGATCTTGGGCCAGGAGAGTTTAAAAGCTTTGCCGGCCCTTGAAAGCCCCTTAGCTGTGCAGCAGGAAACGGATCAGGGAAGGGGTTGGATGGTGAACAATGCGTACTGGGTGCAAGCTCTGGCCAATTTTTTTCAGTCAGAAATCGTTGCCGGATTGGAAGATGCCGAAGAGACCGAAGAGGGAAAGGTGAATTATTACAGTTCGGCCCTTCATTTTTTTCCACGAAAGCCCTCCGACGAGTTTTCCAGCAGCCGCTATGAGAAGCGGGTTTTGGTCCCTATGGGAGAGTATATCCCGTTTTCATTTCTATCGGCGCTAGCCCAGGAATATGGTCTGATGGGATCTTTTACCCACGGCACGGAAGCCAAAGTCTTTGAAGGAAAAACAAAGATGGGGGTATCCATCTGTTATGAAGAGACCTATGGGCATTTGATGCGGGAAAATCGGCAGAAAGGAGCTGAAATCCTGCTTAATCTGACCAATGATATCTGGTATCCGAATTCCCGATTGATTTTTCAACATTTTGACCATGCCAGGATGCGGACCGTTGAAAATGGAATACCTCTATTGCGGGCTTGCAATACAGGGTTGACTGCAGGTTTGGACAGCCTGGGACGTATAGTAGCCCAATTAGGAGATCCCAAAAAGGACCATATTGAAAGCCTATCCGATTCCATACGGGTCAAGGTACCGTTGTATTCCTATCACACCTGGTATTCCGTATATGGCGACTGGCTGGCTGTGGGATTCAGCCTTTTTGCACTGGGAGCCTGTTTTTATCGGTTGCATTAATAATCTTCATCCAGTACGATAGTTTATTAACTCATTCTCTCTGTGTGCTCTGTGTTCTCTGTGGTAAAAAAAATATAACATTTTACCACAGAGAACACAGAGCACACAGAGAGAGCCATATAATGATAAAAAAAGATGCAAGCAGCTGCACAAAAAACAAGAAAACAACGGACCTTGAAATCCTCTCCCAGCTTTTCAGGGATAGGGGTGCATACAGGCCAAATTGTGACTCTGCGTTTTCGGCCGGCGCCCGAGGGAACAGGGATTATTTTTAGGCGGACAGACCTGCCAGGCACTCCTGAAATACCCGCTGCATTGGAATATGTTTGCGATACCTTGCGTTGTACCACCATAGGAGTGGGCGCTGTTCGCATAAATACCATTGAACATGTCATGGCCGCCTTGAAAGCCTACCAGATCGACAATCTCATCGTCGAAATCGACGGCATTGAACCTCCGGTGGGCAATGGCAGTTCCGATGTGTTTGTTGAAATGATTGAAACTGCAGGGATAAAGGAGCAAAAAGCCGCCGCACCCATCATCAGATTACAGGAACCTGTCCATTGGTCTGAAGGCGATATACACTTGGTCGCTCTGCCCCATGCGGGGTATAAAATCAGTTATACGCTGAATTATCCGGATGTTCCTGCTTTACGCGCTCAATTCCATTCTATTCAGATCACAAAGGATTCTTTCAAGGAAGAATTGGCCCCCTGCCGTACGTTTTCGCTCTATAAAGAGATAGCTTATCTCATGGATAAAGGGTTGATCAAAGGGGCCAGCCTCTCCAATGGGATCGCCATAGACCATGACGTTGTCTTCAGCAAGGAAGGGCTCTTTTTTCCGAATGAACCGGTCCGTCACAAAATTCTGGATATGGTGGGAGATTTCGGTTTGATTGGATTCGATTTTGAGGCCCATCTGATTGCGATCCGGTCAGGCCATACCTCCAACCATGCCTTGGCCAAAAAAATTTATGATTCACTTACGCGGGAGAATTCTCAATGATTGAGGAGAAAAACGATTCTAAGACATTGGATGTCAAAGAGATAATAAAAATCCTTCCCCACAGGTATCCTTTTTTGCTAGTGGATAGGATCGTTGAAATTGATTTGGACAAAGGGTATATCCTGGGCCAGAAATGCGTGACCATAAATGAAGCGTTTTTTCAGGGCCACTTTCCGGAAGCTCCTATCATGCCAGGGGTATTGATCCTGGAAGCCTTAGCTCAAACAGGCGGGGTTTTAGTGCACCTGAAAGGGCAGAGTCCAAAAATCGCAGTCCTGCTTAGCATGAACAATGTTAAATTCAGGAACCCCGTCAAGCCCGGAGATGTCCTCATGTTAAAAGGGCAAGGGCTGCACTTCAGCTCGAAAGGGGGAAAAGTCCAGGTCGAGGCCACCGTGAACGGTAAAATCGCTGCGGAAGCTGAAATAGGTTTTGCTCTAATGGACAAAAGTCAGATATAACTATTATGAAATACTAATACAGGATTACAGATGAAGCAGCAGAACATACACCCTCTGGCCCAGGTAGAGCCTGGAGCCAACATTGGAGCCGGCGTCACCATTGAACCGTATGCCGTGGTCAAATCTACCGTGACGTTGGAAGATAACGTGGTGGTCAAATCCCATGCCTATCTGGATGGGTTCACGACAATTGGAGAAGGAACCGTCATATACCCTTCCGCTTGCATAGGCACCAAAACCCAAGCCATGAAATACAAAGGGGAAAAAACATTTGTCAAGATTGGCAAACACTGTGAAATCCGCGAATATGTCACTGTCAATTCCTCCTTTGAAGACCATTCAGAAGTGATAGTCGGCGATCATTGCCTGATCATGGCGTATTGCCATGTAGCCCACCATTGCCGTGTAGGAAACCATGTGATCCTCAGCAATAATGTCAACCTGGCCGGCCACGTCACCATTGAAGATTTTGCTATCGTCGGGGGTATGACAGCCATTCATCAGTTTTCCCGCATCGGCGCCCATTCCATGGTGGGCGGCATGAGCCGTATTACTCACGATGTCCCTCCTTATACAATTGGGGCAGGCATCCCTTTCAAATTCGGCGGCCTGAATATTATTGGATTGAAACGGCGCGGATTCCTTTTAAAGACACGCAAAGAGCTCAGCAAAGCCTTTAAAATCGTGTATCGCGGGAACCTTAAACTGGAAGAGGCATTAAAGAAAATTGAAGAAGAAGTAGAGCCGCTTCCTGAAGTGATGCACTGGATCCAGTTTTGCCGAGACTCCAAAAGGGGATTGATGGGCCTCCAGGTGAATGGGGCAGTCGATGAAGATTTCGAAAAAATCGAGAATGAAGAAGAAAAGGAATACGCTTCCATCACCTGATTATTATGAAGATTGTTTTTTTTGGCACACCTCACTTTGCTGCGCAGATCCTCGAGTTTCTTCTTAAAAATAATATCGATGTCGCAGCGGTCGTTACCAAGCCGGACCGCCCCAAGGGAAGGTCATTAGCCCTTCAGCCTACGCCAGTAAAGTTGGCGGCACAGTCCTGCTACCCCCCGCTGCCCGTTTTTCAACCTGAAATTGTTTCTGTTCCCGAGTTTGCTCCTGTACTGGAATCCTTTAAAGCAGACCTTTTTATTGTAGTGGCTTATGGAGAGATCCTCAAACAGCATCTTTTGGATATGCCACGGCTGGGCTGCATCAACGTACATGCCAGCCTGCTCCCCAAATACCGCGGCGCCGCCCCTATCCAGCGATGCATCATGGAAGGACAGAAAGAAAGCGGGGTGAGCATTATGTATATGGTCAAAAAAATGGATGCCGGAGACGTGATCAAGACAGCAGCCGTGCCAATTGGCCCTGACATGACCTATGGTGAATTGGAACAGGAATTGTGCCGGACAGGTTCGCAAACCCTGTTGGAAGTTTTGCGTGAATTTGAAAATAATATATTTCACCGGACGCCGCAAGATCCCTCTTTAGTTACCTTTGCTCCGAAGATTGAACTGGAAGATTGTGAAATCCACTGGGACCGACCTGCGGCCGAAATACATAATCTGGTCCGAGGTGTGAATCCCCACCCTGGAGCCTGGTGCAAGGTTCGGGTCAGAGATAAAATGTTGCGGCTAAAAGTCAATAAAACGCAGTACGTTTCAATGGACCATCCAAATCCAGGTCAGATTGTGGCCTACGGCCCGGAAGGGCTGATCATCAACTGCAGCGAGGGAGCTTTAAGGCTGCTCGATTTGCAGCTCGAAGGAAAAAAAGCCATGACAGCTGAGGAGCTGATGCGCGGCATCCCAAGAAGCGAATTTATCATTTTGTGAAAAATTCAAAGCAAAGTCACTAAAGGACGAAAGGGACATAAGGGACGAAAGGGACATAAGGGACGATAGGGACATAGATTGTATCATCTTTAGGTCTGGTCTATGTCCCTTAGGTCCCTTAGGTCCCTTAGGTCCCTTACGTCCTTTATGTCCCTTTCGTCCCTTATGCGCAAAGGGTTGTTTACGCGGTTATTAGAAAAAAGATTGTTTATTCTGTAAAATTTTATTTGCAAAAATAAAACCTTTCTGTCATATTCACGACCATGTTATCCAAACTGAATGATATAAGGGTGTATTTTGTGAAGCGTCATTTCTTTTTCTTCTTTTTTTCTTTGATGTATTTTGCAGCCTCAACTGGCTGGACTTTTGACGGAATAGAGAGTTCTACCGCGGAAGATCTGCTCACCAGCCCCTCTGCCCCTCAGGCCAATCTGGAAGGGGAACCTTCCGCTGTGGTGCATGGGTGCGTTAATGTCCTCACGGGAGATTTCTTCGAAGCGCAAGTGGACCTGGTCCTGCCGGGTTCCGATCCCTTCAGGCTCGAACGGTTTTACTGCAGCTCCGATCACCAAATTGGCATGCTTTTTCATGGCTGGAACCACAACTTAGGCGGAAGCCTTACGGAAACCCGTTCCTCCCGGCATCATTATGGAGTGACCAAAGGGTATGCCGGAGGGCAAATGGTCTACAAAGACAAAAGGATGAAGAGCTGTTTGGGGATCGATCCCGAAATCCTTCAAAAAGGGGTCGTCAATACCAGCTCAGGAACTATCAGCGCCCGGACCAATATAAAAAATAATGAACTCATTGTATACGAGCAAATAGCCAGACTTTACACGGGATCAGGGGCAAAGCATGTATATTATTTATACACGGAAAAAAATAGCATAGACAATTTCAATTATTTTATTCATCGCCGCACCGAAAAGGCCTGAGGTATATACCTATGAAGATAAGTGCTCCGCCTATCTGGAAAGGGTCATCCGCAAAGACAGGCCCGATGGACGCAGCCTTCAGATTGAATATCACAAGACCAAAGGCTTCGAAGAGGGAAAAGTCAAGTGCCTGAAAGCCCCGGCCGGAAAAGATGCGGCACCTGTCCCTATCTATACTTTTGATTATCAAACGCAGGGCAATTACAAAAAGCGCAGAGGAATGGCTCAGACGGTCGTTTGGGATGCCTTGGACCATCAGACGATTTATGAATATTTCATGGATGATTACCGGCTGCGTTCCGTGAAAAGATATAAGGGAACGGATCCATATACATTGTATAGCGAAGAAAAGATGTTTTGGGGAGCTCCGGACACTCCGAACGATTCCCATTTGATTTCCCGCACCTTGGAGGATGAGAAAGGGCAAATTGCCTTTTGCCGCCATTATGTGTACGATGAATTAGGCAACATCCTGGAAGATCAATTATACGGTAACCTTTCAGGCAAGTCTTCCCAGTCGGTCGTCATGAAAAATAAGGTTCCCTTGGACAATGGGGCTGAGAAGTACACCAAATCCTATACCTATTCCAATGACCTTTTTAATCTGGTGACCTCTGCCAAAGAGCCCGGCATAGAGACGCAATTCCGCTACCACCCCGGCACCGACCTGCTTCAGGCAAAATACGTCATTTTCAACGGGTCGATCCAGATACGGGAATTTTATGAATACGATGCCCGGGCTGCAGTGACGTTTTATTGCAGGGACAATGGCTGTAAAGAAAAAGTCGACGACCTTACGGGCGTAACGGAAAGACAGGTGAAAAAAATCGAAAATAACAAATTCGGTCTGCCCTTATGCATGGAGGAATTTTATCTGCAAGGAAATCAGCCGGTTTTGTTGAAGAAGACCATCAATCACTATGATCCATTGCTGCAACTGGTCCAGCAAGACCATTATGACGCTAATGGGGCGTTTGCCTGTTCCCTTTTTTGGGAATATGACCCTCAAGGGCATGTCATCAAGGAAACCAATGCTTTGGGGCATGTCATTTACAGGACCTATGATGCCAACGGCAATATCCTTTCTGAGCAAGGCCCTCGTCCCGACCAGCTGACCCGATTTACCTATGACAGGATGAACCGCAAAATTAGCGAAGAGGTAATCCTCCCTTCAGGCAAATCTTTAAAGACAAACCACAGCTATGATCTGCAAGGCAACAAAATTGCCACTACCGATATCTATGGCAATGAAACACGGTATGAAGTGGATGCTCTAGGGCGGGTAAATAATATACACCTGCCTGCTATAGAAAATGAAAAAGCACAATGGGTTTGCCCTTCGGAGAGTTATGTTCATGATCTTTTGGGGCACCCATATCCGGATTTATTTACTTCGGAGAACGATACTACGATCCCTGGACCAGCCGGTGGATAACCCAAGACCCTTTGGATACCGTTGATGGGCCCAACCTGTATGCCTATGTCCAGAATAACCCCATAGTCTATATTGATCCCACGGGTCTTTATTTCCTTATCCCTCCTATGGAAGGATTCATGAATGATTTAGCGAATGGAAAGATGGATCTATGGAGAAATAAAGAATTGGAAGATCATGAATTGACAGGCATGGAACCCTACGGAGATGTTAGATTATCCCTTTCTGACCATTTAGAACTCATGATGAGCGATTTTCACGAAATGATAGAAAATCCTGTTCTGGGTTTCTCTAAATTGAGTCAGGGCATACATTATGCTTTTCTTGGCGATGCTTGTGATGGTATTCCCGAGGGATTAACAATAGGTATAATGCCAGCTCCTCCCTTGGGCGTACTGGGTTCCCTTGCAAAAGAACTGCCCATTGTCGGAAAATGGATGAACAGATTGGGAAAATCTGCACCCACCATGGCTCCCGAATCCCTGCCACTCATCCAATTTACCCCAAAGCTCCTCACAGGAAACAAGGAATTCGGTTTGCGGCATATCATGAAACGTCACAGCTATAATTCTAGTTGTAATAACGTATCGAGATTTAACCCCAACTTTGACGAAAATAAAATTTCCGATTTAATCAAGGATGGGGTAAAAAAAGCTAGAAGTTGGGAAATCCTTCCAAATAATCCTCATAGGGCTACAGTCATTGACGTCGGTCAAAATATAGGATTTAATCCTGATGGAATTCCAACAAGTCAATTAAAAATTGTGGTGAATCGTGAAGGGATAATCGTTACTGCTTATCCATTTTTAAAGAAGTGAGTGCTGATGATAATTTTTGAATTTATGATTGATGAACAAGAATTAATGGAAAATCTTGAAGTGGAGCTCGATAAAGCTGATGAATCCTTTATTCCAGTAACATTATTCATAATGCCTGTGCGTTTGCAAATTAATGAAAAAGAATTATTTACATCACCGCGAATTAATAAAACAGACCCTTGGATTGGAATGCCAATCGTTGGTGTAGCGACCGAAGGACTTTATAGAATCAGGCAAATACCCACTCTAAGAAATGTTGATTATGATTTACCGGAAGGAATAGGCACCATTGAATTTATATTATTAGAAAATAACCAAGTGAAGGTTTTATATAAAATACATGATATTGATGAAATAGTAAGTTATACAGAACTTCTAGAGGCTTTTGAAAATTTTTCCCTAAAAGTTAAACAATTCTTAAATGAACGAGTTCCTATAATGCGCGAACACCCTTATTGGGGTGCTTGGGTCCGAGGTGAAGAAGAATGATTTCATTAGATTTCGAAATTGATGAAACAGAATTAAAAATTAATATTGAAGATGAACCCGAAAATGCGGATCTTGATTTAATAGTTTTAACCTATTTTATTATGCCTGTGCGTTTTCAAGTTAATGGAATAGATTTTTTTAAGTTTCCTCTAAACAATCCATCAGATCCCTGGGTTCCTTTACCAATTGTAAATATTGCTACCGACGGGCTCTATTCAATCAAAAAGTTAAAAGTTAGAAAAAGAATAAAATATGATTTGCCTGAAGGTGCAGGTTTACTTCAATTTGAATTTTTTGATATTGACAATGTTCGTATCATATATTCTGTAAATCACATTGATATCAGTGTCAATTATGAGAAGCTTCTGGAAGCCTTTGAAAAATTTACCGATAAAGTTAAAAAATTCTTAAATGAACGGGTTCCACAAATGCGCAAACATCCCTATTGGGGTAGTTGGATAAGAGGTGAGGCGGGATATAAACCTTATTATGATATATTTGAGCATTGATTGTTTTTTAAATTGTGTCAGGGGCCGGTTCTTGTGTCAGGGGCCGGTTCTTGCATAAGTGCATAACTGTCAATTGACTCTAAAACGAAATGTTCGTGATTGTTGATAAAACAAAAATAAGTTATGCACTTATGCAAGAACCGGCCCCAGATATTGAACTGGGTATCCCGCGAGAAAAATTTCTCGCGCGGAATTGCATTCTAAAGAGCTTGCCATTATTTATAAAATAGACTAGACTAAGATTGATCAAGGATAGAGAAGGGATAATTTTATGCGAGTTGTTAATATTTACGAGGCGAAAACACATTTTTCTAAGCTTGTAGATGCCGTTATACATGGGAATGAAATTTTGATAGCTATGGCTGGAAAACCCGTAGCCAAGTTGGGACCAATCAGTAAAAAACCAGAAAGGCGATTTGGCGTGCTCAAAGGAAAAATTAAAATTGCCAAAGACTTCGATGCCCCCTTATCAGATGAATTTCTTGCTGATTTTGAGGCATAACTATGCGAATACTCCTAGATACGCATATCTTTCTTTGGTGCATTAAGGGAGATATTAAACTTTCCAAGTCAGTGCGATCGAGGATTTTGCATGCATCTGAGGTGTATGTAAGCAGTGCATCCATTTGGGAATCAACAATTAAAATTAAACTTAAAAAGCTTGATGGAGATGTAAAAAAAATAGTTGAATCAATTGTTGAAAGCGGGTTTTTAGAATTACCTATTACCGCAATCCATGCTGCAGCCGTTGCTACCTTGCCAGATATTCATCGAGATCCTTTTGATAGAATACTTATAGCTCAGGCAGTTTCTGAGCCATTAACATTTTTTACTGCTGATGCACAGCTAAAACAATATTCAGAGCTTGTTGAAGTTATCGATTAGCCTAAATTGTAAGGGGCCGGTTCTTGCATAATTGTGAGGGGCCGGTTCTTGCATAAGTGCATAACTGTCAATTGACTCTAAAATGAAATGTTCGTGATTGTTGATAAAATAAAAATAAGTTATGCACTTATGCAAGAACCGGCTCCTGATATGCAAGAACCGGCCCCTGATATTGTGAAGAATATCAAAAAAAAACCAGGAGACTCATAGAGTTTCTGTAAAACGTCTTTGCGCCCTTTGCATCTTTGCGCCTTTGCGTTTAATTTTTAGCGATATTGTGAGCAGCCACTATGTCGCTAAAAATTAAACGCAAAGGCGCAAAGATGCAAAGGGCGCAAAGACGTTTTTTAGGATTAACAAAAAGGAAAAAACAAGAAGGCAGGATAACCATTATTCTGCTTTTGGCTTGATGCAAAAGCTCCTTCAAGCCTCCATAATCTGCGATCCACGTTCAGAAACTTATCATCCAATTTTTCAATTTTATGTTCAATTCTGTCGAATCTAGTATTCAAAGTGTTCCAGATAGTGTTCCACATAATTGCTAAAATGCCAAAATTAAAAGCAAAGCCAATTCCTATGATCCACATCAAGATATCAATTTTATCCATTGTGACCTGCATGTTTTAAGATATTGGGATTGTATCATTTGCAGGCAATTAGAAAAAAAGATTATGTATTTTGTAAAATTTTATTTGCAAAAATAAAACCTTTCTGTCATATTCACGACCATGTTATCCAAACTGAATGATATAAGGGTGTATTTTGTGAAACGTCATTTCTTTCTCTTCTTTTTTTCTTTGCTGTGTTTTGCAGCCTCAAACGGCTGGACTTTTGACGGAATAGAGAGTTCTACCGCGGAAGATCTGCTCACCAGCCCCTCTGCCCCTCAGGCCAATCTGGAAGGGGAACCTTCCGCTGTGGTGCATGGGTGCGTTAATGTCCTCACGGGAGATTTCTTCGAAGCGCAAGTGGACCTGGTCCTGCCGGGTTCCGATCCCTTCAGGCTCGAACGGTTTTACTGCAGCTCCGATCACCAAATTGGCATGCTTTTTCATGGCTGGAACCACAACTTAGGCGGAAGCCTTACGGAAACCCGTTCCTCCCGGCATCATTATGGAGTGACCAAAGGGTATGCCGGAGGGCAAATGGTCTACAAAGACAAAAGGATGAAGAGCTGTTTGGGGATCGATCCCGAAATCCTTCAAAAAGGGGTCGTCAATACCAGCTCAGGAACTATCAGCGCCCGGACCAATATAAAAAATAATGAACTCATTGTATACGAGCAAATAGCCAGACTTTACACGGGATCAGGGGCAAAGCATGTATATTATTTATACACGGAAAAAAATAGCATAGACAATTTCAATTATTTTATTCATCGCCGCACCGAAAAGCCAAATGGAAATAGTCTCGAGTATCGCTATATCCGCGGCAGTCTAGTCTCCGCCGCAGGCCTTCTGGACCGGGAAGGGCAGCTCGGGCACTCGGTAGTCTTCAACTACCCCACCAAACGTGAATTTAATAAACATCTCAAAAAGGATACTTCTTTTGTTGTTGCCGTCAATGCACCGGACGGCCGAAAAATAGAATACAAATACAAATTTTTTAGAGGCCGCAAAGGGCACGACACAACCTTGTATCGGATGGCTATCATCGAAGCGGAGCGTCCGCAGGGCCCTAAAGAGGTATATACCTATGAAGATAAGTGCTCCGCCTATCTGGAAAGGGTCATCCGCAAAGACAGGCCCGATGGACGCAGCCTTCAGATTGAATATCACAAGACCAAAGGCTTCGAAGAGGGAAAAGTCAAGTGCCTGAAAGCCCCGGCCGGAAAAGATGCGACACCTGTCCCCATCTATACTTTTGATTATCAAACGCAGGGCAATTACAAAAAGCGCAGAGGAATGGCTCAGACGGTCGTTTGGGATGCCTTGGACCATCAGACGATTTATGAATATTTCATGGATGATTACCGGCTGCGTTCCGTAAAAAGATATAAGGGAACGGATCCTTATACATTGTATAGCGAAGAAAAGATGTTTTGGGGAGCTCCGGACACTCCGAATGATTCCCACTTGATTTCCCGCACCTTGCAGGATGAGAAAGGGCAAATTGCCTTTTGCCGCCATTATGTGTACGATGAATTAGGCAACATCCTGGAAGATCAATTATACGGTAACCTTTCAGGCAAGTCTTCCCAGCCGGTCGTCATGAAAAATAAGGTTCCCTTGGACAATGGGGCTGAGAAGTACACCAAATCCTATACCTATTCCAATGACCTTTTTAATCTGGTGACCTCTGCCAAAGAGCCCGGCATAGAGACGCAATTCCGCTACCACCCCGGCACCGACCTGCTTCAGGCAAAATACGTCATTTTCAACGGGTCGATCCAGATACGGGAATTTTATGAATACGACGCCCGGGCTGCTGTGACCTTTTATTGCAGGGACAATGGCTGCAAAGAAAAAGTCGACGACCTTACGGGCGTAACGGAAAGACAGGTAAATAAAATCGAAAATAACAAATTCGGTCTGCCCTTATGCATGGAGGAATTTTATCTGCAAGGAAATAAGCTAGTTTTGTTGAAGAAGAGCGTAAACCACTATGATCCCCTGCTGCAGCTGATCCAGCAAGACCATTATGATGCGAATGGGGCGTTTGCCTATTCCCTTTTTTGGGAATATGACCCTCAAGGGCATGTCATTAAGGAAACCAATGCCTTGGGGCATGTCATTTACAGGACCTATGATGCCAACGGCAATCTCCTTTCGGAGCAGGGGCCTCGTCCCGACCAGCTGACCCGATTCACCTATGACAGGATGAACCGAAAAATCAGCGAAGAGGTAATCCTCCCTTCAGGCAAATCTTTGAAGACGAATCACACCTACGATCTGCAAGGCAAAGAGATTGCCATTACCGATATCTATGGAAATGTAACCCAATTTGAATACGATGACTTTGGCCGGGCCATCAAAACAATCCAGCCTGAGGTAAAGGACAAGAATGGGAACTGGGCCCGTCCGAATGTGCATAATCAGTATGATGTATTGGGCAATCTTATCGCCGTAATAGATGCGTGTGGAAATAAAACGAGAATGGCATATACTGCAACGGGTAAAATCTACCTTAAGCAGTATCCGGATGGTTCCGAGGAACGTTTCGAATATACGCTTAAGGGAGAACTGGCTAAAACCATTGCCAGAGATGGCTCCTACACCTGCTATACCTATGATGCAGTGTCCCGCCCGACAAAAACGGAAGTGTTTTCCCCATCAGGAACCCTCCTCAGTGTATCCAAAAATGAATACAATGCCGTTCACCTCATTTCCGAAACAGACCCCGCCGGTTATGTAACACGCTATGCCTATGATGGAGCGGGCCGATTGATCCGAACAGAAAAAGAAGGGCAGCTGACGACCTATGCCTATGACAGCCTGGGACGTCAAAGTGAAATCCATGACTATTTTGGGATGGGGAAATCGGATTATATCAATAATACAATAACCTATGACGCTTTGAACAGGGTTGTACTGGAGACAGAGCAGGATGCCAATGGCGGGCTCATTTCCAGGATAGACTATGCGTATGATGCCAATGGCAATTGCACGGAAGTCACCACCTATCATAAAGCAGGCGTCAATGTGCAGGCAACGGAGTACAATGTCTTTGGGCAGCCGGTCTATATCGAAAATGCTTTAGGAAATTCGACTCATATCACGTACTGCTATGATCATCTGAATGGCAAAGGTCAACGGGTTCCTTATTGTGAAATAAAGGATCCCATGGGCACTATCACAGTGACCATTCAGGATGCCTTGGGGCGTGTCGTATTTGAAGGGAAAAAGAACGCCGCGGGTCAGGAAATCCAGGCATTTCATTCCTCCTATGATGCCAATGGCAATAAAGTCCAACAACAGCTTGTCGTCCAGGCACCGAACACACCTGTTCGTTCTATTTTCAATACCTGGTCTTATGATTGCCTGAACAGGCTGATAGCCACTGTGGAAGCGGTGGGAACACCGGAACAAAAACAATCCTTCCAACAGTATAACAAGGCTGGGCAGCTGGAAAAAATCATCAAGCCGGATGGAACGGTCATTTCCCATCGCTATGATTATCTGGGGCGGTTGACGGATTTCAGCTCCTCCGATGGCTCTGTGCATTATACCTATGCGTATGATAAAAATCATCAGCCCATCTGCATTGATGACCTTGTCCAGAGTACAAAAACGCTCCGAAAATATGACCGCAACAATCTGTTGATCTATGAGAAACTGGCCAATGGATGGGTCTTTGAATTTCAACTGGACCGGATGGGCCGGCTGACGGATATGCGGTACCCTGACCGCTCCTCCATCCATTACGATTATGCTGCTTCTCAGCTGAAAAACATCGAAATCAAAAATCATGAATCTCAAAAGGTCTTGGCCCATCAGTACACGGAATACGATCTGGCGGACAATCTGATCTCTGCTGTTGTGAACGGAGATTTTAAAATCGACTCTACCTATGACCTATTAGGACGTCCTATTCAGATCAAGTCCAATGCCTGGGAAGAGTCCATTCAGGAATATGACAAAGTCGGTCATCTCTTGCACCGAAAAATAGTGGATCACTTCGGTCAAGTCACCTGCAAATACACCTACGATGATTTGTATCAATTAAAATCGGAAACCGGCATAGCCCCGCACGACTATGTGCACGATTCCGTTTACAATCAAGTCAAAAAAGATGGGCAGAACCATCATGTGAATTCTTTGAACCAGTTGTTGAAAGATGGACAAGCTTCGTATACCTACGATGCCAATGGGAACCGCAGAAGCACCCTCAATGAAAACGGGAAAACCCTTTATGGCTATGATGCCTTAAACCGGTTGATCACCGTGGAAAGGAATGGGGATCAATGGCGCTACCGTTACGACCCCTTCAACCGGCGTCATAGCAAAGAGCATTGGACCAAAGATGCGAATGGTTCATGGAACCTGCAAAATAAGGATTCGTATATCTATGTGAAGCAAAATGAAGTGGGAATGATCACCCAAAATAATGTCCTGGCAGAAAAGCGATTTCTGGGATTAGGCAAAGGGGGAGAAATAGGAGCCGCTGTTTTCATCCGCGAATGGGGACGTGATTATATCCCCCTACACGATCATAAAGGGAATGTATGCCTTTTGCTGAATGCTTCCAGTAAACAATTCATAGAAGGGTATCGGTATGGAGCTTTTGGACAGGAACAGATCTATACCCCTGAAGGCAGTAAGGATGCCGCCTGCCAGCCTTGGCGTTTTACCAGTAAAAGATATGATCCGGAAACAGGCTTTCTGTATTTTGGAGAACGATATTATGACCCTGCTACCAGCCGGTGGGCCAGTCCGGATCCTATAGGCTTTGAGGGAGGGCCCAATCTTTATGCCTATGTGTATAACAACCCACTCAAATGGTTGGATATACGAGGTTTGAATGCCGAGTTTGGACTCGATTATTTTCATACCGGAATAGATGAGGACATGAGCGTTTACAAGGAATCAAGAGGCCTCATGGAGTTTAGCTCTGGATTCGCCAATGGATTTGCGCATGGGGTCTTCGATTGGTATGGAACCATGCATCATGATGCATATGCCCTAGATTCCGTTCGAAGCATGGCTTGGAACAAAGATTTTTCTCCTTTGTTAAAAGCCTGTAATAACCTCGGGGATGAAGGGTGTGCCAACTGGTTAGGGCAAACCATGGGGAAAAATATCGGCACAGGAATCGGAATGACCTACCTGGCAGCTCTCAGTGTAGAAAATTGGGCAATTCAACGCTGCTGCTATGCTGTGAATGGTGTAAGGAACTTCTTCGGCAGACAAGCTCTGAAAAACACATCCGAAGCCGCCTTTTCTGTTGCATCAAAAGAAGCTATCCCTTTAACTGAAAATGCAGTAGTGCAAACTGTAAAGTCAGTTAAAGAAACTGTCAAACAGGTTGAAAAGGTAGCATTAAAAAATTATGATGTTATTCATGTAACTCCACAAGGTGTCGCAATTCCTTATGATCCAAAATACACTATTCCAGCACATTATGTTGAAAATTTAAAAAGAATGGGAAGTTATGGTGAATATGTGAATGGAAAATTCGTTGAAAAATTAAGAATAGATCCTGCAACCCTTCCTGGAATGAAAGGACCAAATTATTCTCATTACCACCTTAATGGCAGCTCCACTCATTATAGCCCTCTTCCAGGTGCATCAGACCCAGGCTTTATTCGATGATCAGTAAATTCAACCACTTACCATGGCATGATGCCAATTTACAGCATATATTTATTGATAGGCAAAATCCAGGTGAACAGGATATTGTTAAACTTTTAATTCATTGGCCAGATGATCAGGGAGCTTCCACCCTTGAGTTTTATGATTGTTATTTTTTAAATTTGAATATGAATTTTGGCATCATTGCTTGTGAATCGATTTTGAAGGCAGAATGTGTTGATGATTCGGATGAATTAAGAATTTTTCGAAAAGAATGGCAATCTGTAGGTGTAAATCTTGACAATCTCAAATGTTTTAAAATAATCACTAATTCTACAAATAGCACTATCACTGTTTATGCACTGCGTTTTCAGATTATTCCTGGAAATTGCAATTTGACTTAGGATACCATGATTGGGGTCACCAGCAGAAATATGGGAAATACCGAAATGATAAATAGAATAAATAATTTTGAATGGTTACAAAAATGGTATCAATCGCAATGCGATGGGGATTGGGAACATGAATATGGCATTAAAATTGAAACAGTTGATAATCCAGGATGGTATGTAGTTATCAATTTGACAGGAACTGTATGCGAAGGAAAATTATTTTCGCCTATTCAAGTGAATACTAATGATAATGATTGGTACTTTTGTTTATTAAGAGATAATTCATTCGAAGCCTCCTGTGGGCCTTGTAATCTCGACATAATTCTCAACATTTTTCGTAATTGGGCAGAAAGCTGTACTCAAAAAAAATTGATATGATCGGAGCCATTTTAAGATTTCAATACGTTAAAGGAGATGTTCAATGAATTTAACTGGAAAGTCAAATAGATGGATACAAAAAAGTAAACTGTTCTGTGATTAAACCAGATTCTGAGAAAAAATATGTATTTTTTAGATGAAATTTCAGATAAATCTTTAAGAAAGTTAGTGCTCTACTTGACTTTCTCTGAAGCAATGGAATTGAATAACAGTCTTGATTATCTTCTGAAAAAACCTTTAAATAACCATGCTCATATATCTTGCAAAGCTTTTACAAAGGAAATAACTGTGTCAGGGGCCGGTTCTTGCATAAGTGCATAACTGACAATTGACTCTAAAACGAAATGTTCGTGTCAGGGGCCGGTTCTTGCATAAGTGCATAACTGTCAATTGACTCTAAAACGAAATGTTCGTGATTGTTGATAAAATAAAAATGTCTGGGGCCGGTTCTTGCATAACTGCATAAAATACGATTAAGTTATGCAGTTATGCAAGAACCGGCCCCTGACATAAAATACGATTAAGTTATGCAGTTATGCAAGAACCGGCCCCTGACACATTTTAACCATGCTAAAAATATTATTCTACTTTTGGCAAATGCCTTTCCTCTTATATCATGCAACAATCTTTCGAAGCAAAAGCTCCTTCAAGCCGGCATAATCTGCGGTCCAGATCCAAAATCTTGTCATCCAATTTTTCAATTCTATGTTCAATTCTGTCGAATCTTGTATTCAATGTGTTCCAGATAGTATTCCACATAAACGCTAAAATGCCAAAATTAAAGGCAAAGCCAATTCCCATAACCCACATCAAGATGTCAATTTTATCCATTGTGACCTGCATGTTTTAAGCTATAGGGAATATATCAATTCCAGGCAATTGGAATCAATTGTTATTTTAGGAATTCAGACCAGCTGCTTCAATTCTATTTCATTGGAGTTTTTGCGATCAGTAATTTTTACTTTGAAGTTGTGTTTTATGATTTGTAATCCCAAGGCCAAGCCTTTTGACACAAATAGGAGAGCTTTCAAACATTCCAAAACGAAGTTATAAATCCGCCTGGATAAAGCATGATTGTGCGAGATGATATCGCCTTTAGTCAGTTTTATCATAGCTACATTTTTTTGGCCGCTTATAGAACTTATATGCGCTTCATAAAAATTAGGTTCACGCTCTGGAATGACGTGATATACATTCCATTCAGGATCCCAGCCTGCTCCTACGGAATATACGGGATCGTTTTCTTGGCAATAGACATTGACCTTGGGTTTTTCTTCTTCTCGCAGGTTATTGATTTTGTTTTGGTACTCTTTTAATAGCGGTTCCGAAAGAGAGGGGGGATTATATGCATAAACAGTCCCTACATGTTCCGGTTTATTTGCTATCAAAAGCAAGGATAATGCACCCCCTAAGCTTTGCCCATAAACATTAACTTTTTTCTTCGTCGTTGTGTGGATACTCTCAACCCAATTTTCAATACCATTTTTACCTTCTTCATATAGAGTTTCTCCGACGCCGCGGCCTGGAATAAAGTCAGTAAATTCTGCGTGGGCAACTCCTCGAGTCGTAGGAGGAGGCGTTCCCATAAAAATTAAGTGGGGGACCGCATTTTTATTATCAAGCGGTGTTAAGCCGCTAGCATAATAAGGATCGCCTTTCCAGGAAGGGGTCATCGGAATAAGATCTAATTGATAGTTTACTAATTCCCATTTGTCATTGATTTTTTGAGGTACTTTCAAGGTTGTTCCATCGGAAGGCTCAAAAAAGGGATATAAAGCCAATATATTGCCCACTAAAACCTCTGCTTGCTTTTGATCAGATGGATTTTTATATTTGCCTTCATTTAATTCTGTGGCTAATCTCACCATGTACAATTGAAGCTCTTCCCTAATTTCTTTTAATAAGCTTTCATTTTTAGTGAATAAAAGAGACTTTACAAAATCCCAATTAATCATTTTTGAAGAGAGGGCAGTGCCTGAGAAAATGTGTTTAATGAAATTCCTGCCATTTTCTCCCGGAACAAACTCTTGATCTTTATAGATCGACGGGACGGTTCCAAATGTATCTACATTCTCAATCGCATGTAATACTTTTCTGACACTTTCCACTTGGTCCAGATCCTTATTTCTTACTTTACAGAATCTGAGAACGCGGTTAAAGACCTCTTGAACCTTATCATTTGGCAAAGATAGCTTTGTTTGGATTTCGTTTGTTAAAAATTGACTTACTGAACTAATTACTTGTTCATGAGGTGCAAAAATATTTTTTATAAACTGAAAGAAGGATATATTAGTTGGTGTTTTATCTGAATTTTCGGGAAGTATTATTTTTTGAGTTGTATTATAAATGTAATTTTTTGTTATATTTATAGACATTAAAGACCCCTATTTTTTTTAATTTAAATACCTTTCCGTCTTCTCGAATTGAATCCATTGAAGAGAATGTTTAAAATTAAATGTATCATATATGGCAATTATAATCAACGATTATTTTGGATTAAAACACGATTATTATTTTGTCCATTTTCACAAGTTTATGTATATTAAGGTTACGATATAAACACTCAAATTTTGGGTCAAAATGAATAAAAATAGTGTTATCAAAAATGCGATTATTTTCACTGTCAACAGGCAGGATGAAGTTATTGCCAACGGAACGGTTGCCGTTAAGAATGGGAAAATTGCCTATGTGGGACCTTCCAATGAGTATAGGCCATCTGAAGACTGTCATGTTATTGATGCGCAAGGCCGGATGGCCTTGATCCCGGGCCTGATCGATGTTCACAGCCATTCCAGCCTTCTCAGAGGCTTTACGGAGAACCGGCAGCTCATGGACTGGCTTCCGGAATATCAGCTGGAGCATCAGGTGCTCACGGAAGAGGATGCGTATGCGGCTGCTCTGCTGTGCTATGCGGAAGCCTTGAAGGCCGGCACGACGTGCGTCATGGACATGTACCGTTATATGCATCGGTGTGCTGAAGCAGCCCAGGAAATCGGCATACGGGCCAACCTCGTTCCCTATGTCGCTACAGCTTCGGGAAAAAACTTCTTTGAATCTGTCAAAAGCAATGAAGCATTAGTTTCAACCCACCATATGGCTGCTGGAGGCAAAATAAGGGTGTGGCTTGGGATGGAACACCTCTTTTACTGCATTCAGGAAACCTATGAGTGGGCTGCTGATTTTTCAAAGGCCAATGGGGTCGGAATCCATACGCACAGCAGCGAACAAAAAGAAGAAGTGGAAGCGGTCATCCGTCATTTTGGCAAACGTCCCATCCAGTTATTTCATGAAAGGGGAATTTTGGGACCGCGCACAGTGATTGCGCATTGTGTCTGGCTTAATGATGAGGAAATTCAACTGCTGGCAGAAACGGGCACTGCTGTCGCGCATTGCCCCGTCAGCAATGCCAAACTCGCTAGCGGCGTAGCGCCAGTGTGTAAAATGTTGGACACAGGGGTAAGAATTGGACTCGGCACCGATGGCCCCATTTCAAATAATAGTCTGGATATGTTTGAAGAAATGAAATTCGCTTCCCTCATGCAAAAGAATGCCCTGCTCGATGCCAGCGCCCTGCCCGCAGATAAAACCTTGCGGATGGCTACTATCGAGGGAGCCCGCGTGCTTGGACTGGACAAGGAAATTGGATCTATCGAAACAGGCAAGCGAGCGGATTTTATTTTGATAGATCTGTGGAAGCCTCATTTGATGCCTATTGTTACAGAGGAGGAGAACCCTCTCCTTTGGAACCTTGTTTTTGCAGCCTGCGGTTCTGATGTGGACAAGGTATTTGTGGAGGGAGAATGCTTAGTGGATAAGGGAAAACTCGTTCGAATTTCAGAGAACACCCTGCTGGAACTGGCCATGCGTCAGACCCATTCCCTTTTGCAACGCCGAAGCCAAGTTAAGGGAAAGGCTGTCGCCATGGTTTGAAGATTACCACTGAGCCGCTGAGATCACTGAGAAAATTTGAGATATTTTTTTTATTACCACAGAGCACACAGAGAGGAAATTCGCTTGGCTCTGTGACATAGAATTTTCGTTTGTGCGCGAAGCGCACAAACGAAAGCTATCATTCAAGCCCGTTCCGGGCTTGAATGATCTCTGTGCTCTCTGTGTGCTCTGTGGTAATAAAAAAAAATATCTCAAATTTTCTCACTGGTCTCAGTGGCTCAGCGGTAATCTACAACTTCTTCATTAGGGCAGTGAGATGGCCTTTTATGTCCGGGTCGTTAGCATCCAGGCCTTTTTGAATGATTTTGACGCTCGAAATGACCGTCGAATGATCCTTGAAGAACAGTCCGCCTATTTTCATGAAAGGGAGATTTAAAAGAGTCCGGCAAAAGAACATGGCAAACTGGCGTGGCTGCACGGCTTCCCGTGCTTTGTCCTTACCTAAAATGGTGTCGATCGGTATTCCAAAATATTCAGCTGTTATCCGGATGATTTTTTCTCCGGTCAACGTATTTTTTTCTTCTTCCTGGACCAGGTCCATCAGGAGCTGCTGCGCTAGAGGGACTGTAATCTGCCTTGCTGTAAAGCCTTCTTTTGATTCCAGGAGATGCAATCTCAAAACAAGGGCTTGAAGAGCTTTGGTAAGTGCTTTTGGCCCCTTGGAAAAGGTGTTTATTAAAAATTCATTGACTTTGGCATGCAAGGGAAAGTGTAAAGCGGCCGCTTTCTTTTCCAGCATCAGTTTTAACTGATCTTTTACCAGTACCTCAAGAGGCAGAACTACTCCCCATTCAAACCGGCTGATGAGGCGGGGCTCTATCATTTCCAATTCTGATGGAGAGCAATTGGCAGCTAAGACCATCTGTTTGCCCGACAGCTGCAGCGTATTGAACGTGTGGAATAACTCTTCCTGGGTGGTACCCTTTCGGGCAAAATAATGCACATCGTCCAAAAGCAGGACATCGCTGTTGCGATAGGTTTGACGGAAGACATTCATTTCACTGGCGCGGATGGCGCTGACTACATGCTGGGTAAAGGTCTCTGCCCTCACATACAGCACTTTTAACCCTCGCTGGCTTAAAGCTTGCGCTGCAGCCATGAGCAGATGGGTTTTTCCGGAGCCGCTTCCTCCATGGATGTAGATAGGATTGAAAACGGATAATTCAGGGGGCATTGTAGGGGCCCCTTTGTTTTCATCGACTCCACAGACTTTACAAAGCAGCCTGTAGACTAACGTATTAGGGCCTGCTAAAATAAAGTGCTCAAAGGTGCAATAAGGATCCAACAGGTCGAATGTCAAAGAAAAAGGTTCCGATGTCTTTTTTTCAGGGGGCGGATTTTTTTTTGCCGGTATGCCATTTTTGTTCTTTTGAGCGGCGGCTGGGGAATTTCCCACATTCAAATGAACTTTAATTTTTTTGTTGTTATTGTTAAAGAACTTGGACTGGATTTTGGGACGGATATGCTCTTCAAACCAGAGGGCTTGAAAGGAGTCTTTGGCTTCCAGATAAAGATTGCAGGCGTCAAAACGGACCACTTTCAGGGGTTTCAGCCATTTTTTTACAGCTTCAACCCCCAATTCCATTTCCTGTTGGCTAAGAAAATTTTCCCAAGCTTTCATCAGTTTTTATTTTGCGGCACCACCGGTAATTTTTTTTGTATCCACCATTGCTGTATAATGCCAAGAAGCATGGAAGAAAGCCAGTAAATATTTAATCCCGAGGGAAAATTATAGAACATGACAGTGAAGACGAGGGTCATGATCGATCCCATAGCGCGCTGCTGCCGCTGTTGTTCCGTCCATAGGTTGGGATCTTTTGGCAGTGTCGTACTTAGGCGTTGCTGTAAGAACATGACTCCACCCAGCAGGATAGGCAGCAAGTGAAACTGGTTTCCAATGAAGAAAATCGGCGTCGTCCAGCTAAATAACACGTCGGGTGCTGTGAGATTGTCAATCCAGCCGGGGATAAAGGAGGCGCCCCGCAGCTCAAAGGTCGATTTCAATAAATCAAACATGCCGATCAGAAAGGGCATCTGGATTAGAAGGGGGAGACAGCCCGACACTGGATTCACCTTTTTCTCCCGATATAGATTCATGATCTCTACCTGGGCTTTTTTGGGATCCTTCTTGTATTTTTCCTGTATGGCTGTGATTTCAGGCGCAATCTGCTGCATTTTGGCCATCGATTTCATGGACCAGGCATTTAAAGGATACAGCATGACCCTGAGGGCAACTGTCAAGAGTATAATAGAAAATCCCCAGGATCCGGTAATTTGATGAAAAAATTTCATTAGAATGAAGAGGAAATCGGCAAAGGGCTCTGATATAAAAGCGAACCACCCATGAAAGGTCTGCGCATCCAGAAAATCGGGACTATACCCTGTTGCGGGATCCGAGTAAAAATTGTCCACTTCTTTCAGGATATCATCTTCAAAGGGCCCTGCAAAGAAATGGAACTTCATGTTCCCTCCGGCATTTTTCAAGGGCAGAAGCATGAGGTATCCGGGGAGGTTTTGGGCTTTAAATGCCTCATATTCCTGGTTGATCTCGATCAATCGCGAAGGCGAAATGGGCCCAGGGACCATTTGGGCCTTGAATCCGGGATCGATGGGGGTGGCAGGATTGAGGATCATGCCTAAAAAACCATTGGAATTGCAGATCCAGTCGGGGTAGATCGAGGTATTGGTCAAAGCATCTTTGGGAAGGTCAATAGTATCGACTTCAGACTGCCCCTGGCGCGTCAATCGATATTTCAGAATAGGTGCCGGGCTGCCTGAAAACAGTTCCACTTCGGGTATCCCCGTAGTCAGCCAAAGCCCCCGGGCATCGCCCTGGATGTCAATGGTAACATCGACAGAATAGGGAGCCCCTTTGTTTTCGGTAGCGATTGAATAGGTTTTTGTGATTTTCCTATGTTGGAGCTCGGTTTCGAATACGATGGTGTTTTTATCGAAATGTTTGACTGTATAGACCTGTTGGGCCACTTCTGGGTATTCGGAGACGATGTTTAGGGCATAGTAGCGCGGTTCAATTTTAATGGACTTGCGATTTTGGTTTTCGATAAGGTCTCTGCGGAGGAGAGGGTAGTATCCTCCCAGCTTACCTCCGGTGTGTTCTTCGAAGGGGCCTTCCGGATTCTTTGAGGGCGTATAATAGGGCTTGGAAGGGAAGTAATCATTGTAAGGATATTTAGCTTCTATTTCGCGGTCGAATTCTATCGGAAGCACCACGCTGCTTTTATTGGAAGGGCTTTTGAAAGGCAGATTGATTTCGGCTAAAGCCCCGCCGATGGTGGAGAAGACCAGCTGCTGATAGTCATTTTCCAGTACATAGTATTTTTCTTGCGCCTTGTTGGTTGCTGTTGCAGTGCCATTTTTCATTTCCGGCATAAGCACGTGTGCTGGCAAGTCGGTCATCTCTTCAAGGTATTCCGCTGTTTTGGATTTTCCATTGTAAATGGCTACAGGCAGATACCCTTTTGGAGTATTTAACAGGAGAATGCCGTCAGGGAGATTTTGTTCAGAAGAGATGGGTTCTTCGCTGACATCTTTTTTTAACTGTTTTAATTGTTCCAGGGGAACCGTCAAGTGCCCATCGATATAGTCGGCCACTGTAATTTCGGGATTTTCTTTGTGGGGGGCCATTAAAACCATTTGCAGGTCGAATTTTCCAAAATCTGGCAGATAACCGATCAGAAGCGGAGAAGGTTTCTCTTGGCTATATATCACAGGACCTCCGGAAGAGGGGGAGGCGTAGGCAATATGATATTCTTTTAGAGCCTGGGTGGAATGGGAGGGCTTGGAAAATATCTGTTTAGGGGGGTGTTCGCTCCAGTTCAAGGCGAGGATTTGGCTTTCATCTATAATTCCTGCGGCCAGCCATTGCTTCCCTTCCGCATCGGCGTAGATGTCGACCAAAGGCAACTGGCTGCTTTTCACGGACCGCTGCGCTGCCTCTGCTTCAATCTGTCTAATTTTTCCGAGCTTTTTTTCTTTTTGTTTGACATTCCATTCTTTGATTTGTTCCTGATTTTGCTGCTGATAATAGACATTGACCAGAAAAAAACTGAGGGCAATGACGATGAAAAATAAAATATGACGTCTTTCCATGATAAAAATTTGGTTTTGCGCGTTATTTGTTTATGATATAGTTGAGTATTCTTTAGGATAGCACAATTTTAGAGAAAAAATATAGGAAAAAATCATGAATGATACACGTCTTTTTGGAGATTATTCCCTAGTGAAACAAATAGGGCAGGGTCCTTTGGGCCTGGTATACCTGGCTGAGCATCGCTATATGAAAAATCCCTATGTTTTAAAAATGCTTCCTGAGGAATTGACCAATGACAGATCATTTATCCAACGCTTTGAAGAAGGCATTGCTCTCCTTGTAGCTTTAGACCATCCCAATATTGTTAAAATCCATAATATCTCCTTCGCCCAGGGGCAGTATTTTCTGGTTACGGATTGCGTCGTCGATGACTTGGGGGAGACAACCAACCTTGCACAGTATATGCTGTCACGCCACGAAAGGTTAAGCGAAGAGGAGCTGCTCCGCCTTTTACGGCAGATTGCCGATGCCCTCGATTACGCCCATTCCAAAGGGGGAGGAAAAGGCATTGCTCACAGAGGTATCAAGCTGAACAATATCTTGGTGGGAAAGGGAAAGGCTGGGACCGAATTCTACCTCTCCGATTTTGGTTTGTCACGCATCGTAGGTACCGGAACCGTCCTGACCCGGACCTACAAAATGGTAGCTGAGAGCCTGGGGATTGGCCAGGCGGCCGGATCTCCTCTCTCAGGCCCTGAAAAATATCTGGTACCCTCTCCCGATTATCAAAAGCTTTCGCCTCTGCACGCCTCCTTTCTGCAAAACTACCTATTCCTTGCACCTGAACAGAAACGGTTGGACCTTGCCAAACTGGTCGACGTGAAAGCGGATGTGTATGCTTTTGGTGTCTTGGCTTACTACCTGCTCATGGGCGAATTCCCTGAAGGATTGTTTGAAATGCCTTCCGACAGGCATCGCGACTTTAAAATGGATTGGGATACCTTAGTTTGCGAATGCCTCCATGGCAACCCTTCGAAACGTCCCGATGAACTTTTGCCCATGCTGGAACTAATCAAAGGAGGCATTCATGGTCTGCCTAAACACCAGCCGCTTCCTTCAAAGGAACGCGAGCCTGTTCCCGCCTCCATGCCGGCAGGCGAGAGTGAAAAAAAAGTTCCCACCCTGCGGCCGATCATCCACACGGCCCAGCTCGACCGGCCGGTGGTCGATCCCGACCCTGCGTCTTCATTCCAGGTGGACAGCACGGTCAAACAATATAAGCCGGAATCCAGAGAAGTAAAAAATATCCAGCCTCTCCTTACAGACATGGCTGTGATACCTGGAGGTGTTTTCCTCCGGGGCAGCAACAATGGCAACAGGGATGAGGTGCCCCGCCATCAGGTCCATCTGGCCAGTTTTGCCATGGATATCCACCCCGTGACCAATGAACAGTTTGTACGCTTTCTGGAAGCGATGGGAGGAGAGAAAGACAACAACCATCAGGACATCATCCGGATGAGGGATTCCCGCATCAAACGCAGCGGAGGCAAGCTCAGCATCGAATCGGGCTATGCCAAACACCCTGTGGTGGGCGTTACCTGGTACGGCGCAATAGCCTACGCCAAATGGGTGGGAAAAAGATTGCCCACGGAAGCGGAATGGGAAGTGGCTTCCCGAGGCAGCCTTGAAGATGCTTTGTATCCTACAGGAGATGACATAGAAAAATCGCAGGCCAATTTTTTCAGTTCGGACACCACAGCTGTGATGAGTTATGCTCCCAATGGCTATGATCTTTATGATATTGCCGGAAATGTGTACGAATGGTGCTACGATTGGTATGGGTACAATTCCTATGAAATCTCCATTCAAGAGCCGGAAAATCCCAAAGGCCCTTTGCAGGGTGTCTATAGGGTTTTGCGCGGGGGTTGTTGGAAAAGCCTTAAAGAAGATTTGCGCTGCAGCAAAAGACATCGCAACAATCCGGGGACGGTGAATGGAACTTATGGGTTCCGTTGCGCCGCGGATGTACAAAAATCCTGAATAGTGTATAATGATTCCCGTATGGCTTCCATTTTATTTGTCTGCCTCGGAAATATCTGCCGTTCCCCCGCTGCTGAAGGGGTAATGCGGCATATGGCTTCCCAACATCCCGATCTCCCCCATCTGCACGTGGAAAGCTGCGGCTTGGGCGATTGGCACCTCGGCCGTCTTCCCGATGAAAGGATGAGGTCCGCTGCCAAAGAACGAGGCATCATCCTTATGAGCCGCGCCCAGAATTTTCGGCTTCATTTCTTTCAGCAATTCGATTATATTTTAGCTGCAGATCGCGAAGTCATTAAAGTCCTTTACAGTTTTGCCAAGGAACCCACGGAAAAAGCCAAAATCCATCTGATCACAGCCTTTGGCTCCACTTTCAAAAATGAAGAGATCCCTGATCCCTATTATCAGGGAGGCGCCGCTTTTGAGCTGGTCCTGGATATGATTGAAGATTCGTGCCAAGGGTTGATCGATCACCTAAAATCTAAAAATGGTATACCATGAAACTTTTACTTTCCCGGCCCCGCGGTTTTTGCGCAGGAGTCGAAAGGGCTATCGAAACCGTTGAAAAAGCCCTTGCGTTGTGGGGAGCGCCTATCTATGTCAAACACGAAATTGTACATAACCGCTACGTGGTGGACGGATTGAGAGCTAAAGGCGCAATTTTTATTGAAGACCTTGATCAAGTGCCTGTTGGAGCCCGGCTGATTTATTCTGCTCACGGAGTTTCGCCTGCCGTCAGAGAACATGCCAAACGACGGCAGCTTAAAGAAATCGATGCTACTTGCGGGCTGGTCACCCGGGTCCATTCCGCTGTGAAGCGCTATTCCTCCATGGGATATAAAATCATCCTGATTGGACACCGGCATCATGTGGAAATTATCGGCACTGCCGGCGAAGCTCCAGATGTCACCTCCATTGTGGAGTCTATAGAGGATGTAAGCCGGTTATCCTATTCCGAGGGGGAGAAGCTATTTTACATTACTCAAACGACCCTGAGCCTGGATGATGTAAAAGAGATTACAGAAGCTCTGATAGCCAAATACCCTCAAATTGAAACTTTGCCCAGTTCTTCCATCTGCTACGCCACCACCAATAGGCAAATGGCCCTGCGTGAAATTACGGATGTCACAGACCTTGTCCTGGTGGTGGGCGATCCGCAAAGCTCCAACTCGAACCGCTTAAGGGAAGTGGCCTCCACGCGGGGCATCCCTTCCTATCTGATCAATGACGAGAAAGAAATCAAACCCGAATGGCTGAATGGCGTACATACGATCGGATTGACTGCAGGAGCTTCCACCCCTGAAAGCATTGTTCAACTGTGCATTCAGAAATTAATGCAGTTGGGAGTCACCGAAGTCGAAGACGTTGTATTTACCCAGGAAGATGTGGTGTTTCAACTGCCCAAACCTATTGTTTTAGCTTTCAAAGGGGAAAGGGACATAAGGGACCAAAGGGACAAACAATATCTCTTATGAGCCTTTGATTCATTTGGTCCCTTATGTCCCTTTGGTCCCTTCCAATCAATTCACCTTGATCTTTATTTGTTTTGTTTGTAGACTTCATTTTATTTCAAGTAAATTTAGGAGAACTTATGGATATAAATTTTAATTTTATGAACTTACCTAATGAAGCTTTACAGAAAATTTTTTACGATTCCGGTTTAACTGTTAAAGACATGGGAATTTGCCTAAAAGTGAGCAAATTATTTAATAGTGTGGCGAGTTATCCAGGAATTTGGGAACGTTGGGCCAAAGCGCTCTATCCACAAGGGAATTGGACTCAAGCAACCCGGAATCCCTCATTTAAATGGAAAGAGTGGGTTATTAATTATAAAAATAGTGAACAAACAATTCTAAATTCTATTTTAAATTATGCTAATGATATAATTTTAAGAGATTCTGTAGCAAAAACTCTATATCAACAGTTAACTGTTTTTTTACATAGCGATAATGCCGAAACTCAATATAGAATAGGTGAGGCTTTGATCAAGGGATGGGGTACACATCGAAATCGACAGGAAGGGGTTAAATATCTTCAATTGGCAGCCAACCAAAATTGTAGTAAAGCTCACATCGGTTTAGGTTATTATTATCTACAGTCTGATCCAGCCAAGGCTTTTGAATATTTTGAATTGGCAGCAAAAATGGGGCTTAAAGAAGCTTACCCGTGTTTAGCTATGTGTTTTGAAAAAGGTATAGGATGTCAGCCTGATCCAGTCAAGACTTTTCAATATATGGAACAGGCAGCAAACTTCGGGATACAGGGAGCTCAGTATGGTTTAGGTAACTTTTATCAACATGGCAAGGGATGTCAGCCGGATCAATTAAAGGCTTTTCAATATTATGAACTTTCTGCCAAAAAAGGATGTAAAGAAGCTCAAATGAGTTTAGCCATTTGTTACGAAAAAGGCATAGGGTGCCAGCCGGATCTAGATAAGTCTATTCAATATTGTGAACTTGCAGCCAATCAAGATCATCGTGAAGCTCAAATGATTTTAGGTAAGTATTATCTAAATGGGAGAGGATGTCAGCAGGATTCAGTTAAGGCATTTAAATACTTTGAACTGGCAGCAAATCAAGGGGAGAAAGAAGCTAAAATACATATAGCTATTTGTTATGAAAAAGGCATAGGGTGTCAGCGAGATCCAGTCAAGGCAGTCAAGGAATTTAAATATTTTGAACAGGAAGCAAACATGGGGGCGAAAGAAGCTCAATTGTATTTAGCTATTTGTTATGAAAATGGCATAGGGTGTCAGCCGGATCCAGATAAGGCTTTAGAATATTATGAAATGGCAGCAGCACAGGGTTGTGATCAGGGTAAAGAGTATTTAAGAGCCTTCCCCTCTTATAATAATGAAATTGAGGGAGAACCCCCAGCGAAGAAACAGCGGAGGGATTAGTACAACAAGACAACATGGGAAAATATGGATATAAATTTTAATTTTATGAACATGCCTGTTGAGATTCAACAGATAATTTTTTACGATTCGGGACTAACTATTAAAGACATGGGAATTTGCCTAAAAGTGAGCAAATTATTTAATCAGTTGGGGAGTGATCCGGGAATATGGGAACGCTGGGCCAAAGTGTTCCAGCCACAAGTAAATTGGACTAAAGCAACCTGTAAACCTTTATTTAAATGGAAAGAATGGGTTATTAACTATAAAAATTGTGAGCGAAGAATTTTAAATTATATTTCAAATTATGCTAATGATATAATTTTAAAAGATTCTTTAAAAAATATTCAGTATCAACATTTAACTAATTTTTTACATAGCGATAATTCCGAAACTCAATTTAGAATTGGCGAGGCTTTGGCAGAGGGTCGCGGTACACCTCAAAACCAACAGGAAGGGGTTAAATATCTTCAAATGGCAGCCAAACAGGGGTATGCAGTAGCTCAGAACAAGTTAGGTTTTTGTTATCGAAGAGGCGTAGGATGTCAGTGTGATCCTCTCAAGGCATTTGAATACTTTGAGCTGGCAGCAAAACAAGGGAATTGGGCAGCTCAGGCGAATTTAGGTTCTTGTTATTACCAAGGCTTAGGATGTCAGCCTGATCCAGCCAAGGCTTTTGAATATTATGAACTGGCAGCCAAACAGGGGCATAAAGAAGCTCAGTGCAATTTAGGTATTTGTTATCGTGATGGCAATGGATGTCAGCCTGATGCAGCTAAGGCTTTTGAATATTTTAAACTGGGAGCAGAACAGCGGGATCCCATAAGTCAGTGCAATTTAGGTATTTGTTATCGTGATGGCAATGGATGTCAGCCTGATGCAGCTAAGGCTTTTGAATATTTTAAACTGGGAGCAGAACAGCGGGATCCCATAAGTCAGTGCAATTTAGGTATTTGTTATCGTGATGGCACTGGATGTCAGTCTGATGCAGCTAAGGCTTTTGAATATTTTGAACTGGCAGCCAAACAGGGGCATAAAGAAGCTCAATTCAATTTAGCTATTTTTTATCGTAATGGCAAAGGATGTCAGCCTGATGCAGCTAAGGCTTTTGAATATTTTGAACTGGCAGCCAAACAGGGGCATAAAGAAGCTCAATTCTTATTAAGTATTTGCTATGGAAAAGGCATAGGCTGTCAGCGGGACCAAGATAAAGCTTTTGAATCTTATCAATTGGCAGTCAAACACGGTTTTGCTTTGAATAATCTATGTTTAAGTTTCATTCTAGATAATAATAATACCGATGGAGAACCTCCAGCAAAGAAACAGCGGCGGGAATGATCCTTATTGATCTATATTTATAATGTCTGTAAACTATGCATTATTTCAAGAATTAACAATAGGAAAATATATGGATGTGAATTTTAATTTTATAAACTTGCCTGTTGAAGTTCAACAGAAGATTTTTTACGATTCGGGATTAACTGTAAAAGACATGGGAATTTGCCTAAAAGTGAGCAAATTATTTAATCAGTTGGGGAGTGATCCGGGAATATGGGAACGCTGGGCCAAAGTGTTCCAGCCACAAGTAAATTGGACTAAAGCAACCTGTAAACCTTTATTTAAATGGAAAGAATGGGTTATTAACTATAAAAATTGTGAGCAAAGAATTCTTAATTTAATTTCAAATTATACTAAGGATAAAGTGTTGATAAATTATTTAATTAAATCTGAATATCAAAATTTATCCACGTTTTTGCACAGCGACAATGCCGAAACTCAATATAGAATTGGCGCGGCTTTGATAAGAGGTAACGGTACACCTAAAAACCTCCAGGAAGGGATTAAATATCTTACATTAGCAGCCAAACAGGGGTATTCAGCAGCTCAGTGCTCTTTAGGTTTTTGTTTAATACGAGGGATAGGATGTCAACCTGATCCCATTAAGGCTTTTGAATATTATCAACTAGCAGTAAAACAAGGAAAACCAATAGCTCAGTTCAATTTAGCTGCGTGTTATTATTTTGGCATTGGATGTCAGCCTGATCCAACCAAGGCTTTTGAATATTATGAACTGGCAGCCAAACAGGGGGATGTAAAAGCTCAGTGCTCTTTGGGTACTCTTTATCGTTTTGGTAAAGGATGTGAGCCTGATCCAGCCAAGGCTTTTGAATATGTTGAACTGGCAGCCAAACAGGGGGATCCGGGAGCTCAGTGCTTTTTGGGTTCTCTTTATCGTGATGGTATAGGATGTCAGCCTGATCCAACTAAGGCTTTTGAATATTTTGAACTGGCAGCCAAACAGGGGGATCCGGGAGCTCAGAACAATTTAGGTATTTGTTATCGTGAGGGCAATGGATGCCAACCTGATCCAGCTAAGGCTTTTGGATATTGTGAACTAGCAGCCAAACAAAGACTTAAAGAAGCTCAATGCAATTTAGCTGTTTTTTATCGTGATGGCATAGGATGTCAGCCGGATCCGGCTAAGGCTTTTGAATATTGTGAATTGTCAGCCAAACAGCAGTATAAAGAAGCTCAATACAACTTAGCTATTATTTATCGTAATGGCATAGGATGTCGGTCGGATCCAGCAAAAGTATTTGAATATTGTGAACTGGCAGCTAAACAGGGGCATAAAGAAGCGCAATTCTTGTTAAGTATTTGCTATGGAAAAGGCATAGGATGCCGGCAGGATCAAGACAGAGCTTTTGAATATTATACACTGGCAGTAAAACAGGGCTTTGTTTTGGATAAACACTGTCTAAGTTTTATTCTAGATAATAATACCGATGGAGAACCTCCAGCAAAGAAACAGCGGCGGGAATGATCCTTATTGAATTTTATTTGTATTGTCTGGAAAGTATGCATTATTTCAAGAATTAACAATAGGAAAATATATGGATGTGAATTTTAATTTTATAAGCTTGCCTGAAGACGTTCAACAAAGGATTTTGTGCCAATCAGGACTGACCATTAAAGACATGGGAATTTGCTTGCAAGTGAGCAAACTATTTAATCAGTTGGCGAGTTATCCAGGAATGTGGGAAGATTGGGCTAAAGCGTTCCAGCCGGAAGGAAATTGGGCTGCAACAACTTCGGACCCCTCATTTAAATGGAAAGATTGGGTTATTAGCTATAAAAATTGTGAAAGAAAAACTTTAGATTTAATTTCACATTATAGTAATGATATCATTTTAAAAAAATCTTTAGAAAACATTCTGTATCCCTTTTTAACCAATTTTTTACATAGTGATAATCCTGCAATTCAATATAAAATAGGCGTAGCTTTGATAAATGGCCATGGGACACCTGTAAATAAGCAGGAAGGGTTCAAATTTCTTAAATTGGCAGCGGATCAAAATCATCTTCAGAGTCAATTAACTTTAAGATTCTGTTATGAAAGAGGCATAGGATGTCAACGTGATCTTGCTAAGGCATTTGAATATTGTGAACGGGCAGCCAAACAGGGCCATGTAGCATCTCAAAACAATTTAGGTGTTTGTTATGCAAAAGGTGAAGGGTGTCAGCAGGATCTGGTTAAAGCCTTTGAATGGTATGAATTGGCAGCAAATCAGGGGGAAGCGGAATCTCAATTCAATTTAGGTCATTATTATTATACTGGCAGCGGATGTCAGCAGGATCTGGTTAAAGCCTTTGAATATTTTGAACGGGCAGCCAAACAGGGGCATGCATCAGCTCAACATAATTTAGGTGCTTGTTATGAAAAAGGGAAGGGATGTCAGCAGGATCAGGTTAAAGCTATGGAATATTATGAACAGGCAGCCAAACAGGGAGTGCCAGAAGCTCTATGCAGTGTATGTATTCATTATGCAGAAGGCATTGGGTGTCAGCCTGATCAGGATAAAGCTATTGAATATCTTAAAATGGCAATAACACATGGATACACTGTTCCGCAAAAAACTTTCAATCTCCTCTTCCCTGAAAATGATGAGTAGGTGCGTGATCTTATTCTTCGTGTCCGAGTCCGTGTCCGATTTAATCAATTTTAAAACGGACTCGGACACGGACACGGACTCGGACACGGACACGAAAGAAACAATATTACTGGGTTAGGATATATTTTTTTATGGCGGCGGATCCCAGGCAATTTTGTATAGCTTGCAGTTGCTGCAGCCATATGTACTGGAACATGTTGGTGATGGAGATTTGATTGGTGTATAAAGTGATGTAATTGTTGACTAAAACCTGGTAGAACACTGCAAAGAGAACGTCATGCAGGAGTTGTGTAGCAGGTTCCACTTGAAAAGTGGGGCTGAGAGGGTTGGGGTTTATTTTTTGTGCCTGTTGCTGAATAAGCTGCGGCACATTTTTGGCCTGGTTTTGCAGCTGAGAAATTAGAGTAGACCATGTATTTTGGTTGACGTTATGCATGCTAAAGGCTTGGGCCACAATTTCATATTTGAAAAAGTTGGTAGCCAGGTCCTGATAGCAGGCAGGCAAGGCCGTTTGGCTCCATACAGGAACGTGAAATAGGACAGCTACTGAAAATACTAGATATATGATTTTTTTTTGCATACACACCTTTAATATTTTCCTTTGAATCTATCTGTCATTTTCATTATCATAATTTACTAAGCAAGGATTATTTTCGATGATTATTGATGGCAAGGCTATAGCCGACCAGATACAGGCTGAAATCCGGCACGAAGTCGCTTCTCTTTCAGGGCGGCGTCCTCCCTGTCTGGCTGTTTTAATGGTGGGGGATCACCCTCCATCTCAAATCTATATTTCCAGAAAAGCCCAGGCCTGCGGAAATGCGGGCATTCGATCTCTGGTAAAAAAATTCGACGCTGCCATTTCTGAGGCCGAGCTCCTGGCTCAAATAGCTGTTTTAAACAACGACGCCTCTGTTGACGGGATTTTGGTCCAGCTGCCCCTTCCTCCCCATATTCACCCCTATCATGTCCTCCGTTCCATTGATCCTGATAAAGATGTCGATGGTTTTCATCCGATCAATGTCGGAAAAATGCTGATTGGAGAAACGGATGGATTTTATCCCTGCACGCCTTTGGGGATAAAGGTGCTGATCGAAAGGTGCGGAATTGAATTGTTGGGAAAGCAGGCCCTTGTGATAGGCCGAAGCAATATTGTAGGAAAGCCGATGGCTGCCCTGCTGATGCAAAATACACCCTTTGGCAATGCCACGGTTACTATCGCTCACCGCCATACCAAAGACCTTGCCTCCCTCTGCCGCGTATCTGATCTGATTATCGTAGCCGCCGGCCAGCCGAAGCTCATTACGGCAGATAAGGTCAAAGAAGGCGCTATGGTCATAGATGTAGGTATAAACAAAGTTCCAAACCCTTCCAGCCCTTCGGGATATCAGATTGTAGGGGATGTGGATTTTGAAAACGTCAAAGACAAATGTTCCTTTATTACGCCTGTTCCAAAGGGAGTTGGGCCTATGACTATAGCTATGCTTCTCAGTAATACCCTCCTGAGCTACAATCGGAAACGGAAGTGATAATAAACAAAATGAAACAACTGTTTTTCTTGCTGTTCATGATACTGTATGGCTGTTCAGAAAGAAATCCCTCAAGCGGCACTACGGTTTTTTCCGGAACGGCCATGACGATAGAGTATCATATCACTATTGGAAGCGTTCTCGATGAAGAGCAGTCCCTACTTGTCCAACAGGTCGTCCGGACAGTATTTGACGAGGTCGATTCCATTTACAACAACTGGAATCCCGAGTCGGAAATCTCTCATCTCAATCAGCTGGGAGCTTACGAGAAAGCGGCCCTAAGTCCCCAGATGGAACATTTGCTGAAAATTGTGGACCGTATAGTCTTTCTGACCCAGGGTCGATTCGATCCTACTATTGCTCCTATACAACAACTATGGAAATCTAGGCTGGCCGAAGGCCTGTTGCCGAATGATACTGAAGTGGAGCAGGCCTCAAAATGGGTGGGATGGGATAAAATTCACTTTGAAAATGGCTTTTTCTGGAAAGAGTATGGTGAATCTGCTTTGGACCTTGGAGGAATAGCCAAAGGATATGCTATAGATCTATTCGTGGAAAATCTCCAACGGACCGGCCATGAAAATATCTTTGTGGAATGGGGCGGCGAAGTACGCGCTGCAGGGCGCCATCCCTCCGGCAGGCCATGGACGGTCTTTATCAGCCGCCTGGGAGATCCCGACCCGGCCCAGGCGGTAGATATTGTGGCTTTGGAAAATGAGGCAATAGCCACCAGCGGAGATTACATGCAGAATTGGACTGTTTCCTTAAAGGATAGACGGGAAACGTTTTTTCATATCATGGATCCCCGTACCTGCCGTCCTCTGACCATCACTTCAGATAGCATTGCTAGCGTCAGCCTAATAGCCTCTACATGTGCCTTAGCCGATGGCCTGGCTACAGCTGCCATGGTTTTTGACTCTCCGCTTGAAGCAGAACGATGGCTGTCTTCCCTTCCTGAAGTTAAAGTAAAAAGAAGCTGGATTATAAAAGGGAATGGGACATAGTTTACCACTGAGCCAGTGAGATCACTGAGAAGGTATGAGATGGAGAGGGTTGGGTTTATATTTTTTTTGACGTATGTTTTTTAGCGAGGTTGTGACTGGCGACAATATCGTTTAAAGATTAAACGCAAAGATGCAAAGAAAAAAAAATAATCAGGAGACTCATAGAGTTTCTGTAAACCGTCTTTGCGCCCTTTGCGTCTTTGCACCTGCGTTTAATTTTTAAACGATATTGTCGCCAGTCACAACCTCGCTAAAAAATTATGTCAAAAAGAAATATAAACCCAACCCTCTCCATCTCATACCTTCTCAGTGATCTCACTGGCTCAGTGGTAAACTATGTCTCTTTGTCGAGCTCCTGAAGCAAGGCCTGATACCCGCTGATAAAGCGGTGTGAAAAATGGCCGGCGTCCGAGTAAAATTTTGATTTGAGAGACTCCGCATATAAGTCAAAAGGGTCTGAAAGAAATGCGGAATGCACGTGCACTGCTTCTGCATAACTCTCAGCCATGCTCTTTAAAGCCTTTTGATCTTCTTCTTTGAGTGTAGTAGTTTTCATGTATTTACCTCCGTCCTTACCTTCATAATTAACAATTTCGAATTAATAATCAATAATTTTTTTTATTAATTTCTTGTATTGCTATTTTATTTGTTATGAAAGATAATGTTATTGTTAAGATGTTGTAAAGAGTTTTTAATTTAAAATTTAAAGGTGTTTTAATGTTTATTCAAATTAGAAAAGACAAAGTGACACTTTCAGACTACTCCTATCAACGCGATATTAAAAATAGATTACTGCTCTCAGAAATGAGTGCAAATGAAATTTTTATTATGAATGAAATAGTTAATAATTCTTTGCGAATACCTATCTATAAACTTGAAGCATCAATCGGAATTTCAGGAAATGAACTTGAGATAATACTGAACAAATTAATTGAAAATCATTTTATTAAAATTGATGACCATGAGATTTTCGTGGATAAAGACCAGAGAAGGTATTATGAAGGGCAGATGATTAAATTCGAGCCGGGCTTTGTGCCCGGCATAGATTATTTACATTCGCTTTTGCATCAGGTCCCCATCCATATCCTGCCTGACTGGTATTCCATTCCAAGAACTACCGACAACATATTTGAAGCTATTGTGGACAAACTCCTGTCGACACCAAAGGTTTATGAAAGGTATCTGGAGGACGTGGTTTTCGATATCCCTGTTTTGAAGTTGATATACAAAGAGGTTTTATCCGCTCCCGATTTTTCAGTTTCTGCAAAGGAACTCATGCATAAATTTGAATTGAGCCACAGAGAATTCGAAGAGTACGTTCTTATGTTGGAGTTTCATTTTATTTGCTGTCTTACCTATCAGAAGCAGGGGGACAGGTGGGAAGAGGTGGTCACCCCTTTTTATGAGTGGAGGGAATACCTCCGGTTTAAAAGGGATACATTTCCTAAAAGCCTTTCCGGCAGCGCCTGTATTGAGATAATAAAGGGCGCACAGGACTCCAGGCAGGATTTTGTGCATACCTTGTCCCTGGTGGAGAAAAGCCTGTGCAGAATTGTTGAGGAAGGGTGGGTATATCTTGAAGATTTTATGAAAGGCTTTGTCAGTTCCCCATTTGGAAGAGACATGGTCGTTTTAAAGCATAAAGGCAAGAAATGGCACTATGAATTGCCTCAGTATACGGATGGGGAGCTAAAATTCTATGCACAGATATTATGTGAGGACCTTTTTGAAGCGGGCATTATAGCAGTAGGCTGGCATTGCGGGAAAAAGTGCATCAGGCTGACGCCCTTTGGTCAAAGGGTCTTGTCTGAATAGCGGCACGACATTACATTTACCACTGAGCACGACATTACATTTACCACTGAGCACGACATTACATTTACCACTGAGCCAGTGAGATCACTGAGAAGGTATGAGATAATTGAGAGGAATCTGAAGGATCAAAGGGACATATGTTTTCGTGTCCGATTGGTCAAAGGGTCTTGTCTGAATAGCGGCACGACATTACATTTACCACTGAGCCAGTGAGATCACTGAGAAGGTATGAGATTTACCACTGAGCCAGTGAGATCACTGAGAAGGTATGAGATAATTGAGAGGAATCTGAAGGATCAAAGGGACATATGTTTTCGTGTCCGAGTCCGATTTAAAAAGGATTGAATCGGACACGGACTCGGACACGAAAAAATATGTCCCTTTGATCCCTTCGTCGTTTAAAAATATTGCCTTATTGATATCAGAAATGGTATCATGAAAGTATAAGTAAGGTACAAAAGCTGATAGAGAAAATTCTGCTAGGAAGGAATGTTTCCTATTCCGATGCCGAAAAAATACTTTTTAGGCTTGGATTTGCAGTGGAAATTAAAGGATCACATCATACATTTAGAAAAGATGGTTTTATAAGAAATGTTTCTTTAAAAAGGCGTTCTGAGCTTTTGCCTTATCAGATTGAGATGCTAAAGGAGGTATTAAAAGATCATGGTTACTAAAAAACAGATAGATCATTATTTGAATCTTCCTTGGTCCTACACAATTGAACAGGAAACCCATAATGGGCAACATTATTTTATTATTCGGGTAAATGAACTGCCGGGAGTTTGTACAGATGCTGAAACCATTGAAGAGGGGATGGAGCTTATTAAAGAGGCCATAGAAGGTGCTATAATATTATATTTAAAAAATGGCGAGCGGATACCCGAACCAGTCAAAAAAGAAGATTACAAAGGGAATATTTCCTACAGAACCACTAGAGAACGTCATTATCATCTTGCAAAATTGGCCAATATGACACACAAATCCTTAAGTAAAACAATAGATGAGTTAATCGATACTGGTTTAGGAAGCTATTCAAAATAACCTGGACAATCTTAAAATTATTAATGGATGATTAGATGAGGTGCATGCGGTTTGGAATAGGCAAGGGAGTTGTCGAAGAGACAAATACCTGGCCCAGGTCTGTGACGTAATTCAGAAGCCGGCTTTTGCGTTGTTCATCCAGGCCCAGCCCCAAGTCATCTATAATCATCAAAGGCTTTTCTTGGGACAGGTTTTTAAGCTGTTCCCATTCACCCAACCTTAAAACAGTTGCAATAGTCCGCTGCTGCCCCTCGCTGGCAAAAAAGCGCGCTTCCTGGGAGTCCAGCTTGATGATGAAATCATCTCTGTGCGGACCTGTCAGGGTAAAACCCAATGCCATTTCCCGTAAGCGGTTTTTTTCCAGGGAGTCTAAAAATTTTTGCTTGATATTATCCATGGAAGGGGAGGCAAACGATTTGAAGGTAAACCAGAGGGGAGGAGGCGAATCCACTAGGAGGGCATGGAGCCGATGGCAGCTATCCTGCAGAGACTGGAGGGCCAAACCTCTTTTGTTCCATAGGTAAACCGCCGCATGGGCCATTTCTTCTTCCCAGCAAAGCGCCCCTTTGGCGTCTTTTTTTCTCAAGGTGCAGTTGCGTTGCAGCATCGCTTTGTAATAGCGGGTAGAGTGGTGGATGTAAAGGGGATCATTTTGCGCAATCAACAGGTCTAAAAATTGCCTTCGCAGCTGGGGCGGGCCTTTGATCAGGGCTGCATCATCGGGCGTTAGAACAGTGCCTGGGAGGATTCCCAAAAGCCCGGAAAAGGAGTGCAGCGGAGTGGTGTTGCAAAGGATCCGTTTTTCTGTTTTGCTGCAGGCGATTTTCAATGTCTGCTCGATGCCCTGTTTGGTAAATTCGAGCTGCAAAAAAAAGGCATCAGAACTCCTGCAAATGCATTCATGCAAGGCGGCATTGCGGAAAGATCTTCCCGAGATAAACAGGTACAGAGCCTCTAAGATATTCGTTTTTCCGGCGGCGTTGGGCCCGCAGAAAGAATTTAAACCCCGGTCAAATTCAAAAAAAACCTTCTCATGATTCCGGAAATTGTGCAAAACAAGCGATTGTACCTGCATGGGAGTTTACTAACCTGAACTAGCTTCCTCGCTTAAACGCATAGGCATGAGGACGAAAAGGGGCGTCGAACCCGAAGCCACGGTGGGGGGGGCATCATTATCTGTGATGACACCTGGGTTATAGGCATCTGTGACACCTAAAGTTACGACCTCTTCTTTACTGTGGCGAAGGATGTCCAGGAAGAAATTGGGGTTGAAGGCTATTTCCAGCTTTTGGCCGTGGTAGTTGGCAGGCATGCTGACCTTTCCCTCTCCGATTTCCATGGTATTGGCCATCAGTTTCAGTTCCCCGTTCTGGAAGGTAAAGCGCACGGAGTGCTGCGTATCCACTGCAAAAAGGGACAGCTGGCGCAAGAGGCGCATGAGCTCTTCCCGATGCAGTGTCACGGCGGTTTCGCAGGTTTCAGGAATGATCCTGTTGATATCCGGGTATTCTCCGGCCAGGAGCTTTGTAATGATAGTGGTGTTGCACGCTTCAATGGCGATTTTATCCTGCATCAGGCAAACCGTAGCCAGACCTTCATCGCTTAGATTCTTTTCTATTTCTTCCACAGCTTTGAGGGGGATGATGTAGCTGGCTTTAAATTCCGGGTCTGTTTCGATTGCCATGCGCGCCCGGGCCAGCCTTTTGCCATCTGTTCCGGCGAAGACAGCCTGCCCTTTCTCTATGTGCAGGTAGACACCCGTCAGGACATAACGGTTGTCTTCTTTGGATACGGCGAATGCCGTCCGGAAAAGGGCGTCTTTGAGATCAGACTGAGGCAGGGTGAATCGGACCGCATCGTGAATGGAAGGAAGAGAAGGGAATTCACTTTTGTCCATTCCGAGAAGTTTGAATTTGGAGGAGTTGGACGTGATCTCAGTGATCTGTTGTGCATTGGTGTGGATTTCGAGCTGGTCTGAAGTCAGTTCTCTCAGGAGCTGGGCCAGCCGTTTTGCCGGAAGGGTGGTGGAGCCCTCTTCCAGGATTTTGGCTTCGGCGAAGCAACGGATCCCTACGGTCAAGTCTGTAGCCGTCAGGACAAGTTCATCGTTGACCGCCTCGATCAGGATATTAGATAGAATGGGTATCGTCATTTTGGAGGAAACCACATTCAGGCATTTTGAAATCAGGTTGTTTAATTCTTGGGTAGAAATAATAAACTTCATAAGGAATCCTTTTGATGGAAGCATAAAGATATGATATGGGATGGAGGCAAGTCAAGATCTTTTCGTGGAATTTTATCTCGTAACAGGTTATACTTTTGTTCATGAGTACAACATCTTCTGAATTAGTTTCAAATAAAAAAGCTCTTTTTAACTTTGAAGTGATAGACACCTATGAGGCTGGCATTGTTTTGGAGGGGACGGAGATCAAGTCTTTGCGAAACCATGGAGGGAGCCTGCAGGACAGTTGGGTGAAAGTTTCCCGAGGCGAACTGTGGCTGGTGGGGTGTGGCATTGCTCCTTATAAATTTGGGAATATCCACAATCACGAGGAGAGGCGGGAGCGCAAGTTATTGATGCATGGCTATGAAATTGACAAGTTAAAAACGGCTATTCAGGAAAAGGGGCTGACCCTTATACCTCTTTCTTTTTATCTAAATAAGACAGGCCGGGTCAAGGTGAAGCTGGCGCTAGGAAAAGGGAAAAAGAGCGCGGATAAACGCGCAGCCATCAAAGAGCGGGACGATAAGAGATCTGTCCAAAAAGCCATGAAGCAATACACCCAGAAGTCGTAATCGGAAAAGGACAAAGCGGACAAAACCGGACGAAGCCGACAAAATCAAAAATACCTTAACATTAACCAATAATGATAACCTCATAAAATTCATCCATTTCATCCTGTTCGGTCAGAAATGCCTTAAGTTGCTTATGATGCTCAATGTTTTTTGATAAATAAAAGTTTCTTGCGCCCCTAGCCGGGGCGCAATCATTACTGTGTTGCTTAACCCCGCGTTCCGCTCGCTACGCTCGCTTCACACGGGGCTATTAACGTTTTCCCCTACCGGGGAAATGTATGTCCCTTTGGTCCGGTCAGGACGTTGGCCTGAGCGGCAAATATCGCAAATGAAACGCCCCTTTCGTCCTTTGGTCCCTTATGTCCCTTTCGTCCCTTTGGTCCCTTATGTCCCTTTGGTCCCTTATGTCCCTTTGGTCCCTTATGTCCCTTTCGTCCCTTATGTCCCTTATGTCCCTTTCGTCCCTTTTTTTTTTAGCCGGATTTCCTTCTTTTGAATTTGTCGAGGTATTCGAGGGCTTTGCCTGTGCCCAGGCACACTGCCAAAAGGGGATTGGGTGCGACGATAACAGGCAGGCCGGTTTCTTTGATCAAGGCTTTATCCAAGCCTTTGATCAGGGCGCCGCCGCCGGCTAGCACCATGCCTCTTTCCACTAGATCGGCAGCTAATTCAGGAGGGCATTTTTCCAGAGTGAGCTTGACACTTTCAATGATCTGCTGAATAGGTTCTGCAAGACATTCCCGGATTTCTACAGAGTTAATCCTTTTGGTCACAGGCAGCCCTGCCACTTGGTCGCGGCCGCGCACTTCCATTTCCAGCTCATTGCCCCCAAGCGGATAGGCGGAACCGATGGTCATTTTAATTTCTTCAGCCGTCCTCGGGCCGATCATCAGATTGTAGGTGCGGCGCATGTAATTGATGATGCATTCATCAAATTCATCTCCGGCGATGCGCAAGCGAGCGGGATTCCACAATGCCTCCCAAGGAGATGATGGCAATTTCGGTGGTGCCGCCTCCGATATCGATGATCATGTTGGCGGAAGGTTCATGCGACAGGCAGGTCCACTCCGATAGCTGCGGCCATGGGCTCTTCGATGAGGATGACTTCTTGCGCTCCGGCATGGAGGGCGGAATCTTCTACGGCGCGTTTTTCTACGCCGGTGATGCCTGAAGGGACAGCGATGAGGATTTTGGGTCGGAAGAGACTTCTGGCAGGGGTGACGCGTTTAATTAGGGCTTTGAGCATCCCTTCAGCGATTTCAAAATCGGCGATGACGCCATCTTTCATGGGGCGCACAGCATGGATTTTTCGCGGCGTTTTTCCGAGCATCTCTTTGGCTTTATGGCCGACAGCCAGCACTTCATTGGTCGTGGAATCGACAGCGACGACGGAAGGTTCGGCCAGGACAATGCCTTTGCCGCGCACAAAACCAAAGTATTGGCGGTGCCTAAATCGATGCCGATATCATTGGAAAATACTCCTCTGAATTTGGTTAATTTGCCCAATGGCATGGCTCTGTAAAGCTATCTTTAAATCCTGATTTCAGATCCACTCTGATTTTTTTTCGATCATGGCATTACCTAAGTTTGTAATAATTCCAAAACTTCTTCCCATGTCAGTTTGGACATGGCTTCTTCATCGCAGCTGATGACTTTTTTAACTAAGCCTTTTTTGCGGTTTTGCAGCTCAAGGATTTTTTCTTCGATAGTATCCAAAGTGATCAATTTATATGCGGAAACCGAATTTTTCTGCCCAATGCGATGCACGCGGTCGGTGGCTTGGTTTTCAACAGCCGGGTTCCACCACATATCATAATGAATGACAGTATCGGCTCCAACAAGTTTAAGTCCTGTGCCGCCAGCTTTAAGGGAGACAAGGAAGACAGGAATATTTTCATCTTCATTGAATTTTTTGACGATGTCCAACCGGTTTTTGCTGATCCATCGAGATATTCAAACGGATGCCCATCTTTTGCAGGTCTTCTCGCATGATACTCAGCATGCGGGTATATTGGCTGAAAATGACCGTTTTATGCTTGCCCTTCGATCAGAGTTTGCAACAATTCCATCAGCATGTCATACTTCGAAGAATCGCCGGGCTTCCGACTTGATCTTTGGCAAATATGGCCGGGTGGCAGCAGATCTGTTTTAAACGTGTCAATGTAGCCAGCACATGGATCTGAACCCTTTCAAAGCCTTCTTTTTTGACAAGTTGGGACAGCTCTTCCCTTGCAGAGTCCGCATAGGAATGATAAAGCTCTTTCTGCACTTCGGACAGATGGCAATGGTAAATAATCTCTGTGACAGGAGGGAGCTCCGACAGCACATCTTTTTTCATCCGCCGCAGGATAAAAGGAGAAACCTTGCGCCGAAGGGATTCCAGATTTTTGATGGATTGTTTTGCCCATTGCTGCGGACATATTTTTCCAAAACGTTCGTAAGTGCTTAAAAGGCCCGGCATAAGGAAGTCGAACAGGCTCCATAATTCATCCAGCGAATTTTCTATGGGGGTTCCCGTCAGGATCAGCCGATGGGCCGCCTGGATCATTTTAACGGATTTGGCATTGCGGGTGCTCCTATTTTTAATATGCTGGGCTTCGTCGAGAATGGCATAGGCGAAAGAGATGGTCTTATAAAATTCAATATCCTTTTGCAGCAGACTGTAAGAAGTTATAATGATGTCGTATCTTTTTGATTTCCGTCTGAAGTCTTTTGCGTTGGGTGGGCGTTCCGTCCACGGCAGGACCTTCAATTTAGGATTGAATTTACTGAATTCCTCTTTCCAGTTGTAGACGAGGGAAGTCGGGCAAATGACAATGGATATGTGATCTGGAAACGCTTCTTTATGTTGGGTGATGGCGATGATGGCCTGTAAAGTCTTTCCAAGGCCCATATCATCGGCAAGGATTCCGTTGAGATGCATTTTTCGCAGTCTTTCCAGCCAGCCGATACCTTCATTTTGGTAGGAACGCAGGGTGGCCTTGATAGATAGGGGAATGGAACTCGCTGCTATGGGGGTGCTGCTCAGCATTTGCTCCTGGATTTCACATAACTTTTTGGACATGGAAAATTGGATGGGCAGATTTTTAAAGTGCGCTGCGTTAATGTTCACCAGGCTCCATAGCGGTCTTAATTCTATATGGTCATCCAGGCGGTTGATGCCGATCTCATCGAATATCTGGACGACAGGAGTCAGCCGTTCCAGGTCCAGGACGAGGATTTTGTGCGGCCGGCAGCCGGGAGAGCTGCCATCGTCTTTCTTTTTTGCGTTTTTTTTTGGGATGATTTCGATGTAGGCCTTTTTGGACGAGAGGCAATCCCAAAGCAAATCCACTGTGACGCCATTGAGAAGGCCATGAGTCTTCAGGTCCACTTCGTACATGTCGACGCGTTCGGATTCCCTTAATGCCAGTTCGAAATGGGTCTCATCATATACGAACTGGTCCGACAGATTTTCAGGGCAATTGAACTTTACCCGGTTCTGATTCCTAGGAATGACGTCAGTCATGAATTCGACAATTTTTTTCTCGCTTTTGGCTGAATAGACCCCTTGGACCGGATCATAGACAAATCCCTGGAACAGGTCGGAGATAATGTTCTGTTCCTCGGTCAGGTTCCTTGCCAGAATGCCCTGCGGGGTGACAAAAGGAAGGATCTCGGCAATTTTGATCTGGGACAGCGCTGCCGGCACTTTGATGTTATCATATATGAAATGCAGGACCGCTTCCAGTTCTCCATTAAGATACAGGAGGTCGCACTCTGCCTGCAGATTTCCTGTGTAAGGCAAAGTCACAAAGCGTTTGATACTGTCGTAATTGGCCAATTCGGCGTATTTGAGGAATTCAGGCAGCGAGTTTTCAATGAATGTCCCGAACAAGGGTTCCGGAATGGTCACATTCTGCAGGGTGGAGAGGTTGCGCAAGTGTTTCCGTTTGATCTTTGATGGGAAACGGTAATAGATGTGATCTTTGATCAGTCCCGGTTTGGCGCATTCGAACAGCTGGACTTCTTTCAGGGAAACGCTGTTTGCCCCATCCAGGATCAGCATGGGCTGCAATAGAATTTTGGGGGCAGGGGCTTCCAGGTATTCCATGGAAAAACGCATCGCAGCGTTGACCTTGGAAAAACGCAAAGGTTCTTCTTGTGAACCGCAATAGAGGCATGGAAGATTTTGGGTGTCTGGATCTGATTTGGACGATCTTGTGTTATTTACTTCCTGTACGCAGGACAAATCATACGCATCAGCCAAAAGGGTGCCAAAGGATTCAAGGCTTAATTGGGCTGCTCTCATGCCTTTTTCATCCTTGCTGTCGGAGCAGACGGCAAAGTCCAGGATCATTTTCAGCAGATGCGCACTGTCGGCATCAAAGGAGCTGGGAACGAAGTAGTACCGTTTGGTGCCTATGTAGATAGGTTCCTGATACCGGACAGAATCCAGGAATTCTTTCACATGGGGAATTGACAAAGGCTTCGACCGATAAGGCAGGCGCAGGGCCAATTGGATTTCAAAGTGATGGGGTTCTGCGGTGCCGGACGGAATGACAGGCGTGTAGATGATGTTCAGTTCGGCTTTGTCTTCTGTCAGCCGGGCTTCCGGGATGAAGAAAGGAGAGGTTCCCAGCACATGGGCAGCACCCACGTATTCCAGCATAAGCTCTTTTTGACATTTTTTTCCTTTCCGCGCGACTTCCTTCGTTTCGGCCTCCTTGAAGACCTCCATCAAACTGGCCTTCTCCCCTTCATCGCATTCTCCAGCACTTTCCGGATTGCGGGAATATTCCACTAGCAAGGCATCAAAATGCTCCTCCAGATAAAACAGGACAGCAGCCAGGTGCTGACAGTCATATTTGTAGGGGCAATCGCAATCAGAATCCAATGTCAGGGATTCCCGGCGGTCTATTTCAATTTCACATTCATAAGTGTTATCGAATCCTCCCACCACCCGGCAACTTAGGCGGACCACTTTGGGATTGAGATGGATTATTTTGGCTGAGAGCACCCTCTTTTTTTCATAAAGCGCTCGCCCTTCTTTGAGTATTGCCGGAGAATATTCTTGTTTAAGCTTTCGAAAATTTAGCATTCCATTTCTCTCATAATTGTGATATTTAATGGCTTAGGCTGATACTTGAGGGACTTTTTGTACAGTCCCTGAATTGCCTATAAGGGTTTCTTTCCTTCCCAAGAAACGAGATGTCCAGGCAATTCCCCGAAAGTATACTCATTAGATGCCAAGTTGTCATTATTTTTATATCTTTTGTCGACTTGAATCAATAAAAAATTTGACAAAGTGCAAATAATGAGAGGAAAAAAGTTAAAAATTCTTGATAAAAAAATGAAAATGGTTCTATACTTGTGCTTCATCCCATTGTTTTTTGCGGGTGTAGCTCAGCTGGTAGAGCGTCACCTTCCCAAGGTGAATGTCGTGAGTTCGAGCCTCATCACCCGCTATTGGGAAAATTGAGCGGGTGTAGCTCAGCGGTAGAGCATCACGTTGCCAACGTGAGGGTCGTGAGTTCAAACCTCATCACCCGCTAAGAATTTTAGAAATAAAGTGAGCTCGATGAATGAGTCGTTCTTCACCACTGAGCCAGTGAGACCACTGAGAAGGTTTGAGATAGGAGAGAGGGTTTATATTATATAGGCTCTAGTTTTATGTTAAAGTTGATCAAAAGGCCTATCCTCCCTCTCTCAAATCTTCTCAGTGATCTCACTGGCTCAGTGGTAAAGAAGGATGCATCGAACTCGCGTTTTGTGCGGGTGTAGCTCAGCGGTAGAGCATCACGTTGCCAACGTGAGGGTCGTGAGTTCAAACCTCACCACCCGCTAAGAATTTTAGAAATAAAGTGAGCTCGATGAATGAGTCGTTCTTCACCACTGAGCCAGTGAGACCACTGAGAAGGTTTGAGATAGGAGAGAGGGTTTATATTATATAGGCTCTAGTTTTATGTTAAAGTTGATCAAAAGGCCTATCCTCCCTCTCTCAAATCTTCTCAGTGATCTCACTGGCTCAGTGGTAAAGAAGGATGCATCGAACTCGCGTTTTGTGCGGATGTAGCTCAGCGGTAGAGCATCACGTTGCCAACGTGAGGGTCGTGAGTTCAAACCTCACCACCCGCTAATACTATTTATTAATTTTAAGAGGTTATTTTGACTGACACAACTCTTCAAGAACAAACCATAGAAACAAAACACCTGAAAGTTGCTCTTCAGAAAAAAAGCGGGTGCCAAATGCACCTGAATATCAACGTATCTCCGCCGCTTGCCGGATCGGCTTATGATGAAGCCGTCAAAGCAGTCAACAAAGAAGTGTCCATTCCCGGCTTTAGGTCCGGAAAAGCCCCTCTGACACTTATCAAGCAACGCTTTGACAAACAGATCAAAAGTGAATGGCATAATGTTCTTTTGAACAGGGCATTCAGTGAATTCTTGGAAAGCACTGGCCTCTATCCCTTTCAAAACGAACGAAGCGTTAAAAAGGCGGAAATTAAAAGCATCTCCAAAGAAAACGGAGCGGAACTTGTCATCGAATACGAAATGGCCCCTGAGGTTCCGGATGTCGATTATTCCAGCTTGTCCCTTGTTCCGGTGGACAGACAGCCTGTCACAGAAGAGAATGTGGACCATGCCCTGCATGAGATCCAGCTTCATTATTGCCAATGGGAACCCATTACCGATAGGTCTGTTCAGGAGGGCGATTTTGTCGACCTCGATATAGAAGCGCTGGAAAATCCACCCAGAAGCATATCCCAGGATATGCGCTTCGAAGTCTCTCCCAAAGAAATGGGAGCCTGGATGCGGAAGCTCATCATTGGAAAATCAGCAAACGAAACCGTAGAAGGGGTCAGCGAAAAGGATGAATCACTGAAGGATCTTTCCGGCAGCGAATTCATACCTACCCATTGCAGAATTACAATCAAGGAGATCTGGAAATCGGAATTGCCTGCCCTTGACGATGACCTCGCCTCGAAAGTGGGCGTTTCAAATATCGAGGAGCTTAAAACCAGGATCAGGAAGAATCTCGAAAACCAGTCCGATCAAGAGCAAAAAAACAAATTGAGAGCTCAAATTGAAAATCGGGTCCTGGAAAAATATCCCTTTGACATTCCCGCTTCCCTTATTGAGGTTCAACGCAAAGAAATAGTAGCCCAGCGCCTGGCACAACTGAAAAAACATGAGCATTCTCAGGAAAAACTGAGTGAAATGACTAAAGCAATTGAAGAAAATGTGCTAGATGAGCTGGTCAGGGCTTACAGGTTATATTTTTTAGTTCATAAAATAGCTAAAAATGAAAATATCAATGTTTATGAGAACGAAGTGTACCGTGAGGGATTGAGGCAGGCTGCTGAGGGGAACTCCTATCTGTTGAATAATCTTGAGAATGAAGAAATCCGCTCGAAGCTGTATGTGAATATATTGACCAGAAAAGTATTGGATTTCGTTGTAGAAAAACTGTCCGGCTAATAACGTCTTTTGATTTTACCACTGAGCCAGTGAGATCACTGAGAAGGTATGAGATAAGAGAGAGGGAACGATACTTACCACTGAGCCGGTGAGATTGCTGAAGGAAATATGAGATAATTTTTAGGGGTACCCCTCCCTATCTCTTACCTTCTCAGTGATCTCACTGGCTCAGTGGTAAAATAGTAGCGATGTTGTTACTGGCTATATTGACTGAGCGCTTGCAGGAAATAAAATGAACAGCTATACAGGATTATAAATCAATATCATTTAAAAAGGCAGATTCATGGCACAAGAACACGATCGTCCCGTTTTATCATTAACCCCTTATATCATTGAAGATACGGGCAGGGGTGAACGCTCAATGGATATATTTTCCAGGCTTTTAAAAGACCGTATTATATTCATTGGCCAAGATATTACAGATCAGGTCGCGAATGTCGTCGTTGCGCAATTACTGTTTTTGCGCACGGAAGATGCCAAAAAAGATGTTCATATATATATCAATTCCCTTGGGGGATACATCACAGCAGGCCTGGCGATTTATGATGTCCTTAAATGGCTGCCCTGTGATGTCAATACCTATTGCATAGGGCAGGCTTCCTCGATGGGGGCATTGCTCTTGACCGCAGGGACAAAAGGTAAAAGGTTTGCTCTGCCTAACAGCCGGATGATGATCCATCAACCCATTGGAGGGGTAGGAGGAACTCAGGCCGATGTCGCCCTTCAAGCCAAAGAAATCCTGGCGCTTAGAAGCAAGCTTAACTTTATAATGTCCGAAAATACAGGTCAAACAGTTCAAAAAATTGCATCTGATTCCGAAAGAGATTTTTATATGAGCGCTTCTGAAGCCAAAGATTATGGCCTGATCGATGAAATTATTCAATCAAAGAAAAAAATAGCAAGTAGCCCATGACAAAAAAATCATTTGAAGAAAACACCATATCCTGCTCTTTTTGCGGGCGCGGAGAAGAAGCCGTTGAGAAGTTGATTTCGGGACCCAATGTATATATTTGCGACAAGTGTATCAAATTATGTTCTGGCATCATTGATAAAAAAAAGCCGGCCGGTTCCACCTCTACCTTTAATTTCAAAATTCTCAAACCCAAAGAGATCAAGGATAAATTAGACGAATACATCGTTGGCCAAGACAATGCCAAGCGCACAATTGCCGTGGCTGTCTACAATCATTACAAACGCATATTGAATCTGGACAAAAAAGCGGATGTGGAATTCAGTAAATCCAATGTCCTTCTTTTTGGCCCCACGGGTTCTGGAAAAACACTGATTGCCAAAACCCTCGCGGCTATTCTTGAAGTGCCTTTTACTATTGCTGATGCGACGACTTTGACTGAGGCGGGCTATGTAGGGGAAGATGTGGAAAATATCATTTTACGCTTGGTGCAGGCTGCAGATTATGACGTAGCTAAGGCCGAATTGGGAATTATATACGTCGATGAGATTGATAAAATCAACCGCACGACCTCCAATGTTTCCATTACACGGGACGTATCCGGGGAAGGTGTCCAGCAAGCCCTGTTGAAAATTGTGGAAGGGACCATTGCCAACGTACCCCCTCGAGGCGGACGCAAGCATCCCAACCAAGAATATATAAAAGTCAATACAGAAAATATTTTGTTTATTGTTGGGGGAGCTTTCGTCAATCTAGACCGTATTATAGCCAAACGGCTCGGAAAAAGCACCATAGGATTCTCTTCAGGTGAGAAAGAAAATGCGGCGATAGATTATGCCCAGAAAAGCAAGCTCTTGTCCAAGGCAGAGCCGGAAGATTTTGTCCAGTTTGGGATGATCCCTGAATTTGTCGGACGTTTTAACAGTATTTCAAACTGCAACGAACTGACACTTGATGATTTGACCGCCATTCTGACGGAACCCAAAAATTCGGTGATCAAACAGTTCATTGCCATGTTCGAATTAGAAGGTGTCAAGTTGAGCTTTACTGAAGATGCCATAAAAGCTATTGCTCAAAAGGCTTTGGAAGCGGGGACCGGGGCCCGTGCTTTGCGTCTGATCTTGGAAAACCAGATGCGTGAGCTGATGTTCGAAGTCCCTTCCGATGACACCATTGCTGAAATCTGCATGGAGAAGCAGTGTATCACGGAAAATGCGGCTCCTGTTATCAGGCGCACCACAGAAAAACTGGCTTCCTAAGGGACAAAAGGGACATAAGGGACCAAAGGGACATAAAATGAAAAAAAGATATCAGTTTTTATGTCCCTTGTCCCTTATAACGGCAAATGCCAGTTGGGTGCGTTCCAATCCCGTATCGCAATGTAAGGCTGTACAGACTCCAAGGCTTTCATTCAAAAGTTGGATCAGCATCAGCTGCTGCTCCCAAGATAATTTTTGGCACTCTTCATTTCCAAGGGAATAATTCAGAAGGAGGCTCAAAAGATGACTCTGCTGTTTAAGCGGGAGTAAATACGGATACCCGGAGCTTTCATTTCCTATCAAATGATCAATTTTGTTCAGAATGGGCAACCGCATCTGCAGGCTTTTTTGAATTTCCATCCGGGCGCGCATCAACTGCTTCTCCGATTCAAATGGGTCTGTCCCTTCCTTTTTTGCTGCTCTTATTTTTAGGAGGGCCTCGCTGCAGCTATTTTCATTTTTTTTGAGCCAGGCCGATTTTTGCTCATGAACAAGATCTTTTAAAGCAGCTTCCAGGGTATAGAGTTCCATTGCCTCGAGAGGAATTGTCAACAGGATATTTTCCGTGTTCAGGCTGATCCAATAGCAATACAGAGACCAAGCTTCTGTATTATACAAAGAGGTCAGTTGATGGGCATCCTTTAAAAGAAATTCGGATTCCGGAGGTCTGTCTTTTGGAATGTTTAAGGGATCGGTAGGAATATTTAGAATTCCTTCATCTTTGTTGTTCAATGTGCGGAGATAGATCTGATGGTCTTCAATAAGGGGCCATTCATTTGTGGGCCGGCATAATTGACAATGCATTATCCGAAAAGGCAAAGAGGGATTTTTCGACGTTGCGACTTTTTGAGCGGCTTTTTCGAATAGTTCGGCCTGTTCCATTGTGGCAGGAGCTGGGCTGCCGAAGATGATCCCCTGACCTTCTGCCCAATACCAGCTATTTTCCAGTTGTGAATCTAATGGCTGCATAGTTTTAAATGCCCAACATGGCCCGATAGGCTTCCATTAACCCTTCCTGAAGCTGCGCTTCCATTTTTTGCAGTGTCTCGGGTTCTATTGAGAAGAAATGAGGCGGTTTGCCATAAGATTTGTGCCTTTCCGTAAGGGAACCGGTGTCTGCAATGGATTTTTTGGGAAGTTTCCAATGAGCTTCTAATAGTTTAAAGTCTATCTTTTGCTGATCGTAGGTGAGCAGTATCACGGCCCGCACTGTGCCATCATAGGGTTTGCTGTCAAACCATTCTACATATACAGGATCCGATTCCACAAATTCTTCCACTAAAAAGTACTCGTTTTTCCATTCGCTCCAAAAAGTGTAACAGGGGTCATTAAACAGCTCCGAATTAATTTGGGAATCTTCCGATCGAAAAATGTATTTCAAAGTGTTGTCCAGATCATTCCGGTCCAAAATAATCACTCCCATCCCTTGGGCAGCACGTCTTGGTTTGATCACCAGGATAGGACTAGAAAAGTCATTCAATATGGTTTGGACCAGTTCAGGAGAATACTTGCAACTGTATTGATTCCATTGTGGTTTTATCCTGTTTGAAATTTCCCTGCTGGATAGCAGGCTGTTCATCAGGTATTTGTCCTGATGATAGGGGAAAATGGCAGCGTCCAGGAAAATTACCCCTGTAAAAATTAACTGTAAATTTACTGGAGAGGTTATACTAACGGGGCGTCCATAAACAATGGCATGGTAATCGCATAAGTTCCCCGGATTTTCCACAGGGTTGTTTGCAGTTTTTATAAAATTGATATCACATAAAAGGTGGTTGAAATTATTGATGCTTGACCATCCCTTGTTTTTAAAGTAGTATTTTGATTCTCCGCATATATCTTCATTGAAATACCAGACAGGGAGTTGGTAACGGGCAATCAGGTCATAAAACATTTGGAGGACCAGATTGTGATCATTGTTGAGGAAATCATACCCTTCAAAGACAGAAACGCTGCCCGGTTGAACTTCACAGATTTGCACTCCCTGCCTTTCATTATATTTAAAATCGGCAATAACATAAGTAATATCCGCAGGCAAAGGTTCTCTGCTGAACAAGGGTTCATTTTTAAGCAAGATCAGACAGAAGCAAAGAAGGAATAAGGGTCTCATCAGGTGAGTCCTAAAGTTAAAAATTTTCATCAAATGCCCAACATGGCCCGATAGGCTTCCGTTAACCCTTCCCCAAGCCGCGCTTCCATTTTCTGAGATGTCTCAGGATCTATTGAGAAGTAATAAGGCGGTTGGCCATAAGATTTGTGCTTTTCTGTAAGGGTGCCGTTGTCAGCAATGGATTTTATGGGCAGTTTCCAAAAGGCATCCAATAATTTAAAATCTATATTTTTTTGATCATAGGTAAGCAATATAATTGCCCGGGCCGTTGCATCATAGGGCTTGTTGTCAAACCAATCCACATAGACGGGGTCTGATTCTACAAATTCTTCCACAATAAAGTTCTCTTTTCCCGATTCTCTCCAATAGGTATAGCAGGGGTCATTGAACAGCTCCGAATCCATTCGGGAATCTTCCGGTTGGAAAATGTATTCCAGAGTTTTGTCCAGATCGTTTCGGTCCAGAATGATCACTCCTTTTCCTAAGGATGAGTTTGTTGGCTTGATGACCAGGAAAGGGCTTGAAAAGTCATTCAATATGGTTTGGACCAGTTTAGGAGAATACAAGCAACTGTATTGATTCCATTGAGGTTTTAGCCTGTCTGAAATTTCCCGGCTGGATAGCAGGCTGTTCATCCGGTATTTGTCATTAAAATAGGGGAAAAGGGCGGCATCCAGGAAAATAACTCCAGGTGAAATGGCGGGTAAATTTACTGAAGAAATTATACTAGCGGGCCTTCCATAAACAATGCCATGATAATCGCGCAAGTTACCTGGATTTATCACAGGGCTGTTTGCCGCTATTATAAAATTGATATCAGCTAAAAGATGATGCAAATTATCGATGCTGGACCACCCCTTGATTTTAAAGTAATGTCTTGCCTTTTCGTACACCTCGCGGTTGAAATACCAGACGGGGAGTTGATAACGGGAAATCAGGTCATAAAACATTTTGGGGACAAGACCGCGGCCATTATTAAGAAAATCATACGCTTCAAATACGGAGGCACTGCCCGGTTGAATTTCACAGATTTGCACTCCCTGCCTTTCATTGTATTTAAAATCGGCGATAACAAAAGTGATATCGGCAGGCAAAGGTTCTCTGCTGAATAAAGTTTCACTGCAGAAACAAAGAAGCAAAAATAAGAACGAGATTTTATTTCTCATCATGTAAGTCCTAAAGTTAAAAATGTTTATCAAATGCCTAACATGGCCCGATACGCATCCAACAGTCCTTCGCGAAGCTGCGCTTCCATTTTTTTCAGTGTCTTGGGCTCGATTTTGAAGAAATGAGGCAGTTCCACATGAGATTTGTGCCGTTCTGTAAGGGAGCCGTTATCAGCAATGGATTTTATGGGAAGTTTCCAAAAGGCATCCAATAATTTAAAATCTATATTTTTCTGATCGTAGGTAAGCAATATAATTGCCCGTGCCGTTGCATCATAGGGCTTGTTGTCAAACCAATCCACATAGACGGGGTCTGATTCTACAAATTCTTCCAGTATAAAGTTCTTATTTTTCTCTTCTCTCCAAAAGGTATAACAGGGATCATTGAATGGTTCCGAGTTTATACCGGATCCTTCTTGTTGAAAAATGTATTTTAGAGTTTTATCCAGATCGTTCCTATCTAGGATTATCACTCCCATGCCCAAGGCAGCACTCCTTGGCTTGATGACCAGGATAGGGCTTGAAAAGTCATTTAATATGGTTTGGACCAATTCAGGAGAATACTCGCAATTGTAGAGATTCCATTGAGGTTTTAGCCTGTCTGAAATTTCCCGCCTGGATAGCAGGCTATTCATCCGGTATTTGTCATTAAAATAGGGGAAAAGGGCGGCATCCAGGAAAATAACTCCAGGAAAAATGGCGGGTAAATTTACTGAAGAAATTACATTAGCGGGCCGTCCATAAACAATGCCATGGTAATCGCGCAAGTTACACCGATTTATTACAGGATGGCTTGCAGTTATAATAAAATCGATATCACTTAAAAGATGGTGCAAATTTTCGACGCAGGACCATCCTCTCAGTTTAAAATAGTTTTTTGCATCTTCTCTTACGTCATGAATGAAATACCAGACGGGGAGTTGGTAATTGAAAATATGGTCATAAAACATTTGGGAGACAAGATCGTGACCATTGTGGAGAAAATCATACCCTCTAAAAAGGGAGGAACTGCCCGGTTGCACTTCACAGATTTGCACTCCCTGCCTTTCATTGTATTTAAAGTCGGCGATAATAAAAGTGATATCCGCAGGCAAAGGATCTCTGCTGAACAAGGCTTCCTTTTTAAGCAAAAGCAGGCCGAAGCAAAGAAACAAAAAGAGATAGGGGATTTTTTTTCTCATCAGGAATCCTCTGTGTATAAATAACTCGCACACCGTGTAAATGATAAAACAGCATTAAACACTATGTAAATTTGAATTGCAACGATTTTAGGTGTAAAAAATAAAATTATTATATAATTAGGAAAGGAGGGGCGCATAATCTGAAGGATCATATGAAATCTTGGAATAATGTCGCAGATCTTTTAAAGCATGTCGAAGAAAATTATGATAATCCCACACATTTGAATTATTTTCAAAACTGCCAGTGGTATCATTGTTCTACTCAGGACGTTTTGAGTCAAATCCGTTATATTGCTTTGGGACTTATAAGCCTTGGGATCAAACGAGGAGAATGTGTAGGGCTCATTTCAGTTCCATCCCATCGTTGGATGATCGTTAACTTTGCCGTAGCTATCGCCGGTGCGGTTATAGTGCCTATTTTTCCTAATATTGCAGAGGAGAATTTTACTTTCGAATTCCATCAGGCGAAGGTAAAAACCCTGTTCGTTTTGGAGGAGGACAACCAGAACAATATTGAGCAGCATCGCGATTTGTTTGACACCATTATAAGCCTGGATGGAGCGAGGGCAGGAAATGGCGTTCTTACCTACACCCAGTTGCTTGAGAAGGGGCAGGGGCTGGAACTGGAAAATCCTTCCCTCTATGAGGAATTGTGTTCACAGATTAAAAATGAAGACCTGGTTGCGATTATTTATACGAGCGGGACTACCGGAGTGCCAAAAGGGGTTATGCATACCCACCAGAGCCTTATCCGCCATTTATATGACAAACCTGTCACAATTACCCCCATTGAGACACGATATCTCAATATACTACCCCTGGCGCATATTTTTGGGTATACGTTAAATCTGGCCCTTTTTGGATGGGGAGGCAGCATCTACTACTGGAATGAACCAAGACATATGGCAAAAGCTTGCCAGATGGTGCATCCCACAGTACTCGCTGTGGTCCCAAGAATTCTAGAGAGAGTTTATGCAAAGATTTTGACATCTATCCAACAATCGGGTTTTATGAGGAGGCAGATAGGGCAATGGGCTTTTGACCTTGCAAATGAGGAACATCAGACCCTTTATAAAAAAATTATGCACCCCATTGCAGATCAATTGCTCTATAATACTTTGCGGGAAAATCTGGGAGGGAAAATCGAGCTTATCATTTCAGGCGGCGCGGCCCTTGATCCCCACATCAACCATTTTTTTAATGATATTGGGGTTCCCGTCTGTCAAGGATGGGGATTGACAGAGGGTTGCCCCATCTGTTTGAATCGTTTGGAAGATAATAAAATTGGCACTGTGGGGCTTCCTTTGGAAAATCTGCAGGTGAAAATTTCTCCCGAAGGGGAAGTCCTCTTTAAAGGTACAGCGTCTATGAAAGGATATTATTGCATGCCTGGCGAAACAAAGGAAACCCTGGATCCGGAAGGGTGGCTGCATACAGGCGACAAGGGCTCTATAGATGCTGAGGGGCATTTGACCCTGACAGGGCGCATTAAGGAATTGTTTAAAACATCTACCGGAGAATATGTAGCTCCCATTCCCATAGAGCAGGCCTTTTCCAAAGCGCCTCTTATCGAGGCCGCCATGGTCATTGCCGAAGGAAGAAAATATGTTACGGCATTGTTGTTTGCAAATAAAGATGTGCTCGATCATTTAAAAATGACCCGCCATTTGCAAAATATGTCAGACGATGATTTTTTAGAATCCGATTTCGTTAAAAATGAAATGAAGGTACTTATAGATAACATCAACGAGCATCTCAATAGTTGGGAAAAAATCCAGGAATATCGTTTTATTTCCCATGCTCCCTCTATTGAATGCGGAGAATGCACTCCGACCCTGAAGCTTCGAAGGGAGGTCATTATGAAAAATCATCAATCTTTGATTGATTCAATGTATCGGGAGGCGGCTAAAGTATGAAGGAACGGATTGCTATTGTAGAAGGTATCAGGACTCCTTTTTGTAAAGCAGGAGGGTTGTTTAAAGAGCTTGAGGCTGATGATCTGGGAGCTTTCGTAGTCAAAGAACTTATGGCTAGAAGCGATATTCCTCCTGAAAAAATCGATGAGGTGATCTTTGGCAATGTGATACAGCCGATCCATGCCATGAATATTGCCAGAGTCGTAGCGGTAAAAGGAGGGCTTTCTGTTAAAATCCCGGCCTTTTCCGTCAGCAGAAACTGCGCTTCGGGCCTAGAAGCTATTGTTACTGCTGCTAATAAAATCCGATTGGGCGAAGCGGAGGTTATCCTTGCCGGCGGAACGGAGTCCATGAGCAATTTCCCTGTTTTATTCAATAAGAAAGCCAGGGATTTTTTGCAAAAGCTCAATAAAGCCAAATCAGTAAAAGACAGGATGGCGTGTTTGCTGGGTTTCAGGCCAGGGTTCCTGGTGCCAGAGGTTCCCGCCATTGGAGACCCGCTCTGCGGCCTGACCATGGGACAGACTGCGGAAAATATTATTCGCGACTTCAAAATTACACGCAAGGAACAGGATGAGTTTGCTTTAGAAAGTCATCGGAGGGCTATCAATGCTACAAAAAAGGGAATCTTTTCCGAAGAAATTGTCCCTGTGCCTGTTCCTCCTAAAAACCAGCAATTGCAGCTCGTAGATGATGGGCCTCGTGAAGGGAGCTCTTTGGAGGCTTTATTAAAACTGAAGCCTGTCTTTGAACCTCTTACGGGATCTGTCACTGCCGGAAATTCCAGCCCGATCACCGATGGGGCCGCTGCGGTGCTCTTGATGTCCGAATCCCAGGCAAAAGCTTTAGGATACAAACCATTGGGTTATCTGCGGGAAAGCGCCGCCGTTGGCCTGGAACCTGCCCGCATGGGCCTTGGCCCTTTCTTTGCCATCCATAAGCTTCTGGGCAAAACAGGCCGCCTGCTCAGCGATTTCGATCTGATCGAAATCAATGAGGCTTTTGCAGGCCAGGTTTTGGCTGTGCTGAAAGCTCTGGATTCAAAAGAGTATACAAAAAAAGCTGTGGACAGAGACCAGCCTCTCGGAGAAATCGATCGCCAAAAACTCAATGTCAATGGCGGCGCTATTGCTCTGGGCCACCCTTTGGCGGCTTCAGGTACGCGTCTTGTTCTCACCTTGTTAAAAGAAATGAACCGAAGAAATCTAAGCAGCGGACTGGTTGCCCTTTGCATTGGGGGCGGTCAAGGCGAAGCTGCCATACTGGAAAGGGAGTAAATTCATGGACCGCCAAGCCTTTCATTTTACTGTGGATGCCGAAGGTATAGGAAGACTGGTCATTGATCTGCCGGGGGAAAAAGTGAACAAATTTTCTGTTCCGGTATTGGAAGAATTGGAACAGCTTCTGGACCAGATTAAGGCAATGCCTAATGTTAAAGCTGTGATCATTTCCAGCGGCAAAGAGGACAGTTTCATAGCAGGGGCCGATTTAAAGGCATTCAATAAACTTTTCGATGATTCCACCCAGGCAGCCAAAACAATCGGATTGGGCCATAAGGTGTTCAGCAAATTGGAGAATCTTCCTTTTCCTACCATAGCTTTGATCCACGGAGCCTGCGTGGGCGGGGGGCTTGAAATGGCCCTTGCCTGCACTTGGCGCATGGCTACAGATCATCCTAAAACCCTGATAGGGCTTCCTGAAGTGTCTCTGGGCATTATTCCGGGTTGGGGCGGCACCCAGCGGGCCCCCCGGTTGATGGGTTTGATCGAAGGGATGAATCTGGTCCTTTCTGCTAAACTCCTCACCGCCCAAAAGGCATGGAAATTACATCTTGTAGATGCCTTAACAGCTCCGGAGTTCAGGGAAGAAACTACCCTGGAATTTGTAGACCGTTGCTTGACGGAAAAAGGAAAAAATGAATTACTCAATCGACGCAAGCCAAAAGGGTATAAATATTGGTTTCTTGAAGCCAATCCTGCAGGAAGGGCTTTGGTCTTTGCAAAAGCAAAAAAACAAATACTGGCCAAAACCAAAGGATTTTATCCCGCACCTCTAACAGCATGGCAGGTCATAAAAGATTCCTATGGACAGCCCTTGGAAGCCGGGTTGAAAATCGAATCGAAAGCCATTCTGGACAATATGGCCAAAGACTCGGACATTGCCAGAAACCTGATCGATCTGTTTTTTACCTCGGAAGCCCTTAAAAAAGAAACGGGAGCCGCCGCCGGGATTGTTCCCAACGAAATTGATTCGACCGCCATATTGGGCGCGGGTGTTATGGGAAGCGGGCTGGCTTGGCTTTTTAGCCAGAAAGACTATCCAGTCCGACTAAAAGATGTGGATTATCAGACCTTAGGAAAAGGGGTCGGTTCCGTATCCGAAATCTATCATAAAGCCATTAAAGACAAACGCCTGAAAAAGTATGAAGCTGATTTGAAATTCCAACATATAAGCACAACGGTGGATTTCACTGGTTTTCATCACGTGGATTTTGTTATAGAAGCGGCTACCGAAAATTTAGAACTCAAAAATATAATTTACTCGGAATTGGAGAACCATATTCGCCCGGATACCATTGTCGCATCGAACACGTCTTCACTGACAATTTCTGAAATGACTAAAGCCTTCAGGCATCCGGAACGGTTTTTGGGTCTGCATTTTTTTAATCCGGTGCCTCGGATGCCGCTGGTTGAAGTGGTCGCAGGGCCTGATACTTCACCCCAAACTATTGCTACAGCCATTCAGTTCTGTAAAAAACTCAACAAGACTCCCATCCTGGTAGGCGATTGCCACGGATTCCTCGTCAATCGCGTATTTGCGATGGGCGCAAATGAACTCATGCATCTTTTTGAAGAGGGGATTGATTGGGAAAAAATAGAGAAACTCATGCTGCGATTTGGATTTCCGATGGGCGCCTTTACTCTGATGGATGAAGTGGGAATTGATGTGATGGCAAAGGTGAATAAAATATTTGAATCCGCTTATGGGGACCGGATGAAGGGGCCAAAAATCTTCCAGGATATGTATGAGAAAAAATGGCTGGGAAAAAAGACAGGCAAAGGCTTTTATTTGTATGGCACCGGGAAACCCTGTTTTAATCCGGAGGTCCTGAACCTCCTGCCGAAGCCTATATCCGCCAGGGCGCAGGCATCTGAAACCGAACTTACTGACAGGGTCATTCTGGGCATGGTCAATGAGGCCGGGCGCTGCCTGGAGGAGAAGATCATCGGCCGGCCGGATTATCTGGACATGGCCCTGATTTTAGGCACGGGCTTTCCTCCGTTTCGGGGAGGTTTGTTGAAATATGCAGACAGGCTAGGGATCAGCTATGTCGTCGAACATCTGAAAGAATTCGAGCATAAATACGGCAGCCGCTTTGCGCCCTGCGAATTTATCATTGAAAAGCGTGCCAAAAACCATTTGTTTTACGAAAAAAAGTGAATCAGGCTCCTATCGCATTGTATATCCTGCTTGATCCTGCCAATGCTGCAAAAGGAACTGCCACATTGCGCTCAGGGAGGAGAGGCTGCAGATCATCATCTTTTTTTCTGCATGTCTGGTAAACGGCAAATACAACTCCAGCAACTCCTGTGACCCCAAGCGCAATTCCAACCCAAACATTTGCAGGCAATTCTTTTGGACCCATCGGACCAACAGGAACGATCTCATTTTGTTCGCATTGATATAAAATCTCTTGCAGAGTATTGAATATTTGATAATGTTGCCATAGAGAAATTCTTTGCTTCTTGTATGCTACACACATACCGGTTCGAATCTCGTTTCCATCGAAATATCTAAATGATAAAGAATCCCCATAACACAGAAATGTACTGAAGGTCCTATTAATTTTGGGTGCAGTATCACAAGGAATTAGCTCTTGCAATAGGGAATATCTATCTCTTGCACATTGAAAAATATTGCAAATTTTCTTAATCGCAGATCCTTCAAACCATACTCTAGCTTGGTAAATTTGAGGATCGTGTCTTACACATTTGCTGTTATTCATTTCCGCGTCAAAGCTCATATTGATGTTGCTATTTAATATATATCTTTTGCTACTGCAATCCAAGGGCTGTGAAGATAACATTCTTTTACCTATTCTTGAGGAGCGGGATAAGGTGTCTGCGGCAATTTGGTAAAAGAATTTAAGCGGAACGTAGGTTTTCCCGCAAACATAATCAGCGGCACGCCCAAACCCTGTCTGACAGGGTTCATTAGAATTCCAGGCGGCAGAAAACCTGCCGCTTGCGATAAGATCATACAATTTGGCGGCCGGATGCTCGTCTTGGAGCATTTGACGCTCTATTTCATTTATGCCATTTTCATCTTTTCGCGAGCCTAAATATAAGCTTGTTGCAGCTACAAGTCCAGGTCCACTTGCAACCGCTAATAAGGAGGCTGCTATAGAAACTACGCCGCCGGCAAAAGGCACCATATGAATCTCCTAAATTGGATAAAAAAGAGCCACGATATGACATGTGTCCCACATTCCGCAGGTTGTGAGAACGTTTTGTAATTTTTTTGTATATTTGTAAAAAAAACTTAATTTTTTTTTCAGGAAACGATCATGTTATTCCTTTAAATAAGGAGTTGTATAAAGGAGTTATATACATGACTGAAGAATATTCTAGCAAGGATCTTGATCATCTTGCAGCAATTCCGCGCGAGAAATTTTTCTCGCAGGATACCCAGTTTAATGAATCTTTAAAAAAACCCAGACACAAGAATCGACCCCAGACACTTATGCAAGAATCGGCCCCAGGCATTTTATTAATCCTATCAAATGACCGTCAAATAAGATAAACTTTGTAAAACGCATGGACAAAGGGATTTATTCCGATGCATAGAAAAAAAAGAACCCTTATATCAAATGACCATCAAATAACAATAGGTTCTTTTATTTAGGCCCAATGAGGTGTATATTTCATATATTTTTTTGAGGCTGCTGCATCATGTAACTTAATACGTTTAGCCTCAATCGCTTCTTTTATTAATCTTGAAGCTGTAGCGCTATTTTTTTCTTCAATGCCGAATCGTGCACGTAATGAAGTATTTGTTATATAGTCTCTCTGAACATACTTCAAACAGGCATGAAGATAGCAGGCCCGAATTCGATCTTCTTTATCCATATTTCTTAATTCTTGAGGAGCAAATATAATTGCTTTTGTATGATCTCCGGTGACTTCAAAAAGTGGCGCAGGTTGTTGATATAATTCTAGCTCAAACACAACTTTATCAACTCCACTACCTCTCTCTTCGCAAAAGCCTATCCGTCTCATAAAGGCAGCTAAAGTCTCATTTCGAGAAGGGGTCAAGAAGGGGTCAGGCCTGACATTCGGACATTTAAGAAGGGGTCAGGCCTGACATTCGGACATTTTTAGTCTGCGTTAAGAAGGGGTCAGGCCTGACATTCGGACATTTTTAGTCTGCGTTATGGATCCATTTACGTAAATTCTCCTTGACCCCTTTCTCTTTCCAAACCAAAATGTCCGAATGTCAGGCCTGACCCCTTTCCGAATGTCAGGCCTGACCCCTTTCTTGACCCCTTTCTGACCCCTTTCCGAATGTCAGGCCTGACCCCTTTCCTGACCCCTTTCCGGACATTTTTAGTCTGCGTTATGGATCCATTTACGTAAATTCTCCTTGACCCCTTTCTCTTTCCAAACCAAAATGTCCGAATGTCAGGCCTGACCCCTTTCCGAATGTCAGGCCTGACCCCTTTCCTGACCCCTTTCCGGACATTTTTAGTCTGCGTTATGGATCCATTTACGTAAATTCTCCTTGACCCCTTTCTCTTTCCAAACCAAAATGTCCGAATGTCAGGCCTGACCTGGGCTGAAACGAACCGACTAAAAATCGATGCTTTTTCTCTCTAGAGCACCAGAAACTTCCTGTCCCACTCGCCAAAAAAGTTTAGACAAAAGAATTCCAATGACCTAAAAACATGTAAACTATTTATTATAATAAATTAAAGTATCTGTAGATCGCCTGGGGAAAGCTTTAAGGATCTTTGTAGGCTAGCAAGATCCTGCTGCAGTCCAATGACGATTAACAGTTGCTTTTAGGATATAGAAATGGGAGGAAAGATTCCACCGGAAATTTCTCAAATAACATAGATTCGTTTCAGCCCAGGCCTGACCCCTTTCTGGCCTGACCCCTTTCTCTTTCCGTAAATTCTCCTTGACCCCTTTCTCTTTCCAAACCAAAATGTCCGAATGTCAGGCCTGACCCCTTTCTGGCCTGACCCCTTTCTTTTACGTAAATTCTCCTTGACCCCTTTCTCTTTCCAAACCAAAATGTCCGAATGTCAGGCCTGACCCCTTTCTAATGTCCGAATGTCAGGCCTGACCCCTTTCTGACCCCTTTCTGACCCCTTTCCTGACCCCTTTCTCTTTCCAAACCAAAATGTCCGAATGTCAGGCCTGACCCCTTTCTTGACCCCTTTCTGACCCCTTTCTGACCCCTTTCCGCGTCAATCGCGTATTTGCGATGGGCGCAAATGAACTCATGCATCTTTTTGAAGAGGGGATTGATTGGGAAAAAATAGAGAAACTCATGCTGCGATTTGGATTTCCGATGGGCGCCTTTACTCTGATGGATGAAGTGGGAATTGATGTGATGGCAAAGGTGAATAAAATATTTGAATCCGCTTATGGGGACCGGATGAAGGGGCCAAAAATCTTCCAGGATATGTATGAAAAAAAATGGCTGGGAAAAAAGACAGGCAAAGGCTTTTATTTGTATGGCACCGGGAAACCCTGTTTTAATCCGGAGGTCCTGAACCTCCTGCCGAAGCCTATATCCGCCAAGGCGCAGGCATCTGAAACGGAATGGACAGACAGGGTCATTCTGGGCATGGTCAATGAGGCCGGGCGCTGCCTGGAGGAGAAGATCATCGGCCGACCGGATTATCTGGACATGGCCCTGATTTTAGGCACGGGCTTTCCCCCGTTTCGGGGAGGTTTGTTGAAATATGCAGACAGGCTAGGGATCAGCTATGTCGTCGAACATCTGAAAGAATTCGAGCATAAATACGGCAGCCGCTTTGCGCCCTGCGAATTTATCATTGAAAAGCGTGCCAAAAACCATTTGTTTTACGAAAAAAAGTGAATCAGGCAGATTAAGAGGAAGGATTCAGCCCTCTCTGTAAATAATCGCATTGTTTCTGAGGCCGGTGTCTGTGTCTGGGGCCGGTTCTTGCATAACTGCATAACTTTTAATACGATAAAGTTATGCAGTTATGCAAGAACCGGCCCCAGACACCGGCCCCAGACACAAGAACCGGCCCCAGACACAAGAACCGGCCCCAGACACAAGAACCGGCCCCAGACATTACCCCAAGACTTATTTGGTCACCTACTAGTTTCAGCTTGAAAATATATAGCACTTAGAGCTATAGTTTAAATATAGGGAAGAGTGGGAGCCAAATGCGGATTTTTAAGAATAAAGCTTTTCATCGCTGGGCAAAAGATGTTGGGCTCTTGGATAACGAATTAAAAGAAGCGGTTAATGAAATTAGCAACGGATTATATGAGGCTAATTTAGGAGGGAATGTTTTTAAAAAGCGTATCGCACTGGATGGCCGAGGGAAAAGTACTGGAGCACGCACTATCGTAGCTTTTAGAACTGATAAACACGTATTTTTTGTCTATGGCTATGCAAAAAATGTTCGCTCAACTATTTCTGAACAGGAAGAAATCGCTCTTAAAAAATTGGCTAAATTATATTTTAGCTTTAGTGATGAGCAACTTGCTCAAGCTATACATGTTGGCGAATTGGTTGAGGTTAATTAGTATGAAAAAATCAATTTTAGAAGTAGTTCACGAATCCGTAGAAGGTCTGTATGATGCAGGACTTGTTGATGCAACAACTATGCACGAATTTAATGCGATGTGTCTTACGCCTATTGAAAGTTTGTCTCCTCGGGAAATAAAAAGTCTTCGTCTGCGTGAAAAAGTGAGTCAAGGCGTCTTTGCATTATATCTAAATATAAGTGTCTCTACTGTGCAGCAATGGGAACGTGGTGAAAAACACCCCCGTGGTATTGCTCTCAAAATGCTTAATCTTATAGCCAAAAAGGGGCTTCAAGCTATTGCCTGACCCCTTTCCTTTGCAAAATCTCCCGCATATATCTCCCGCTTTTTTTTAGGCTGATCCTAAAGAAAAAGCGGAAATTTCTAAATTGCAGAAATGAGGAAATTTCTAAATTGGCGCGGCATTAAGTTATTTAGCGCTTCATTTTATCTCTGCAATTCATTATAATAGAGTAACTTTACAACATATTAAATAGACTTTAAATTATAGACAAAAAAATGAGTTGAAAATGTTATTCAATGAACTACCAATCTATCATCTTTTAATTAATAAAACAGAATTAACAAATCTGGCTTCGATGGAGGATCAACCTCAAGAATATTCTCATGTTGAGAAGCTAGTTTCTCATGAGCAAGATCAAAATTCAATGTGTAAAGCAAATCTTTCTAATGAAAAAATTAAAGGAATATTTTACAAAATTATTTCTGCTAAAGGTCTACTTGTCGGTCACTTGTTAGGCACTGTACACTTTGCAAGTCGAGATATGTTGGAATTTAATTTTACTATTCGTGATGCTATTAAAAGATCCAATCAGATTTATTTAGAAATTAATGATGACATCTCAACTACTCATGAAGAAAAAAATAATATAGAAGAACTAGAAGAACCCCTTTCTCCTGAAGAAAATGAGAAATTACAGGTCTATGTAAATACTGCCTTTAAAGTTATTATAAACCAGTTGCACGCATACGGTGCTTCCATAGATTTCATTGCTACTCAAGCAAATCAATTTATACACTCTTCTCCGCAAATTAAATTAGAACTTATCGACAAACTAATAAATCAATTAGGTATAATTTCAGCTGAAACGGCTTTAATAAAAGACCCAAGTAATCCTTATATAAAATATCAATTAGGAATGGAGGCAATAATAATACTACACACCATGAATTATGATAAAAAATTATGTGGTTTAGAGAACAACAGTGAAGCTAGAGAAAAACTAATTAATAAATTTGAAAAGCCTTCTTTAAAAAAACGAATCGATAGGCTGCCTAATGCTTCTGAAATCACAGAAGAATTCATTTTACAAGCATTAAGTGTTTTAAAAAAACAAATAAATTTTGGAATGACGGTAATGACACCGATTTTATTTCGAGTTGGAACCATGAGTATTCTAAATTAGATACAAAATTAAGCAAAGAATTATTCAATGATCGTGATAAGGTAATGGCAAATAAAATAGATGAGGTTTTGAAAGCTAAACTGTCCGAGATAGAGCAAGAAGAGAAACCATTTAACACAAAAAAAATGACTGATTTACCTTTCTTCGCTATTGGAGCCAGCCACGTGATAAGGAAGGACTCTAATGTCGTCCAACTATTGCAAGACAAAGGGTGGTTAGGTGAACTACCCTCCCCTAAAGGAGAGGGCTTCCAGAATTAGGCTGCTTGAGCAGCTAATTCTTTCTTTTTTGACGCTTCTCTGCTGCGTGCACGATTCGCATTCGCTTCTCGCGTCTTATTTGCAGCTCCACGTCCTTTATCTAGCAAAACTCCACGGCTAGACAACTCCGTTCCAGAGTCTAGTATTAATTTGATTGCTCTTTTCTTAATAACCTCTGCAGCATTTTTATCTGCATTATCAGAATGGCCGCAACTTACGCAAAAAAACAATTCCTGGGTTTTGCGATTGTCGGGATGAGTGTGGCCGCAATCTGCACACTCCTGAGAGGTATGGTGAGCCGGCACCTTGAAGAAAGCCTTCCCGGCTTTTATTGCTTTGTAACGAATAAACTGTTCCATCCGGCACCAGCCCTTATCCAGAATCGATCGGTTGAGCCCAGCTTTTCTTTTTCTATTATTAGGGACCCATTTTCCGGTCTTTTCGTCTTTTTTGGCCTCGGGTTTTCCAGTCATTTGTTTGGTGCGCAGATCCTCGAGAACAATGACTTTATTCGCATCTTTATCAACAATAGCTCTACTTGTTTTATGACAAAAATCTTTTCTAATGTTTGCTATTTTTTCATAGGCTCTTGACAGTTTGCGTTTTTGATTTTTTCTTCTTCTTGAAATTTTCTGTTTTCTGGCAAGTGCCTTTTGACTTCTTTTGATGCATCGTTCTTTAGCCTTTTTTTTTCTTTTTTGCTCCATAGAAAAATCGTAGGCTTCATCACCGGCTTGAACAGGCCGTTTAACTCCGCGATCGACCCCTATGGTCATTCCTTCCAACTCTTCTTTGCTAAGGTTTTTAAGGTACCCAAGATGTTCATAAATATCCTTTGAATCCTCTATATCGTCTTCATAACAAAAGGATACACAATAACGCCCATTCTTTTTTTTGATCCGAATTGATTTTGGCTCAGCATAAGAGGTGTGATTTTTGATAGCTAGAAACCCTATATTATTTGTCTTGGAGCCTACAAACAAACGCATTACCCCGTCATCGCCTTTCTCAAATCGAAACAATTCTCTAGTCAAATGAACGCTTTCAGTATCCGATTTCTTTTTTCTATTTGGTTTGCCACATTGACCTTTAAGAAAATTCCTATAAACCTGGTACCAATTGGCAGCAGAATTTCGCAGTATCTGGCTTGGACAGTCAAAAAGCCAGGGAGATAGCTCCTTATCCTTATATTGGGAAAATGTTTGATCAATAGAGGGATAAGTCCCTATAGGAAGGTAGCGTCTTGCATAATGCATTAAATACTTTTCTTCTTCACATTTGGCATTCCAGACAAAACGCGCACAGCCCATCCATTGACTGATAATTTGTTTTTGCCGTGCTGTCGGATGTGCCTGCAATGTAATACCTGTTAACATAAACGAATTGACCTTGCATCATAAAAATATATCTTATACAATATGTCTCAAATTTAGGTCAACACTATGAAAGAAGATTTTTATTGGAGAACTGGCAGATATTGCGTATTTAAAAATTTTGTACATCTAGTCTTTGTTACAAAATATAGGAGAGACGTGCTTACGGCAAAAATGCTGGACAGGCTCCATGATATCTTTTTGGAAACATGCCAACAAATGGAAGTGGAATTAATAGAATTCGGCGGAGAAGATGATCATGTCCATCTCATGGTATGCTGCCCTCCAAAGTTAGCTATAGCTAATTTAGTAGGCAAACTTAAGGGAAAATCATCTTATTTTATTAGACAAGAATTTTGGCAGGAAATTAAGGATAAGCTATGGGGTGATCATTTTTGGTCTCCCAGCTATTGTGTGGTTTCCTGCGGAGGAGCTCCTTTGGAGGTGGTTAAGCAATATGTACATGACCAAAGGCGTCCAATAGAAGAAAAACAAGTTAAGCTATCTCAAACATTTACCGGAAAAAGAAGAACTAGAACAAAAAAATGGCTCACTTGACCCTCCCCTAAAGGAGAGGGATTGCGTGAGCTATTGTTCA